>NZ_JBIALB010000019.1:0-102162 GCF_042872965.1 Micromonospora sp. NPDC005087 | reverse complement strand
TCCGTAGCATCATCGTGCGGGCGTGGAAGCACTACCGGTGGGACACCCGACCCCGCAGCCCTCGCATCCGATGACCTACTGGCGGACGCTCTTAGACTGCCGCATCGCCAACAAACAACGCGGACCGGGCATCACTGCTTTTGTGTCAGAGCCAGATGATCGACGCAGATCGCCGCGTTCGGGTTCAGCGGCGTGGCCGCACCAGCCCCGCGTCGAACGCCGCGATCACGAGCTGTGCCCGATCTCGCACGGCCAGCTTCGCCATCAGGTGCGTGATGTGCGTCTTCACCGTCTTCACCGAGATCGCCAGGGCAGTTGCGATCTCGTCGTTCGACAAGCCGCCGCCGATCAGTGTCAGCACCTCGACCTCACGGCCGGTCAGCCGCCGCAGTGCCGGCGTCGGCCGATCCGGTCGGGGCGCCGTGACGTAGTGCGCGACGAGCCGGGTGAGGATCGACGGCGCGAACAGCGATTCACCACGGTGGGTGCGGCGGATCGCCTCGATCAGCTCGTCGGGGCGGGCGTCCTTGAGCAGGAAACCGGACGCGCCCGCGTGCAGCGCCTCGTAGACGTACTCGTCGAGCTCGAACATGCTCAGGACCAGGACGCGGGCAGTGGACAGCGCTGGGTCGGTGCAGATGCGACGGGTGGCCTCGAGGCCGTCGAGGTGCGGCATCCGGACGTCCATCAGGATGACGTCGGGGCGGGTGGTGCGGGCGCACGCCACGGCGTGCGCGCCGTCGCCGGCCTCGCCGACGACGGCCAAGTCCGGCTCGTTGTTGATAATCACGGCGAGGCTGTGTCGGAGCAGCGCCTGGTCGTCCACCAGAAGCACGCGGATGCCGCTCACGCCGCCTCGTCCCGGATCCGCGCGGTGAGGCGGAAGCCCGCGTCGACGTGCTCCGCCGACAGCGTGCCGCCGAGACTGCCGACCCGCTCCCGTAACCCGGCCAGCCCGTGTCCGGCGCCCGGCGATGCCCGCCATCCGTCGACTGACGGGCCGGTGTCCGCCACCGTGACCACCACGTATGTTTCGTCCCGATACACCCGCACCCGCACGTCCGTCGGTCCCGCGTACCGCGCCGCGTTGCTGAGCGCCTCCCGCACGGTCTTGCAGACGGCGACTTGTACACCCTGCGATACCGGGCCGAGCGGCTCGACCGTCAGCCGTGTCCGAAGCCCTGCGAGCGACGCCCCGTGCACGATGCCGGGCAAGTCGTCGAGGTTGTCCACCGGCGCACGGCGGCTGGCGGCCGACGGCTCACGCAGGACCGTGAGCATGCGGCGTAGCTCGGCTGTCGCGTGCCGGCTCGCGTCCTCGATATCGGTGAGCGCCACCTCCACCTCGGCAGGCTTGGGTAGATGCCGGGTGGCCGCGGCGCGGACCGTGATCAGACCCAAGCCATGCGAGACGATGTCGTGCAGGTCGCGGGCAATCCGCAACCGCTCGGCGAGCACCGCCTCGGATGCGGCCCAGGCGGTCAGCCGCGATTCGTAGGCGGTTCGGTCGGCGCGTGACCGCCGCACCGCCCATACCGCAGCCGCGACAGCGCCGCCGACTATCAGCGGCGGCAGTACGACCGCGAACGGGCCCTGCGCGCCGACCGTACACATGGCCATCACCAGCACGCTGATCACCACGGCAACCACCGGCACGGCCCTGGACCGCCCGGAGGGGCGCGGATGGGCGTTCACCACCCCGACTGTAGTTCTCAGACCAGGGTCTGACGGTCCGTGGACCGACTCGGCCGTCAGGATCCGAGAACGGTCCGATGTGTGAGGGCCGGAACACCGGTTGACTCGGCTTATGATCACGATCGATCGCGTCAGCAAGACCAAGAGCAGGACGCAGATCCTGTACGACGTCACCTTCGAGGCCCGACCCGGCCGGGTCACCGGCTTCCTCGGGCCGAACGGAGCCGGCAAGACGTCGACGCTACGTATCCTGCTCGGCCTGGACCGCCCGCAGAGCGGGACCGCGCTGATCTGCGGGCGCCCGTATCGGAAACTGGACCGTCCGCTCACGACGGTCGGCGCGCTACTCGACGGCAGCGGCGCGCACCGAGCCCGCACGGCCCGCGCCCACCTGCGCTGGGTAGCCGCCAGCAACGGCCTGCCGGACTCCCGCGCCGACGAGGTCCTCGAGGTCGTGGGCCTAACCGGCGACGCGCGGAAGCGCGCCGGCCGCTTCTCCCTCGGCATGAGCCGCCGGCTCGGGCTCGCCACCGCGCTGCTCGGCGACCCTGAGGTGCTGGTCCTGGACGAACCGGTCAACGGCCTCGACCCGGCCGGGATTCGCTGGATGCGCGAGTTCCTCCGAGACAGCGCCGCGCAGGGCCGCACGGTCCTACTCTCCAGCCACCTGATGGGCGAATTGGCCGAGATCGCCGACGACGTCATCGTGATCGACAAGGGCCGGATCGTGATCCAAGGCAGACTCGCCGACGTCACCGGCGGTCATCGCACGCTCGAGGACGCCTTCTTCGCGCTGACCGCTACCGAGGCGGGTGGCCCGTGGTGAGCCTGGTCAGCGCCGAACTCCGTAAGCTGCTCGGCCTGCCCACCGCCTGGGTCGGCCTGGTGTTGGGCACGCTGATAGCACCCGTGGTCGTCCTGCTGAACGCGCCGTACACCCGCCGCGCGATCGCCGCCGGTACCCTCACCGACACGTCCGACCTGGGCCTACGCGACCTGGGTATCGGCCTGATCGGTCCGATGGTCCTCGGCGTGATCGTGGTGAGCAGCGAATACACGTCCACCGGTCAGGACGCCCCCGGCGCCCGCCAGCTCACCGCGACGCTCGCCGCAGTTCCCGACCGGCTGCGTCTGCTGGTGGCGAAGACCACCGCGCTCGTGCTGGTCGTCGCGGCACAGGCAGCGGTGACCGCAGCCGCCACACTCACCCTCACCCAGGTGCTGCACGGCGAACACGCGCCGGCACCCGCCCCGGCCCGAGTGGCCGCCGCGATCCTCTACTGGACGCTGACCGCACTACTGGCGTGCGGGATCGCGCTGATCACTCGCAACGGCATCGTGCCGCTGACGCTGCTGATCATCAACAGCTCCGTCGTCTCAGTGTCGTACTTGCTGACGAAGGTCACCGACCTCGCCTCCTACCTGCCGGACATCGTCGGAGCGCAGATGTTCATCCGCAGCGCGGACTTCCCCGTCGAGATCGCCCCGGTGACCGCCGGCCTGGTGATGACGGCCTGGGTCGTCGCGTTACTCGCGGTCGGCGCCGTCCTGTTTCAGCGGCGAGACGTATGAACACCGCCCGCGCTGAGCTGCGCAAACTGCTGACCCTGCCGTCGCTGCGCCTGACCGCACTGCTGACCTGGACCGCCAACCTGCTGCTGACGTACGCGTACGCATCCGCCGAGTCCCGCGGTGAGCCGCTCGGCGACGACGCCGCCCTGGCCCCGCTCGGCTACACCCAGGCCGGCTTCCTGGTGCTCGGCGTGCTAGCGGCCGCGTCCGAGTACCAGGAGGGCGGCCAGATCCGCACCACACTGCTCGCGATGCCCCGGCGCCTGCCACTGCAGGCGGCGAAAGCCCTCGCGCTGGCTGCTCTGACGCTCCCGGTGGCCGCCGCGACGGCGGCCACCAGCACCCTGCCGGCCTATGGGGCCACCTGGACGCCCGCCGCGACCGCGTACCTGACGCTCACCACGCTGCTGGGGGCGGCAGTCGCCGGCGTCGTCCGCCGCGCAGTGCCCGCCGTGGTTCTGCTGCTCGGTCTGTACTTCATCGCAGGCCCGCTGCTTCGGGCCCGGACCGGCACCAGCGCCGCCTACCTGCCAGACACCGCCGCCCTCGACCCGTCCCGCGGCGCCGCCGCCGCCGCCACGATCACTTGGACACTCTCCGCCCTAACGCTCGCCGCTCTCACTTTCCACCGCCGCGATGCTTAACACTCCAGTCGGGTCAGCGAATCCGCGGTTTCCGGGCCGGCTCACCGGAGTCGGCGGAAGGCGTCGCAGCCGTTACGAACGGTAGTCGACCGATTGCAGTCGGCCCGAGGAATCAACGTACAGGCCGAGAAGCGCGCAGAGCCATGGGCATTTCTACTCAAAGCGGGCGCGACTGGTTCACTCACATGCCGCCGATCGGCGCGCCGACAACCTGCGAGGCGGCTGGGCCTGGTGCGGGCACGTGCGGACGCGGTGGCGAGACGTCGACCGAGCCGGCGGGCTGTCGACCGCCGAAGCTGCAGGTTCGGCGACCGGGGTCTAGCTCGGGCCACGGCCGACGCACGGTCAGCCCAAGGGGTGAGAGCAGATCAAGGTCGCTCCCCGTGGCCGTTCGCGTTACGGCGCAGTTGTCGTGGCGCGAACGAGCGCAGTCCGGGATAGCCTTGGTGTATATGGCTACCTATCGCAGCGCCTCAGTGCTTCTATCGTCGGACGGCACCAGGACCCCCGGCACCGCCGCGCTCTTCGCCGAGCCCGCCCGCAAGGGTGGGACCCCGCCGTGGGCAGGCGACTTCCGACCCGCCAACAGCGCCGGCAATGGCCCCAAGAACGCGGTCGGGAAGACCTTTACGTTGGAGCTGCCCGACGGCAGCACCGGCAAGGTCGTGGTCCAGAGCCTCAAGAGCGGGAAGGGAGGCGTCGTGCTGGCGTTGATGGGCGAGGACGCACCCCCCTTCTGATCAGGAAACTGATCGCCGCCGACGCCACCAGCTCGAGACGACCGGTATGCGGCCCTGCCGATCTCAATGCGTTCGGATAGCTGCCGGGCGCTTTACCTCACCCGTCGCTGGGCGTCGACGAAGGTCAGGTTTACCGATCTGCCGCAGACCGAGCGGTTGAGGTGCGCGGCTGGATCGCCGGGCGTCGCCAGCTCCTACGGCGTCCGGCCGCCACCGTGGATGGCGCTGGCGATTGTCAGAGACCCGTGGTCGTGGACGACGCTCGCCGTACGTGCACGAGGAGTCTGACATGCCGGCCCGACGTCGAGATCGTCCTGAGCATCGAGGTCCTGCCCCCGACGGTCCGCCGAGCGACCGGCGCGCCGGCAGCCCGGCGAGTCGGGCTGGCCCACAGGCAGAGGCTGCGGCCACGGTGCAGCGGTTAGCCTGCCGTCATGGCGAGCGCAGAGCTGGATGAGTTGATCGTCGCGGACGCCGACGCGCTGCGCGCGTGGTTGTCGGCCAACCACGCCACGTCGCCCGGTGTCTGGCTCGCCCTGACCAAGAAGGGCGGCACAGTCACGACGCTGACCTGGCAGCAGGCGGTCGACGAGGCCCTGTGTTTCGGCTGGATCGACGGGCAGGCCCGTAAACGGGATCAGGAAACCTCCTGGATCCGGTTCACCCCTCGCAGGCCCCGCAGTTCCTGGTCACAACGCAACGTCGCCCACGTGGCCCGGCTGGAGGCGCAGGGGCGAATGCTGCCCCCAGGCCGCGTCGCGGTAGAAGCCGCGAAGGCGGACGGGCGGTGGGCGGCCGCCTACGCCCCACCGTCGGAAGCCGAGGTACCGGCCGACCTACTCGCCGCCATCGCTGCCGACCCTGCCGCCCAGGCCATGTTCGACGTACTCACCAAACCAACCGGTTCGCTCTCATCCACCGCGTCAATGCCGTCAAGCGGGCGCAGACCCGCGAGCGGAAGATCGGCGAGTTCGTTGCCATGCTGGCCCGTCACGAGACGATTTACCCGCAGAAGGCCAAGCCTCCGAACTCGCCGTAATCGGCGGGCCACGGGTTCACGTCCGCGATGACCTGGGCCGAACTGCTCGCCGCGGCGGCGCTGCCGGACGAGCGGCTGACCTGGGCGCAGCGGCTCATCCTGATGCTGCCGATGCTCGGTCCGCAGGAACTGTCCGAGGACGCCGAGGAGGTTATGCACAGGGCGCTGGACGGGATTGGTGCGACAAACCGGTTGGCCGTGGCAGCAGCCCTGCTCGACGCCCTGGACTGGCGTACTCACTAGTGGGAGCCCGGCTCGTCGGATCACGTGTTGGGCCGGCTTCGATCCCGGCGAGAGAGCATGTCTGCCGAGCAGCGGCCGTCGCCGCTGAGGAATGTCTTGGTCTAGTGGTGGGGGAACAACGCCGCGTCGCAAATTTCGTGTAGGAGTTGGCGGGCGGTCGCGATGTCGCTGGCGAGGATGCGGTCTGCCGCGCCGAGCAGGGCTGCGGCGGTCGCCGAGTCCATGGGCGGTTTGTCGTAGAACAGGCTTTCGAGGACCTGCCGCCCAGCTGACCGGTCGGAAGCGATCTGGTGGCGTACGCGTCGGACATGTTCATCGACCAGGTCGACGTCGGCTTGGTCGGTGAGGTCCCGCCCGGCTGGCCTGGACGCCTGCAGCAGGTCCCACGCTTTTAGCGGTAGGGATGGCCGAGGAGGCCGTCAGCGTCACTACGCGCGTGTAGGTAATCGGCGAACGTGACCGTGCCGCGGTCACCATCGGTGAGCAGGTGGCCACCCAAGCCGAACCCCGCGCCCAGCCTTCCCCCCAAGGGGATCCTGATGACTGGGCGGCGGCGCTGTGCATCGGCGAGATAGGCGCGCATCAGGTCCGCCATCGACTCGACCTTCGGCCCGCCGAGCTCGCGAACGCGGCCTGCCGCAGGCCCCATGACGAGTTCGGCCATTCGCTCGGCGACATCGCCCACGTCGACTGGCTGGAACAGTGACTTCCGCGGCACCACGGCGGCCGGACCTTTGGAGAGTCGCATCAAGAACATCAGCATCAGATCATGGAACTCGGTGGCCCGCAGGATCGTCCATGGCAGGCCGGAGGCTTCGACGAGCCGCTCGGTGTCTAGCTTGGCCTGGAAGAACCCGAACCGAACCCGCTCCACTCCGACGATCGAGACATACACCAGGTGCGGCCGCGCTCCACCTGTCGCGTCGAGGAGCTGCCGGAGCTGGGTCACGTCCCGCTGCGGTCGCCGGTAGTCGGCCGCACTCGCGCAGTGGGCGATGGCATCCACATCCTCGACCGCTGCGGCCAGGCCCGCGCCGGTCTCGAGATCACCCTGGACGAATCCAGGTCCCTGAGATGGGCGACGGCTCAACACCCGCACCTCGGTTCGATCCTGTAGCCGACGTACCAGCTCGCGACCCAGCACGCCGGTACCACCAGTGACGAGCACCCTTTCTGGACGTGTCATATCCCCCTCCTCACCCTGGAACGGCCCGGGCCAGTTTCTCAAGGAAGCTCAGTGTGCGTGAAAGTCGATCGGCCGCCGGTACATCTGAACAGGAGCGCAGCGCCGACACCCGGTGCCGTAGGGCAAGCCCGGATCACGCACTCGACGGGCGTAGGCGCTGAAACTTACGCTGACGAGGTTGACCAGCCACCGCGACTCCGTCATGGCCGGTAAGCCGTCACGGCCAGCTAGCTCCTCACCAACTGGCCGCACATGAGGATGTTCCACTGGTTGCTAACACGGCCGGGTGAAGGCGGTGATGCGGTGGCCGCGGCGAAATCCTAGGTTGAGGATGTGGCGACCGGTGCGGCCCGTCGAGCCGAACACAGTGATGTTCATTGGCGTCTCCACCCAGTTGGCGTCAGGTATGGGGTTCGGCCGCGGTGGAGCGATGCGTGAGGCCGCGTTCGCCTTGTTCACCGCCCTTGGACAGGCCGCGGTCCAACACGAACACCAACGCGTACGCCTCGGCGAAGGCGCATACCGCCCACATCGCCCAGGCCAGGACGCTGAGGCTCAGGGGCTGGTGCAGCACGTTGAATGAGCCCATGAACTCGGCAAACACGGTGCCCAGCCACACGATGAGGCCGAGCCGCCATGCCCTGCTGTGCAGGCCCGTCGTCCATGCGGGAGCGATGGACCGGTAGACGAAGGCGTAGCCGATCCCGAACGCGAGCATCCCGCCGAGGATGATCAGCGGATTCTCCAGAATCCGTGGAAGTGGCTCCAGTTCCTTCCACACGGTGATGACCTTGGGATGCTGGGTGTCGGGGTCGAACAACAACCCTTCCGCGCCTAGGCGTGAACCGCCGAGCAGGCGGAATGTGACGAACGTGCCCAGCAGGAACGCGATGCCTCCGGCGAGGCCGGCAGCGAGTGTTCGCCAGATCGAGATGGTGTGTCGCATCGTTCTCCTTCCTGAGTTGGGGTGCCGTGAAGGAAGCAGCTACCAAGTGCCACGCAGCGCTGCGTGACTGAATGCCTGCTGAATGCGCGCTCGCCGGTAAGTCTGCGGCTGAGGGCAGTTATCCGAGCATGAGGCTGGGACGGACGCGTACGGCGCGCTGGAACTTGGCGCGGCGGTCGTCAGGCAGAACCGAACGGCGCTCGTATTCCCTGCGGTCAGCCGGTCAGCCGGTCAGCCGGTCAGCCGGTGCGGCGGGAGCGGGCCAGAGCCAGCCAGCCGAGGACCACGCCGACCAGCCCCAGCACCAGGGCCAAGGCACCCCCGGCTACTCCGTTGCCGGTGCCGAGACCACCGTCGGCGACCGCCAGATTCACCGCTCCGTTGACCGCGCCGGTCAGCCCCGTCACCAGGGCCACGATGGCCCCCTTCCTCCCGCCGTTGCCGATACGACGGACGGAGCGCAGCGCCAGCCCGCCGATGACCACGCCGACCAGCGCCACCAGTGCGGCAACGCTGGCCCAGATTCGCTCGGGGGTCCCGATGAAAGTATCGACACCCTGGCCCGCGCATTCTGCCTTCGTCGCACAGACTTGCGCGGCCGCTGGTGTGGCAAACACGAAGACGCCGAGCAGGGCGGCGGCGGCTGCGGTAAGCAGGCGACGGACGGTCATGAGGTTCTCCTCATCTTCCTACGACTGGACGTCGTCTGATCCTGTCCGGCGGACCCACCACCTGTCGTCCTGCTGACGTGGGCACTTCACGCTGCCGCAAGCGGCGCATCCGGCTGCTGCGGATGCCGCAGAAGCCGGGAAGGTACCGCGTGTGCGGTACCCGGCCGTTCATCCGCGCGCAGGAGTCGCCAGGGCAGACACCCAGTTAGGGTGCGCGCATGAGCAGGGGACGGATCGGTGTCAGAGACTGGGCGATCGCCGCCGGGGTGGCGGCGATCCTGCTGGTCACCGGGCTGTCCGGGCAGCACTCCGCCACCAACCTCGACCTGCTCGGCTACGCGCTGCTGACGGCCGGCGGCCTGGCGCTGGCCGCGCGCCGCCGCGCGCCGGTTCCCGTCCTGGCCGTCACCGGGCTGTGCGCGGTGGGTTACCAGGCGGCCGCTTTCGACGTGCCTGCCGTCGCGTACCTGTTCGCGGTGTACGCCGCCGTGCGGGCGGGACACCGCTCTATCACGGTGGCGACGAGCGTGATCATGCTGGCTGCTCTTCCCCTCGCGGCCATGGCCTCGGGCCTGCACGACACGGGCGAGGCGTTCGCGCGGGCCCGAGGTGTCCTCGAGCTGGCCTGGCTGATCGCCGCCGGTGCGGCGGGTGAAGCGCTGCGACAGGCCGAGCGCCGGGCGGACGAGGCCGAGCGCACCCGCGAGGAGACCGCGCGGCGCCGCGCCAACGAGGAGCGGCTGCACATCGCGCGGGAGCTGCACGATTCGCTTACCCACCAGATCTCCGTCATCAAGGTGCAGGCCGAAGTCGCTGTCCACCTGGCCCGCAAGCGGGGTGAACAGGTGCCGGAGGCCCTGCTGGCGATCCGGGAGGCCGGTCGTGAGGCGGCCCGGGAACTGCGAGCGACCCTGGAGGCGCTGCGCGACGACGACAAGAACCCGCCGCATGGGCTCGACCACGTCCCGGAACTGGTGCAACGGGTCCGTGCGACCGGCCTGGACACGACGCTGACGATCGAGGGACACCGCAACAACGTGCCGGCAGCGGTGGACCGCACCGCCTACCGGATCGTTCAGGAGGCGCTGACCAACATCGCCCGTCACGCCGCCGCCGCTACGGCGTCGGTCCGGATCGACTACCGTCCCGACGCCCTCGCGATCCGCGTCGATGACGACGGCAAGGCCACGCCGGACACCGCGCCGGTGCCCGGCGTCGGGCTTCTCGGGATGCGCGAACGAGTCACCGCCCTCGGAGGCCAACTACTCGCGGGACCGCGCCGCGAGGGCGGCTTCACCGTCCAAGCCGACCTTCCCGTGGATCAAATGTCATGATCCGTGTCCTGCTGGTCGACGACCAGCCGCTCCTTCGCAGCGGATTCCGCGCACTCCTTGACGTCGAGGACGACATTGAGGTGGTGGCCGAGGCCGCCAACGGCAGCGAGGCCTAGCGCTGGCCAGGGACCACCTGCCCGAGTCCTACGCCCCGACGGCGGACTTTGAATCCTGGGAGCTCTTCGTTCTCTATCCGACGCAGCCGGCGTGGATGAGAGGTGACCACAATGTCACCTGCGTCGCAATGGACCCCGCCGGTAAGAGCAGCGGCTCCCTGCGCGGCTGACCCCCGCGGCGACAGCCGCACCGTGGTGCCCGGCCTGTACACCGCCAGCCGGCGGTGACAGCGCACCAGGATCCATCCAAGCGAGGGAGGCGAGGTGCCGTTCACCGGTAGTCACGTCGCGGCCGTGCTGCCGCTGGCGCGGTCAGCCTGGCTGGCGCCGTCGGCCCTCGTGCTCGGGAGCATGGTTCCCGACCTGCCCTACTACCTGCCGCTGCCGGTGCAGGCGACGCTGACCCACTCGTTCGCCGGCGTCCTCGGCGTCGACGTGGTGCTGGGTCTGGCGGCAGTGGCCCTGTGGCATGGGCTGCTGGCCCGCTTCCTGATCGCCATCTCGCCGATCCGGCTACGCGATCGCCGACCCCCGCCCGCGCGTCACCGTCATCGGCCGGCTGTCCGCGTGGCGATACTGGTCGTCTCGCTGGTGCTCGGCGCGGCGACCCACGTGCTGTGGGACTCGTTCACACACGACGGGATGTGGGGTACCGCGCACATCGGCTGGCTGGCCGAGTCGCACCTCGGCATGCCCGGCTATCGCTGGGCGCAGCGGGTGAGCGACATCGTCGGCGCTTGCGTCGTCGTGGTCTGGCTGGTCCGATGGTGGCGTACGCAGTCGCCCGCGACGGCGACCGCGCAGTGGCCGTCGGCCGAGCGGGTGCTCGTGGTGCTGGCCTGGACGGCCATCGGCCTCGCCGCCGCAGCCGGCGCCGCGCTGGCCGCCACGGAAGAGGTGGCACCGCAGCGAATGGTGTTCCTGGCCGTCACCCGTGCCGGCGGTGCCGCTATGACGACCGCGATCGTCCTCGCGGCCTGCTACACCGTCCTGGCCCGGCACGACCACCGATCCCGCGCTGGCCGCAGCCGCTCAAGCTAGCCCAGGTTCGAAGCTGTCAAACTCTTACGCCTCGCCCTGATGCCATCCTGATTACCGCAAAAGCGACCACGGCATCCAGGTCTACCGGCAGCGTGACCCGGTAGAGACGGGTCGGTAGCTGCATGTGCTGGCGGTCGTCGTCGCGTAAGGCACTAGACAACGCGGGGCCCGAGGCCGTATGCCGCCGGTCTCGCGACAGTCGAAGGCGCCACGAAGACAATGAAACCGGCTTGGGTCCGTGGGTGAGAAGTAGGTACAGCGGCAGCCGCATGGTGAACCACAACGCTAACAGCTCCGGAGGGCCGCCCCATAGCATCGGCGGCCATGGGTAGCAGAGTGAATTACGTCGTGATTCGCAATGGGCGCCACCAGCTGTACGCGCAGGGCGGCGGGGCTGGTTACAGCCTCGACTATCACTTCGCGATCGGTCCCGCGGCCGCGCTGCGGTGGCTCGACCAGCTCGACGACTGTCGGACGGACGAGTGGTTCGATGACCTGTCCTGCGAAGGCGGCGTGCTGATTGACGTAGATCACCGCACGCTGCTGATGTTCAGTCTGCTCGGTCATGTCGCCCTCGGCGGCCGGTACGACTATCGGGCCGCGCTACTCGAAGCGTACGGGCGTACCTGGGCTGGCTGGAAGATACGTTGGGCCTACGACGGAATCGGCGATCTCGTGGCATACCTCGGCCAGGACCGCCAGGCGGTGCGGCAGCGGATGCCTGCGCGGCCGGCCCTGTACGAGGACGGCGAAGGCTGGTCCGATGGGCCGATCGAATTTCTGGTCAGCGTGCTCGACGACGCTGGTCGCCGCGCCTATGGACTGACCGAGGGAGCGCAGCGTCCCTGGCTGGGCGGCCCGCAGCTGATGGCCGAACTCGACGGCCGCCACCTCGTTTCCTCGTGCCGGACCATTCCGACCGCGGGACTTCACCTCGACCTTTCGGCGCGCCGTGCCGGTCTCTGGAGCATCATCCCCTTGAAGGGAGTGACCGAGACGTGGCCGGCTCGCTGGCCCGGCTGGGGCCTGGAGTTGTGGGCCGCCGATTACGGGCAGCAGGTCAGCAGCGGCAGCGGGGCCGTCAGACTTCCCGCTGTCGACCTCGCCTGGGCCTTGGCCGCGCTCGCGAAACGGTTGGACAACTACTGGCCGGTTGAAGAGCACCTGCGGGCTAACGACGTCGACGTCGACCGGGTGCGCGAGTTAAACCTGGGGGGCATCGCAACCCACCTTGCGGCTCGCGTGACACCTGAAGCGCTCGCCACAGCCGCAGCTACGATCGCCTGCTCACACACCGACCTTCGCTCCACCTCCGGGGAGGTCTGAGGCGGACACGAAATCGGCCGGTGCGACCGATGCTGCAAGCCCAGGCCCGGTAGGTTGGCTGCCGCAGCGGTTGAATCTCCACCGTCCTTGCGGCGCAGCAGCGTACCGCTGCGGCGATCGGGCAGCGTTCATCGTGGCGGCGGCGAGGCGCTCGGCGACGAGGGCGGCACTTCCGATTTGCTGCCAGGTTCTTGCGTCCGGGTCTCAGCGGGGGCGGTCTTGGCGTTCACTGCTTGAACCGCCACAGCGGCGACGAGCAGCGCCCCAGCTGTGACGCACAGTAGCCGTACGACAGTCGCCCATGGCAGTTCCGCGGCTGGCAGCAGCGGGGTCAGGGCGTACCCGATGGTTGCGACGGCGCCGGCGACGGACCAGAACATCATCGAGCGGGTGCGGGTTGGCTGTGGGGTGCCGTGCCAGTCGCGAAGCAGCCGGCGGCGGCCGATCACGACGGCGACGCCGAGCGTGACCAGCGCCCCGAAGAGAGTGCTGGGGATGTCGGACACCGTCCACCAGGCGATCTCGCTGACCGAGTCCCAGTCGGTGCCGAATACGATGCGCTGCCACGCCACGGTGTGGGTGAGGTAGTCCCAGCCGATGTGACTGGCCGCGCCGAGCAGCGCACATCCTGCGGTGATCTGCCATCGATAGCGCACTGTGGCGAGCACGCCGTAGTCGCGCAGCGCGAACGGACCCAGGTGGGGTAGGTGGGCGGCGAGGGTCGCGACGGTGGCGCGGACAAGCCACGCGCCGAGCAGCGCCACCGGCAGACACCACCACACCAGCGCGGTGAGAGTGTGGCTCTGCCACTCCGGTCCGACCCCGAGGAACGCGTACTTGACGTCGGGTGCGACCGCACCGGTCGTCAGCGCGACACCGTCGAACCAGCGGGGTCGCCAGAGTTTGAGCGGGAGTACCACACCCGGGTGCGACGGAAAGGTCAGCGGCATCGGCGCATCTTCCCACCCAGTACTTCAGCCCGGGGGAGGGAGTGACCGGTTTCCGATGTAATCCATGCGGCGTGGTCGTTGGCGGTGCTGCGGATAATGAGGCCTTCGCGAAGGTGATGGCGAAGGGTCCAGGGCGGGCGTGCAGCGCGCCGCCCACTTCGATCGGCCGCGGCCGTTGCGGTGGCTACTGTGCATGGTTGTGCAGGATCTGCTTTTCAGATCAACGACTCTTGCGTCTTGAGACGGTTGCTTAAGGGGTTGATCCACGTCAGGGCAGCCCGACGGCTGTTCGGGGAACGGTCGCTTAGCAGACGGAGGGCGTTTCGTGGTGCAGCGCGCCTGCGGCAGGTGGCGCGCTGGAGTTCGTCAAAAGGGTGGTTGGGCGGGCTCCGGTGGTCGGCCGTGGGCACGGCGCGCATCGGTCACGGCCACGGCGAGGAGCACCGCGGCGGCGACGGCCGTGGCGGCGAAAGGCGGCGCGGACATCAGTGCCGGGTAGGACAGCGTCAGCGCCGCGAGGGTGATCAGACGGGCGGGAGAGACCCGGCCGAAGACCTCGTACTCGAAGCGGGCGCGGCCGGCGATGAACAGGGCCGGGCCGAGCAGGATAGGCGCGATCCAGGTCGCCGGGGCGGGATCGAAGGGGTGTTCGATGGTGATCTCGTATCCGAGGGCCGTGGTCACCACCCCGATGATCATGACCAGGTGGGTGTCGGCGGCGGACCGGCCGATAGTCGACGGATTGTCCGAGTGGGCGATGGCGTCGGGGAGGATCCGCCCGGCGCGGTGGTAGTAGATGCGCCAGAGCAGCACTGAGGTGATCGCGGCGACGGCGAAGGCGAGGGTGTGGTCGCGGTCGAAGGGTCCGGTGCTGTAGGTCAAACCGATCACCAGGATCGTCTCACCCAGGGCGATGAGAAAGAACTGCTGGTAACGCTCGGCGAGGTGTTCCGCGGCGATGTCCCACTCGGCGGTGGTGGCACGGCCCAGCCCAGGCACGGGCCAGCCCCACCGTCCGGCCGCGTACTCGATGCCGAGCGCGAGCGCCCACAGCGGTATTAGCGCCCGGCCGTCGAGGATCGCCCCGGTGATCCACAGCACGCCAGTGACGCTGTAGGTGGCGAGCATCCGCCACTTCAGCTGCCGGCGCTGCCGGTCGCGCAGGGCGAACTGGAGCACCAGCGGCCGGGTGAGCTGACCGGCGACGTAGGCGAACGCGAAGGCTTCCGCGTATCCGGTGAACGCCCGCGGGACGGCCACACCCATCACCAAGCTGGAGCCGAGCGCTACGGTGACCACCGCCTGGATCGTGATGGATTCCGGGTCGTAGCGGCTGGTCGTCCACGCGATGCCCTGCCACAGCGCGTACAGGGCCAGCAGCAGGATGAGGGTCTTCCCGGCGCCGGGCAGCGCCCGAGACCAGGCGCTGCCACCGGGCTCGACCACCACGTCCTCGAACGCCCGAGCGACGATCCGCGTCAACGCGAAGACGAACACCAGATCGAAGAACAGCTCGAGGAACGTCACCCGAGCAGGGCGAGCCTGCGCCGGCTCCGGTCTGGCAACCGTACGTCTCCACATGACCAAGACCCTCCTCGACGCCGCGGGCCAGTCGTAACACGCCGACGGACAGCCAGACCGGTAAACCGACCGAGGAGTGCGGGAACAGCGGACGAGCCCGCCGTCGGCTGCTGTCGTGGGCACGTCGCCCGGGTTTCGATCGTCTCCTGCGCCGCCCAAACCCGGAGCAGCGCCGCGGCCACCGAGTGCCGGCCGGTCTGTCGCCTTATGTGCATAGCCCCGTCAGTGACTCTCGGGACCGTATAAGGCCAGAGCACGCGGGCGGTCTTCACGAGCGGTGATGGGTGAATGCGGGACAGGTGGGCACGCTGAGGCGCTCATTCCGCCCGCGAAGTCATCTCTACGGCACTTCGGCCCAGGCCCTCCCGAGTTCACCAGGAACCGCGACCTTAACCTCGGCGCTGGACCGTATCCGGACGAGGACGTGGGTGTTCAACCTGCCCGGCAACCCGCAGAAGTAGGAGCGGTGCCGCAGCTTCGGGGCCGCCAGGTCGATCGTGCCGATGCGGGTGTCCCACTCCCGATGCCGGTAACCGTTGCGGGAGTTGACCCGCTCTTCAGCGCGCTGCCCATAGGCGGCGCCGCGGATCGCCTCCGCCTCGACGGACATCAACGCCTGCGCAGAATGCGCACATCGCCTGCAACACGTCATCGATCTGCTCGCGCAGCAGGTCAACAGGGTTGACACTTTCGCATACGGCCATCGCATTCTCTGTCTTCCTGCTCTGCTCGACCGTTTTGAAGGATGGGCCTGACCCGGTTTGACGGACATCTGAGATCTGTGGGGGCTGTGAGCCCCCGGGAGGATGTTCATCATGGAAGGCATGGGAAAGAAGCCGCGCCGGCCTCGCAGGGCGTTCACGCCGGAGTTCAAGGCGGAGATCGTCGCGGTATGCCGGCGTGGAGACCGGACGGTCGGTCAGGTCGCGAAGGACTTTGACCTGACCGAGACCGCGGTGCGGGACTGGGTCAAGCAGGCTGGCCTCGACGTTGGGACGCGGTCGGACGGGCTGACCACCGCCGAGCGGGATGAGCTGGCGCAGTTGCGGCGGGAGAACCGCCGGCTGCGTGAGGACGTCGACATTCTCAAGCGGGCCACGGCTTTCTTCGCGAAGGAGACCCGGTGAACGTGTATCCGTTCATCGAGGCGGAGAGAGCGCAGCAGGGCAACGTGAAGCGTGCCTGTGAGCTGTTGGAGGTCTCCCGGTCCGCCTACTACCAGCACCATGCCGCCGGCCCGTCGACGCGGGTCCGTCAGGACGTCGAACTCACCGAGCAGATCATCGAGGTGCACGACGCCTCCGCTGGAACCTACGGCTCCCCGCGCGTGCACGCCGAACTGCGCGCCCAGGGCCGCCGGCACTCCCGCAAGCGGATCGCCCGGCTCATGCAAGCGGCCGGCCGGTGCGGTCGGGCACCGAAGCGGTGGCGGACGACGACCGTGCCCGACCCGGCGGCGCCCGCGCGTCCTGACCTGATCGCCAGGGACTTCACTACCGCAGCCGCGGCGGTGAACACCCGCTGGTGCGGAGATATCACCTACATCAACACGTGGGAGGGCTGGCTGTATCTGGCCACCGTTCGACCTGGCCTCCCGTCGGGTCGTCGGCTGGGCCACCGCCGATCATCTGCGCACCGACCTACCCGCTCAGGCTCTATCCCACGCCGTGACCAGCCGTCGCCCCGAGCAGCCGGTGATCTTTCATAGCGACCGCGGCTGTCAGGGCGGATTCAACGGGTCGTCGCAACACCTCGTCGGAAGGGTGAAGCGATGGCTTATGGGCCGAGGCAGAAGCGGGTTCGGGAGTGTCGGGGTCAGATTCCCTCGCCGGGACGACCGACGGTGGCGTGGCGTCAGGACCGGGTCAGGTTTTGGGCTGCGATCAGTCGTGGTGTGATGACCGAGGACGCGGCCACGGCGGCGGGCGTGTCGTCACCGGTTGGGTTCCGGTGGTTCCGGCACGCTGGCGGCGTGAATCCTGCGCTGCCTGCGACGGTGTCGGGCCGGTATCTGTCGTTCGGCGAACGCGAAGACATCGCTTTGTCGAAGGCGCAAGGTATGGGCGTGCGCGAGATCGCACGCCGGCTCGGCCGAGACCCGTCGACTATCTCGCGGGAGTTGCGGCGCAACGCCTCGACCAGGACGTACCGGTTGGACTACAAGGCCACGACCGCGCAGTGGCACGCCGAGCGTCGAGCCCGCCGCCCGAAGACCGCAAAGTTGCTCGGGCATGGATTACCGGATGGAGTCCGGAGCAGATCTCCCGAAGACTCAGGGCCGAGTTTCCGGAGGATGAGTCGATGCGCATCAGCCACGAGGCGATCTACCAGGCGCTCTACGTCCAGAGCCGCGGCGCCCTCAAGCGCGAACTCGTCACCTGCTTGCGGATCGGTCGGGCGCTTCGCGTCCCCCGGGCACGCGCGAAACAACGCGCATGGGCGCACGTCACCAGCGACACGCTGATCAGCGAACGTCCCGCCGAAGTCGCGGACCGCGCCGTTCCCGGGCACTGGGAAGGAGATCTGATCATCGGGTTGCAGCGTTCCGCTATCGGGACGCTGGTCGAGCGGACGACCAGGTTCACGATGCTGATCCACCTACCCCGCGAGGACGGCTGGGGTGTGATCCCGCGGACGAAGAACGGCCCAGCTCTCGCCGGGTATGGAGCGATCACGATGAGCAAAGCCCTCGCCGAGACGATCACGACACTGCCCGAGCAGCTCCGCAGATCGCTGACATGGGACCGCGGCAAGGAGCTGTCTGCGCATGCACGATTTACGGTCGAGACCGGAGTCCCGGTGTTCTTCGCCGACCCCCACAGCCCTTGGCAACGCGGCACCAACGGGCTGCTGCGGCAGTACTTCCCGAAAGGCACCGACCTGTCCAGATGGAGCGCCGAAGAGATCAACGCTGTCGCCCACGCGCTCAACAGCAGACCCCGGAAAACCCTGGCCCTGCTACCGGTTGTGCCGGGCGTCTTGCAGTACCCGAACGCCTACCGCGCCGGCGAGCCCGACTTCCTCGTAGCGGCCACCGGCCAGCTGTGGACCAACGCCCGACGCGCCGCCATGAATCACGTCTTGGCGGCCATCGCCGCAACCACCTGGGGCCAGTATCTGGTCTTGCGCGGCAGCGTCACCATTGCGGCCTGGGTCGGCGACGCCGCCGCGAGCCGGGCGACCTCGACTTCGTCGTCACCCCGCACACCATCACCAGCGACAGCACCGACGCCCGCACGCTGCTCGATGACATCAAGACCGCCATCCGAACCGCAACGGGCGCCGGCCTGCAACCAGACCGGATCACCGAGTCCGCCATCTGGACGTACGAACGCGCTGACGGACGCCGCCTGCTCATCCCGTTCAGCACCCCGGAGGCATCGGACGGCCACGTACAGATCGACATCGTCTTCGGCGAACGACTTCCTCTCCCGCCAGAGGTGCTGATCCTGCCCGACGTCGACGAGTCGTTACTGGCCGCGCCCGCCTCGCTGGCGCTGGCGTGGAAGCCGCTGCGGCTGGCCACCGACATGTACCCGCAAGGCAAGGACCTCTACGACGCGGTCCTGCTCGCCGAACACACCGCCGTTGACCAAGCCCTCGTCCGCCAACTCATGCGACCGGAACTCGGCGCCGAAGCCGATACCTTCACGGCCGAGACCGTGCTGTCCTGGGAGGTCGACTGGTCCAACTTCACCGACGAGTACTCCGGAATTACGGGCACCGCCGAGCAGTGGACCAGGCGGCTGGCACTGGCCCTCGATCACGCCTGGACCTGACCAAGCCAGAACAGGTCGGCAGGACCGGCACCCGCTCCATCCGGCTGTCGTGACAGTTGGTAACGCGCGATAGGTGGCATGAGAGTTAACGGTTCCCGGCAGAGTCTATCGATCGACACGATCCTGCCCTCATCGCTGCGTCAGAGCAGAGTGACCGCGTCGCGGCGGCGATGTAGCGGCGGCCGTGCGGCGCACGATCAGAATGGTGCGGGTCCGCGGCCTGCCAACGACATCAACACCTGCGTGGCGAGTAGCTTGCGTATGCCGGTGACGACGACTGTCCCCATCCGATCGTAGGGCAGTTCCAATTGCAGCCCTTCGACTGCGTTGCGAAGGTCTGCCGTGATCTCGTCCGGACGGAATGTGCCCCCCCAGCCGTTGAGTCCTCCGCGCTGGTTGGTACTGAGGGAAGCCATGCCGGATATGCATGCGCCGTCGACCAGGATCAGCCTCGCAGGACCCGAGTAGGTCGTCGTCATAATCATCAACCCTTCAGGATGTAACGCCGTGCACCCCGGGTCCCGGCTGTCTGACAGTCATCAGGAGGCGAGGCGTCGAGTCCGACCACGGCGTGCTCCACCTGGACCGCGACCGTACGTGCCTCAACCGTCAGGGCGGCGGCGATGCGGAATTCGGCTCGTTAGCGATAAGGGTCGATGTCCGTGTCTGTCTGGTTCATGAGCCAGAGGCGCGCCTTGGGCGAGCTGACAGTCGGCCTGGGCAGACTAGCGCCCGAGGTCCGAATCGATCCAGAGAAGAGAACACGGGGGCAATGCTGAGCGGGCTCCACACCGAGATGGCCGGACTTCTGCCGATCAGACGATCTTCGCGATGCCGTGGTGAACGCATGAAACGCCGAACGGCGGCCCGCTGAACCAGTCGGGCCGCCGTTCGCAGAGTGTGGATCAAAGCGGGCGGATGTTCTCCGCCTGCAGGCCCTTCTGGCCTTGGGTGATGTCGAACTCCACCTTCTGATTCTCGTCGAGGCTGCGGAAGCCGCTCGCCGAGATCGCGGAGAAGTGGGCGAAGACGTCGGCGCCGCCGTCGTCCGGGCTGATGAAGCCGAAGCCCTTGTCGGCGTTGAACCACTTCACGGTACCTGTAGTCATGTCTGCTCCTTCGCAGGCTGTTAGAGACCGCACTGCGCGGACCCTTACGCCGCCGCGTTGATCACCCGCGTCGAAACGACACGAAAAGCGCCTGGATGGGTTTCAGATGCCCCATCAGGCGCCGGAAGACGTCTACGGAAATCAAAACTGCAACTCGGGCACCGTAGCACATGATCCGTCGTCGATCCCATGGCGGTGAGTGGACCTGGTCACTCGTCTGCTTGCCACGCCGCGTGGACGGCACGTTGACCGGGTTCACGATGGGCTAGTCGTCGTCCCCACCGCGCGCGGGCGCGGTTGGGGTGTGGTCCGGCGTCGACAAGCCGTTATCCGTGGGGTGGCCGGCCGCCGAGGTAGCGGCCCTGCTCGCGGGTTCGTGCCTGCATCGCCATAGTGGTGCGGAAGCGGGCGCGTCGCACCTCCCGCTTGGCCTGTGCCCCGAGCAGCATCAACAGCGCCTGGTGAGTGACGTCCTGAAAGTCGATCGGCTCGTCCGTCTCGGGCAGCCACAGTTGCACGCCGTGCCGCTGCAACAGCGCGGCCACGTGCGTGGCCTGGCTGCCGGAGAACGCACGGGCGTACTCGCCGACCACGATCGAAGCCACGGTCAGGGTCGGTCACTGCGGCGAGTAGTGCGGCGGCTTGGGGTCGGTCGACCCACGACAGTTCGCGGGTGTGGCCGACGTCGAAGAACTGCGCCACGATCCGTCCCCTGCCAGCGACAAGTTCGGTGGCGACGTCGAGTTGCCACCGCCGCGAGGACACCGGGTCCTGATAGTTCCTGCGTCGAGACGCGTCCGTAGAACGCGAACCGCAGCCCGGCCGGCGCCCGGCTCCCACGTCGGCGAACCTGCGGCGTCTTGCCCTCGACCCACGCCGCGAGCAGATCCTTCTCACCGTGGTTCGGCACGGTTGCCCCGTCGATCATCGACTGTCCGGGCGCAGTCGCTCCCGGGTGTGCATGAGAGCGAAGCCGAGCAGGTTGAGCCCCCTCCACTGGCCTGGGTCGGCGGCGCCGGGGTCGTCGGCGGCGAGCCCGATGCCCCAGATCCGGTCGACCGGGCTGGCCTCGACCAGGATCCGGTCGCCGGTGCCGACCAGGTAGTCCCGCAGATCACCGTGCTGCCCGACCTTGGCGACGCTGCCGTCGACCACGATGTCGTACCGGTTGGCCTCCCAGATGGTTTGGTCGAAGCCTCGGATACCTTCCGCCCCAGTGTCTTGGCCCGATGCGGATGCGACGCGGCCAGCACTTCCTCCGCGATGGTCGTGTCGCCGAACAGCATGGCTTTGGCCCACATCATGTAGTGCTCGTCGGTGCCGAACTCGCGCCCGCCGATGGAGAACGGGGCCGGCCACCACTGGCTCAGGCAACCGGCGCCGACCCCTCCGCGCCGCGGCCGTTGGTTTTCCCCAGAAGTGCAGGAACTTCACCCGCTGGCCGGAGGCAATAAGGTCGGCCAGCTCAGCAACGGTACGCGGATACGCGGCCGTCATTCTCCCGGACCAGCCCACCGGGTCGCAGCCGATATTCCAGCGACGGCGACCGGCTGCCCAGCACCGTCACGGATGCTGAAGGTGACGCCTACCGAGGTGGTCACCGACGCCGCGCCGGTCTACCCCGCCGTGCTCGACGACCTGATCTCCTCGGCCTGGCACCATGTCGAGCGGCACGCGAACAATCCGATCGAGGCCGATCACAGCCAGCTCAAGCACCGGTTACGACCCATGCGTGTGCTCCGAACCGACCAGACCGCACAAGTGATCATCGCCGGACACGCATTCATCCAGAACCTCCGCCGTGGACACTACGAACTCGGGCTCGACAGTCAGCCCAAGCTCCGAGTCGCTTCGGCGTTCAGTGAACTCGCCCGGGCCATCTGACGCGAACCCGACCCGGGCGTAACGCACCTCCCCCATCAGATAATGCAACGGCGCCCTCCGGCCCACACCTCTGTTGCGCAGGCAACCACAACACACCACCAGACCAACACCGCATCCAGCAGCGCGACGACGGCGAATGCGCGCCGGTGATACAGGCCGATCCGGGGATGCCTTGCGCGCGACTGCTGTGATGAGGTGGCTGCGACTGGTGACCGGAGCCGGATGGGGTGTGAATGCGCTGGGCGACGGTGATCCTCGGGGCGGTGGTGGCCGGGGCGATTGGCTGGTGGGCGGCCGCTGGGCCGAACCACCAGGACAGCGACGTCGCGGTCGGTGTCGCCGCCGCGATCGTCACGATCGTCGTCACTGCGCTGACGAAGTGGGCCAACCGCGACGGTCACCCCATCCCGGACCCCGACCAGCTCGCCGCCCGCGACACCGGACCGTTGCCGCCCGGCGCGGCCGGAACCGACCCGCCGCAGATGGTGATCGGCGATTTGCCCGGGCAGGCGGTCGCCTGGCAAGACCGGGTCGAGCTGCTGGACCGGTTGACGGTGATGGCCGGGCACGGCCGGACTGTCGTGGTCTGCGCGGTGACCGGGCAGCGCGGCATCGGCAAAACGCAGCTTGCCGCCGCATACGCCCGCGCCCGCGTCGCCGAAGGCTGGCCCGTGGTGGTGTGGGTCGTCGCCGACACCCCCGCCAACCTGGTCACCGGCCTGGACGCACTCGCCGCCCAAGCAGGAGTCCGCCAACCCGACACCGACCCCGTCGACGCCGCCCGCGCCGCCCTGGCGTGGCTGCGCGCGCATTCCGGCCCCTGTCTGCTGGTCTACGACAACGCCGTCGACCCGGACCTCATCCGCGCCTGGACCCCACCGGTCGGTGCTGTGCATACCGTGGTCACCACCACCCGCCACGACTTCGGCAACCTCGGCGAACCCGTCGACGTCACCCTGTTCACCCCGACCGAAGCCGTCACCTACCTACGTGCCCGAACCGGACTCACCGACGACACCGGCGCGGGTGAGGTCGCCGAACAGCTTGGCTGGCTGCCCCTCGCCCTCGCGCAGGCCGGCGCGGTCATCGGCCCGCGCCGCCGCTACCGCAGCTACCGCGCCTACCTGGACCGGCTCGCCACCATGTCCGTCATCGACATGCTGCCACGCCCCAGCGGCGACCCCTACCCGCACGGCGCCGCCGAGGCGATCCTGCTCGCCCTGGACGACCTCGCCGCCAACGACCCCGACGGACACGCCCGCAACCTGCTCGATCACCTCGCCGTGCTGGCCCCCACCGGCGTCGACCCCGCCATGCTCGCCCACCTCACCGACGACGACACCGCCGCGGTCGTCCTCGCCGAACGGTCGCTGACCATCCCCACCGTCGACACCGACCGCACCGTGGTCCACCGGCTCGTGCAGCGCGTCGTCCGTGACCACAACCAGCACCTCGGCCGACTCGACACGCTGCTGAGCGACACCGTCGGCCGGCTCGACGCCGCCGCACAGCAGACTGGCGAGCAATGGGCGACCCGTACCCTCATCGCCGACTACGTTCAACACGCCCAGACCCTCGCTACGCACCCCACCGACGAATCCACCACACGACGGTTGCTCACCCTGCGGATATGGATGCAGTACTGGCTGGGCCGGGTCCACAGTGTCAGTGCCGCGCTCACTCACGGCGCGGCCCTCGTCGAAGACTGCGAGCGGGTCCTCGGCCCGGACCATCCCGAAACCCTGGAATCGCGCAATGACCTGGCCTTGGCCTACCAGGCGGTGGGGCGGCTGGACGAGGCGATCGACCTGTACCAGCGCACCCTCGCCGACCGCGAGCGGGTCCTCGGCCCGGACCACCCCGACACCCTGGCCTCGCGCAACACCCTCGGCGGCGCCTACCGGTTGGTGGGGCGGCTGGACGAGTCGATCGACCTGGTGCAGCGCACCCTCGCCGACCGCGAGCGGGTCCTCGGTCCGGACCACCGCGCCACCCTGGCCTCGCGCAACGACGTGGCCAATGCGTACTGGATGGTGGGGCGGCTGGGCGAGTCGATCGACCTGGTGCAGCGCACCCTCGCCGACCGCGAGCGGGTCCTCGGCTCGGACCATCCCGAGACCCTGGCCTCGCGGAACGTCCTGGCCTCTTCCTATCAGATGGTGGGGCGGCTGGACGAGGCAATCGACCTGCAGCAGCGCACCCTCGCCGACCGCGAGCGGATCCTCGGCTCGGACCATCCCGACGCCCTGGTCTCGCGCAACGACCTGGCCTTGGCCTACCAGGCGGTGGGGCGGCTGGACGAGGCGGTCGAACTTTGCCAGCGCACCCTCTCCGACTGCGAGCGGGTCCTCGGCCCGGACCACCCCCACACCCTTGGCTCCCGCAACGACCTGGCCTACGCCTACCAGGCGGTGGGGCGACTGGACGAGGCGATCGACCTGCACCAGCGCACCCTCGTCGACCGCGAGCGGGTCCTCGGCCCGGACCATCCCGACACCCTGACCTCGCGCAACAACCTCGCCTACGCCTACCAGGCGGTGGGGCGACTGGACGAGGCGATCGACCTGCAACAGCGCACCCTCGCCGACCGCGAGCGGATCCTCGGCCCGGACCACCCCGAGACCCTGGCGTCGCGCAACAACCTCGCAGGCGCCTGCGAGACGGTGGGGCGGCTGGACGAGGCGATCGACCCGCACGATCAACCGGCTGCACAGCAGTGAAACACAGCAGCCAGAGGCACCGAGCCGGACCCGTTCGGACCCGCGCAACCCTTCTGACCTCGGACGGGACCTCACCGGACCACCGGGCCGACAGTTCGCATCGAAGGGGTCTGATCCGTTGTGCCCCCGTCGCGCTGGGAGAAATCCGGGAGATGATCTTATAAATGACCGTTCCCGGCACCGATGCAGACCAACGGTCACTAACGCTTTGACCTGCATATCTGCACTCAGCCGAAGGGCACGGAAGCGACTTGACCTTGTTCGGGACGAAGGGGTTGCCAGTTCGGTGCGGGTCTCGCAGATCGGCCGCCCGACCGCTGGGGGAGTACAGCAGCGGAGTACAGCAGCCGACCGCTCCACAGGGTTCCGTACCGTGCCGAGAGAACCCGTCTGACCTGGGCTGGGGAGCGGTCGGGACGGCTTGCGCGTCTCTGGGGGTCAGGGGGTCATCGGTTCAAATCCGGCCGTTCCGACGCAGCTCAGAGGGCACATCTGATCGACGGACGTGCCCTCTCGTCGTAGCTGGGTGACTAATTGAGTGACAACGCCTCAGGGTCGAAGATCCGGTCCATGGCGATCGCACCGCTCAGGAGCACCAGCCGGAGTTGGTGCCGGTAGACGCTCTCGGTGACGGTCGTGCCGGAGTGGCCGCAAAGGTCGGCGATCTGTTCGATGCTGACGCCGCTGTCCGACAGCAGGGACACGAAGGGGATTCCTTGGCGAGACCACACCACTGTGTTGCGAGGCTGCGCGGTTCGAGGTGCTGGCAACCGGCGAGGAAGTGCCCCTCGAAGAGATGATCTTGTTGTGCCGTTCAGGTGCGAGGCCTGTGGACGCTGGGCGGTCAGGTAGGCCGCAGTCGAGGGGTCTTCCCGGTTGCATGCGTCCCACAGCCCCACCAGAGGCGTCCTACTGGTCGGGGCCGTAGAGGCCGAAATGCAGCGCTGGGTCAGCCGGATCCCAGGTGTTCGTGAACTGTGACCGTGCACCCATCTCGGCAACCCGACTGAGAAGGTTGTTGCCCAACGCCAGCCGGGCCGGCTCCCAGGCGGCCAGCGCGCGCGGAATGTCGGGCTCAGCAGAGAGCGCGTCCGCGAGAGCCCAGGCGTCGGCGGCCGCCTTGGCGGTGCCGGCCGCTGCGTGGGGTCGCGCGGCGAACGCAGCGTCGCCGATCAAGGCCACGCGTCCGAAAGCCATCTTGCGCACCGCGATGTCGAGAACGATCTGGATGTACGGCTGGGCGGTCCGGGTCACCAGCTCGGCTGCCGCGGGTGGCAGCAGCTTCAAGGCGTCGGAACGCATCCGGTCGACGTACCGCTGCTGCACCTGTCCCGGGTGCACCGAGACGGGGGCGGTGAAGCCGCGCTGGTCGGTGACCATCTCGTCCAGTTCCGGGCCCTCGGGGACGTTGCGGTACCAGACGTAGTTGAGCTGCCGGTCCCCTCGGGAGAGGCTGCCGTTGCTGTCGGGGATTGGGTACATGCAGATGTGCGAGGCGTCGATGACGGCGTAGGTCGTCGCCTTGTGGATGAGGTCGGCCGTCTCGACCGACACTGTGCGCTCGGGCACGGTTCCACGCCAGCCGATGTAGCCCGAGTAGCGCGGCTGGAACTGCGGCTGAAGCCGCCGGCGCCCGATCGACGAGATTCCGTCGGCGAACACCACGAGCTCTGCACTCTCGGTCCGGCCGCTGGTGAAGCGGATGTTCACGCCGTCGTCGTCCTGACTGACTCCGACGGCGTACTCGCCGAGGTGGTAGTGGTCGGTGCCGAAGTCGTCCAGCAGCACGCGGTACATCGTTGTCCAGGAGCTGAATCGCCAGGCGGCGGGCTCCTCATGCACGATCTTGTTCCCTACGCCCAGGTAGCGCGTCACCGACGAGCCGATGCTGATGTCGTCGACGCCGAAGCCGTGAGGTCGTTCGACGATCCAGCGGACGGTGTCGGGCTGGAGGACGATGCCGCCGCCTCGGCCGTCGAGGTACGTCGGGGTTCGCTCGAAGACGTCGACCTCGAAGCCCTGCTCGCGCAGCAGCAGGGCCGCGGTGAGTCCGGCGAACGAGCCGCCGACGACGACCGCGCGGCGCGCCTCAGTCATGGTCGTACCTCTCGCTGTTGTCGAGTGCGGGTCCGTACGGGTGGTGCTCGAGGTTGACGACGATGGCGTCCTGGGTGGTGCGCGCGACGATCATCCGCACCGGCTCGGCGCCGCTGGCGTTCTCCTCCCAGTGCACGACGTGGGGCTTGATGTAGACGAAGTCGCCTGGGTGCGCCTCCCGCATGTCGTCGAGGGTGTCGCCGACCCACCAGCGACCCACCCCGCTGAGCACGTAGAGCGCGGTCTCGGACTGGCCGTGGTGGTGGACACCGGTCTTGCTGCCCGGGGGGAGCACCGAGAGCCCCATCCACAGGTCCTGGGACCCGAGGCGGCGGGCGGAGACGGCCTCGAAGCGCTTCAGGCCGGACGTCTGGGGTGTCTCGTCGGATAGGTCGTCGGCGCGGATGATGTGCACGCCGGCCCCGCGGGACGTCCCGGGCGGCTCGGCCTCGGACAGGTGGTGGTCGTTCATGGCGCCTACTGTGGCCTCCGCTGGCCCCGTTCGGACATGTGTCGCCACACAGGCATGGCGCGGAGTCGGGTGTCGTGGCACAGTCACGCCATGCAGACGAGCGGTGCCCTGCACCTGCGCCCCTGGCTCGAGGCGATCGCGACCATCGCCACCGTGATCAATCGACCGGTTTCGCTACCAGAGGTGCTCGACCTCGTGTCCGAGACGGCGGCCCGCCTGCTTGGCTACGACTTCTGCGCCGTCTTGATCGTCGACGAGGACGGCAATTCGCTGGCCATCACCGGCACTTACGGCCTCTCGTCGAGCTACATCCAGCAGGTCAACGCCGACCATCCGGTGATGCTGGACCCGGACGACGAGCTGCAGGCTCCCTCCAGCAAAGCGTTCCTCACCGGTAGGTCGGTGCAGGTGGTTGATACCCTGGCCGACGCGACCTTCCTCCCGTGGGGTGGGGTGGCGCGCCAGCAGGGCTACCGCTCGTTGATCTCGGTCCCCGTTGTGTCGTCGGGCGTGCCCGTCGGGACGCTCAACTGCTACAAGCGGGTTCCCCACGAGTACGGCGCCGACGAGCGGGATCTGCTCTCTCTGCTCGCCGACCAGGCCGGCGTCGCGATCGAGACGACCAGGCTGCGCGATCGCGAGGCCGCGACCATCGCCGAGCTGCTCGCGGCCAACACCGCTCTCGCCGAGCAGCACGAGTTGCTGCGTCGCGGGGAGGCGGTGCATGAGCAGTTCACCCAGGTCGCGCTCCGGGGCGGTGGCGTTGCGGGGGTCGCGGCGGCGCTGACCGAGGTGCTGGGTACGTCGGTCGTGGTGACAGAGGAACCGTCTGGGGACGAGCTGGCCGCGGTGAAGCGTGACGAGGAGCCTCTCGTCACACAGGACACGGAGGCGCACTCGACGCCGGTGATGCTCGGCCTGGACACGGTCGCTCGGATCTGGGTCCCCCGGTCCGTGCTGCCGCTGCCCGCCATCGACGTCCGCGCGCTCGAGCACGCCGCCACGGTCTGCGCCCTCGAGGTGCTGCGGGCCCGCACGGCACTCGAGGTCGAGTGGCGCCTGTCCGGCGAGGTGGTCACGGACCTGCTCACCGGGAACCCAGCGGGGTTGGTGACGGCCGCCGAGCGGGCGGGCCGGCTCGGTCTCGACCTGACGAACCCGCATGCCGTGATCGTGGTCCACGGCGGCACGCAGCGTGCCGGGTCCGCCCGCGTCCTGTCGGTCGCGAGGTCGCTGGTGGCCACCGCTCAGCCCCGTGCGTTGGTCAGCGCGATCGCGGACGACGTCGTGTTGCTGTTGCCGGCGAAGGACCAGGCCGACGCCTTGGACCGCGCCGGTCAGCTCCAACGGCAGCTGCGCCGTATCGGCGTCGGGGCGGACACCGGGGTGGCAGTCTCGCCGCTCTGCACGACGCTCGCCGACTACCCCGCGGCCTACCGACGTGCCCGCGGTGCGGCGACGATCGCCCAGCTCCGTGGGCAGGCCGACACGGTCGCGAGCTTCGAGTCGCTGGGCGTGCACGGGCTGCTGCTGCAGCTCGAGGACGTCTCGGAGCTACGTCGCTTCGCCGCCGAGACGCTCGCCCCGATCCGCGCCCACGACGCTACGCGCGGGACTGCTCTCGAGCAGACGCTGCGCGCCTACGTCGCCCACGACCTCAACACCGCTGCCACTGCCACCACGCTGTTCGTGCACCCCAACACGGTCGGCCTGCGCATCCGCAAGGCCGAGCAGCTGCTGGGGGTGTCCACCGCGCACGTGCGGTCCCTCGCCGAACTCCAGATCGCGCTGAGTGCCGACGAGGTGGCCGACGCGCTCGGGACCCGTGGTCAGGACGGCGGCACGGCACGTGGCTGAGCACCGCTCGGGAGCACGAGCAACGGCACCAGCCACAGCATGGCGACGACGACCAGTGTCCAGGAGGCGTGCCCGTGGTCGGCTGCCCACCCCATGACCGGGGTCGCCGTGACGACGAGACCGAACGCGGCCGTGTTCATCATCCCGACGGCAGCCGCCGGTCGCTGCGGGTAGCGCGCCTGGGCGGCGCCGACCACGCTCGCGAACGGCAGTCCGCTGAACAGCCCGAGCACCACCACGGCCAGGACCGCGACCACCGGCGCGGTCGGTCGGGACAGCGCCATGGTGGCGGCCGAGCACGCGATCAGTGCGAGGACACAGATCGTCCGGCTGTGGGTGGGCCACATCGCCGCGACGTGGCCGCCGAGAGGCCGGCTCACCACGGAGAGGCCGAGCACGCCCGATCCGATCACGGCGGCCGCCGTGGACTCGAACGACCAGATGTCGACGAGCAACGTGGTGGCCCATGACGAGAGTACGAGGCCCACTCCGAGCGTGACGGCGTGGACGGCGGCGAGGCGGAACAGCTCACCGTCGCGCAACAGCGTCGACGGTGGTGATCCGGCGGTGTGGACGCCATGCGTGGGCGTCGCTCGGCGGGCTCCGTCCGGCGGTTGCCGCGCCGCCAGTACCAGCGCGAGGGCCGTCACAGCAGCTGTCGTGACCCAGGGAGCCCGCCAGTCCAGCACGAGCTCGGCGAACGGCACCACGAGCACGGCCGCTCCCGACGCGGCGAGCGCCACGCCACCGAAGATCCCCATGCCCCACGATCCGCGGCCGCTGCTGCGCGCCAGCTCGGCTCCGGAGACGAAGCAGACGGCGAATCCCGTCCCGGAGGCGATCCTGGCCGCCACCGCCAGCCAGGGCAGGGGAGCCAGCAGGGCCAGCAGGTGCGCGGCGACGACGAGGGACAGCCCGGCGACCGCCGCCGTTCGCACGCCGAGGCGGTCGACCAGGATCCCGCCGGGGAACTGGAGGGCGGCATAGGGCGCGGCCAGCGCGGCGGTGAGCAGGCCGACCCAGAGAAGGTCGGCGCCGTAGGCGGCCGCCATGGTGCTCGCTGCGGCGCCCGCGGCCGTCATCGCCCAGCCGGCCGAACCGCCGAGCAGGCAGGCAAGAAGGAGCGTCGGAGCGGGGGGCGCCGCCGTGGTCGTCACTTCAGGTGTTCTGCGGGAAGCCGAGCTGTACTCCGCCGCTCGGCGCGCCCCACCGCGACGTGACCACCTTGGCGCGGGTGAAGAACCGCACCCCCTCGGCACCGTGGGCGTGCGTGTCGCCGAACAGTGAGTTCTTCCAGCCGCCGAAGGAGTGGTGCGCCACCGGCACCGGCACCGGCACGTTGATCCCGACCATGCCGACCTGCACCTCGTTTTGGAACCGCCGGGCGGCCGGCCCGCTGGAGGTGAACAGGGCGGTGCCGTTGCCATAGGGGTTGGCGTTGATCAGGCGAAGCGCCTCGTCGAAGGATTCCGTTCGTACGACTGCGAGAACCGGGCCGAACACCTCGTCGCGGTAGACCGACATCTCGGGTGTGACATGGTCGACCAGCGTCGGCCCCAGCCAGAAGCCTGACGCCTCGCCATCCACGTCCCAGTCGCGGCCGTCGACGACGAGCTTGCCGCCCTCCGCCTCCGCCGCCTCGACGTACGAGGCAACCCGATCGCGGTGCTCGCGCGTCACGAGTGGCCCCATGTCGACGTCGCGGCGTCCGGACCCGACCGACAGGGCACGTGTCCGGTCGGCGATTCGGGTCACCAGGTCGTCCGCTACCGGTCCCACCGCGACGACAACGCTGATCGCCATGCACCGCTCGCCGGCCGAGCCGTAGCCCGCGCTGACGGCGGCGTCCGCAGCGGCGTCGAGGTCGGCGTCGGGGAGCACGACCATGTGGTTCTTGGCGCCGCCGAGGGCCTGCACGCGTTTGCCCGACACGGCCGCGGTCTCGTAGACGTGCCGCGCGACGTGCGTCGATCCTACGAACGACACCGCCTCGATCGCGGGATGTCTGAGCAGCGCGTCGACCGCTTCGGCGTCGCCCTGCACGACGTTGAACACACCGGCCGGCAGGCCTGCCTCCTCCCACAGCCGCGCCAGCCAGATTGAGGCCGACGGGGTCTTTTCGCTGGGCTTGAGCACGACGGTGTTGCCCGCCGCGATGGCCACCGGCACGAACCACAGGGGCACCATGGCCGGGAAGTTGAACGGGCTGATCACGGCGACCGGTCCCAACGGCTGGCGTACGGTCGACACGTCGACACCGGTGGCGGCGTTCTCACTCACGGCGCCGTGCAGCAGCTGGGCGATCCCGCAGGCGACTTCGACGACCTCCTGGCCGCGGCTGACCTCTGCGACGGCGTCCGCCATCACCTTGCCGTGCTCGTCGGTGATCAGCTCGGCCAGCTCCGTCTTGCGTGTGTTCAGCAGCTCGCGGAAACCGAACAGTGTCTGGGTGCGGCGGGCTAACGACGTGTCGCGCCACGCCGGGAACGCCGCGACGGCGGCGTCGACCACGCGGGCCACGTCGTGCGTGGACGCCAGTGCCACCGCGGCGGTCACCGCTCCGGTCGCTGGGTTGGTGACCGAGGCGGTACGGGTGCTCGCACCCGCGAATTCTCGCCCCATCCAGTGGTTCACACGCGCCACGTCGCCGTTCATGTACTCGCTCCTCATGCGGGGACCCTCAGGATGGGAGGTCCGGCCGTGCGGTGTACTCACGCCGGGCGTCATCCCGGCGTGCCGGGACTGACCGGCGGCGGCAGTGTCGGGCTGTCGGCCCGACTGTTGTTCTCGGTCAGCAGCCGCGCGAGCCTCAGCGCGACCTGGAGCTCGGTCCGTCGCTCCGTCAGCGGGCGGCCCAGCAGCTCTGCGGCCCTCTGCAGCCGGTTGCGTACGGTGTGCTCGTGCAGGTGGAGGTGCGCGGCGGTGGTCACATGGCTGCCCCACCGTTGGGACGCCTCGACGGTCTCGCGCAGCCGCGCGGCCAGGTCGTCGTCGGCACCGAGCTGTCCGAGTTCGGCGTGGACGAACGCACGGGCCTTGACCGGGTCGGCCATCAACAGGATCTCGAGGCTGACGTCGGGGTGGCCCAGCACCCTGGGGCTGCCCGCCGCACCCCACGCCGTGCGTACCCGTTGCACGTCCTGCACCTGGAGCCAGCCGGCCCGCACGCCCTGTACGCCGACGTGCGGGTCGCTGACCGACGCTTCGACGCCGAGGCCGCGGAGGCAGTCGGTCAGGTTGGCGATCCTCGCGGCGCGCCATCCCGGTGGCCGGGGGTGTGCCAGCCACACCACCGTGTTGGTGAGGTCGACCGCATGGACGAGGGTGTCGCGGGTGTGGCACGCCTTGCGCAGCGCGTTGAGGATCTGGCGCGCAGCGCCTTCGGGCATCGCCGGCAGCAGCACGGTGATGTGGCTGGCGTCGAGGGGATAGTCGAGCAGCACCAGGTCCGACGGTGGGAGTGGCGTGGAGTCCTCGCGCAGCAGATGCTGGACGAGGCCGTTGCGTACGTGCTCGCGCGAGCGGCTCAGCGCCTCGTCGGCCCGGGCGAAGCTGTCCGCGACCTGCGATGCCACCTGGTGCTGGTAGCCGAGCAGCAGCGCAGTCATGCTGCGTAGTGCCTCGAGGCTCTCTGCGCGCGGGACGTCGTTGCGGTCGGCCCGCTCGACCAGCCGGTCGCTCCACTCGTGCCACATGGTCAGGAAGCCCACACGGTAGGACCGCTGCAGCGCCGTCTGCGGCAACCTGAGCCGGGCCTGCATGCGGGCCAGGGCGAACGGCTCGGCGAGCGTCACCTCAGTGAGGTGGATCCGCCCGGCGATGACCTGGCGGAGATGGCGGAGGTTCTCGACCACGCTGGCCCGTAGCCGGGTCACGAACTCGTCGTTGTCGCGCAACGTGTCGAACGCCGCCGCGAGGTCCGCCTCGACGACCTGGTCCGCCAGGGCCACCAGATCCACGCCGTCGGAGGCCTCGCGTGCCCACGTCGGCAGGCGCACGTCAGCGTCTGGACGCGGTCGTGGGGCTGGTGTGGGCGTAGTCACCTGGTGGAGCGAGGCGGAGGTCATGAGGCCACGGTGCCGCCGGCCGCGGATCCGTGCCGATGTGTCGCTCACCACACTGTCGCCTCAGAAATGGGTGGCCCCACATGGTGGCGCGTCGCGTGACGCGGCGAGGCTGTGGCGCATGGGTGGTGCCGAACCTACCGCCCCCGCTCGAGGAGGACATGCCATGTCACCAGCGACGGCCGGGCCCTGTGGGCACCGGGTGTCAGCGGGCCACCCGCTGGGTGGTCGACCGCTGCACGAGGCTGGTGGCGAACAGACGCTCGCGCCCGGCGCCGATGTCGCCGCCGTGCTCGATGCGCTCCACGAGCAGTCGGGCGGCCGTCCGTGCCATCTCCGACAGGGGCTGGCGGACCGTGGTCAGCTGGAACACCTCCCAGGCTGCCATCGGAACGTCGTCGAAGCCGAGCACCGAAACGTGGCCCGGCACGTCCAGGCCAAGCGACTTCGCGGCGTCGATGGCGCCGAACGCGATCACGTCGTTGCCGCAGATCAGCGCGGTCGGGGGAGTGGCCAGCCGGAGCAGCTCTCGGGCGTTCTGGTAGCCGCACTGGTGCGAGTACGGTCCTTCGCGGACGAGACGCTCGTCGAGTGCGATCCCGGCGTCGACGATGCCGGCGTGCCTGTCTCTGCTCGTCGAGGTGTTGGCGGGGCCACGGATGACGCCGATGGTGCGGTGGCCGAAGTCCAGCAGATGGCGAGCGGCGGCGCGTCCGCCCTGGTAGTTGTCCGCAATGACGCGGTCGACGTCCATCGCGTCGACGTACCGGTTGAGAAGCACGACCGGCAGGTCCCGCCCGGCGAGGGCCTGGCCGAGCCGCGAGTCGAGGGTGGCCGTCGTGACCAGGACGCCGTCGATCGACCGGTTGAGCAGGTTGACCAGGGCCTCCTGCCCGGTCGGGATGTCGGTGCGCTCGGCGAACAGCACGACCCGGTAGCCCATAATCTGCAGCTCGTCGTGTACCGGCGTGAGCAGCGTCGGGAAGAACGGGTTGGTCAGGTCGGCGACGACAACACCGATGGTGCGTGTGCGCTGTGGCGTCGGGGGAGCCACCCACGATGGGCGGTAACCCAGCCGCTCGGCGGTCTCCTCGATGAGGCGGCGGGTGTCCTCCCGCACCCGGGGGTCGCCCCGCAGGGCGCGCGAGACCGTCGACTGGGAGACGCCGGCGGCCTGCGCCACGGTCGAGCTGTTCGTCGCCGGGCGCGCGCGTCGCCGTCGTCCCGGACCGTCGCCCGTCATGCCCGGATTCACGCTCACAAGCCGTCTCACTTTCTTCTCGTGTCCAGGCACCGGCCCTCGATGCGGGCAGAAATGCATAATCTATGCACAACGAAGATAGGCGACCATCTCGTTGCTGTCAACTTCCCAGAACCCCGTGTACGTCCGGAAATATCGGCACGCAGGCGTGAACCCGGCGGCCGTTGAGCGCATGGTCGAGAACAGGAGCATGCATAAGTTTCCGAGAAATGCTTGACTTGCAAGATTAGTCACGGCAGTGTCAGGCGCCACATCCCCACCACTTCACCCCCACCCCCCAACCACCACCAGGCCCGTCGTAGCGCGACGCCCCTTGATCGCACCCTCGGACCGGTCGAACGACTCTGAGAGGCACGATATGAGCACTGCACGCATCTTCCGTCCCCACCGCTGGCGCCTGGTAGCCGCCGCCAGCGTCATTGCCCTGCTGGTCTCCGGCTGTGGGTCGCGTCCAGGCGCCGCCAAGGGCGGCGAGGCAAAGGACGCCGGCGGCGTCGTCAACATGGTGATGGCTCCCGACCCGGTCTGGAAGTGGATGGAGAGCCAAGGCATCAAGCAGCAGATGGAGGAGGAGGCGGGGATCCAGGTCCTCACCTCGTCCTCTTGGGACGAGTACGGGGTGTACGCCGGCGGCCACGCGGACGTCGTCTCAGCCGCGTCGTACGAGGTACCCGACCTGGAAAAGCAGACCGGCGAGAAGACAACAATCTTCGGCAAGTTCAATTCCGACAGAAGCATCCTGGCCGTGTCGGCAAAGAGCAACGCCCAGACCATCTGCGACCTCAAGGGCAAGAAGATCGTGACGCACAGCGCCGTCTCGATCACGATCATGTGGGGCGTCTACGCCCGCAAGTTCTGCAACCTCGACCTGCGCGCCGGGGGCGGCGACTTCGAGCTCGTCGTGACCGACCCGCAGAACGCCGCCGGCCTCATCGAGCGTGGTGACGCCGACGCCGGTCTGCTGCTGCCCGACTTCTCGATTCCGCAGCTGTCCAGCGGCGCGATCAAGCCGCTCTACGACTCCAAGTCGGTCTCGCAGATCTACGCCGAGAAGTTCTCCTCCGACCCGCAGAACGTCACCCACCCCCAGAACAATGTCTTCGTCGCTCGTAAGGCCTGGGTCGAGAAGAACCCCGAGGAGGCGGCCTTCCTGGTCAAGATCTGGGACCGCGGCGTGCAGGAGTGGGCCAAGAACCGCGACGCGATCGTCAAGGCCTACCCCGAGGACTTCGCCGCCGAGACGCCCGAGGAGAAGGCGTTCATCCAGGACTGGCTGGCCAACAAGTACGACTGGTTCGTCGACACGACCTACCTCGACCAGGCGTGGGTCGACAGCGAGACCAAGCTGTTCGAACTGATGAAGGAGACCGGCTACGTCGACAAGAACACGCCGGCCCCCGACTTCACCATCCTCCCGAAGTCCTGAACCTCGAGTCCCGACGCATCCAGCAGGCCCGGTGTGGCCGGGTGAGTGGGCCCGGTAGGGCCGAGTGAAGGAGAGATGATGACGGATCAGCTGGTGGGCGCGGCTCCGGCCGCGCCCCCCGCGGACCCCGACGACCGCGAGGCGAGCGCCCGCAGGATCGCCCGGCTGCGGCGCTGGCGGCGCACCGGCCTGCTCGTCATGGGCTGGATCGCGATGTTCCTGCTATGGGAGTTCGGCTCTTGGTGGTACGGATCGCGGCTGCTGCCCCGCCCGCACGAGGTCATCCAAGCGGCGGTCGAGATCGTCGAGAACGGCAACTTCGTCACCGACTTCTCGGCGAGCGTGCTGAAGACCTTCGCCGGTTTCGGGGTCGCCGCCGCCGTCGGGGCGCCGGTCGGCTATCTGATGGGCCGGTACAACTACTGGCGGGCGTTCTTCCACGATGGCGTGACCATCGCCGGCACGATCCCCGCGATCGTCTACGCGGTCATGTCGCTGATCGTGTTCGGCCTGTCGAACTTCGGGCCGATCCTCGCGGTCGCGCTCGTGTCCGCGCCCTACGTCGCGCTCAACGTCGCCGAGGGCATCCGAGGCGTCGACAAGTCCCTGGTCACCATGAGCGAGGCATTCGGGCGGGCCCCGCACCAGATCCGCCGGGAGGTGCTGCTCCCGACGATCGTGCCGTTCGTGTTCGCCGCGATCCGGATGTGCTTCGCGGTGGCCTGGAAGGTCGAGGCGCTGACCGAAGTGTTCGGAGGCCGCAACGGTGTCGGCTTCCAGATCCGCACCGAGTACCAGCTCTACGACATCGCTGCCGTGCTCGCGTGGACGTCCCTGTTCATCGTGTTCATGCTCCTCATTGAGCGCCTGGTCCTGTTCAAGGCCGAGGCACGGCTCCTCGCATGGCGTCCGGAGGAAAGGAGTTCCGCCTTATGAGCACCACGTTCCAGGCCACCGTCAACCGGCGCCGCTCGACCAGCGAGATCGAGCAGAGCACGCCGACCTGGCGCAAGCGGCTCACCTCCGACGGGGCCGCCCGGGTCGCCGCGCTGCTGTCCTTCTTCCTGTTCTGGGTCCTGATGTCGCTGCTCTTCGGCCGCGTCCCGGGCCCGGTCGAGGTGGTGCAGCGGCTCGGCGAGGAGTTCTCCCGCGGCGAGGTCTTCGGCAACTTCGGCTCGACGCTCTACCGCTTCGGCGTCGGGTTGCTGCTCGCGACCGTCGTGGGCATCGCGATCGGTGTGCTGATGGGCCTCTCCTCGCTGTCCCGGGCGTTCTTCGAGAGCCCGGTCCTGGTCGGCCTGTCGATCCCGGCGATCATCTGGTCGTTTCTCACGGTGATGTGGTTCGGCTTCGGCGACATGAGCCCGATCATCACGACGTTTCTGACCTCGGTGCCGTTCGTGGTCGTCAACGTCGCCCAAGGCGTGCGGGGCGTCTCCCGCGACCTGCGCGACATGTCGTCGACGTACAACGTGCCGGTCACCCGCCGCATCCGCGACCTCGTCCTCCCAGCCGTCACCGGGTACATCGCGGCCGGCGTGCGCTTCGCGATCATCATCGGCTGGAACGGCGTCCTGCTCGCCGAATGGTTCGGCGGCGGCGGGGGCGTCGGCTACCGTGCCCGCTTCTGGTACGACGCCAACCGGTTCGGCGGGTTCGCCGCCTGGGTCGTGCTGTTCGTCGGCTTCATCGTGCTGCTCGACCGGCTCGTGCTCGACCGCGCGATCAAGCGCGCCTTCCGCTGGCGGGATGGCTGATGACCCCGTCCGCCCCCATCCTGCACACCCCCAGCCCTAGGGAGCTCTCGTGGCAGTCCTGACCGTCAAGAACCTCGCCAAGACCTTCAACCTGGGCACTCCCCGGGCGAGCCGGGTCCTTGACGACATCTCCTTCGAGGTGAGCGGCCAGACATTCGTTTCGATCGTCGGGCCGTCGGGCTGCGGCAAGAGCACGTTGCTCAACATCATCTCGGGTGTGGAGGAGCACACCTCCGGCGAGATCAGCCTGACCAGTGACGATGGCGGCCCGGCCCGTATGGGCTACGTCTTCCAGGACCCGCGGCTGCTTCCCTGGCGCAGCGTCATGCGAAACATGATGTACGTCCAGAACGACCGGAGCGAGGCCACCGTGGCCAGGGCCAAGCGGTACCTCGAGATGGTGGGCCTGGCGAAGAACGCCAACTTCTATCCCGGTCAGCTGTCCGGCGGCATGCAGCAGCGCGTCGGCATCGCCCGTGCCTTCGCGGTCGAGCCCGACCTGCTGCTGATGGACGAACCGTTCAGCCACCTCGACGCGATCACCGCCCGAGGGCTTCGCGCGCAGCTACAGGACATCTGGGCCCAGTCGAAGAAGACCGTGGTCTTCGTGACCCACGACGTCGTCGAGGCCGTCGAGCTGTCCGACCGGATCATCGTGCTCCAGCCCGGCGGCCGGATCTACGAGGACATCACCATCGATCTGCCCCGCCCGCGCCGGCAGACCGACCCCACGGTGGCCACGCTCCAGGCCGAGGTGCTCGCGCGTCTCGAGGCCATGAAGGAAATGAGCCCCACTGCCGAGCCCGTGGCCTGACCGCACCCGCCCAGTACAGGAGCACCATGAGCACCCACCTGAAGTCCCCCACCGGCGGCGTGCCCGCCGCCCACGGCAACGACGACGTCTCCGTCGTCGTCCGCGAGGTGATCAAGGACGTTCGCGCGAACGGCGACGAGGCCGTACGCCGTTACTCCGAGAAGTTCGACAACTGGTCGCCCGAGTCGTTCAGGCTCGGGCCGGAGCAGATCGAGGAGCTCGTCGCGTCACTGACGTCCGAGGTCGTCGACGACATCCGAACCGTGCAGGCCAACGTCCGCGACTTCGCCCAACGCCAGCGCGACACCCTGCAGGACCTGGAGGTGGAGACCCAGCCGGGCGTGTTCCTGGGCCAGAAGCACCTGCCGATCGTCGCGGCCGGTGCCTACGTGCCCGGGGGCCGCTACCCGCTGACCGCCTCGGCGCACATGACCGTCGTGACGGCGAAGGTCGCCGGGGTCGAGCGAGTCACTGCCTGCACCCCGCCGCTGCGCGGAAAGATCCCAGCGGCGACTGTGGCCGCCCTGCACCTGGCCGGCGCGGACGAGATCTTCCTGCTCGGCGGTGTCCAGGCGGTCGCCGCGATGGCCATCGGCACCGAGTCGATCGGCAAGGTCGACCTGATCGCCGGCCCCGGCAACGCGTACGTCGCCGAGGCGAAGCGGCAGCTGTTCGGTGAGGTTGGCATCGACCTGTTCGCCGGACCGACCGAGATCCTCGTCGTGGCCGACGATGCGGCCGATCCGTTCGTGGTGGCCGTCGACCTGCTCAGCCAGGCCGAGCACGGGCCGGACTCCCCGGCGGTGCTCATCACCACCTCAGAGGCACTCGCCCGAGCGGTCATGGTCCACGTCGACGAGATCCTTCCGGGCATGTCGACCAACGACATGGCCGGCCCCGCGTGGCGCGACCACGGGGAGGTGCACGTCGTCGAAAACCTCGACGCGGCGTACGCGCTCGCCGACACCTACGCCAGCGAGCACGTGCAAATCCTGACCCGCAACCCGCGCGAGGCCCTGGACAAGATGCGGCACTACGGCGCGCTCTTCCTCGGCGAGGGCACCTGCGTGTCATATGGCGACAAGGTGATCGGCACCAACCACGTGCTGCCCACCCGCGGTGCCGCCCGCTACACCGGCGGGCTGTGGGTCGGGAAGTACCTGCGCACGGTGACGTACCAGGAGGTCACCGATCCCGCCGCCAGCGCCCGGCTCGGCGAGCTGTGCGGCCGCGCCGCACGCGTGGAGCTCTTCGAGGGTCACGCCCGCTCCGGCGACGTCCGGGCCGCGAAGTACGCCGGCGCGCAGCTGCCCTGGGCGCCCACGCCCGTCGGCTGAGTCCGCTTTCGCCCCACGTCCCAACGAATAGAAGGTCATCCATGCCCAGCGGATCCCACCGAACCGTCGACATCCACGCCCACGTCATCCTCCCCGACTGCCAGCCGCTCGTGGAGGGGCTGATGGCGCCGGAGATGGAGCCGTTCAGCTACTACGGCGGCGACGAGACCAACGCCTACCAGCTCGAGCACGTCCGCGAGATCATGCCGCAGGCAACCGACCCGCAGACACGGATCGCCGACATGGACCGGATGGGCATCGACGTCCAGGCCATCTCGGTGGCCCCGGCCGGCTACTTCTACTGGGCCGACCCGGAGCTCGCCCGTGAGCTCGCCCGGATGCAGAACGAGAACCTCGCCAAGATCGTCGGCGACCACCCCGATCGGTTCGTCGGGTTGGCCACCGTACCGATGCAGGACGTGCGATCGGCGGTCGAGGAACTCGAGCGGTGCGTCACGGAGTACGACTTCCGGGGCGTCGAGATCAACACCAACGTCATGGGAATGGATCTCGACGACCGCCGGTTCCGGCCGTTCTTCGCCAAGGCGGAGGAGCTCGACGTCGTCGTGATGCTGCACCCCAACGGGTTCACGGGCGGCGAACGGTTCCGGAAGTACTACCTGACCAACGTCATCGGCAACCCGCTCGACACCACGCTCGCGCTGACCCGGATCATCCATGGCGGGGTCCTCGAGGAACACCCCAACCTCAAGCTGGTCGCCGTGCACGGCGGCGGCTACCTGCCGTTCTACTCCTCCCGAATGGACCACGCCTACGAGTTGCGGCCCGAAGGCCGGCACCACATCTCACGACCGCCGAGCACCTACCTCAAGCAGATCTACGTCGACTGCCTGGTGTTCGACGCGCCGCACCTGGAGTTCCTGGTCCAGCAGATGGGGGCCGATCACGTCGTCATCGGCACCGACTATCCGTTCGACATGGGCCACTACGACCCGCTCGGCCAGATTGACGAGACCCGCGGGCTCAGCGACGACGACCGGGAGGCCATCCGCGGTCGGACGGCAGCGCGGCTGCTGAAGCTCACCGACTGATCCGCCGACCGGGGCGCGCGCCGTCAGACCAAACCGGCGGCCGCGATCCCGGCCAGCACGCACGCCTCGTCCACGTCCGAGACGTCGCCACTTGCGCCGACGGCTCCCAGCAGGGAGCCGTCGGCGTCGCGTACCAGAACACCTCCCGCCGCGGGCGCCAGCCGACCGCCGGTCACTGCGGCGAGCGAGGCGAAGAACGTCGGCTGCCGCTCCGCCCGCTGGGCGATCTCCCGCGACGACATGCCCATACCGAGCGCGCCGAAGGCCTTGGCGGTCGCGATCTCGACGCGCAGGATGCCCGCGCCGTCCTCGCGCTTCACCACGACCACATGGCCGCCCGGGTCGAGCACCGCCACCGCGAGCGGCGCCGCCCTGACCACGCGGGCGTGTCGCAGCGTCCCGGCGGCAACCGCCTCCGCCTGCGCCAAGGTCATCTCGCTCAACCCCGCACCTCCGCCTCGACGACCTCCAGCAGCGCGGCCGCGTCGGCATCGGCCCACCCGGCGTCCACCGCCTTCGTGTACAGCGGCAGTGTCGCGTCGAGCACCGGCGTGGCGACGCCGACCGACGCGGCCAGCTCCTGCACCAATGAAACGTCCTTGACGAACATCGACACCCGCGCGGTCGCCGGCCGGTAGGCACGCTCGACCATGAGCGACCCGCGCTTGTCGAAGATGACCGACCCGCCCGCCCCCTCGCGGACCGTCTCGAAGAGGACCGCCGGGTCGAGGCCCGCGGCCACGCCGAGCGCGAACGCCTCCGCCGTCGACGCGTTGTGGATCGACACCAGCAGGTTGGCGACCAGCTTCATCGTGATGCCGTGGCCGAAGGGCCCGACGAACCGCACTGACCGCGCGAACGCTGTCATCACCGGACGGGCCTTCTCGAACGCCGCCTCGTCGCCGCTGCCGAGCACCACCAGGTCGCGGTCGCGGGCCTGCGCGCCGGTACCGCTGAGCGGGCAGTCGAGCAGCGGTACGCCGACCGCGGCGAGCAGATCGCGGCACTCCTGCTTCACGGCCAGCGACAGCGTCGACGTCTCGACGACGACGAGGTCGGCCGGCTCCGCGGCGGCGAGGCCCCGGCACACCTCCAGCGCCGCCGCGGCGGACGGAAGCGAGGTGACCACGACCGCCGACTCGCGCGCGAGGGCGGCGAGGTCGCGGGCCGGGCGGCCGCCGCGGGCGACCAGTTCGTCGACCGCGGGCCGGGCCAGGTCGGTGCCGGTCACGTCGAAGCCGGCGGTCAGCAGGTGGCCGGACATCGCCGACCCCATGATCCCGAGGCCGACCACGCCGACCGTCGTCACGTCCGTCTGGGCTGTCGTCATCCGGCCACCCTAGGGCGAGCCGGTGTGAACAGGGGTGTCAGCAAACGTCAGTGCCGGGCCGCCGGACTGCTGGGCGACAGGTGTCCCAGGCTCAGGGGCGGCGCAGCACGAGGTCGCAGGCGATGCGGACCTCGGGGCGGTCGAGCCGGAGCCCCGAAATCGCGGCTATCCGGTCGAGCCGGTGCCGGACGGTGGTGACGTGCACGCCGAGCTCACGGGCCGTCGCCGAGGCGCTGCCGCACGCTGCGAGGAACGCGCGCAGAGTGCGCTCCAGCTCGCCGCCTTCTGGCCCGGTGCCGCGGTCGGCCGCGCGCAGCCGATCGATCCCCGACAGCCGGACACCCGCCGGCAGCGCGGCAACCACGTCCGCGACGAGCACCACGGCGTCGACGTCTGCGTACGCGACGAACGACCCGTCGTCGCCTGCCACGACTGTCGCGGCCGTCGCCTCGGCACGCAGCCGCGGCAGGACGGCGAGGCCGGCGCCGACCGAGCTCGCCGCGACCCTCATGGTGCGCAGCGGGCCGTCGCCGGCGAGCCTCAACACCTCCTGGCCGAGCCGCGCGGCCGTCTTCTCGGACTCTTCGGCGCGCAGGGCCACCAGGGCGAGCCCGCCGTCGCCGCGGGGGGTCACCACCCAGCGGCGGTGGAACGAGTCAAGACAGAGCCGCAGGTGCTCCAGCAGGCGCGTCCTCCCGGCCTCCCCGTCCTCCGTCCGTGCCCGCGCCTGTGCCGGACCGGCGACGGACAGGACCACGAAGCGCCCGTCCCGGTCGAAGCCGAGCCGGTCGGCAGCTGCAGGTGCCCCGGGCAGTCCGTCGAGCAGCGCGGAGGCGAGCCGCGACCGGTGCGCCTCCTCGGCGTCGAGCCGCTCAAGGTGCCGCAGCAGGGCGGGCGTCTCCTCGTCGACGGCGCGGCGGAAGATGCGGGCCGCCCCGTCGCCGAGCGGCCGCTCGCCCTCCGCGACCCAGGCGAACCCCAGCAGGCGGTCTCCGGCCCGGAACGCCGTGATCAGCCGGCGGTGCGCCTTCCGCGGGCCGTCGGACAGGTCGACGACGTCCGCGGTGCCGCGGAGCCGGTCGAGGCTTCCGGTCCGGGTCAGATGCTCGAGCCACACACCCGGGATCCTGCGGCCGAGGATCGCCTCGGCGCGGCCACGGTCCATCGGGCCGACGAAAGCGGAGTAACCGACCACTCGGAACGACGGGTCCTCCAGGATGACCGGCCCGCCCACCACCTCGGCGATCCGGTCCGCGATGTCGAACGGCGACGCGGTGGTCCCGGGCCGGGGCGGTGTCGGGGCTGCCGAACCGGGGCGCCGGAGCGCTTCATCGATCGGTGCGTTCATGACCGTAAATCTACTCCGATTGGAGCGTCCGTGCCGCGCGCGGCCGCCCTAGAGTTCCGACACCCAGCCACCCCGGTCAGCGGGGCCGGCCCGACGGAAGGGAGCGTCGACGTGCAGCTCGTCGACCTGTCACAGGACATCTACCAGGGCATGCAGGTCTATCCCGGCCACCTCAAGACCGTGGTGTTCGACCACGCGTTGCACGAAGAGACGGCGCTGCGCTTCGTGGGCGGCTTCTCGTTCCAGACCAAGGGCATCATCTTCAACGACAACGGCCCGACCCACGTCGACTCGTTCTCCCACCTCGACCCCGACCCGTCGGCCCAGACCATCGACCAGATGTCGCTCGACCTGTTCTACGGCGCGGCGGTCTGCCTCGACGTCTCGCACGTCGGCGCCGGCCAGGACATCACCGCCGAGCACCTCGACGCGGCGCAGGACGCCGTCGACGTGACCGTCGAGCGCGGCGACATCCTGCTGCTGCACACCGGGACGCACGGCCGGTACGCCGGGCAGCCGCAGTACCTCACCGAATTCCCCGGTCTCGGGGAGACCGGCAGCGAATGGATCGTCGAGCACGGGGTGAAGACGTTCGGCGTGGACAGCCCGACACCCGACAACCCGACCAGCAAGTCCTACCCGTGCCACATGATGTGCCGCCGCCACCACATCACCCACTACGAGAACCTCACCAACCTCGACCAGCTGATCGGCAAGCGGTTCACGTTCATCGGCTTCCCGCTCAAGGTGCTCGGCGCCCACGGCGGCCCGACCCGCGCGGTCGCCCTGCTCGACGGTCCGGCGTGACCACCGTCGACGGGCCCGCCTTCCCGGGAGACCGGGTGGCGGGCCGTACCGCCGTCGTGACCGGTGCCGGCAGCGGGCTTGGCCGTGCGATCACGCTCGCTCTCGCGGCCCGCGGCGCCCGCGTGGTCGCGGTCGGGCGCAACCGGGAGCGGCTCGATGCAGTGGCGGCCGAGGCCAAGGCGATGCCCGGGAGCGTCCGGGTCACGGCGGCCGACGTGTCCGACCCGGCGAGCGTTGCCGCGCTCGCCGAGGAGGTGGCCGACGAGACGGTGGAGATCCTGGTCAACAACGCCGGCGTCCCTGGCCCCGTCGCGCCGCTGGTCGACATCGAGCCCGACGAGTGGGACGACGTCTTCGCGACCAACGTCCGCGGCATCTACCTGATGTGCCGGGCGTTCCTCCCGGCGATGGTCGAGCGGGGCGTCGGCGATGTGATCAACCTCGCGTCGGTGAGCGGCAAGCGCCCGCTGACCCGCCGCACGCCGTACACCGCTTCCAAAATGGCGGTGATCGGGCTGACCGCGACACTCGCGTACGAAGTGGGCCCGGCAGGCGTCTCGGTGAACTGCCTGTCGCCGGGTCCGGTCCAGGGGCCGCGGATGACCCGCAACTTCAACCTGGAGGCCGAGCGCACCGGGACGACGTACGAGGAGGCCGAGGAGGCGTTCGTGTCGCGGGCAGCGCTGCACCGGATGCTCACCGAGGACGAGGTGGCCGCGGCCGTCGTCGCGATGCTGCACATGCCCGGCCTCTGCGCGGCCGACATCGACCTGTCCGCGGGGATGGTGGCGCGCTAAGCCCCGTCCCGCTCCTGGGTGAGCAGGTAGTCGAGCACGACGGCGTGTGACGACGCGAGGTGGGCGCGGGTGAGCTCGGCGGCAGCCCGCGCTTCCTGCGCCTTCACCGCGTCGAGGATCTGCCGGTGCTCCTCCTGCAGGTGCCCGGCCTGGCCGACCACGTCGAGGTGGAAATAGATGTAGCGGTCGGTGAGCCGCCGCAGCTGCTCGACCATCGCGATCATGCGCGGCCGTCCGGCCAGCGTGTAGACCTCCGCGTGGAAAGCCGCGTTGGTCTCCACCCAGGTGCCCGGCCAGATGGCCGGGTCATCCATCACCGCGAGCAGATGGGTCATCCGCGTGATGCCGGCCCGGCCCACCCGCGGGACGGCGAGCCGGGTGGCGACGGGTTCGACCGCCTCACGCAGCTCGTAGAGTTCCTGCAGGTCGTCGATGGACAGCGGGGTCACCACCGCGGTGGCGCCGCGTAGCTCGACGAGCCCTTCGCTGGCGAGCTGCTGGAGGGCGTCGCGGACCGGGATGCGGCTAACGCCGTACTCCTCGGCCAGGCCGGCCTGCGACAGCGCGGTCCCCGGCCGGAGCTGTCCGCTGGACACACGCTCGCGCAGGCTACCCGCCACTCGCGCGGCGGCCGACTCGGTGGACACCCGAGCAGTCTGCCGTACGTCGGTTGAACCCGTCATGCCGCCACGTCAGCGCTCGCCACGGCGTAGCGACCCGACCACGAGCCGGTCGATGCTCACGTCGAGAGCGCGCTCGTCGCCAACATCGCCGAACACCCTGAGCATGTCCTTGATGTCGCCGTGCACCCGCGGGCTGCGGGCGCGCAGCTGCGCAACCATGTCGTCGACCCGCTTGGTCAGGGCGTCACGCGTGTCGACCACCTCGTTGAGCAGGCCGAGCTCCGCCGCCTGTTCGGCGGCCAGTGGCTCTCCCGTCGCGGTGAGCCAGAAAGCCTTCCGGCGGCCGACCACGCGAGGCAGCCAGGCGAGGACCAGGGCCGGCGCGAGGCCGATGCCGACTTCGGGGAACCGGAAGGCCGCGTCCCGCACCGCCACCGACACGTCGAAGGCCGCCACCAAGCCGACACCGAACCCGGCCGCGTCGCCCTGCACCTCGGCGACGGTCACCAGCCTCGTCCGCTGCGCCGAGCGGGTGAGCCCGGCGAGCGCCTCGGCCTCCGCCCGCACCTCGGCCGGGGTCGAGCCGCCACGGTCGCGGCCAAGGCAGAACACGTCACCGGTTGCCCGTAGGCGCAGCACGTGCGCGCCCTCCGGCGGGTCGTCGAGTACGGCCGCCAGCTGTCCGCACAGCTCGATGCTGAACAGGTTCTCCGGGGGCCGGGACAGCTCGGCCAGGATCACGCCGTTCTCGACCGGGTGGATGGTCAGGTCGCTCATCAGTTCAGCCTTCCGGTCGCTTTGCCGCCGTACCAGTCAACGTCGTCGGGCGCCGTCCGGACGGTGACCGCACGCACCTGCGTGAAGTCGTGGAACGACTCCCAGCCGCCCTCGCGGCCAATTCCGCTCTCCTTGAGACCACCCCACGGGGAGGACGGGTCCAGGCGGTGGTGGTCGTTGATCCAGACCATCCCGGCCTCGAGCCGGGACGCCACGCGGTGGGCGCGGGCGATGTCACGGGTCCATATCGCGGAGCCGAGGGCGTACGGCGAGTCGTTGGCGATCGCGACGGCCTCGTCCTCCTCGTCGAAGGGGATCGCCACGACGACGGGCCCGAAGATCTCCTCGCGGGCCACGGTCATGTCGTTGGTGACATTGGCCAGCACGGTCGGCTGCACGAAGAAGCCGTCCTCCAGCCCGGGCACGGTCGCGGCGGCGCCACCCGTGACGACGCGGGCGCCGGACCGCACGCCCTCGGCGATGCGGCCGAGGATCCGGTCCCTGGCTCGGGCGGAGATCACCGGGCCGAGCTGTGTGGACTCGTCGCTGGGGTTGCCGATGCGAATTCCCTCGGCGACCGCGGTCAGCGCGTCGAGGAACCCGTCGTGGATGCTGCGGTGCACCAGCAGCCGGCTACCCGCGATGCAGGTCTGGCCGGCCCCGATGAAGCCGCCGAACGCGGCGCCGCGCGCGGCCACGTCGACGGGTGTGTCACCGAAGATGATGACCGGCGACTTACCGCCGAGCTCTAGTGTGGTCTTGGCGAAGCGCCTCGCGGCCGCGAGCGCGATCGACCGGCCAGGCTCGGTGCCGCCGGTGAACACCACCTTCTTTACCAACGGGTGCTCGGTGAGAGCGGCGCCCACGACCGGGCCGAGGCCGTTGACGACGTTGAGTACGCCGTCGGGAATGCCGGCCTCGTGGGCGATGTCGGCCAGCAGCATCGCGGTCAGGGGGGTCTGCTCGGACGGCTTCAGCACCACCGAGTTGCCGGTCGCCAGCGCGGGCGCGAGGGACTTCGACGCGATCATCATCGGGTGGTTGAACGACGCCAGGATCGTGACCACGCCGAGGGGCAGCCGGCTGGTGTACGAGTGGTAGGGCCCGGGCATCGGGACCACCGCGTCGCGGTCCGCGAGCAGCAGCGAGGCGTTGTAGCGGTACCACTCCGGCAGCCGGGTGATCTGCGCCTTCGTCTCGGTCAGTGGCCGGCCGTTGTTGGCGGTCTCCAGCTGGTAGAGGTCGCTCATCCGCGCCGCGATCCCGTCGGCGAACCGGTGCAGGATCCGCGACCGCTCGTGGATTGGCATCCGGCTCCACACGCCGGAGTCGAAGGCCTCCTGGGCGACCCGGACGGCCTCCTCGACGTCGGCCTGGTCGGCACTGTCGGCGACCGCGAGCACGCCGCCCGTCGCGGGATTGACGACATCGAGCCGAGGGCCCCGCCCCTCGACGACCCGGCCGCCGATGCGTAGCCCGGTCGCCAGTGGTCCAGAGGGGAGCGCCACCGTCGGCTGGATGTGGGCCGTGGTCACGGTGCCGTCCGCTTGGTATACATCATGGCGTGAAGGTATACACGAGTCCCGGTCAGGTCAACGGTCCCCGCGTCTCCGTGCTCGGCACCGGGGTGATGGGCGCCAGGATGGCGCGCAACCTCGCCGCGGCCGGGCTGCCGCTCAACGTCTGGAACCGCACGCCCGAGCGGGCGGCCCCGCTGGCCAAGGCCGGCGCCCGAGTGGCCCCGACGGTCGCCGACGCTGTCCGCGACGCCGACGTCGTCCTGACGATGCTGTGGGACGCCGACACCGTCGAGGAGGTGCTCCGCGACGGTGTCGGAGCGTTCGCGCAGGGCGCGGTGCTGCTGCAGACCAGCACCGTCGGCGTCGACGGCGCCGCGCGCCTGGCCGACGTGGCGGCCGAGCTCGGGTTGCGGTACGTCGACGCGCCGGTCCTCGGTACCAAACATCCCGCTGAGCAGGGAACCCTCGTCGTGCTGGCGTCCGGGCCCGCCGACACGCGGGCCGTGCTCACTCCAGTGCTCGACGCCATCGGCTCCCGGACCGTCTGGCTCGGCGAGGCCGGCACGGCCTCGCGGCTCAAGCTCGCGGCCAACGCGTTCGTGCTCAACGTGACGGCGGCCATCGCCGAGTCGATGGCGGTGGCGGGCGCGCTCGGCCTCGCCCCGACAGCGTTCCTGGACGCGATCCACGGCGGCCCGATGGAGTCGCCGTTCGTCGCGGCCAAGGGCACCCTGATGGCGGCAGGCGACTACCCGCTCTCCTTCGCAGTCGACAGCGGGATCAAGGACGCCCGATTCATCCTCGCCGCGGCCGGCGACGCCGCGCCCCTCACCGCCGTCACGCTCGAGCTGCTCGCGACCGCCTCCGCGGCAGGCCACGGCGGCGACGACATCGCGGCGCTCGCCCACGCCGTATCCCAGCCGCGGGGGGCGCGGTGAGCCGCCCAGTTGCCGTCGTCACGGGCGGCACGCGTGGCATCGGGGCTGCCACGGCCGAACTCCTCGCCGACCGCGGCCACGACCTGGTGCTGGGCTACCGGTCGCGCGACGCCGAGGCGGCCGAGCTGGCCGAACAGCTGGGCGAGCGGGGCGTAGAGGTGCGCACCGTGCGCTGCGACGTCGCAGACGAGGCTGATGTCGAGCGACTGTTCGCCGTCGCCGACGCGCTGGGTCCGCTGGCCGCGCTGGTCAACAACGCCGGGGTCCTCGAACAGCAACGGTCGATGGTCGAAATCGACATGGCTCGCTGGCGCCGGGTCTTCTCCGTCAACGTCTTCGGCGCGGCCGCGTGTTGCCGTGCCGCGGTCCGCCGCATGTCCACCCAGACCGGCGGCAAGGGCGGCGCGATCGTCAACCTGTCGTCGCGCGCCGCGCAGCTCGGCTCGCCTCAGGAGTACGTCGACTACGCCGCCAGCAAGGCCGCTGTCGACACGATGACCCGGGGACTCGCGCTGGAGGTGGCCCGGCACGGCGTGCGGGTGAACGCCGTGCGCCCCGGCATCATCGACACCGAGATTCACGCGGGGGGTGGGGATCCGGGGCGCGTGCCGCGGCTCGGCCCCGCGCAGCCGATGGGACGGCCGGGCACGGCCGTCGAGGTCGCAGAGTCCGTCGTGTGGCTGCTCTCACCAGCAGCGTCGTACATCACCGGCACCATGCTCGACGTTTCGGGCGGCCGCTGAACCGACGACGCCTGCCGGCTCCCTCGGTGCGCGGGCTGATCATCGAAGCCGGCCGCCTGCACGTCATCGCCAGCCGCATGACAGCGATGGTTCAGCGCTGGCTACCGCGGCGGCACCGTCACTGACGACTTGCGTCATTCACCGCCTGCGGATTCACAGGCCACGCCACTGCCCAGACACAGATCACGAACGAGACTGCCGATACGCGGAACAGACCGCGGGGCGACGCACAGGAAGCGAGAGCACGCCGTGAGACTGGGTTACTTCTCGATGCCGCTGCACCCACTCGGCCGGACGTGGGCCGAAACCCTCCAGGAGGACCGCGAGGCGGTCATCCTGGCGGACTCGCTGGGCTTCCACGACGCGTTCATCGGAGAACACCTCACCGACCAGCACGAGAACATCACCAACAGCCTGCTGTTCCTCGCAACGCTGATCTCCGACACGCAGCACATTCGGCTGGCGACCGGCACCACGAACCTGTCACAGCAGCACCCGGCGCTGGTAGCGGCGAACTCAGCGATGTTTGACCACCTCAGCAACGGCCGGTTCATCCTCGGCATCAGCCCGGGCGCGCTGACCTCCGACGCGGAGGCGCTCGGCATCCTGCACGAGGACCGCAATCGGATCTTCGCCGAGGCGATCGACGTGATCACGAAAATCTGGGAGCTGGACCCGCCGTACTCAATCGATCTGCCCGACAACCGGTTCAAGGTCACCACCGAGACCACCATCGACCTCGACTTCGGCGTCGGCATCATGCCGAAGCCGCTCCAGCAGCCCCGGCCCGAGATTGTCGGCACCGTCGTGGCGCCGTTCTCCAAAGGCGTCATCGCGATGGGCCAACGGGACTTCCACCCGCTGTCGGCCAACTTCCTGCTCCCGCAGTGGGTGGCCACCCATTGGCCCAACTATGTTCAGGGCAAGCAAGCCGCCGGCGAGGTGGCAGCCCCGGCCGACTGGCGCGTGGCTCGTACCGTGTTCATCGCCGACGACCCTAGCGTGGCGCAGGCCTACGGCCGCGACAACGAGGACAGCCCGTACCGGTTCTACTACTCGCAGATGCTGAAGAAGATGCGGAAACTCGGCCGCCTCGAGCTGTTCAAGACGCACCGGGACCAGCCGGACGAGGAGATCACGCTCGACTACGTTCTCGACAAGCTGGTCATCGCCGGCACGCCGGAGTCGGTTACCGAGCAGATCCTCGCCTTCCGCCAGGAGATCGGCGAGTTCGGCGAACTCGTGTACGCCGGACTGGACTGGGTCGACCCGCGGCTGGCCCGCCGCTCGATGGAGTTGATGGCGCAGAAGGTCATGCCCGACGTCAACTCGGCCCTGGGCTCCGCGGCGTGAGCGACCGCCTGCCACTGCTCTCCGACGCCGAGCTCACCCACGAGCAGCGCTCGGCCGCCGCACGGATCGCCGCCGGTCCGCGCGGCGCGGTCTTCGGGCCGTTCGTGCCACTGCTGCGCAGCCCCGAACTGATGACCCGGCTCCAACTGGTCGGCGAGTACCTGCGGTTCGACAGCGCACTCGACGACGACCTGGTGGAGCTGGTGATCCTCTACGTCGCGCGGGCTTGGGACCAGGAGTTCGAGTTCGGCTACCACCAGCCGCTGGCGTTGCAGGCAGGCCTCCCCGAGGACGTCGTCGATGCCGTCGCGCGGGGCGTGCGGCCGGCGGGTGGCCGGCCGGAGGTCGGTTATGTGTACGACCTGCTCGACGAACTGCACATCACGCGCCAGGTCTCCGACGCGACGTACGCCTCCGCTGTCGAGGCACTGGGCGAGGCGCGGGTCGTCGAGGTGGTCGGCACAGCCGGCTACTACACCACTCTGGCAATGACGATGAACACCGCCCGGACGCCCCCGCCCGCCCGGGCGCCACGACTTCCGGCCCGGGAGCGTGCATGAAGGCCCCGCTGGTCCTACTGCACCCGCTGGGTGTCGACCACCGGTTCTGGAACCCAGTGGTCGAAGCGCTGCCCGACGACGTGGGCGACGTCGTTGTGCCCGACCTGCTGGGTCACGGGTCCGCCCCGCTGCCGCCGCAGGGCGCGACAATTGATGACTTCGCCGATGCGATCGAGGCTGACATCGCCAGGCATAGCGAGGTCCATCTCGTAGGGGTGTCGCTCGGCGGCCTGGTCGCCCAGGTGCTCGCCGCTCGACGGCCCGACCTTGTGAAGCGACTCGTCGTCGCCGACGCCGTCGCGGTCTACCCCGACGCCATGCGAGCGATGTGGCGCAACCGGGCGGCCACGGTGCGGCGTGAGGGCCTCGAGGCCGCCGTCGAGCCGATGGAGGCGCTGTGGTTCTCCGAGGCGTTCCGCCGGGACGCGACCGATGCGGTCGAGCGCGTGCGCCGGATCCTGCTGGCCAGCGACCCAGAGGGGTACGCCCGCACATGTGAGGCGTTGGCGATCGCGGACACCACCGCCGTGGTGGGGTCGGTTGCGGCGTCGGTGCTCGTGGCGTGCGGCAAGGACGACGCTCTGCCGTTCCGGCAAGCGACCCAATGGTTCGCCGCGACGCTTCCAGCGGTGACGGTGGCGTGGCTCCCGGGCGGGCACGCCGCGGCATACGAGCACCCGAAGCCTTTTGCGGACGTGGTGGCGGGCTTTCTCTCCTGACCGTCGGTGCGGATAAGCCGTCGCCTCGCGTTCGGCCTGGGCGAGGGAGACGTAGGAGCAGCCGTACCAGCCGGACGGCGACCTCAGGCAGGGTTCGCCGCCGCTGAAGGGAGTGGCCGAGCAGCGCCGTCTTGTGCAGCCGGTTTCGCACCGTGCGCTCGTTGCAGTCGCAGCTGCTCTGCCGCCGCTACGTAACTGCTTACCCCACCCCCATGCCCACTCGTCGTCCAGACCGTAGAGCTGGCCGAGGGGGAGGGAGACAACGCTGTTGGCGTATCCGGAACTGGCGAGGATTTGGTCGACTTTGTCGACGATCCACCGCTCGCCTGCCTTGCCGTCAGCGTAGAGCTGAGCCAGGTGGGTGAAGGCTTCCATCGCGGCGGCGCCATCTGTTCCTGGCGCGGCAACACCACATTATGCAAGCGCGGCCGGGAGCAGGGCCCGGACCCGTGCGGGTCGTCGCCGTGAAGCCTGGCGAGCTCAGCGAGGGCTGGCCCGTCTTATCCCCCTGCGAGCCAGAACGCGGCCCACCGAGGGATCCACTCGGTGGGCAACATGCCCAGCGTCAGCCACGCGACAGGAGTTGGTGCGGGATCCTCGCTGCCGGAGTGTCTGGGCAAATCGTGCATTCGGTCACCGTGTCGACTCGGTGGTGATCGCGAGACGTTTCTTCGCTGGAGTGGTTAGGCGCGGACCGCTAGGGAAGCCGGCTGCTGTCGAACCACGATGCGCCTGGGGTCGTCACGACGAACCACCCACCCGTTCAACGAGCCCGCTGTGCGCCGAGCGGGTGATCGCCTCGAACGCGTCGACGTTGTACAGCATCTCCTCGTACAACACCGGGTACGGCGCTTCGCCGGCGGCGGCACGGGCGAACGCTTCGATGTTCTCGCGGACGCTCGGGTACGGCGGCAAGAACACCGTCTTCGGCTCCGCTCCGCGGTGCACGGTGGTGACATCCCAGCCGCGCGGGAGCTCGGGGTGGTTGCGATCACGGATCTCCACCCACGCCTTGGACCCGAGCACCGTCACCCGGCCGACGAACGGCGTGGTGAGGATGGCCGTGATCATCGCAGTTCGGCCGTTCTCGAAGCCCATGGTGATTGTGAGAGTGTCACCGTTTTCGAACGTCGTCGCGTGGGTGGCGAGGCGGGCCCACACCTCCACCGGTCGACCGAACACCGCGATCGCCAGGTCGACCATGTGGATGCCGGTGGCCGACAGCGGGCCGACCGGCGCGGCCGCGGTGGACAGCCGCCAGTTGTCGCCCGGCAGGTCCAGGAACTTGTCCTGGCTAAAGTTGCCCTCGAACACCAGCGGGGTACCTAGCTCGCCGCTGCGGCACATCTCGCGCAGTTGCTGGACGGCCGGCTCGAAGCGGCGCTCGTGGCCGATGCCGAGCTGCACGCCCGCCGCCTGCACCGCCGCGATGGCGGCACGGGCCTCGCGGCCGTTGGTGGTCAGCGGCTTCTCGCAGAACACGTGCTTGCCAGCCCTGGCCGCGGCCACAATCTGTTCCGCGTGCAAGCGGTGCGGCGTGCAAAGGATCACCGCCTCGACGGCCTCGTCCGCGAGGGCCTCGTCCAGCGAGGTCGCCACGCGGATGCCGTGCTCGGCTCCGCGCTCACGGGCGGATTTGGCGACGTCCACGCCCAGTACGACTCGAACGTGCTCGCTGTTGGCCAGGTCGGTGACGATCTTCTGGCCCCACCATCCGAGGCCCACGACGGCTGCGTTGATCATCCGAGAAGTCAAGCCTCGGGACCGGGGAAAGCGGACTGTCCCCCGACGTGAAATTCACCCGCCGCGATGACGGAATCCGTCAGTCCCACCGGATACCTCGCCGGGTACGACGCGGAGCAGCAGCCTTCTTACGGTCCCCGGCACCCCGGCACCCGCAATCACACGGCTTGCGTGAGTGCCCACCTTCCCCCCGCTTTGTTCAATGAGCAGCACCGGGAAGAAGGACGTGACACTGTCCGCAGCCAATCCCGGCAGCGACGACGGAGGTAGTGGAATGAAGCCCGCCAGCACCAGCACGGACCGGTCGGTGGATGCGGCCAACTTCCGGCACGTCGTCGGTCACCTCGCCAGCGGGGTCACCGTCGTCACGACCGAGGCGGACGGCAAGCGTCACGGCATGACCGCGAGTTCCGTGACGTCGCTGTCGCTCGACCCGCCGATGATGCTCGCTTGCATCAACAACGCCGTCCCAACCGCACAGGCGGTGTCGATGTCCAGGCGGTACGTCGTCAACGTGCTCGGCGAGGACCAGGGCGAGCTCGCCAAGCAGTTCGCCATCGCGAGCAGTGACAAATTTCGCGGTGTCGCCCTCCGCATTGGGGCGTTCGGGCTGCCGCTGCTCAGCGACGCCCTCGCGCATATCGAGTGCGAGGTCGTCGAGTCGGTCGTCGGCGGTACCCACACGATCTTTCTGGGGCGGGTGGTGTCCGCGACCGCCGGCCAGGGGCAGCCGCTGACGTACTTCCGCGGCGGGTTCGGCCGGTTCGAGTTCGCTCGCGACGATGAGGTCTACGGACGCGCGCGCGAGCTCGTTCTGAGCCGGGTGTACCCCGCCGACCACGCGTTGCCGCTCGACGAACTGGCGACGCAACTCGACGTCGACCCGGCAGCTGCGTTCTACGCGCTGACCCGGCTGTCGTCGGATGGGCTGGTCCGCCGTGACCCGGACCGCGGCTACGTGGTCGCGCCGCTCGACGTGCGCACCTCCGACGAGACCTTCGACGCCCGGCTCGCGATCGAACTCGGCGTTATCGCGCTATCGATGCATCGGGTGACCGATGACGAGGTGGCCGAGCTGCGTCGCCGTTTCGACACGATGGCCGCGCTGCTCGTCGACGACCGGTTCGTGGACTTTCACGGCTATCTCGCCGCCAACTACGCGTTTCACGAGCACCTCGTGTCCCTCGCCTGCAATCCGCTGCTCACGTCGACGTTCGGTCGTCTCAGCATCAAGAGCGTGATGACCCGCTCATTCGGGTCGACGCCGGAAACGTCACAGAAGTTCGTGAAGGTTCAAGGGCGCCTGGTGGAAGCGTTCGAGCGGCGTGACGCACGTGCCGCGAAGCAGGCCGCCGTCGACTACTGCGAGCTCGCAAAGAAGCGGGTCCGCGAGATCCTGGCGTTCACCGGCGGACGGCTCTAGATGCGCCTGCTTACAGTCGGCTGATCGGGGATCCGCCGGGCGCGCTGTGCGGTTCGGCTCAGTTCCGCGTGAGCTTCCTCGATCGCCGCAAGGGTGGCCTGCAGGTGCTGGAGGGTCAGGCGCACGGCGGCCTGTTCGTCCCGCCGCTGGTAGATGTTAAGAAGCTCCTTGTGCTCGGCGTTCGCCTCGGGCGACGGAACATTTGGAGCATAACGGTTGCAATTGCAGGGCCCGGATGTCCGCCCATCGTGGTGACCCCTTCCTGACTTTCGGTCAAGGACCTGAACGGCCCTTAAAGAAAGGCCGAGGTAAGGTCCGATCACGGTTTACCAAGTCAGGCGCGAGGGGTAGCCTCCTGGAAAACTCTCAGTCCATGAGTCGACGAACGACATGCCACGAGACAGGCCTCCGGTATAACCCATTCCGATTAATCGTGTTGGTCCACGCTCATTGGCCTCTGTCGAGGCCGTCCGATTCGGAGGTGTTTGATGAGGCCAGACGAAGGTGTTCCAATCCGATGGATCACTTGGCCAGCTGGTGTAATCGCCGCGCTCGCCTGGGGGGCTGGTCGCCTTACGTCGATCGCGTTTCTTGACCTCATCTTCGTCGCCGCTGTCGCTTGGTTAGGCGGTTGGTTATTGAGCGACTTTACTTGCCGCTACCTCACCCGGCGTGGGGAGCTCGCACCGCGGGAGGGCGAAGTCGAGTGGGCGGTCGACGAGCCGAGACCGCGCCCACAGTGACGGAGCCGCCATTTCCTCGTAATGCTCGCCGACATGCGGCCGGTCGCTGTCGATCGTGCTCACCCTGGTGGGGGAGACGTGACCGGGCGGAGGGACGCCCAGATCGCCCCCGGGATCGAAAACCCCACTGCGTCGGACTCGCCCTGCAGAGGCCGCCAGGACGCGCTCGATGCCTTCGTTGCCGGCCTGTGCGGGCAGGATCGCGCGTCATTCGACCGGGTGGCCCTCACCGTGGTCGCCATCGAGAGCTCGACCGCCGACGGCGAACGGGCAGGGCGGGCGGGAGGGCGAGAACCAGCCTGGTCAAGCTGCTCGCCATGTACGCGCCGCACACTCTGAGGTTCTTCGACGGCGAGTTCATCTCGGAAAGTTTCCGGGCGCCTGCTTCTCGGCCCTCTCCGCCGGGTTCGACCCAAAGATCAAGAGCGCCACCCCTTGCGAAGATCAAGGCGCAGCACGGTGCCGACGAACGAAGATCGCGGCCGTCTATCAGACGGTGCTGAAACCGGTCCTGGATGCGGCCGGACGCCCCACCGGCGTCGACTTCGCGCCGGGATAACCGCGGCTCGGCAACCCTGAATCCGAGGGTGAGTTACTCCTGTCAACTCGTACGCCGATTGCGGTATCTGGCAGCTGCGGCCACCAGAGCGAGCACGACCGGAACGACGATGGCAACCGGCAGCGAGCCCGCTGCGGTCAGGGTCCGCTTTCCGGCCACTGTCACGTGTACCGGCTGGCTCACCACCAGCGGGCCCGTACCCGCCGTGGAGTCGCCTGCGGGCATGAGCACGACGTAGACGTCGAAACTGCCGGTGTTGACGGCCTGACTCTGCCAGGACAGTGACGTGCTGCTGCCTGGCGCCACCGGCGGAACTTCCCGGGTCACGTCCGCCGACCAGTCCTCGAGGTCGACGTAGACGCCGTCCAGGCTCGCGACGTTGAGGTGGGCCACCAGCCGGTCGGTCGGCACGGAACCCGAGTTGACCACGCGGGACTCAAGCGTCAACCGCTCACCAACGACCGTGTTGAGTCGGCTCTGCTCCAGTACGACCTCGACGACGCCCGGCAGTGGCGGCGGAGCGGCTGCCGCCGAAGCGGTCAGGCCGACGGGAGCCGTCAGCGCCACCAACAGCCCTGCGAGGGCCAGCCCTGTCTTCATGCTCCGCTCACCCCTCCATGCAGCCTGACGATCCGGGTGCCGGCGGCAACCAGGACGCCGCCGGCCAGTACCGCGGTGAGTAGCGGAGACATCAGGTAGGACAGGTCCCGCGTCCAGCCGTGCCCGTTGACGAGCACAGCCGTCAGGTAGTGCAGCGCCGCGCCGACCGGATTGAGCCGGACGAGAAGATCACCGAACCAGCCCTTCGGCGCGCCGCCGGGCAACTGGGTCGGTGCGAAGAGCGCCACCAGCAGGAACAGGCTCACCGCGAGGCTGACTTTGTTGGAGCTCGACACGGCGCTGATCAGCAGACCGAGCGCGGCGAGCGCGACCGCCAGCAGCGTGCCGACGGGCAGGCCCAGCAGCAACGCCTGCCCGACGATGGACACTCCGCGTCCGAGTACCCACAGATACGGCACGCTCACGACGAAGGCCGCGAGCCAAAGTGACATGGCAGCTGCCATCTTCCCCAGCACGATCGCCCGGCGGGAGACGGGTGCGAGCAGCAGGCTCTCCAACGTGCCCCGTTCCCGCTCCCCGCTGATCGCGTCGGCGCTGACCACCAGCGTGACGAGGACGCCGACCGCCACCGCAACCTGCAGGGTGAGGTTCACCGCTTCCCGCTGCTCGAGGAAGTTGAGCACCTGACCGGTACCGGCAAGGTAGGTCATGACGCTCAGGACGACGCTGAACGCGAAGACCAACACCGGGCCGCGCCCGCTCACCCACAGATCGCGGCACTCCTGTTCGGCGACGACCCGCCAACCCGGGCCATCGCCGCGAACCCCGCCCGCGCTGGATTCGCCGAACCGGACCCGCCCCCGCAGACCCGTCGTCATCGGACACCCTCCCCGGTCATAGCAAGGAACGCGTCGCTGAGCCGCGCGCGTTCGGCCTCGAAGGACAGGACCGGCACGTCGGCGCTCAGCACGGCCCGCAGTGCTGCGTTCATCCCGGTACCCGTGCCGCTCTTGTCTGCGCCCGGCGATCCGTTCAGGGAGATCCTGAGGATGTCGGGACGTTCGTCGGCGGGCTCTGTCATCAGGCCGGCGACGCCCGCGAGCGCTTGCCGGGCCCGACCGACCAACTCGATCGGTACGCGCATCTGCGCGTACTGCTGGGTGGGGACAGCGCGGGTGACCTCGCCGAAGGTGCCGGAGACGAGGACCTTTCCCTTGTGAAGGATCAGCACGCTCGTGCAGATCTCCTCGACGTCCGGAAGGGTGTGGGTGCTGAGGATGACCGTCGCTCCTCTGACCACCGCGATCTCGCGGACGATCGCCAGCATCTGACGTTGCCCGGCCGGGTCGAGCCCGAGCGTCGGCTCGTCGAGGAACACGACAGCGGGATCGTTGACCAGCGCCCGTGCGATGCCCAGGCGCTGCCGCATGCCGCGGCTGTACGTGGAGATCCGCGACGAGCCACGCTCGGCCAGGCCTACCTCCGCCAGTAGCCGCTCGGCGACCCGCGCGGCGTCCGGACGGGCGTTGCCGAACAGCCGCGCGTGGTAGCGCAGGTACTCCTCGCCCGTCTGGTGTCCGGGATAGCCGCTGCTTTCCGGCAACACGCCGATCCGCCGTCGAATCTCGCCCGGCCGGGTGCAGGGAACACCAGCCACCGAGAACTCCCCGCTCGTCGGCGCGAGCACCGTGGTGAGCAATCGGATGGTGGTCGTCTTGCCCGACCCGTTCGGCCCGAGCAGTCCCACGACCTCGCCTTGTCGTGCAGTGAAGCTCAAGCCGTCAACCGCCGTACGGTCCCCGAACCGCTTGGTGAGCCGCACCGCCTCGAGCTGCACGCTGGCCATGAGCGTCCCCCTCTCGCCGTGCGAGGTGGCGGCGCGCCACCCGCGGTCCGTTCGACCAGGACGTCATGGCGACTGTACGGCGGGTTGGCTGAAGACCGGCTGAACGCGGACGAAGCCGGAGGTCTGCGTCGGCGGCTTCAGCGGGCAGTAAGCCGGCGAGTGGCACACTTGGGGAGTGCGCATCCTCGTGGTCGAGGACGACAAGCATCTCGCCCGGTCAATCAAGCGTGGACTGGAGGCCGAGGGGTTCGCTGCTGAGGTCGCACTCGACGGCATCGACGGCCTCTGGCGGGCCACGGACGGCGACTTCGACGTCATCGTTCTCGACATCATGCTTCCCGGCAAGAACGGCTTCCAGGTGTGCGCCGAGTTGCGTGAGGCCGGCAACTGGACCCCGATTCTCATGCTCACGGCCAAGGACGGCGAGCTCGACGAGGCGGAAGCTCTCGATACCGGAGCCGATGACTACCTGTCCAAGCCGTTCTCCTATGTCGTCCTGGTCGCCAGAATTCGGGCGCTGCTGCGCCGGGGTTCGCGGGAGCGCCCGGCCACGCTGAATGTCGGCGACCTGCGGCTCGACCCCGCCGCCCACGGGGTCTGGCGTGGGGAAACGGAGGTCTCACTCACTCCGCGCCAGTTCGCCCTCCTCGAGTTCCTCATGCGGCGTCCGGGCGAAGTGCTTTCCAAGGGCACCATCCTCGACCACGTCTGGGACTTCGCGTTCGACGGCGACCCCAACATCGTCGAGGTCTACGTCCGGCACCTACGCAGGAAGATCGACGAGCCGTTCGGTCGATCCGCGATCCAGACCGTCCGTCTCGTCGGCTACCGACTGAACCCCGATGGTGGCTGAAAACCCCCGGCCTCGGGCACGCCTCACGACGGTGCGCGCCCGCACCACCGTGGCCGCCACGATCGTCGTTGGTGTCGCCCTCGTGGTCACCGCCGTGGGCCTGGTGGTGTTTCTGCGTCGTTCGCTGGTCGAACGCGTCGACGACATGGCGAGGGTACGTGCGCACGACGTCGCCACTCTGGCTCGCCAGGGCACGCTCCCCACGGAGCTGGCCGTCGAGGGTGACGACGGAAGCATCGCCCAGGTCGTGGACGGCGCCGGCCGGGTGGTGGCCGCCACCGCCGGACTTCGGCGCGATCAGTCTCTCGCCCGGTTCGGCTCCCCCGTGGCGGGGCCCGAGGTGCGCTCAGTGGACGGCCTTCCTTTCGGCGAGGCCGGCAGCTACCGGGTCATCGCGCTGTCCACGGCTACGCCCGAGGGACCGGTGACCGTCTACGTTGCGGCGAGTCTTTCCCCGGTCGATGACGTCGTCGACGTTCTCCAGGGCGCCCTTGCCACCGGTGCTCCACTGCTGCTGGCACTCGTCGCCGTCACGACCTGGACGGTCGCGGGTCGCACCCTGCGGCCGGTGGACGCTATCCGGGCCGAGGTCGCCGACATCTCCGAACGCTCCCTCGACCGGCGCGTGTCCGTGCCGACCACGGACGACGAGATCAGTCGGCTCGCGGGCACGATGAACATGATGCTCGACCGGTTGGATGCCGCCGCCGAGCGTCAACGTCGCTTCGTGGCGGACGCCTCGCACGAGTTGCAGACCCCACTCGCCGCGGCGCGCACCGACCTGGAGGTCGCACTCGCTCACCCCGACGGCACCAATTGGAACGACACGGCAGCCGACCTGCTCGCGGCGAACCGTCGTATGGAGCGCCTGGTCCGGGACCTGCTGTTCCTCGCCCGGGCGGACGCCGGCACCCCTCGCGCGGCGACCCGTCCGGTGGACCTTGACGACATCGTCCTGGCCGAGGCGGCCCGGATCCGTGGTGGCGGCCACCTGCGGGTCGACACCGGCGCGGTCTCGGCGGCTGCCGTCGATGGCCGTCGCGACGACCTGACCAGGGCCGTACGCAACCTGTTCGACAATGCCGAGCACTATGCCTCGTCATCGGTCAGCGTCGAGCTCGGCAGCGACGACCGCCGGGTCACGTTGATCGTCCACGACGACGGGCCGGGGATTCCGTGCGCGGACCGGAAGCGCGTCTTCGAGCGGTTTACGCGCCTCGACGATGACCGGAGCCGTCGCACGGGCGGCACCGGTCTCGGTCTGGCCATCGCGAGAGAGATCATCGACGCACACGGAGGGTCGATAGACGTCGAGGACGCACCTCGGGGTGCACGGTTCGTCATCTGCCTACCTGCGCGCTGACCGAGGGCCTCGCTCGGGAAGATCCGACGATTTCTCACCAAATTGCAAAGGCCGTGCGGAGCGCGTTCAGGCATTTGCGGAAATCCCCAGCGATCCAGCGAACCTCTTGACCAGCCAATCAGCTGAGTTGCAACATAGTATTACAAAGTAGAATTAAACTTGACGGTCCCGCGTAGATCGTATTACAGCCGAGTTTACACCCGTTCAGGCGCGTTGACTCCGCTAACCACGTGCGGCTCGTGCCGGCGGAATACGGGAAGTGACAATCGGCCGATCAGCCTGATCATCACGAGCGTCCATGGCGCGGTTCCGTGACCCTGCGCAGCGAGGCGGAGGAGGTGCAGACGCATCAGGGGGGTGTGGGGTTGTGGAGTTCCGGCTCTTGGGAGCAGTGGAGGCATGGGCGGGGGATCGACAAGTCGATCTCGGGCCACGCCAACAGCGGCTTATGCTGGCGATCCTCGCGCTGAACGTGAATCAGATTGTGCCGCTCGACCGCCTCGTTGACCTGACATGGCCTGAATCGCCGCCACAGACCGCACGTCATGCCATCCACGTCCGCGTCTCGCAACTGCGCCTTGTCCTGACCATGGCCGGTGCGGACCGTGAAGGCGTGGAGATCACCACGCGCGGCCCGACGTATCTCCTGCGGGCTGACCCGATGAGCGTGGACGCCCACCGCTTCCGCGCCCTCCTCGCCGCGGCTCGCCGTGAGACGGACGACCTGAAGAAGGCGGCGATGCTGCGGCGCGCGCTCGATCTGTGGCACGGACCCGCGCTGGCCGACGTGGCGACCCGGCGAGTCGAACATCTGTGCCGGGGACTGGAGGAAGCGCGGTTGACCGCTGTGGAGGAGTGGCTGGACGCGCAGTTGCGGCTCGGCCGGCACGAGGCCGTGTTGGATGACCTCGCCGAGTACGCCGGGCAGTATCCGTACCGCCAACGATTGCTCGCGCAGCTCATGTTGGCCCTGTACCGCGCCGGCCGTGCCGCCGATGCGCTGGTCGCCTACCGGCTTGCGCGGAGCCGGCTCGTCGACGAACTCGGACTCGATCCAGCGCCGCAGCTGCAGCAGCTGGAGAGAGCGATACTTCGCGGCGATCCTGGGCTTGACCTGCCGTGACCCAGCGGCCCAGCGGACCCGTCGGCAACCACGGCGACTCGTTCTGGCTGGGATGAGGGTCCGCCGGTCAGGCATGGGCCGCTCCACGCCGCCGGGCTGCTGGCCACACGCGCGTTCCGAGCCGAGATCTGTGCGGCGTGGACGAATGCTCGTGTCGTCCGAAGCGCAGATAGAGGGACGGGAGGACGAACAGGTTCAGCAGCGTCGATGTGACCAGGCCACCCAGAATCACGACCGCCATCGGGTGTTCTATCTCGTGACCGGGAAGGCTGCCGGCGATGACCAGGGGAACGAGGGCGAGCCCGGTCGCCAATGAGGTCATGAGGATCGGCGAAAGTCGCTCCTTCGCACCGCGGAGGACGAGACCTCGGCCGAACTGTTCAGATTCCTCCCTTTCCAGGTGCTGGAAATGATTGATCATCAGGATGCCGTTGCGGGCGGCGATGCCCAGCACGGTGAAGAATCCCACGAGCGAGCCGAGCGAGAGGATGCCGCCACCGAGGTATGCCGCGAGGACCCCGCCCACCAGAGCCATGGGCAGCGTGAGGAGGACGAGGAACGCCAGCCGCCAACTGTTGAAGGCGGTGGTCAGCAGGAAGAGAATCCCGATCACCGCGACGCCGGCGAAGAGCAGCAGCCGATCCTGGGCGCTCGTGGCCTCCTTGTACTCACCGAGCAGCTGGGGATGGTACCCCGGCGGGAAGTCCACCGTCGCCAGGCGGCGCTCGACCTCGGCCGCGACGTCACCCAGGGCCTTCCCCGCGGCCACGTTGGCCCCCACATTGATGTACCTCGACCCGTTTTCCCGCAGAATCTGGTTGGGCGTGGGCACCATCGTGACCTCGGCCAGTTCACCAACGGGGACCTTGCGCCCGTCCGCTGCGTCCATCAGCAGGTTGCGGACGCTCTCGATGCTGTACCGCGCACTCGGCACGCTCCACACGTGCACCTCGGTGTTCTTTCCGTTCCGCCAGATGTCGCCCGCCTCCTCGCTGGCGATGAACGTGGCGGCCGTCCGGCGTACGTCGCCCGGCTTGATCCCGTACCGTGCCGCCTTGGCCAGGTCGACCTGGACATCCACCTGAGGAACGTTGGTCTGCAGCGTCACGTGTTCGTCGATGATGCCGTCGACACCGGCGATGAGCTCCTCGACCTCGTTGGCCTTGTCGCGCAGGACGTCGAGGTCGTCACCGACGATCCGGATGGTGATGGCCTCGCTGGATCCCGTGAGCACCTCCTTGGTGCGTTCCTTCAGGTAGGTTTGCACATCGCGCTGCAGTCCGGGGTAGCCGTCGACCACCTTCTGCACGGCGGCGAGAGTCTTGTCGTAGTCGACGTTCGGGTCGATGCTGATCCAGTTCTCGGTGAAATTCATGCCGACGACCTCGTCGGCCAACGTGCCCTGCCCGATGTGCGCGCCGAAGTTCCGGACCCCGGGGATCGCCCTCAGCTCCTTGCTGACCTGTTCCGTGATGCGGACGCTCTCCTCACGCGAGGTGCCGGGCTGGGCCACCCAGTGCATCAGGAAATCCCGCTCCTTGAACGCGGGGAACAGGTTCTGCCCCAGCATCGGTACCACCATGACACCGCCCGCCAGGACGAGCCCTACGGTCGCGTAGGCGACGGCGGGACGCGGGATGATGCGTGCCAGCATCGCGGTGTAGCCGCGCTGGAGCCAGCGCACCAGCGGCGATTCTCGCCGCTCGATCGGCGACCTGGCCAGCAGCAGCAGGGCGAGCGCCGGGATGACCGTCAAGGCCACCAGCAGCGATGCCAGGACCGCCAGCCCGTAGGCGAACGCCATGGGCCGGAAGAACGAGCCGGTGAGCCCGGTGAGCAGGAAGATCGGGACCGTGCTGACCAGGATGATCATCGTGGCCTGGACGATCGGACCCCGCACCTCCACCGACGCGTCGAGGATGATCGCCGCGGTGGACTTCGTGCTGCCCGCTCGTCGATGCTCGCGGATGCGGCGCACGATGTTCTCGACATCGATGATGGCGTCGTCGACGAGCACGCCGAGGGCAATCACGAGCCCCGCCAGGATCATGGTGTTTATCGTGGCGCCGGACCAGTAGAGCACCAGTCCCGCCGCGACGAGGGAGAGCGGGATCGAGATCGCGCTGATCAGCGCCACGCGCCACTCGAAGAGGAAGAAGACGAGGATCAGGACCACGAGTCCGAAGCCGATGACCAGCGCCCGGCCGAGGTTCTCGACTGAGGTCTCGATGAAGGTCGCCGGCCGGAAGATCTCCGTATCCACGTTCAAGCCCTGCATGCCCGGCGCGAAGTCCTTCAGCGCCGCCTCGACCCCGCGCGTCACCTCGAGCGTGTTGCCCCACGGCAGCTTCTCGACGATGAGCATGAGGCCGGGGCCGTCGTTGATGACCGCGTCCCCCGTGAGCAGTGACGGCGGCATGATGTCGTCGGTGATGTAGGCGACGTCCTTGAGGTAGACCGGCTTGGCGCCCTTCGGCACCTCGATGGGAATCTCGGCCAGTTGCTGCCCGGTCAGGGCGGGCAGTTGGTGCTGCACCTGGAGACGCTGGTTGGCGGTGTCGACCCACCCGCCGGTGCCGATCTCGAACCCGCCGTTGAACTTCAGCTGACCCACGTCCACCGCGTCTCCGGCGGCCTCCATGACCTGGGCCAGCGTGACGTTGTGCCGCTTCATGAGCTCGGGATCGACGAGGGCCTGCTTGACGTGCCACCGATCGCCCCAGATGGCCACATTCGCCACCCCGGGTACGCGCATCAGGCGGGGCCGGACCGTCCAATAGGCCTGCAGCGCCATCTCGACGTGAGCCGCATCCGACTTGTCCGCCTGGGATATTCCGATCTTCATCACCCGGCTGGTTGACGAGAGCGGTTGGATCATGAAGGGCGCGTTGGCCCAGCGGGGCAGTCTCGGTGTGATGGCGGTGAGGCGCTCCTGGATCAACAGGCGGGCCGCCATGAGGTCGGTCCCGGGCTTGAAGATCAGGATGATCGAGGAAAGCTGGGAGACCGACTTGGAGCGCATCACGTCCAGGCCCTCGATCCCGGTGAGCCCCTGCTCAAGCGGGACGGAGACAAGCTCCTCGACATCCTGCGCGGACAGCCCGATGCAGATCGTCTGTATCTCCACCCGGGGCGGCGCGAACTCGGGGAAAGCGTCGACGGGCATGTGGCGAATCTGCACGACGCCGAAGAACATCATCATCGAGGCCCCGACAACCACCAGGAACCGGAGCTTCAGACTGGTTCCAATGATCCAACGCATCATGGTCTGGGGTCCCTACCCTCGTACCGACTGGATGGACTACTTACCGACCCCGAGCTCGGCGCCCCAAAGTTCGATGACGCCGATCGTCACGATCGCCGTCCCCGCCGGCGGTGCCTGGGCAAGAAACGCGTCGGTCCCGCCTGCCCCGCCCACGGTCGCGACCACGACCTTCTCGCGGACGTACGTCAAGGGCTGGGGAACCGTGTAGACCCAGGCCAGGCCGGTCGGGTCGTAGAGCACCGCCGAGTACGGCACCACGGTCGCCGGCGGGCCCGGCGACGGGGTCGGCCCGCCCGGCGGTGCGGTCTGCGCCGCGCCGATCGTGACCGTCCTGATGTCCACCCGGCGCGCCGCCTGCTCGGTCAACGTCACCTTCTTCACGTCTTTTCCCGGGATTGCCTCGACCATGGCCGGACTCTCCTTGTGGCCACCCGAGGTGTTCGAGGCGGGCGTCGTGCAGGCCGCCAAGCCCAGCGTGATCAGGATCGCTGCCGTCCACCGACCGCTGTGTCGCATGTGGTCGCCTCCTTGTCTGTGCATGGGACTCTCCTGGTTCCGATCAGGCTGGAGCTGGGCTTGATGTGGGTTCCTTGCCCGCCGCACCGGGTTCTGGCCTGGGCGGAGGTATCGATCCGGCCCGAGGCTCCGACCGGGCCACCGATGGAGACCGGACGGCGAACCGCAGATACAGCACGGGCAGGACGAGCAGGTTCAGCAGCGCGGTCGTGATCAGACCACCAAGGATGATCAGGGCGAGCGGACTCACGATCTCGAGGCCGGAGACGCTGCCGTAGATCACCATGGGAAGCAGAGCCAGCCCCGCCGCCAGGATGCCCGTCACGGCGGGGATGAACTGCTGCCGTGACCCGAGCTCGACCAGTTCGGCACCCTGCGCGTGGCCTTCGTCCGCCAGCCGCTGGTACCGCCTGATCTGCAGTGTGCCGCCCCGAACGGCCATGGCCAGCACGGTGAGCAGCCCCAGCAGCGCGACCACCGAGACGGCCGGCCGGTCGATGGCCGCCAGCAGTAGCCCGCCTGACAGCGCCGTCGGCAGGAGCAGGAAGTACAGCGACGCCACCCGCCAGCTACCGAAGCCGGCCTGCAGCAGGAAGAAGATCAGGATCACGGCACCGACCACGAAGGTCCACACCCGGAGATCCGAGCTCGCCTGTGCCTGTCCCTCTCCGAGCACCTCGAGGTGGTGCTCACGGGGGAAGGTCACCTGCTGGAGGCGGTCCTTGGCCTCGCTGGTGACGGCGCCCAGACCCCGCCCGCGCACGTTCGCGACGACGTCCATGCTGCGGGAGACCTGGTCGTGCGTGATGACCTCCGGCTTCGCCACGACTCTGACCTCGGCGACGTCGGCCAGGCGCACCTGGGCCGGGCCGCCGCCCGGGCCGCCGACCGGTGCGTCGATCAGCAGGTTCTGGATGGTGGACAGGTTCTGGCGCACCTCGGGGACGCCCCACACCACGACCTCGAACACCTTCTGGTCGTCGAAGAGGTTGCCCGCGACGGTGGACGAGATGAGGGTGGCGGCCGCCCGGCGCACGTCGCCCGGCTTGAGGCCGTACTTCGCGGCCTTCGCGACGGACACCTCGATTTCCACCGTCGGCGCGACCTCCGCGGTCCGAACCCGTGGCTCGGTGACGCCGTCGATGGCGGAGATGATGCCGAGGACCTCCTGGGCCTTCTCGTTGAGCACCCCGTAGTCGTTGCCGTAGATGCGCACGATGAGGTCTTCCGCCGCCCCACGGGTCACCACTTCCCGGATCCGCTTGTCCGAGTAGGTGATCACATCGCTCTGCACACCGGGATAGCCATCCACCACCTGCTGCACGGCGGCCAGGGTCCGGCCGTAGTCGGCCCCCGGGTCGACACTGAGCCACACCTCGCCCGAGTTCATGTTGACGACCTGGTCCGACGCCAGTGCCCGCCCGGTGTGGGCGCCGACGTTGCGTACTCCCTGGACGGCCCGCAGTTCGGCACTGAGCGCACCCGTGATCCGGTTCATCTCCGGTCGGGACGTGCCGGGCGGCGCCTCCCAGGTGATCATCAGGTCGCGCTCCTGAAGCGTCGGGGACAGCGGCCGCGAGCCGAGGAACGGCAGGGCGGCCAGGCCCGCTACGACGAGGAATCCGACCAGGGCATAGGACCAGACGGGCCGGTGGAGCAGCCGGGGCAGCAGCGCGCCGTACGCCCGTCCCAGAGCTCGGGCGAGCGGCGACTGGCCGTGCTGCAGCGACGACCGGGTGAGCAGGAGCGTGGCCAGCACGGGGGCCAGCGTCAGCGCGACCACCAGTGAGACCACCGTGGCGGCCAGGAAGCCCTGGGCGACCGGGGTGAGGAACGCCCCGCGCACCCCGTCGAGGATGAAGAGGGGCACCACCGAGACCGCGGCGATGAGGGCCGCGACGAAGAGCGGGCCGCGTACGTCGAGGATGGCTCCCCGGATGGTGTCGGAGACGGGCTCGTCGGAGCCGTCCTCGCGGCGCTGCCGCAGCCGTTGCCTGACGTTGTCGACGGCGACCACCGCGTCGTCCACGACGATGGCGAGGGCCATCACTAGCCCCGCCAGGGACATCATGTTGAGAGGTACGCCGAACCAGGACAGCACGAGCACCGTCACCGCCACGGAGGCCCCGATGGTCAGCAGGCTGACCAGCGCGGTGCGCCAGCTGAACAGGAAGGCGCCAAGCACCAGCAGCAGGAGGATGGCGCCGAGGATCAGCGTCGTGGTGAGGTGGTCGACCATCTTTTCGACGAAGGTGGCCGGCCGGTACACCGTCGTGTCGATCTCGACGTTCGGCATGGCCGGTCGAAGCTCGTCGAGCGCGGCCTCCACGTCCCGGGTCACGTCCGCGACCTTGGTGCCCGGGAACCTCTCCACCACGAGCATGAGGCTCGGGGTGTCCTTGACGACCGCGTCGCCGATGAGGAGTTGGTGATCCTCGACGATCTTGGTGACATCGCCCAGCAGCACTCCGCGGTCCTCGGCGCCCTGAACGGTGACCTTGCCGAGATCCGCCGCGGTCTTGATCGGCTGGTTGTGCTGAATCTCGATCCGTTGGTTGGCGGTGTCGATGAAACCGCCGAGTCCGGGGGTCGAAGCCTCCACGAAGGTCAGTGGCGAGACCCACAGCGCGTTCGCCGACGTGCGCAGCACCTGGTCCAGCGTGACGCCGTGCTGCACCAGCTTGGCGGGATCGACCTGCACCTGCAGTTGACGGTCACGGAACCCCCAGATGGCCACATTGGCGACGCCAGGGACGCTCAGCAGGCGGGGCACTATCGTCCAGCGCGACAGCAGCGACATATCGATCAGTGACTGATTCTGGGACGAGAGACCGATGTTCATGAGCCGACCGGTCGACGAGAGGGGCTGCACCACCAGCGGTGGCCTCGACGAGGCGGCCGGCAGCATGGCGACCATGGTCAGCCGCTCCTGCACGACCTGCCTGGCCCGGATCGGGTCCGTGCCGGGCTCGAACGTCATCTCCATCGACGACAGTCCCGGGAGGGTGCGGGATTCGAGCTTCATCAGCCACGGGATCCCGTTGAAGAACTCGTTCTCCATCGGGTTGGTGATCAGATTCTCCACCTCTTCGGCGGAGAGCCCGAGCGCCTCGACCTGCACGTCCACCCGTACCGGCCCGAACTCTGGCAGGGCCTCGACCGACGAGTTGCGAAGCTGTACGAAGCCGACGGCCATCAGGGCGACGGCGATGGCGAGCACCAGCCGTTGGTATTTGACGCTTGACCCGACGATCCACCGCATCATGGCCCGAGACCTCTCAGTTGGAGTTCATCGGTCTACCGACCAGGGTCAAGATGACGCCGACCGCTCACGCTTTGCTCACAGTGGGCTCACAGTGGGCTCACAGCGGACGCACGCAGGTCCTCTCGGATGGACAAACTGGGAACCGGACTGCTTCGCTGTCGAGCCCGAGGCGGGCATCTCCGGCAGGTGCTGCACCGCGCCGCCGGGACCGGGCTGCCGCTGTACATCACGGAGAACGCCATCGCCCTGCGGACCCACCTCGCCGCCGTCGCGGCGGCTCTGACCGAGGGCGTCGACGTCCGCGGCTGCCTGCACTAGTCGGCGTTCGACAACTTCGAGTGGAGCGAGGGCTACCGCCCAAAGTTCGGCCTCGTCGTCGTCGACCACGACGACGGCTTCGCCCGGGTCCCGAAGCCGAGCGCGTACGCGTTCGCCAAGGTGGCGCAGAGGGGCCGTCTGCCGTAGGGCTGGTCAGCGCCGGGGCTGCTCACTGGAGCGGCGGACGACCAGTTCCGGCTGGAAGACGACGTGCCGGTGCCGGTGTCCCTCACCGGCCTCGGCCTCTTCGAGCAGCAGTTGGGCCGCCGTTCGCCCAGTTGCTCCCGCGTTGGCGGACCGACGACAGCGGGACAGCGGCTGCCCCGGCGAACTCGATGTCGCCGTAGCCGACGATCGCCACGTCGTCCGGCACCCGCAGCCCGCGTCCGGTCAGCTCCTGCAGCACATCGAGTGCGATCAGGTCGTTGGTGCAGCGGCGGGCCTGACAGCTTAGGTTCAAGGAGTCGTTGCAACACCAGCTCGTTGCGGCGATCTTAGGTGTTCTTCCAGGGCTTCTGCTGGCGTTCGCCAACCCAGTGACTTACGGGGCCGGGTGTTGAGCGTGGCGGCGATGGCGTTTAGGTCGGTGACGCTGTGTCGTGATAGGTCAGTGCCTTTCGGGAAATACCCGCGCCTGTACCGTGCCAGAAATAGACGGATGGGCTGTGAGCTGGGGTTTCGCCTGACTGCTGCACGATCGGTTCGTGACGGTTCGGTTGCTGTATCTGATCATGGTTCGGGTGTTCGGCTGGATCGCGCTCCTCACCAGAACTGACGCCGAGAAGACGGCGGAGTTGCTGGTGCTTCGGCACGAAGTCGCCGTGTTGCGCCGGCAGGTCGGGCGGGTTCGGCCGTCCTGGCCGGACCGGGCCGTGTTATCCGCGCTGACAAGAGTGCTGCCCCGTCGGCTGCGTGCGCACCGGATTGTCACCCCGGCCACGCTGCTGGCCTGGCATCGGCGTTTGGTCAAGCGGCATTGGACGTATCCGAACCGGGCAGGTCGTCCGCCGGTCAGCGACGAAATTCGGGATCTCGTCGTGCGGTTGGCCCGAGACAATCCGGGCTGGGGACACCGCCGAATTCAAGGTGAGCTGGTGGGACTCGGCCACAAGGTCGGTGCCGGCACGATCCGCCGGATCCTCGCCGCCACCAGGATCGGTCCGGCGCCACGCGGGGTCGACACCTCTTGGCGGACTTTCCTGCGCGCTCAAGCATCCGGGCTACTGGCCATCGACTTCTTCCACCTCGACACCGTCACCCTCCGGCGGCTATACGCGCTGGTCGTGGTGGAGGTCGCCACCCGCCGGCTGCACATCCTCGGGGTCACCGCGCACCCTACCGCTGCCTGGACCACCCAGCAGGCCCGCAATCTGGTGACGGACCTCGGCGACCGGATCACATCATTCCGGTTCCTCATCCGTGACCGGGACACCAAGTTCGCCGCGTCCTTCGACGCGGTGTTCGCCGCCGAAGGGCGTCGAGGTGGTCAAGACTCCGCCACGGACGCCTCGGGCGAACTGATACGCGGAGCGGTTCGTCCGCAGCGTCCGTTCCGAGTGCACGGACCAGATCCTGATCTACAACGAACGCCACGCCCGCGCAGTGCTCGACGAGTACGCCGCCCACTTCAACCGGCACCGTCCACACCAGAGCCTCGCCCAACGGCCACCGAACCACGATCCCAGCGTCGTCATCCCGATCAACGCGCCGATACGGCGACGACGGATCCTCGTCGGCGTGATCAACGAGTATCACCGAGCGGCCTGACCGGATCAACCAAGCCGCAGGTCAGCCCCGCGCAGCGAGTTTTGGCACGGTACAGGTTCCAAAATCCCCTTGCGAGGGCTGAGCTGGCCTTTTACGCCGCTCGCTTGTACTCGTTGATCAAGCCACCGAGGTCTTCGGCGGCTCGCGCCCGCCGGCTCACCCCCGGGCACCGAGATACGGCGGACAGGCCGGGCGGGCCGCACCGGAGCCCGCCCTGTCTGGGAGTCAGCCCCCTGTCGTGATCTGGGACCGACGCTCCGGCGCCATGACCTGGAGCACGCGCTTGCCGCGCACGTGCCGTGTGGCCAAGTCGTGGTACGCCTCGCGCACCCGCTCCAGCGGATAGGCCTGCATGATCGGCAGCACCAGCTTGCCGTCCGCGGCCAGCCGTGCCAGTTCCGACCAAATCGCCGGGCTGTTGGCCTGCTCCTGTGCCTCGTGCTGCACCTGGTACCGCTGCACCGCGCGGCCGTCGGCGATCGTGTTGATCCGCGACGGGTGCACGCCCAGGAGGATCGCGACGTCCATATTGCCCGCGCCGTACGTGTCCACGTAGGCGTCCACGCCCTCGGGCGCGGCGGCCCGAATCCGCTCATGCAGACCGGGCCATAGCGCACGGGTGTTACGCCGAGCGAGGAGAGGAACTCGTGGTTGCCTTCGCCCGCGGTGCGGATGACCCGGGCCCCGCGCAGCAACGCCAGCTGCGCCGCGACCACCCCGACACCGCGGACACCACCACGGTGTCGCCGGCCCGCGGGGTGACGGCCTCCACCGACGCCCAGGCGGTGGCCCCGGCCCCGGGGGTGGTCGCAGCCTCGTCCCAGCCCAGGCCGTCGGGCTTGGCCGCGACCACCGACACGTCTGCGGCGACGAACTCGGCTTGCGCCGCGCGTGGCGTGAAGCCGATGACGGCCTGTCCGGGGGCGAAACCGGCGACCTTCGGTCCCACCTCGGCGACCACCCCCGAAAAGTCGTTACCCTGCCCCTCCGGGAAGGTCGCCGGCCTGATGTCGGCGAAGATGCCCTCCCGGATACCGATCTCCCCAGGGTTGAGCGCCGCGGTGACGACCTCGACAACCACCTGCCTCGGTCCCGCCGACGGCCGCGGCACTTCCAGGACCTCCAGCACCTCCGGACCGCCGTACCGTCGGAATCGCACCGCTCGCATTCCATCCTCCTTCTCGGCCGCTCGTCTGCGTATCGGGCCTCGCTCGCGCACGTGGCATGCCGAGCGCCGCGGCCGTCGTCCGAAGGTCGCGACGTACCAGGGTCAGCAGGGAGGGCATCGCCACGCTCGGTGTTGCCCTGCGCCGACTTGCCTGAACCGTTGACGCGGACTTCCCGGTCAGCTCGGGTAGCCCGTCCCCCGCGCCGGGGACTGCCAGCGCGTCGCGTCTGACTGCCAGGGCTCGTTCGTGGAATGGCTGCGCGGCGAATCGGTCCAGCGTGAACCGCCGGCCATCGCCGGCGCCGGTTCGTCGGACTTACCCGGCTTCGTCGGATCCTCACCCTGCTTCGTCGAGCCGAGCCCGTCCGCGCCGAGCGGGCGGTCCTGTTCCGATACCGGCGGAATGATCGTGTCCGGGACAACGATCGTCGGCTCATCGGCGTCCGACTGCGGCCAGCGCCGCCACCGCTGGACACTGGCGACCCCGACCAGGAGCAGCGAGCCCAGCAGCAGCGTCGTCCCGGTCCGTACGGGGGTGAGCACGTCAATCTGGTAACCCGCCACGCTCAGCTTGTGACTGAGTAGGTCCAGCAACCGTGCCGGGCTGAACAACAGGCCTGCGTAGCTGACCGTGTACGCAAGTCCGGTCAGCACCGAGCCGATCGGGGAGATCCGGACGGTGGCGATGAGCCCGAGGAGAAGGCCAGCAGCCGCCAGTACCAGCAACGGCTTCAGCAGAGCGTTAGGGTCGAGCGCATCACCACTGTCCTGCGCATCCGCGAACACCCGCAGGGACCGGCCTTGTCCAGCGGCGAGCAGGACCCAGGCCAGCGGACCCACGATGAGCGCGGCGATTACGGTCTTGATGTGTCGCATTCGAGCAAGGTACCGAGCTTCCCTCGTTGATCGACAACCCGATAAGCAAAACTTAAGTTGCCGTCAGGCAACGTCGTCCGGCTAGCTGACTGCGTCGAAGGTGGGCTGTCAGCGTGCGTAGCGCTCGGTGAGTTCCGCGCCGATCCGGGCGAGTTCCCGGCGACTGCTGGCGGGTAGCCGCTGGGCGTGCGCGACGAGTGCCACCACGATCCCCTCCACGCCCAGGGTCCGCGGCCGGGTTACCAGCGCGTCCAGGAATTCGCCGAGTGCCGCGCGGTCCTCGATCTGGCAGGGAACCTCCTGCAGTACGAGGAGGTGCCTGAGGCCCTGGAGTACCGGCAGAGCATCTCCGGCGAGCGCTGACCGACCAGCTTCCGTCCGGCCCGCCTGGCGCGGGCCGGTGCGGTGGTTGATCGACCGGCAACCACGACCGGAAAGGAGCCGGCCGGACCAGCCGGGGCTGGGGCGAGGTCCCGCCGGAGCGGCACGGCCTGCTCGGTGTCGACGGTGACCTGCGGCCGTCCCAGGATGGTCTTCACCTGCGGTGCTCAGCGCGAGTTCGCTGAGCAGCTCGTTCACGTCGCCCACGAGTGGCTGAAGCCGATGACCGGACCGCTGCAGACCCTCGACCCCCTGGCCGCGCGGCTGGACGGTTTCGTCGGCAGCATGTTCGTTCAGATGAGGGGCGACGGCGGCCTCGACTGGCATCAGGTTTGAACAGGGTGGTCGACCTGCTCGGCCAGCTCGCCGACTCCGGCGGGGCGTCGGCTGACCTGCGGTCCACCGGCCGGCAGGCGATCGACGCGTTCAACCGGAGGGTGCTGGCCGACCACGCGGCCGCCTGATTCATCATTCGGGCAGGTGGCGACGGTGAATAGACGCATTGGACAGTCGCCACGACGGCACTGAATGCCCGAAGGTGCCGTTGCGCCTCGTGAGACGCCCCCGGATCATGGCCGTGGCACATCGTTACGCACGGGCCATTCTTCGGGGGAAACCGCCGTGGCGGAGATCAATCACTTTGAGTACGGGTGGATCACGCCCGCGTTGAGCTACGCGCTATCGGTGCTCGGCTCGTTCCTGGGCCTGATCTGTGCCACCCGCATCCGCATCGCGAGCAGCGCAGGCCAGCGGGTCTGGTGGGGCGGGTTGGCCGCCCTGGCGATCGGCGGCACCGCCATCTGGACCATGCACTTCATGGCGATGCTCGGCTTCGCCGTCGAGGGTACCCGGATCCGGTACGACCTGCCGATCACCGCGGCCAGCGCGGTCTTCGCCGTGGTGGCGGTCGGCATCGGACTGGCCATTGCCGGCACCGGGCGGGTGTCCGTACTGCGCATCGTCGGCGGCGGCCTCTTCACCGGCGCCGGGGTCGCGGCGATGCACTACACCGGCATGGCAGCGATGCGGCTCGACGGACGGCTCAGCTACGACCGGACCCGGGTGGTGCTCTCGATTGTCATCGCGGTGGTCGCCGCCACGGTGGCGCTCTGGCTGGCGGTGACCGTCCGCCGAGGCCTGGCGATTTTCGGCTCCGCGCTGGTGATGGGCGTTGCGGTCAACGGCATGCATTTCACCGGGATGAGTGCCCTCTCTGCGCACCTGCATCCGGGCGGGGGCGAGGTCACCGGTGCGGACGTGAGCACCCTGCTGGTGCCGATCATCCTGGCGGTGATCTTCGTGGCGGTCGGCCTGGTCTACGCGCTGCTTGCGGCCCCCACGGACGAGGACCGGGCCGCAGCGGCGTACCTGAACGGCCGGCTCACCGCCGAGCCCGCCGACCGATCGGGCGAAGTGACTGCGGACCCGGTAGGGCTCCGCGCCCGGCCGACCCTGGGGCGGCCGGGCACGCCGTTCCCGTCCCGCCCGGACCGCGCCCCCCTCTGACGGATCGCGTCGGTCGTCCGTGAGGTGGGCGGCTCTAGCTGGCGTCCTGCCGGGCAGCCAGCGCATCGGCGAGGCGGCGGCCGAGGCCGTGGACTATCGGGCCGCGAACATCCGCGCCGGGTACGTCTACGTGATCTCCAACATCGGGGCCTTCCGCGAGCATATGGTGAAGATCGGCATGACCCGACGCCTCGACCCGCTCGACCGGGTGCGGGAGCTCAGCGACGCCTCGGTGCCGTTCAACTTCGACGTGCACGCCCTGTTCTTCTCCGACGACGCCGTCGGCATCGAGACCCAGATGCACACCCGCCTGGCGGACCGTCGCGTGAACCTCGTCAACCAGCGCCGCGAGTTCTTCCGCGTCACCCCCAAGGAGGCGAAGACGCACCTGCTCGATCTGGCAGGGAACCTCCTGCAGTACGAGGAGGTGCCTGAGGCCCTGGAGTACCGGCAGAGCATCTCCGGCGAGCGCTGACCGGCCAGCCACCGCACCGGCCCGAGCGGGCCGGTGCGGTGGCTGGCCGACTGCGTGCTTGTGGTCCCGGGATTGGCGCCGGATCAGACGCCGAGGGACCTCCGAGTGGCCTGGACGGTGGCGAACAACTCCTCGTAGCAGTCGAAGCCCCGCTCGATGCAGTCCATGTCGACCCCGCATTCGCCCTGTCGCGCCCCCATCAGCGGCTCCTCCGGCATGGACACTGGAAAGGTCAGGAAGTCGACGTCGGGAACTCGTTCCTGGAGCAGGTCGACGTCATCCTGGACGCCGTCCCCGACCTGCAGCCACCGGTTGAACTCGTTGTAGACGATCGCACCCGCGGTGATCCCCTTCGTCCATCCGGTGAAGAGCGCGGCGAGACTGGTGGCGGCACGAGCCGAACCCCAGGCGTCGGGGGTGAACTCGTAGCGCCAACTCCATGATCACCGACGGGGCCGCACCCGTCCCGCGTCACCCTCCAATCAGGCCGTGACACCGCGTACGCCCAGGTCAGATACGCCTCAATCGACTACGCAAAGACCCTGCTCACCCAGGCCGACAGGTTGACGATCAAGGTGACTACACCGGACCACCCACAGACGAAGGTGAGGTTCCCCCGTTAGCGTGGAGGCCGGACCTAAGAGGGCGTCTGATTCACGTATTATGCGAGTGATGCTGCCTTCAGTCGTCTCGCCAGGTTGGGGTGGTTTCGTTAGTGACGCGTTTGGTGAGGTTGTCGATCATGGCGATGCGGATCATGCTGGCGGAGTTGTCGGGTAGGGCTTCGTAGTCACGGGCCAGGCGCCGGTGCAGCATGAGCCAGCCGAGGGTGCGTTCGATGACCCATCGGCGTTTGACCACCGAGAACCCTTTGATGTGCGGGTCTTTGGCGACGACCTCGACATCGATGCCGAGGGTGGCGCCGTGTTCGATCACCCTGTTCTTGAAGCCGGCGTCGACCCAGGTCTTGGTCAGGGCGGGGTGGGTGGCTTTGGCCTGGTCGAGGAGGTTGATGCCGATGGTGTTGTCGCTGGCGCTGGCGGCGGTGACGATGACCGCGAGCAGCAGGCCGAGAGTGTCGGTGACGATGCCGCGTTTGCGTCCGACGATCTTCTTGCCGGCGTCGATGCCCTGGCTGGCCAGTGGTGCGTTGGTGGAGGTCTTCACGCTCTGCGTGTCGATCACGGCGGCCGACGGCTGGGTGGCGCGTCCGGCCTTGGCGCGTGCCAGCCCGGTGAGGTCGTAGTTGAGCTGGGCGAAGAGGCCGTCGCTGGTCCAGGCGGTGAAGTAGCCGTAGACGGTCTGCCAGGGCGGGAAGTCGTGGGGCAGGTAGCGCCAGGCGATGCCGGTGCGGTTGACGTAGAGGATGGCGTTGAAGATCTCCCGCAGGTCGTGGGTGGCGGTACGTCCGCCGATCCCGGCGTCGGTGCGGGCCTGGCGCCAGGCGGTCAGCCGTGGTGCGATCAGCGCCCAGCGGGCGTCGGACAGGTCGCAGGGGTAGGCGGGTCGCTCGGCCATACGGTATGTCTACTGTGGACCAGGCGGTGGATCGCCGTTGGGTCCGGCGATTCCCGAACTTTCAGAACCAGACACGATCTGCGGATCAAAGCAGGGCATCCCGCATCGGCATCAATCAGGTGAACCTGGCCTCAGTAGTGACCATTCGACCGTGCAGCCGCCTCGCCGACCAGGCCCACGAAAGCAGCAATACATATTACGAGTGATCAAAACGCCCAGTCAGAGTCCCAAGATTCTTTCCAGTGGAAGTTTCAGCGGCGCCTTCGAGATTTCAGCCGGTCCGCCTGCTCGTTAACGCGCCGCCGGCGTTGCGGTTCGCCGGCCGCCCCCGGCGTCAGGAGCCCACCCCGGCCCCACCCTGCGGCCCCGTTGCCGAGCCCCGCCCCGGAACCAACCGACGGGGTTGGCCGGTGGTTCCTCGGCGGGCGGGGATCGGTCAGGCAACGTCGCGGAGCGGCTCGTCCAGGGGCCGTACCTTGGGGGCGCGGCGCGCCCACCAACCCGCCTGCGAAAGCGGCGATGAGCAAGCGGCGCAAGAAGAAGACCGCCCGGCGGGCGCCGGGGCACGACCAGTGCGCGCGGAAGGTGCGCGAGCGGCTCGCCGCACTCGGCGCCGAGGTCACCGTGTCCGAGCGCGCGCCGCTGGTGCCGAACGTTTGGCCTCGACACCACACCGAACTCGCCGAGGTGACGATCCGCAGCCACGGACGAAAACAGACAGAAGGAAGGCCGACCCGTCCTCAACCGTCCAGAGCGGTTCGGGGCCTCCTCGGCCGTTGGACGGTTGATCGACAGTTCTCTTGGAGGCCGTTTTCGTCGTTCAAGGTGAGTGGTGCCTGACGTCCCTGGTCAGGGGCGGCTGCTCTGAGATTGGCAAGAGCTCCACGAACACGCTGTTGCCACTTGTCCGCCCGTCAGCCGATGCGCCGAGGCGAAGCACGCGAGCCCCCCCTGCGCTGGTGACGGTGAACCCGTGTACCGCGGTACACGGAAACACCATCAGACTCCGCGGACCGACGTCGAAGTAGTTGTCACCGATCCGAGCTCTGACCGTCCCGTCCAGCACGAAGTAGGCATGGTCTGCGTCCAGACCTGTGTGGTGGTGCGGATCGATTCCCCCACCGAATTCGATCTCGTTGTAGGTGACGTGCAACCACTGTGAGAGTTCTGTCTGCGGTCGAATCAACTGATGTGCCGCGCAGCCAGGGTGTCCCTCCAGATTTCTGCGTGGCTCCACGTCCTCTACTCGGATGATGCCACCCGACGAATTTCGTTGATCTGAGTGCGTCACTGTCTCCTACCTTCCTCGCGGCCTGCGGGTCGGATGACCACCGATCGTGGTTCCGGCGGCGTCTCTCGCGTAGCCGGTCCCAGTGGGACCGCCGGATTGGGCTGGCGGCAATTCGAAGGCGACCACCTACACCGACGTCACTGCTTGGCAGCAGCGCGCTGAGCCGCATTGCGGCCGGCCGCGCGCCCGAAGACCGCACCCGAGACCAGTCCCGCACCCGAGGGGTAGTTGTAGAAGTAAAGGCCACCGACGATCTCGCCCGCTGCGTACAGCCCGGGCAGCGGCCGGCCCGCCGGATCAACGATCTCCGCGTCCGTCGAGATCCGCAAACCGCCGAAGCTGAACGTGATGCCGCAGGTGACGGCGTACGCCACGAATGGCGGCTTGTTGATCGGCAGCGCCCAGTTGGACTTCGGCGGAGTGATGCCGACAGTGGCCTTGCCGTCCTTCGTCGTCGGGTTGTACTCTCGGTCGTTTATGGAGGCGTTGAACTCCGTGACGGTCTTCTCGAGCCGGTCCGGGTCGACGCCCATCTTCTTGGCCAGATCGGGGATGGTGTCGGCGGTGAACTTCGTGGCGCGCTGGCGGTACTCCTCGCGAAGCCTGTCCATCACCTTGTCGTCGAAGATCTGGTAGGCGACCCGTCCCGGCTGCTTGAGGATCTCGCCGCCGTACTTGGCGTAGGTGTGAGTGTGGAAGTCGGCCCCCTCGTCAAGGAACCGCTCGGCGTTCGCGTTGACGACGATGCCGTGTGGGTAGGAGTGCTTCTGGAACGAGTCACCGACCTTGCGGTCGCCGGTGAGCGGGGCGTTGACGTCCCAGGCGACCGCGTGGCAGCCGCTCCAGTTCCCAGTCGAGGCGGCCCCCAGGTCGATTGCCATGCGCAGGCCGTCGCCGACGTTGAACTCGGTGCCTCGCACGCGGGCGAGTTCCCAATTGGGTCCGAGGTAGCGCGTACGCATCTCGGGGTTCGCCTCGAAGCCCCCAGAGGCGAGGACGACAGAGCGGGCCTTCACGCGCCGCTTGGTGCCGCCCTTGAGGTAGGCGACCTCGACGCCGTCGTCAGTCATGTCGAGACCGAGCGCGCGGGCGTCGTACCGGATGACAGCTCCGAGCGCGTCGGAGATACGGAAGAGCGAGTTGACCAGTTCGCGGCCGCCGCCCCACAGCTCGACCGGGTTGCCGTCGGACATGTAGATCTTGCCGTTGAGGCGCTGCCCGTGCCGGCCGGCGGCCAGACCGAACTTGAGCCCGTGGCCCGCCAGCCACAACAGCGTGTCGTAGCCGTTCTCGACCACGGTGTCGGTCAGCTCCGGGTCGGCAAGGTACTCGCTGAGTTCCGCGAGCTCGTCGAAGAGCTTCTCGGCCGGCTGCGGCGTGATGACGAACTGCTCGGCCTCGTCGTCGGTGAGGTCCGGGATGAGCTGACGGATGTCATCGAGATCATTGAACGCGAAGCGCAGGGCACCGCCGGTGAAGAAGCTGTTACCGCCCCGGGAATCGGGGCCTGCCGCCTCCAGGACAAGCACCGACGCCCCCTCCTCGCGCGCGCTGATCGCAGCGCAGAGCGCCGCGTTGCCTGCGCCGACCACGACGACGTCGTACTGCTCGTCCTCGGTCGTGGCCCCCGCCACCGTGTCGGTCGAACCCACTGCGTTCACTGGTCTCCCACCTCTGTCTCCCGTGTCTCCCACACCGGCGCTCGAACGCTGGGAGAGCCCGCTGGCTGTCACAACGAACGGGGCTCTCGAAGGCGTCGAGCAGCACCTGACGGGCCCTCCGCCTGAAGCCTGTTCCGTTCCTGTCAAAGGAACGCCGAGAGACATTGAACCACACTCGCATCGTCGACTCGTCAGGCCCCTGTTCTGGCGTTCGGCAGCAACTTCCAGCATACTTGCGACTGCGATGCGCCAGCTGGGCCTGATCCTGTGGGCTGCTTTCGCGTCCTGAGTGTTTCTCTCACCGGAACGGAGTGGTAGTAGTGCAGGGTGACGGGCCGCTGGCCGGACTCCGGGTGCTGGACGTCTCCACCATCCTGGCGGGCCCGCTCTGCTGCCAGATCCTGGGCGACTTCGGTGCCGACGTCGTGAAGGTCGAGCACCCGAGGGCGGGGGACGGGCTGCGCGGCCACGGTCCCAGCAAGGACGGTGCCCCGCTGTGGTGGAAGGAGGTCGCGCGCAACAAGCGGACGATCGCCGTCGACCTCAAGTCGCCCGGCGGGGCGGGGGTGATTCGGCGCCTGGTTGCGGAAGCCGACGTGATGGTCGAGAACTTCCGGCCGGGCACCCTCGAGAAGTGGGGCCTTGGCCCGGACGATCTCCACGCCGTCAACCCGGGACTGGTCGTGGTTCGGGTGAGCGGGTTCGGGCAGGCGGGCCCCTACGCGCGCCGCGCGGGCTTCGGCACGCTGGCGGAGGCGATGAGCGGGTTCGCCAACCTGACCGGCGAGGCGGATGGCCCGCCGACGCTGCCGGCCTTCGGACTCGCCGACAGCATCTGCGGCATCGCCGCGTCCTCGGCGGTGATGATGGCGCTGCGCCATCGCGACGCGACCGGCGAGGGTCAGGTGATCGACATCAACATCCTCGAGCCGATCATGACGGCCGTCGGTCCGAGCCCGGCCGTCTATCAGCAGCTCGGTGTGATCGAGGAGCGCCACGGCAACCGGTCGACGAACAACGCGCCGAGAAACACCTACCGGACGGCAGACGGCAAGTGGGTGGCGGTCTCCACGAGTGCGCAGTCGATCGCCGAGCGGGTCGTACAGCTGTGCGGGCATCCGGAGGTGATCGACGAACCGTGGTTCGCGACCGGCCGTGGACGTGCCGAGCACGTGGAGCTGCTCGACGGCATCGTTGCAGGCTGGATCGGCGCGCGCACACGCACCGAGGTGCTCGAGGAATTCGAGCGGGTGGGCGCGGCGGTCGCGCCCGTCTACGACGCCCGTGACCTCACCGAGGACCCGCACGTGCGGGAGACACAGATGCTCGTCGAGGTTTCGGATCCCGAGCTGGGACCCCTGCTCCAGCACAACGTGCTGTGGCGGATGGACCGCTCGCCGGGCCGGATCCGGCACACCGGTCGTGGGCACGCCGCGGACACCGGCGACGTGCTCGAGGAGCTGGGCTACAGCCCGGACGAGATCGTCGCATTGAGAGAGGCAGGAGACATCAAGTGAGCGATCGGCTGCTTGACGCGGTCCGGACGGGCGTGAAGGTCATCGATCTGGGGCGACAGCTGCAGGTGGGCATGCCGCAGTCACCGAACCACCCGGCGTTCTGGCACAGCCATCCCCGCCGGCACGGCGACATGGTGCGTTTGGACGGGGGCAGTGCCGCCAACGACATGATCTCCACCGGGATCCATGTGGGCACGCACATCGACGCCCTCGCCCATGTCTCCCATGATGGGAAGCTTCACGGTGGCCTGCCGGTCACCGAGGCGCTCGTCAACGGCAAGTACGACAAGCTGGGCGCTCACACGATCGAGCCGATGATCTGCCGCGGTCTCCTGCTCGACATCCCGCGTTATCTCGGGGTCGCCGGGTGCGAACCGGGCTACGAGATCACGGTCACCGACCTTGAGGGCGCGTGCGCCGCTCAAGGGGTGGACCCCGGCCCGGGTGACGTGGTGCTGATCCGCAGTGGCTGGGGGCAGAAGTTCGCCGAGGGCACGCCGTACGTCGGCGGGCCCACCGGCGTGCCAGGAGTGAGCGAGGCCGGTGCGCAGTGGCTGGCCTCGCGGAGCATCCGCGCGGCGGGGGCCGACACCATCGCGTTCGAACGGCTGGCGCCCGGCGTCGGCCACGCGGTGCTCCCCGCGCACCGGGTGCTGCTCGTCGAGGCGGGCATCTACATCATCGAGGCACTGGACCTAGAGGGTCTCTCCGCCCACGGCTGGTCGGAGTTCACCTTCGTGCTTGTACCGCTGAACATCTACGGAGCGACCGGCTCACCCGTCCGTCCGCTCGCCGTCGCATCGTTGTGACCCGGCCGCGTGCGGAGCGCGCACACAGCCGATCCGTCCGGCGGACGTGAACGATGAGTGAGGTCTCATCGGGCATGCGGGCACTGGTTCCCACCCTTTTCGTGCCGACGCTCGTGTACGAGATCGGCAACGGTGCGATCCTCCCCGTCATCGTCCTGACCGCGGTCGATCTCGGTGGGTCGGTGGGCCAGTCGGCTTTCATGGTCGCGCTCATCGGGATCGGGCGCATGCTCGGCGACGTGCCGGCGTCGGCGCTGGCCGACCGGATCGGTGACCGGCGAGCGATGCTCGTGGCCTCGGTCCTCTACGCGGCGGCACTGACGACCTGTCTGATCGCCCAGTCACTGTTCGTGCTGGGAATCGGGCTGACGCTGGTCGGGGTGTCCACCGCCACGATCTACCTGGCGCGCGCGTCGTACATCATCGAGGTCACCCCCATCCAGTACCGCGCCCGGGTGATCTCGACAGCGGCCGGCTCACAGCGAACCGGCGGCTTCATCGGGCCGTTCGTCGGGGCGGGTGCCATCGCCGTCGCCGGCGGCGACCTCCACGGCGCCTACCTCACCGGTATCGCCGCCGCCGTGGCCGTCGCGCTGCTCATCCTGTTCGTCCCCGACGTGCCGGCGGAGCACACCACGAAGGTCCAGGTCCGCGGCCGCCACTCGGTCGTCACGGTCGCGCGTCGCCACGGTCGGCTCTACCTGACTCTCGGCATCGCGATCCTCGCCGTCGGAGCGGTCCGTGCGGCCCGGCAGGGAGTCATCCCTGTGTGGGCGGCACACCTCGGCGTGAACGCCACCACGACCAGCCTCCTCGCGGGCCTCGCGAGCGCCTTCGACATGGCCTTGTTCTACCCGGCTGGCAAGATCATGGACCTCTACGGCCGCCTCGCCGTCGCGGTGCCCTCGGCGGTCCTGCTCGGCGGCTCCATCCTGCTGATGCCCTTCACGACAGGAGCGGTCGGGTTGGCCATCCTCGCGGTCACGCTCGGCCTCGGGAACGGCATCAGCTCGGGGGTGATGATGACGCTGGGCGCCGACGCCGCGCCGGGGGAGGGGCGGGCGCAGTTCCTCGGCGTCTGGAGGCTCATCAGCGACATCGGCCAGGCGGCCGGTCCGTCCGCGCTTTCGCTGCTGGCGCTCGCGCTGACCCTGCCGGCGGCGTACTTCGCGCTGGGTGGCGTGGGGTTCTTCGCGGCCGCGATGCTGGCGGTCTGGGCTCCGAAGTACAGCCCGTACGCCCTCAGAGGGGCCCGCACCCCGCCGCGGCGATAGCGGGGCTCAGCCGGCGGGCCTGAGCTGCGGGTCGAGGTTCCACATGTCCTCGACGACCCCGCGAACCGAACGGAACCGCTCGATGCCGCGGAGGTCGGTCAACAGTCGGGCGGTGCGCTCCGCGCCGAGTGAGGGGGAGGCGCACTGAGTGAACTTGAGGTCAAGGTCGGCGTCGGAAGCAGGGTTCTGCGGCGCGCCGATCGGAGCGGCCACGTACGACGTGAACTCGCGGCCGCCGCGCACGCGCACGGTCACCCGGGCCGCCCGGGATCCCGTGGACGGACCTGCGCCCGCTGGCATCTCGGTCGGGCGGAGCTCGACCTTCTTCATCAGATCCCGACGCAGCGGCTCGCGGATGGCCTGCGGTGAGAAGTCCTCGAGTGTCAGCGCACCTGTCGCGGCCGCCGTCGCCTGGCAGTACTGCATGCTGAACTTGCCCTGCAGGGGCTCGTCGACCTCGGGGCGGTCAGTGTGCGGCAGGCGTTGGGGATCCACCTCGGTGATGATCGCCTCGATGTCGTGTGGGTCGATGCCGTTGCCCCTCACCGCGTCGAGGGTCGCGAAGACGGGGGAATGGATGCTCCCACAGCATGGGAGGAACTTCAGCCGCACACCTTGACGCACGAACTCCGAGCGCTCGCCGATGTCCCCGAAGGCTTCGGGGAGCGTGTTCTCGGGCGCGAACAGCGTGACGAACCCGCCGTACTGCGGCTCGAACATCGCCCTGTTGCCGGTGCCGCCGGCCGAAGCGAGGAGGACCATGTCCACTCCCGTCCGTGCCGCGACCCCCACCTGCAGGCACTTGCCGGTCGAGCCCATGGTCGCTTTCATGCCGCTCGCGTTCGTCGCGGCGAGGCCGAGTGCGTTGGCCGTCTGCGCCGGGTCGAGACGGGCGAGCCGCGCGGCCGTAGCCGCGGCACCGACCGCGCCCAGGACTGCCGTCGGGTGCCAGCCCGAGTTGTAGAACCGCGGGTTCATGCCGAGCCCGAGCCGGGCGCCCACCTCCGCGCCGACGGCGATGGCGTCGAGGACCTCGGCACCTGACGACTGGCAGTGGTGGCCCATGGCAAGTGCCGCCGAGACGAGGACGGAGGCGGAGTGACCCATCTCCGGCAGGATGTCGTCGTAGTCGAGCAGGTGGATCGCCGCGCCGTAGGCGAGCGCCGCAGCGCCCGGGCTGACCCGGTGGCCGAGGGGAGCCGGCACGTCTGCGGTCCCGAGTTCGGCGACGAACGCGTCGATGGCTGCGAACTCTGCGTCGCGGATGCCGGCGAGCGCGACGCCGACGGCATCGACGAGCAGTCGCTGCGCGGACTCCACCGATGCGGGGTCGATCTCCCGGGGAGGCGCGCCGCAGATGAACTGCGCGATGCGGTCGCTGACGTCGCTCGTGCCCACTCGCCACTCCAGATAGTCCGTTCAGCGGAACAGGTTGTGGCACCGAGTTAACAGGAGAATTCGGGTGCCGTCAATCACATGGCCTGCGAAAGCGCACCATGAGCCGGCAGTCACCGGCGGAGGGCGCAGGCAACGCCTCGGGGTACACCTTCACCATCGATCCGCCCAGAGGAACGCGCGGGTGAGGCACGCCGGATCAGGCCGTCCGTCGGACGTCCGACGGGCGTCGGCGCGACCGGGGCCGCGGCGTGGTTCTTCCGCGGAGCGAGGTCGGCCGCGTCGACGTCGACCGTGTTCAGGGTCGCGAGGACCTGGCCTGGTCCACGCTCAGTTGGCCGTCCTCGACGGCGAGCCCGATCTGAGAGCGTGTTTGAGATGGTCTGATGTGGACGGCGTGGCGGCATGACATCGACGCTCGGGTCGGGCAGGGTGGCGCGGTGTCTGCTCGTCGTGGTTACCCCTCGGACCTGACCGACGCCCAGTGGGCTTTGATCGAGCCTCTGCTCCCAGAGCCGAACACGGACGGCCGGAGGGAGAAGCACCCTCGGCGGGAGATCGTCAACGCGATCTTGTACGTCGTCCGGTCGGGGTGCCCATGGCGGTATTTGCCTGCGGATCTGCCGCCGTGGCAGACGGTGTACTGGTACTTCAACCGGTGGGAAGATGCCGGTGTTACCGAGAAACTCCTGGCCGCGTTGCGGATCAAGGCCCGGGTACAGCAGGGCCGTGACCCCGAACCGTCGGCGGGGATCATCGACTCGCAGTCGGTGAAGGGCGCCGACACCGTCGGCCGGGACAGCCGCGGCTACGACGCCGGGAAGAAGATCAACGGACGGAAGCGGTTCATCGTCACCGACACCGCCGGCCTGCTGCTCACCGTGACAGTGTTGGCCGCGAGTTGGCAGGACCGCGACGGCGCCAAGACCGCCCTGCTCAGCGCCTACATGGCCACCCCGATCCGGCACGTCTTCGCCGACCAGGGCTTCGCCGGACGGCTCGTCGACTGGGCCCGCGACATCCTCCGCACGACGCTGGAGATCGTCCGCAAGCCCGCCGACCAGCGCGGGTTCAGCGTGATCTCCCGCCGTTGGGTCGTGGAACGAACCCTGGCCTGGCTCACCGCCTGCCGACGCCTGGCCCGTGACTACGAACGCCACCCCGAGGTCTCCGAAGCCATCATCCGCTGGGCCGCCATCACCGGCATGACCCGCCGGATCACCCGCGGTCATCCGGCCCGCCGTCAAGCCCGCCGCACCTTCACCTAGACCTGATCAACGCCCTCTCAAACACGCTCTGAGCGGCCCGTTCGGCGGCGGCGATGGCGTTCTGGATGCGCGCAAGGGCGGTCGTCAATGCGTCTCCTCCGATTGGTCCTTGTGAGGTGACGCCGCCCATGCCCGAATGCCGTATGAGCCCGCACATATCAACTGTCGCGGTGGTCACTGTGACGGCAGGACGCCACGCGCCGCCGTGGCTCAGAACTTCGCCAGCATCAGCCCCGTCAGCTCCCGCGCGGCGGCGAGGACGTGCGGCGTGTGAGCGGCGATCTGCTGTTCGGTGAACCGGAACATCGGTCCCGACGCGCTCACGGACCCCACGGGATTTCGCTGCGCGTCGAAGAATGGCGCCGCGATGGACGACGTCCCGGTGCCTCGCTCGTTCGTGGATACGGCGTAGCCCTGCTCCCGCACCTCGGCGAGGCGAGCCACGAAGTCGTCGGGATCGACCTCGGGCTTGGCGATCCGCAGCTGACGCACCGTCTCGTCGATGTAGGACTGCGGGAGGAAGGCCAGGATCGCCCGGCTGGAGGCACCGCTGTGGAGCGGGTAGTGCGGACCGATCTCGACGGTCATCTTCACCTCCTGCGGGCTCTCCAGCTGGTCGAGGTAGATGCGGTGGTGGCCGACGAGCACGGACACCGTCGTGGTCTCGCGAGTCGCGTCGCGGAGCCGATGCAGCACCGGCGAGGCCAGGGTGCGCACATCGAGCTGGCTCCAGGCGCGGATGCTGAGGCTGATCGCGGCCGGCCCGAGCGTGTAGGCGGTTCCACCGGGGAGCGCGCGCAGCAGCGACCGCGAGGTCAGCGACTGGAGGATCCGATGCACGACCGCCTTGCTCAGGGACAGCTCACGGGCCACTCGCGAGACGCCGACCGGCTTCTCGGAGCGCGCGAACAACAGGAGGACGTCGGCGACTCGATCGGCTGACTCGGTACCGCGTGCGCTTGCAGGAACGGAAGGAGCGCTCCTGGCGCCGGGCGCCTCGCCAAGCGTTTCGCTAGAAGGAACAGTTTTTTGCGGCAACCGTCTCTCAACCCCTAGGCAGTGGCGCTCTGAAGTGCCATACTCCGGTTTCGGAGCCGCTGGTCAGGTCAGACCGATCCGCTAAGCGGAACGGCCGGAGACCAGGGCCGTTTCTCTACAAGAAACAATAGCCTCCCGTGCCATTGGGGGGTGCATGCCAACCGAACGCCGGACGGGGGACGCGTGGACCGGTCGGGAGCCACGAGGACCGACGGGCCGACGACCCGAGCAACCGTTCCGAAGGAGAGAGGTCGATAACGTGCGACAGTCACGCGTACAACGCCGCTCGCGGGCCCAGAAGGCAGGCATCGCCGCCCTCGTCGCGACGGCACTGCTCACGGTCGCTGCCTGCGGCTCGGGGAGCGGCGGGGCGGCCGAGGAGTTCCCGAGCCGCATCACCTTCGTTGTGCCGTTTGAGGCCGGCGGCGGCACCGACACCTGGGCGCGCATCCTTGCGCCGAAGCTCGAGAAGGTTCTGCCCGGCAGCCCGAGCATCCGGGTGGAGAACCTGCCCTCCGGTAAGGGAATCCCCGCCAACAACGAGTTCTACAACAGAGCTAAGGACGATGGCTCCCGCATCTTGGTGGGCACGAGTTCGTCCTACAACCCCTATCTCCTTCACCAAAAGGGTGTCGAGTACGACTTCGCCAAGTTGCGTCCCGTGGTCGCCATGGGCACCGGCAGCGTGATCTATGCGAGCAAGGCGAGCGGGATCAAGTCGATCCAGGACATGATCGGCCGATCGACTCCGGCGAAGTACGGCGCGATCAACCAGACTGGAGCCGACCTCGGTGCGCTCGTCGCGTTCGAGATGCTTGGCATCCACGTCGACGCCACGTTCGGATTTGAGGGCCGTGGTCCGATTAGCCTTGCATTCCAGCGGGGCGAACTGGACGTCGACCGCCAGACCACGTCCGCATACATCTCCACCGTGCAGCCACTCGTGGACAAGGGTGAGGTCGTCCCGCTCGCGACCTATGGCGTCATTGACGAAAAGGGTGAAATCGTCCGCGACCCAAACTTCCCGGACCTTCCGACGGTCGCGGAGGTGTACGAGCAGATCAAGGGTTCGGCACCCTCCGGCCCTGCCTGGGACGCGTACAAGGTATTCGCCGTCGCTGGCTACACGTATCAAAAGACTCTCTGGGCGACACCGGGCACTCCGGACTCCATCCTGGACGCCTATACCGACGCGGTGAAGCAGCTTCAGAACGACGAGGAGTTCATGAAAAAGCTCCACGAGGAAGCCGGCGACTACCCGCTGGTCGCCGGCGACACGAATCGAGACGTCATCCAACGATCCTTCACCGTGACGGATGAGGCCGGCAAGTTCGTCTCGAATCTGCTCGCAGAGAAGTACGACACGCAGCTGGACTGATCGGATCCACACCCAAGGCTTGTGCCGGGCTTCGTCCCATGCCCGGCACAAGCTGGTTCCGCCCCGAGACACGCCCTCGCGACAAACGGAAGAACATTCATGCTGGACGCAGCCCTCACAGCGCTCGGCAGTTTCGCCACGATCACCACCATCGTGTACCTGATGTTGGGGGTCGTGGCCGGACTGGTGGTCGGCTTGATACCCGGCCTAGGTGGCACCGCCGCCGTCGCGCTACTCATCCCTTACGTCTTCGTGCTCGACCTGCCCCCCGAGCACGGCCTGCCCCTGCTGATCGGCGCCGTGGCGTCGGTGCATCACTCCGATGCCATCGCATCCATCCTGCTCGGCATCCCGGGCTCGGCGGCGTCGGCCGTGCTAATGATCGACGGACACGAAATGACAAAGCGGGGTAAAGCGTCACAAGCGCTCACGCTCGCATTCCTGTCCTCTATGGCCGGTGGCCTCCTTGGCGCGCTCGGCTTGACGCTGTCCATCCCGATCGCCAGACCGCTCATCCTGAGCTTCAGCTCCCCCGAGATTTTTATGCTGTGCGTGCTCGGCGTCAGCCTCGCCGCGCTGATCTCCAAGGGCAACATGCTCAAGGGCCTGCTCGCGGCCTGTCTCGGCCTCCTGGTCGGGTTCATTGGGTCTGCGCCGGCCGAGCCGGTCTATCGGTACACGTTCGGACAGCTCTTCCTCATCGACGGCGTCGACCTGTCCGTCATCGCGCTCGGCATCTTCGGCCTCGCCGAGATCGCGGCGCTGGTCACAAGGGATGCCCCGATCGCCGAGACGCACAGGCTCACCGGCAGCCGCCGGGCCGGAGTCGGGGACTTCTTCCACCACTGGTCCCACGTGCTCCGCGGTGCCCTGGTTGGCATCTGGGCGGGCGTTCTCCCCGGCGTGGGCGCTACCGCCGGCTCATTCCTCGCCTACGGGCAGGCCCGTGCGACAGCGCGGGATAAGTCGAAGTTCGGCAAGGGCGACCCTCGTGGCGTCATCGCTCCCGAGAGCGCGGCGAACTCCGTGGAGTCCGGTGACATGATCCCCACGCTGCTGTTCGGCATCCCCGGTGGTACCCCGTCAGCACTGCTGCTCGGTGCCCTGCTCTTCTATGGGATCCAGCCGGGTCCCGCGATGGTCGAGGAGCACCTCGACAGTGTGTACGTCATCGTCTGGTCCTTCGCCATCGCCAGCGTCATCGCCTCGCTACTCTGCTTCCCCCTTGCGGGCGCGCTCTCTCGCTTGACGACGGTTCCGCTCGTCCGGCTCGCTCCGGCGCTTCTCGTGGTGATCTTCCTCGGCGCGTTCCAGACTGCCCTGGATCCGCATCACCTGGCCCTTGTCCTGATCTTCGGCGTGCTCGGCTTCGTCATGAAGGAGCTGGACTTCCCCCGCGCCCCCATGCTGATCGGCCTGGTCCTCAGCATTCCGCTCGAGCGCTACTACTTCCTGACGAGAAACCTCTACTCGACATCGGAGTGGATTCAGCGGCCGCTGGTGCTAGTCATGCTGGCCGTGCTGGCCTACCCAATCATCCTCGGCTTGGTCCGCTGGATCCGCAAGCAGCGGAAGAACGGTCAGCGGGGTCGCGGCGGCGACGATCTTCCCGAGGCCACCGCAGTGGCGATGAAGGAGGCGCCGGACGCCGGCGACATGCTCAGGGGCCCGGGCTGGGCCCTTGGGTTCGCGATCTTCGCGTTTGTGGTCGTCACAGGGGCGTTCATCATGTCCTTTGGCTTCACCCCTGCAGCGGCGCTCGCTCCCCGGCTTGTGAGCGCGATCGGCATCGTCTGTGCAGTTCCAATTCTCATTGCCGCCATCAGGGAGTACCGCAGAGCCGCACATCACAGACTAGATCCCGCACAGCCAGCGCCTGGCGCTCCCGCACCCCGCGTGATCCCCGCGCAGATGTCCGCGCCTGTCGCGGCCCCTGTCACCGCCCCGCAGGCCCCGGCAGCGCCGCGTGCGCAGCCGTCGACGGACGCCTCCACTCCGGACGGACCGGGTGCGGCCCCGCAGCCGACGGGCGACGCCCCGTCGACCGCCGAGCGGGCGACTCCGGACAGCAACTCGTACCTCCTCCAGACCCTTCAGGTCTTCATCTGGATGGCCGTCTTCGTGGCACTGGTCTGGATGCTCGGCCTGTTCGTCGCCGTCCTAGTCATGATCCCCGTCTTCGGGCGTCACTTCGCCCACATGCGCTGGCGGACGGTCGCGCTCTACACGGCCGGCGTGTTCGTCGCCCTCAACCTCGTGGGATGGAGCGGAGACATCGTCATTCCGGAAGGCGTCCTGGGCGGGATCCCGCAGCTCATCCAAAAGTGAACGGACGCGGGTCCTGCGGCCCGCGGAAAGGTTCAACATTGTCCAGTAACGCCCATCAGGTCATCGTCGTCGGTGCTGGGAACGCCGCGCTCGTCGCGGCACTCGCAGCCCACGACCTCGGAGCCAATGTGATCGTCCTCGAGTCGGCGAACTACGAGGAGCGCGGGGGCAACAGCCGCTTTGCGGGCGCGACCTTCCGGTTTGTTCACAACGGGATGGACGAGATCGACGCGATCCTCGCCGAGTCGTCGAAGGAACTTGTGCCGATTTCCTCGGTCCAGCCGTACACGAAGAAGGACTACCTCGGTGACCTCCTTGAGGTCTCGGGTGGGCGCGCCTCACCCGACCTCATCGAGGTTCTGGTGGACGAGTCCTACGACACCATGACGTGGATGCGTGACCAAGGCGTCCACTGGGAGCTCGCCACCCGCAAGTTCGTCAAGCAGTCGACCGTCTCGGAGAGCAACCCGTATGTCCTTCCTCCGGGTGGGGCGGTCCGCACCGTCCACGAGGGCAAGGGCCTCGTCGACGACCTGTTCCGCACGGTGGAGGCAAGGGGCCTCGAGGTCTGGTACGACGCGCCAGCCCACGCCCTCATCACCGAGGGCTCGAGCGTGCGTGGTGTGGTGGTCAGGCGTCGCGACGAGTTTGTCGAGCTCCACGGGCAGGTGATCCTCGCCTCCGGCGGCTTCGAGGCCAACCCCGAGATGCGGCTGCGCTACCTCGGTACCGGCTGGGACCTGGTGAAGGTGCGCGGCACCCGCTTCAACAAGGGCACCATGCTCGAGGCCGCACTTCGCGCCGGCGCGCAGGCGGCGGGCCACTGGGGCGGATGTCACGCCACTCCCGTGGCCGCCGACGCGCCCGACGTGGGGGACCTCGCCATCACCGATGCGACCGGACGCCACTCCTACCCGTACGGCCTCTTGATCAACAAGGACGGCCGCCGGTTCGTCGACGAGGGAGAGGCGTACTACCTCTACACCTACGCCAAGACCGGCGCCGCGATCCGCGCCCAACGCCAGGCGTGGGCGGTCCAGATCTTCGACCAGAAGACCCTGCAACACCTGCAGCCCCGGTACAGCACCCAGGTCCCGGTCGTGGCCGACACCGTCGAGGAGCTGGCGGCGAAGCTGGGGATCGATCCGGTCGCAATGTGCGCCACGGTGGACGACTTCAACGCCGGCGTGCCGGCCGATGCGAGCAGATTCGATCCCAACATCGAGGACGGACTGGCGACGACGACCGGCGTGACGCCCCCCAAGAGCAATTGGGCGCTCGCCCTGGACGCCCCGCCATTCGTCGCTTACCCGGTCACGACCGGCATCACGTTCACCTACGGAGGGATCTTGACGGACACCGAAGCGCGCGTGCTCGACAACGAGGGCCGGCCGATGCCGGGCCTGTACGCCACAGGCGAGATCACCGGTGGCTTCTTCTACCACAACTATCCGGGCGGTGCCGGCCTCATGCGAGGCGCCGTATACGGGCGTCGCGCCGCTGCGTCCGCCGTCGCGGCGCTGGACGCGACGCAGGCGGTAGGTGCCTGATGAACCAGAGGATCGGAGCTCCCACCCTGACCCAGCGGCTGGTCGGACACCTGCGTGCGCTGACCTACGACACCATCCCGGAGGAGGCGAAGCAGACGGCACGCGCGGTCTTCGCCGACGGCATCGGCGTCGCTCTCGCCGGACTGCGAGAGCCGCTCGGCGTGGGGGATGTCGCGCTGCGCTACGTGCGTGAGATCGGTGGCGCGGAGCAGGCGACGGTGATCGGCGCCGGCATGAGGACCTCGATGACCGACGCCGCGTTCGTGAACGGCACCCTCATGCACGCGCTCGACTTCGACAACACGTGGTATCCGATGAACCACCCCACGTCGCCGACGCTGCCGGCCATCCTGGCGCTCGCCGAGCATTACGGCTTCAACGGCCAGGACTGCCTGACGGCGCTCGTCGCCGCCTTCGAAGTCCAGGGCCGGCTCCGTATGGCGAGCCTCGGGCTGAAGACCGGTCACGGTTTCCACAAGCCCGGCACGACCGGGCTCATGGGCGCCGTCGCCGCGGGCGTCAAGCTCCTCGGGCTCGACGACGACCAGGCTCTGATGGCCTTCGGTACGGCCGGTTCACGGGTCGGCAGCTTCAGCGTCAACACGGGCACCATGACCAAGTCGAGCCACTCCGGCCACGCCGCGCGCAACGGCGTCGAGTGCGCGCTGCTGGCGCAGATGGGGTGGACCGCTGCCAGGGACATCTTCGGGCCCGAGGGCTACTTCGACACGCTGATGCCCAACGACCAGACCCCCGAGCTGCTGGTCGAGGGCTTCGCCGACCCGCTGCGCATGGTGGAGCCGGGCGTCGGCTTCAAGCGCTTCCCCAGCAACTACTTCACCCATCGGCCGATCACCGCCGCCCTGAGGCTGCGCGAGCGGCTGCTGCAGCGCCCCGACTTCCAGATCAGCCAGATCGCGGAGGTCGTAGTGCACTTCCCTGAGCTCGACTACGTCGACCGCCCCCAGCCGGACACCGGACTGGACGGCAAGTTCTCGGTCCAGTACACAACCACGCTCGGGCTGCTCGACGGACAGGTGGGCATCGACTCGTTCACCAACGACCGCCGCTTTGCCGCCGACGTCGTCGACCTGCTGCCCCGCGTTCGCATCGAGTACGAGCCGGAGATCTCCAAGGAGTTCCTCTACCTGCACGTCGTCGTCGACGTGCGGCTCACCGACGGGACCGTCCTCAGCGAGCGGGTGGACAAGCTGAGCGGCATGCCGGGCGTGCCGCTCACTGAGTCGGAGCGCCGCGACAAGTTCGACATGTGCGTGACGCCCGCACTCGGCGACGCCGCCTCGGCCAAGCTCTTCGAGCTTGCCTCGCACGTTGACGAGCTGGAGGACATGCGGGAGCTGATGGAAATCGCGGCCGGGACTGCGAGGCAGGCGTGAGCGTGCTCGAGCACGACACCGACCGTCGTCCGCTCGCTCACCAGAGCTACCTGTTCGCTCCTGGATCGAGAGAGCGCGTCATGATCAAGGCCCTCGCGGCCGGTGCCGACGCCGTCGTCCTCGACCTCGAGGACTCCGTGCCGGCCACCGAGAAGGACGCGGCCCGCAGCGCCGTCTCGCGGGTCGTCGCAGAGCACCGGCCCAAGGGGACGCCCGTACACGTCCGGGTCAACCGGGAGGGCGACGGCTACTGCACCGCTGACCTCGACGCTGTGGTGAGGCCGGGGCTGGAGGCGCTGCGGCTGCCCAAGGCGGAGTCGGCCGACGCCATCGCGGCCGCGTCCGAGCTGGTGGGGAGGCTCGAGCGGGACCGCGGCCTCGCCGCGGGCTCGGTCCGGTTCTACCCGACGATCGAGTCGGCCTTCGGCCTCGTGAACGCGGGCACCATCGCTCGCGCCTCCGCGCGGACAGAGGCGCTCGTCTTCGGCGAGGCCGACTTCGCGGCCGACATCGGTCTGCCCGAGGTGACCTCGTTCATGCCGACCCTGATGGCCCGGTCGACCCTGGTGATCGAAAGCAGGGCCGCCGGGATCGGACGACCGGTCGACGGGGCGTTCACGCGTCTCGACGACCTGGCCGGCCTGCGAGAGCACACGGAACAGGTCAAGAAGCTCGGCTTCGGGGGCAAGTCGGCGATCCACCCCTCACAGCTGCCGATCATCCACACAGCGTTCCAGCCGACCCCGGCCGAACTGGAGGAGGCCGAGGCCATCCTGGCGGCCTCCCGGGACGGAGGGGGAGTGGGCGTCGTCGAGGGCCGTTTCGTCGACCCCGCGATCGTCGCGTACGCCGCCCGCATCGTCGAACTTGCCAACCGATCTATGAGGGAGAACCGAAGTGAGTGACACGTCGACCCAGAGCGCACCCGTGCTCGCACAGCTGGCCCAGTTCGTCGCGGACGCCCGCGACGAGGGCGTGCCGGAGGAAGTCGATGTGAGTGTTCGTCGGCGGATCCTCGACACTCTGGGTGTCAGCATTGCCGCGCAGCGGCTCGACACAAGCAAAGCGGTCCTGGACTACACGGTGAAGGTGGGCGGGGCCGCGGGCGCGACGGTCATCGGTCGGTCGCAGAAGGTGCCGGCCTCGCAGGCCGCCTTCGCCAACGGCGTCCTCGCGCATTCACTCGACTACGACGACACCCACCTGCCGTCGGTCCTCCACCCGAGCGCGAGCGTCGTTCCCGCGGCGCTCGCGGTCGCCGAGTCAGTCGGAGCCTCGGACGAGGCGGTCGTCGCGGCGGTGGCGGCGGGCCTCGAGGTCGCCGTCCGCTTGGGCATGGGCGGCTACGACCGGGCGGGCAAGAGCTCGATCTTCTTCGAGTACGGCCAGCACGCGACGTCGATCTGCGGGTGCGTCGGCGCCGCCGCGGCCGCTGGCTCCTTGCTGGGTCTGGACGCCAGCGGCATCGGCCACGCGATGAGCATCTCGGCTAGCTTCGCCAGCGGCATCCTGGAGGGCAATCGGACCGGTGGCACCGTCAAGCGGACCCATTGCGGTTGGGCCGCGCACGGCGGCGTCGTCGCGGCCGAGCTCGCCTCCGCCGGGCTGACCGGCCCCCCGACGGTCTTCGAAGGGAAGTTCGGGTTCTTCGAGGCGTTCCTCAAGGGGCGGTTCGACATCGACGAGGTGCTCGTCGGGCTGGGGCAGAACTGGGAGGTCCCGAGCATCTTCTTCAAGCCTTACCCCGCCAACCACTTCACCCACGCGGGCGTCGACGCCGCGATCCGCCTCCGCGAGGCTGGCCTGAAGCCGGAGGACGTCGAGTCCATCGTGCTCGGGACGGCCAGTCACTGCGCCCGCACGATCGGGGAGCCCATCGACGTCAAACGGAAGCCCCTCACCGGCTACCAGGGCCAGTTCAGCGGCCCATACACCGTGGCCGCGGCCCTCTTCGGCGGGCACGGTCTCGGTCTGTCGCTCGAGGACTTCAGCGACGAGCTGGTCCAGGACGATGCGCGCCGCGAGCTGATGGCACGCATCACCGTGGTGGGCGACCCGCTGTGCGACAGCATCTTTCCGATGCAGTTCCCGGCCACCCTCGTCGTGACGACCAAGTCGGGCGAGACTCTTCGCGAGGAGGTCCTGACCACCCGTGGAGGCCCCGCGCGGCCGCTGTCGAACGACGAGCTCAAGCGGAAGTTCGCCGACAACGTGCGTGGCCTAGTTCGCGACGGAGCGGCCGAGGAACTCGCCCTGCTGCCAGACAAGAAGGGCCTGCTGGGCGACGTCTCGGGGCTGCTCGCCCTGACTGTGTCCCCGGCAACCTGACCGGAGCCGTGGTCGATGGCGATCTAGCTCGCCTGTGGTCCACGAGCACAACCACCACCGGCCCCGCCCAGTGCTCGCCAAGGCCGCATCCATCGTCAGGCGGACAACCCTGGCTGGGCACTACAACGAGGAGCGCCATGAATATTCTTGTCTGTGTTAAGTACGTCCCGGACGCGACGGCCGACCGGAGGTTCGAGGAGGACAACACCGTCGACCGGGTCGGGGTCGACGGGCTCCTCTCGGAGCTCGACGAGTACGCGGTCGAGCAGGCGCTCCAGATCAAGGAGAAGGCCGAGAACCCCGAGGACGTGACCGTGACTGCGGTGACGATCGGCCCGGAGAAGGCGGTAGACGCGGTCCGCAAGGCCCTGCAGATGGGCGCTGACCAGGGTGTCCACGTGCTCGACGAGGCGATCGCCGGTTCGGACGCGGTGGCCACCTCGCTGGTGCTTGCGAAGGCCGTGGAGAGGGCCGGCGCGGAGCAGAAGGTCGACCTGGTGGTGTGCGGCATGGCCTCCACCGACGGCGCGATGAGCGTGGTGCCGGCGATGCTGGCCGAGCGGCTCGGGCTGCCGCAGGTCACCTTCGCCTCGGTCGTCGAGACGCAGGGTGACCAGGTCCAGATCAAGCGGGACAGCGACACCGCGACCGAGGTCATCCGTGGCACGATGCCGCTGGTCCTCTCGGTCACCGACCGGTCCGGCGAGGCGCGCTACCCGTCGTTCAAGGGCGTCATGGCCGCCAAGAAGAAGCCGCTGGACACCTGGTCGCTCGGCGACCTCGGCGTGGACGCCGGCCAGGTAGGACTGGCGGCCGCGTGGACCGCGGTCGAGGAGACCGCCGCCCGCCCGCCGCGCACCGCCGGCGAGATCGTCAAGGACGAGGACGGCTCGGGCGCCAAGGCGCTGGCCGACTTCCTTGCGTCGAAGAAGTTCATCTGAGGAGCGAGGGGTAGTCACGCTGATGTCCGAAGTTCTGGTTCTCATCGACCATCTCGACGGTGCGGTCCGCAAGCCGACCTACGAGCTGCTCGCCATCGCTCGCCGCCTCGGCGAGCCGTCCGCGGTCTTCATCGGCCCGGCCGACCAGGCCGGCGCCGCCACCGAGGCGGTCAAGAAGTACGGCGCCGAGAAGGTGTACGCCGTCGACGACGCCCCGCTCAAGGGCTACCTCGTGGCACCCAAGGCCGAGGTGCTCCAGCAGCTCGCCGAGAAGACCTCGCCCGCTGCGGTGCTGATCTCCTCCTCCTACGAGGGCAAGGAGATCGCCGGCCGGCTCGCGATCAAGCTCCAGTCCGGCCTTATCACCGACGCCGTCGACGTGCAGGCGGGTGACGGCGGGGCACCGGTGACCACCCAGTCGGTCTTCGCCGGCAACTATACGGTGACCTCGAAGGTCACCCAGGGCACGCCGATCATCACGGTCAAGCCGAACGCCGCCTCGCTGGAGGAGGCCGCCGGCGCGGGTGCCGTCGAGGAGTTCGGCGCGACGATCTCCGACGGCGCGAAGACGGCACAGATCGCGGCCAGCCAGCCGCGTCAGGCGACCGGTCGCCCCGAGCTCACCGAGGCCGCGATCGTGGTGTCCGGCGGTCGCGGCACCGGAGGCAACTTCGAGCCGATCGAGAACCTCGCCGACGCCCTCGGCGCGGCGGTCGGCGCCTCGCGCGCCGCGGTCGACTCCGGCTGGATGCCGCACAGCTTCCAGGTGGGCCAGACCGGCAAGACCGTCTCGCCGCAGCTCTACGTCGCCAACGGCATCTCCGGTGCGATCCAGCACCGCGCCGGCATGCAGACCTCGAAGACGATCGTGGCCGTCAACAAGGACGAGGAGGCCCCGATCTTCGAGCTGGTCGACTTCGGCATCGTCGGCGACCTGCACACCGTGCTCCCGGCGCTGACCGAGGAGATCCACGCGCGACGGGAGCCCTAAGAGCGACCGGCAGTAGGTGCTACTTGAGGCGTCGGGTGGTGGGGCGGGTGTCCCACCGGTAGAGGGTTCGGGCGCGGCGGATGAGTTGACGTACGGTGACGAGGGCGGCGGCCAGGTACAGGTAGAAGTCCACGATCTTGGCGTCGCGGTCGGTGCAGCGGCGGATCTTGCCGTAGCCGTTCATCCACGAGTTCGTGCGCTCCACCACCCAACGTTTGCCGACCTGGATCGGGGCGGGCACGCCCTTGCGGGCGATCTCGCCGTGCAGTTCCAGCTCGTCGAGCAGTTCGCGGGTCGGGTTGTTGTCGTAGGCGCGGTGCAGGTGCATCGTCGCGCCTTCGGGCATGGGCCCGACCTGCGCGGCTGCGGCTTTGACGGTGGGGCGCAGCAGTGGGCTGTCGTGCCGGTTGGCCGGCGCGGACACCACACCCAGGGGTATGCCATCGCCCTCGACCTGCGTGGAGCGCTTGAAGCCGCCTTTGCCTCGGTCGACCGGGGATCGGCCGGCCCGTTCGCCGCCGCAGGGCGCCTTGGTGATCGCGCCGTCCACGGCCTGGTCCTGCAACGACAGACCGATTATCTGGTCGTAGGCGGCCAGGGCCAGGGCGTGGACCTTCTCGCCGATCCCGGCCGCTGCCCAGTCCTTGACCCGGCGGCGGATGGTGCGGTCCGAGCATCCGAGGTTGGCGATTCGTTCGTAGCCTGAGCCGTGGACCAGGGCGTCGAGGACGTGCTCGAACACGACGCGGTCGGGGATACGGCGGCGGTGGCAGCCCAGCGGATGGGCCGGGTCAAACTCCGGCCGCTGTGGAAGTAGCGCGGCGAACTCGACCCAGACGGGGTTCAACAGCGATGATGGCAGGGCAGGCACGGGACTCCTGTCGATCACTGAGCGTAGAGAACTCCATGATCGATGGATCCCGTGACTGTTTGCTACCCCCGGCCAGTTGTCTGTCGAATCGGTGCCTACTGCCGGTCGCTCTAACTTGATCTTTAACCTGTTCGACGTGGACGGGGATTCGGGGTCTTCGTCTTCTTGGTGTCCGGTTTGTTGGATTTCTTCGTGGTCGCGATGTGGACGTCGTGACGTGGGGTGGGCTGGGTGTTGCGGCGGCCGGGTGGCCGTCCAGGTCCTGGCCGGGAGGGTTTCGGTGCGCTGGCGGGGCAGGTGGGAGGCTGTCGCACAGCTTTCGATCTTCAGCTGTCAAGAGTTCTTGCTGGTGGCCGTCCATATTGGATGATTATGTCGTGCTGTGGGATACAACTTCATCTCCTGCAGCCCGGACGACTCCGCGCCGATCAGGCATGACGTGCGTGGGTGGCTGCCGCCGCAGCATCTGTGCTGGCAGGTCCTGAAGGTCGTCGGTGAGCTCGACCTGTCCGGGTTCGTGCGGGGCTATCGTGCTGATGGCCAGGGCGCGGCGGCGTATCCGCCGCAGGTGCTGCTGAGCTTGGTGCTGTACTGCTACTGCAAGGGCGTGCGCTCGACGCGCAAGATCGAGGCCGCTTGCCTCGATGATGTGGGCTGCCGGGTCATCACAGGCAACCAACAGGTTGATCATGCCACCGTCGCGCGGTTCCTGCGTCGTCACCGCGAGGTCCTGAAGGCGCTGTTCGTGCAGGTCCTGGCGCTGTGCGTCCGGCGCGGGCTGGTGGACCTGTCCGCGGTGGCGGTGGACGGCTCACCGATGCACGCGGCCGCCGCACGCTCAGCCAACCGCAGCCTGGACGCCTTGGAGACCGTCATCGCCGGCGGCGAGGCGCGACTGGACCGGCTGGCGGAGGACACGGACGAAGCGGTTGCCGACGAGCGCCGTCGGCTCACGGCCGCAGGTAGCTGTCTGCGGCGGCTGTCGCAGCTCAGCGATCGGGTGGCACGGGCCCGGGTGGCCCGGGACAAGCTGTTCGAGCGTTCGCTGCCCTCGGCGGGCGAGATCCGGATCAAGGTGGAGGCCGCGCAGCGGATGGTGACCAAAGCCCAGGCGCGCCTGGCCGAGGTCACGGCCGGCCAGCAGCAGCGGCTGGCCGACTACGCCCACCGGACCCTGCAGGATCAGGCCGTGGGCCGGCGGCGCGCTATCGGGCGCCCGCCGGCCAGTATCGAGGCCAAGACCAAGGTCGTTGCTCAGCAGGCCCGCCTCGCCCGGGCGCAGGCCGCGTTGCACCGTGCGCGCTACCCGCGACCGATCCCGTCCGCGGCGGCCAGGGCCTCGCTCACCGATCCGGCGTCGCGGCTCATGCTCGGCAAGCACGGCGGATACATGCAGGGCTATAAGGTCCAGATCGCCTGCGCACGCAACCAGGTACTCCTCGCGATCGAGCTGCAGGACAACCCTGCCGACACCACCGCACTCGTCCCGGTCATCAGACGTGTTCAACACAACTGCGCAGCCGCTGGGCTGACCGGCGACGTCGCGGCGTGGCTGGCCGACAGCGGCTATGCCAGCACCGCGAACTTCGCAGCCCTGGCCGATCTCCCGCTACTGGTGTCGATCACCAAGGAGTACAAGCAGACCCACGCGACGCCACCCGGGCACAACGTCCCCGCCGGCCACCGCGAAATGGCCGCCCGACTGGCATCCGCCGAAGGCAGGCAGCTCTACGCCCGCCGCGGCGCCATCGTCGAACCAGGCTTCGCCCAGCTGTTCCAGCGGTTCGGACGCCGCGTGCACCAACAACGCGGCACCGCCGCCGTCGACACCGAGATCAAACTCCTCGGCGCGGTGCACAACCTGAACAAGATCTTCCGCCACGATGCCAGGCAGACGACCTCTTGACAGTCGAAGATCGAGAGCTGTGCGACAGCCTCGTGGATTTCGCGCGGAGGTGTCGAAACCCTCGGCGGACGCGGGCGGGTGACAGGCGCTGCGGTGGTGCTGGTTTTTCCCAGGGGCGGCGCAGGTCGGCGGCCGCGGCGCGGGCCAAGCGGAGTTGGGGGTAGGCGGCGAGGCTCAACCAGGTCCAGAGGTCGGCTACCTGTGGGGTGCGGATTTTCGGGCAGGTCCAGCCGAGAGTCTGCTTGAACAGGCGAAATGTGTGCTCGATGTCTAAGCGGCGCAGGAAGGCCTGCCAGAGCCGGTCGACGTCAGCGGTGGTGGGGTCGACGCCGGACCACTGTCCCGCACCGGGTTTGATGGAGACATCGAAACCTGGGAGGAACACCAGCGATGCCCGCACCGAAGAAGTACCCCGACGAGCTGCGTGAGCGTGCGACCCGGTTGGCGGTCGAGGCCCGCCGGGATCCGGCGTCGGCGGTCGGAGCGATCCGGCGGATCGCCGGTCAGCTCGGGATTCATCCGGAGGCGTTGCGTACGTGGGTGAAGAAGGCCGAGACCGACGCCGGTGACCAGCCGGGCACCACCAGCAGCGACGCCGAACGCCTCGCCGCGTTGGAACGGGAGAATCGTGAGCTGCGGCGGGCCAACCAGATCCTGAAGTCCGCGGCGAGTTTCTTCGCGGCGGAGCTGGACCGTCCGTCGCGATGAAGGTCGACTTCGTC
>NZ_JBIALB010000018.1:512-102301 GCF_042872965.1 Micromonospora sp. NPDC005087 | reverse complement strand
CCAGCCCACGGCAGATCGGCGACATCGTCCGCGCTGCTCTCCACCTCATCCACTTCGAATACCGATACCTACCGGATTCTTGTTGAGATCACGTCACTATCCAAACCGCAAAGCGGCAGAATAGGGCACGCCGCAAACAGGTTATAGCGGGACACCGGTTCATCGAATGCCTTCTGACTGGGCGTTTTAATCTTGTCTGCGTGGGATCAGCAGCATTCGGCCCGCCGGCTGCCGGGCCAGTAGAGCCGACGACTCACGGCTATCGGCACCATTTGCCTGACTGATGTCGCAACGATATGCCAGCTTCGTTCCACGGAACGTGTCTGGTTCAGAAAAGTCCTCGTGTGGTCGGACCGCGGGTGCGATCCACTACCGCTCGTCCACAGTAGAACCACGGCATGGTTGAGCGACCTACCTACCCCTGCGACCTGTCCGACGCCCGCTGGGCGCTGATCGCACCACGCCTGAATGCCTGGCGTCAGGCCCGTACCCAGGCCGGCGTCGGCGGACGCGCTGCCACCCACAACTTGCGGGAGATTTTCAACGCGATCCTGTACGTCAACCGCACGGGCATCGCCCGGCGCTATCTGCCCCACGATCTCCCGCCCTGGCAGACCGTCTACGGCTACTTCACCGCTTGGACTAACGACGGCATCTTCGTCCAGCTCAACTACCAGCTCACCGGACTGACCCGCACCAAGGCCGGACGTGCCGTGCACCCGTCGGCCTGCATCATCGACAGCCAGAGTGTGAAAACCTCCACCAACGCACCCCTGCCCACCCAGGGCATCGACGCCGGCAAGAAGATCGTCGGACGCAAGCGGGGCATCATCACCGACACCCTCGGCCTACTCCTCGCCGTCGTCGTCACCGCTGCCAGCGCCAGCGACAACACCATCGGCATCAACCGGCTCGACCAGGCCAAAGCCATCCACCCTGCCTTGGCCAAGACCTGGGTCGACGCGGGCTTCAAGAACAAGGTCATCGAACACGGCGCCGCCCTCGGCATCGACGTCGAAGTCGTCACCAGGGACCCACAGATCAAAGGATTCTCCGTGGTCAAACGCCGATGGGTCGTCGAACGCACCCTCGGCTGGATCATGCAACACCGACGCCTCGCCCGCGACTACGAAGCCCTACCCGACAACTCAGCCAGCATGATCCGCATCGCGATGATCGACAACCTCACCAAACGCATCACCGACGAAACCACCCCAACCTGGCGAGACACCTGAAGGCAGCATCACTCGCAAAATACGTGAATCAGACGCCCTCTCAGGCCGGGATGAACCAGACCGCGGCGTCCGGCGGCAGCAGGAGCGCCCCGCCCGCCGGTTCGGCCGGTACGCTCGCCAGCAGCACCCGGCCGACACCGGTCAGCGGCACCGCCCCGCCGCCGGTGTTGACCGCGCAGCCAAACCCGTCGCCGCGACGGAACGCCACCACGTCCGGTCCGGCGTCCCACCAAGTCAGCTCAGCGGCCCCGATGTTCTCCCCCACCTTCCGGCGCAACCGAATCGCCGCCCGGTAGAGCGCCAGCGTGGAGGCCGGGTCGGCCGTCTGCCGCTGCACGCTCCAGGCTCCCCAGCCGTCGGGCTGCGGCAGCCAGGGCGGGTCGGCGCCGTCTGGCGAGAAGGCGTACGTCTCGCCGTCCGCCGTCCACGGAATCGGTACCCGCGAGCCGTCCCGCCCGCGCACGGTCCGCCCGGAGCGTTCCCAGATCGGGTCGCGGAGCGCCTCGTCGGGGAGGTCCACCTGGGGCAGCCCCAGTTCCTCCCCCTGGTAGACGTACGCCGCGCCGGGCAGCGCCAGCATCAACAGGGCGGCGGCCCGGGCCCGGGCCGCCCGCGGGCCCCCACCTCCCGAACCGTAGCGGGTGACGGTCCGGGTCGCGTCGTGGCTGTTAAGCACCCAGGCCGGCCGGGCGCCGACCCGGCGGTACGCCTCGAGCGTCCGCCCGATGGTGTCCCGCAGCGCGGGGGCGAACCAGTCGCACTCCAGCAACTCGAAGGTGAACGCCTGATGCAGCTCGTCGGGGCGGACGTACCGGGCCTGCCGGTCGGCGTCGAAGAGGCACACCTCCCCGATCAGCGCCCGCTCCCCCGGCACCGCGTCGACCATGGTTCGCCACTGCCGGTACAGCCCGTGCACGCCCGGCTGGTCGAAGAAGGGCATCAGGTGGTTACGCCGGAACTCGATGTGCTGTCCGGCGCCGGCGTCGACCATGTCGGGGTGCTTGAACAGAGCGTGCGCCATGTCGATGCGCAGCCCGTCCACACCCCGGTCCAGCCAACACCGGACGATCTTCCGGAACTCCGCCCGCAACTGCGGGTTGTCCCAGTTCAGGTCGGGCTGTTCGGGGCTGAACAGGTGCAGGTACCACTCGTCGGGCCAGCCGTCCGGGCTCGGCACCCGCCGCCAGGCGCTCCCGCCGAACGCCGAACGCCAGTCGTTGGGTGGCCGGTCCGGGTCGTGGTCATCGACCGGACGGAAGACGTACCGGCGACGGGCAGGGCTGCCCGGCGGTGCGGCGAGCGCCTCGCGGAACCAAGGGTGCCGGTCCGAGGTGTGGTTGGGCACCAGGTCGCAGACGACCCGCAGGCCGAGCCGATGCGCGTCGGCGACGAGCGCGTCGAAATCGGCGAGGGTGCCGAAGGCCGGGTCGACACCGCGATAGTCGGCGACGTCGTACCCGCCATCGGCCATCGGTGACGGATAGAACGGGGTCAGCCAGACGGCGTCCACGCCGAGGGAGACCAGGTACGGCAGGCGGGCGGTCACCCCGGGCAGGTCGCCGACTCCGTCGCCGTCGGAGTCGGCGAAACTGCGCACGTACACCTGGTAGCAGACCCCGCCGCGCCACCACAGCTCCCCCGGCGCGGACCCGGTCATTGGCGGACCAGGGTGAAGCCGCCAGGCAGCACGGTGACCCGCAGCGTGGCGGCGGCGCCGGTGCCCCGCGAGCGGAGCACGCCCGCCGCGTCGTACACCTCGACGGTGGCCGGTCCGGTGGCGGTGATCTCCGCCGTCCGGGCGGTCCGGGCAGCACTGCGCAGCAGCGTCGTGCGCCGTTCGCCGCCGGCCAGGGTGAGCCGGGAGACCAGCGGCTCCAGCACGACCGCGTCGACGGTCGCCGGCTCCCCGGCCGCCGCCTCGACGGTCAGGTCCGTGGCGTGGGCGGCGAGTTCGCGGGGCAGGGTGACCGGGAGCAGGGCGCCCGGGGCCGGGGAGTTGCCCTGGGCGCCGATCCGGGCGTGGTCGACCTCGCCGAGCGGTCCGGCGTCGCTGCGCCAGACCGTCCGGGCGGGTACGCCGGAACGCAGGTCCACCACGGGCAGCACCAGCCGGGGCTGGTCGGCCGGCGGGAGCTGCCAGCGCAGCCCGGCCCCGGCGGGCAGGTCGACGTACGCCCCACTGATCAGCGATTCGCCGGTCCAAGCGGACGGTGGGGTGACCACGGTCGCCCCACCCGATCGGGCGGCATCCTCGGCTTCCAGGGTCACCGCGCCGACCCGTTCGACGACCTCGGTGCGGCGGGCGAGGGCGGTCAGCTCGGGACGGGCGTCCAGGGCCAGCATGCTGAGCAGCGTGTGGATGGTGGACTCGGCGCCGGAGTTCCGGTTGACCTGCCCGTCGCCGTTGATGCCGTCGATGGCCCGGCCGGTGTCCGGGTCGTAGCCGGGCGTCCCGGCCGGGTTCGCGCCGAAGTACCAGGCGGCGGTGACGGCGGCGAGCTGCGCGAACCCGGAACGTCCGCTGGCATCGGCGACGGCGAGCAGCGACTGCACCCGGGAGTCGACGCCGTAGGCGATCTGGGTCCGGTCGGTGCGGGTGGGCAGCCGGCCGTTGTCCGGGCCGCCGGAGGTGAGCAGCCAGGGGGTGAAGACGGCCGAGTCGGTGACGGCCGGGCCGAGCAGGGTCCGGTCGCCGAGTGCCTGCGCGGCCCGGGCGAGCGCGGCCGGCATCTGGGCGCCCCATCCGTGCCAGACCGAGCGCGAAAGCGCCCAGGGACGGATCGCACCGAATGGCCATTCCCGCACGTCGCCGTCGGCGAGGGCGGCGATGCCCCGGGCGAGTTGGCGCAGCGCCCGGCGGGCGGTGGTGCCGCCGCCGGCCTCGACGTAGGCGCCGAGACCGAGCACCGCCTCGGCGGTGGCGTCCGCGCCGTCCACGATCAGCCAGGCCGGGGTACGTTCCCCGTCGATGATCTGCCACCGGTTGTAGCGGACGAGCACCTGGCGCTGCACGGCGGCGATCGCCAGGTCGAGGCGGTTCCGCAGGAAGTCGGCGAAGTCCGGGTCGGTGGCGCGGAACGCGGCGTACCCCTCGCCGAGCGCCCAGATCGTCCGGGCCAGCCAGTACGACGCGTCGCTGTCGGACGGGTCCGGCAGTTCCTTCGGCTCGGCGCTCGGGTTGAGCGTGCCGTCTGGCTGCATCCAGAGCACCACGTTGCCGGCGTGCGGACCGTCCGCGGTCTGCAGATAGGTCAGGCCGCGCAGGAGCTGGTACGCACCGTCGCGGCTGGTGGTGGCCCCGGTCTGCCGCCAGTGCCGCAGGTAGACCACCGCGGCCCGGGAGATGTCGTCGGCGTTGTAGGCGCCCTGCCCCCAGGTGTCGGTTTCCGGGTCGTATGCTCCGCCGCCGACCCGGCGGAACTCGCCGTCCGGCCCGGGTTCGGCGTACGTCCAGAGCACCCCGATTCGCGGGGTGTCGGCGAGCCGGTAGGTGGTGTGCCCGTGCTGGTCCGGCGGCGTGACGTCCTGCCGCAGGAAGTCCAGGTGGGCGAGGTTGGTGAGCGGACGGCCCCGCGCCACCGTGCTCCGCGGGGCGGCGGCGGGGGCGGCGGCTCCGGCCGGGGCAGGAGCCAGCAGCGGGGTGGTGAGCGCGAGGCTGCCCAGCAGCAGCGATCGACGTTTCACGGGGGTCTCCTCGGTCAGGACGGGTGAGTGGTGGGGGCAGCCGTCGGGCGTCCCGACGGCTGCTGTCCGAGGTGGACGGTGCGTTCCTCGCAGGCGGAGCGGCGGGCCGCGGCGGCGACGGTCACCGCCGTCACGCCCTCGGTGACTCCGGCGACGGGCCGGTCGCCGGTACGGACGCAGCGCACCAGGTCGTACATGACGGCCCGCACGCTCTCGGCGTAGACGTACGGTTTGGCGGCCTCGCCGCCGAGGTCGACGGTGATCCGGCAGCGATGCGGCAGCCGGCGCTCGTGGCCCCGATCCCGGGTGTGTGCCGGGCCGGCGTGCCGGTGCACCGCCACCTCGACGGCGGCCCGGTCACCCAACCTGTGGCCGTCGACGGCCAGCAGTTCCGCGACCCGGGCCGGCAGGCTTCCGACCAGCGCGGCTCCGGCGTCGTCGGTCCAGAGGTCGACGGTGGCGTGCACCGGGATCCAGCCGGTCACCCGGGCCTCGGCGGTGCCGAAGTCGATCCGCATCAGTTGCCGCTCACACCGGTGGGCGTGGCTGAAGCCATGCGCGAACGTCGCCACCGCGCCGTCCGGGTACCGGGTGGTGGCGACCGCCAGGTCGACCAGGTCGCTGCCGGGGCGGTGGCCGAGCATGCCCTGCACCGACTCGGGGGTCGAGCCGACCAGGGCGTCGGCCGCGTCGAAGAAGTGCACGCCGTGCTCGACGAAGATCCCGCCGCTGACCCGCTCGTCCCAGAACCAGTGCTCCGAGCCGAGATCCTCGTCGCTGGCGTCGTTCTCGAAGGCAAGCCGCCGGAGCGGACTGAGCAGCGGGCCGGGCGGCGGGCCGGGCGGGGAACCGGGCGGCGTGCCGAACCTTGGGTCACGCAGCCGGGCCAGCGCCCGTAGCACGGGGTTGTAGCGCAGCACGTGGTCGACCACCAGGACGCGGCCGGTGGCGGCGATCGCGTTCCGGATGGCGATGGCGTCGTCCTCGCCGGTGGCGAGGGGTTTCTCGGCGAAGACATGCCGGCCGGCGCGCAGCGCCGCGAGGATGATCTGCGCGTGGCCGGCCGGCGGGGTGGCGACCACCACGACGTCCACGTCGTCGGCGGCGACAAGCGTCTGCCAGTCCGGCACCGCCCGGGCGGCCAGCGTCCCGGCCAGCCGCCCGGCCCGGTCGGTGTCCGGGTCGGCGACCACGGTCACCGTCACGTCCGGCAGGTCGCGCAGGGCGCCGGAGAGGAAGGTGGCGAAGCCGCCGGCCCCGACGACGCCGAGGCGCAGCGCGGCCGGGCCGGTCACCGGGCCCACCCCGGTGCGGCAGCCGGCCCGGTAACGATGACCGGTCGGGCCGGACCGCCCGACTTACCGGACACGGTCCAGCCGGGCAACGCCGATTTTGGCGTCTGCCATCCCGTAGAAGACGTACCGGAGCCCGTCGACCTCCTCGATCGCGGTCGGGAAGACCACGTTCGGCACGGTGCCGGAGCGCTCGTCCTCCGTTTCGGGCACCAGGATCGGCTCGGCGGTACGGGCAAGCACCCGGCCCGGGTCGGCCGGGTCGAGCAGCATCGCCCCGGCCGCGTACTCGACCTTCTGAGTGCTGGGGTCGAAGGTGTCGGGGATGTGGCCGGTCACCCCGTGGTGGATGAGCAGCCAGCCCTCCTCCACCCGGATCGGCGGCGGGCCGGCGCCGATCTTCAACTCCTCGTACGGGAACTCGGACAGGGCGACGCAGCGGTGGTCGCGGAGCCGGACCAGGGCGGTGATGTCGGAGTGCACCTCCTCGGCGGGGACGTAGGAGATCCAGATGCCGGGCCGCTCGTCGGTGATTCCGGCGGGCAGGTGCACCCCCTCACCGGGGCGGAACCAGCCCAGGTCCCACATTGGACGGTGCAGCATCGCGTAGCAGGGCCGGCCGTCCGGGCCGGGTACCGGCTCGGGGAAGAAGACCGCGTCCTTGTTCGGGAAGAGGTTCAGGTCGGTGTCCAGGCCCGGCTGGTAGGCGAACTGCATCGGACCGAGGCGGCGCCAGGTGCGCAGGTCGGTGGAGACGGCCAGGGCCAAGCGCGGCCCGAGTGGCCCGTAGGCGACGTACGTCATCAGGTGCATACCGAGGCTCGGCACCCAGGTGGCGCGCGGATCCTCTACCCCGGCGTTGTTCAGCCCGCGCTCCCACCTCTCGTCGGGGGCGAGGACGACGCCGCGGCGGATCACCCCGGCCGGTACCCCGTCGTGGAACTCGACCTCGGCGAGCCCGACCCGGGAGACGTTCCCCTCGGCGACCAGCCGGGGCAGCAGGTGGAGCTTCCCGTCCGGGGTACGCCCGCTGGCCGGGTTGAGCACCCCCTCGACCTCCAGCGGCTCCGCCGCCTCGGGCGCCATGACCACGCCGAGTCGGGTGAGGGTGTACGGGACGACGGTGGAGACAGTCAACGGTTCAACCCTTTACGCCAGATCCGATGTTGCTGGAAGTGAAGTGCTTCTGAAAGGCGACGAACAGCGCGACGGCTGGTGCGGCCAGGACGCAGGCGCCGGCGAGAATCGCGCCGTACGGGTTGGCGGCCCGCGCGGCGACGTTGCTCAGGTAGTTGGCGAGCGAGACCGCCAGCGGCTGCATGTCGGTCTGCTTCGTGATCAAAAACGGCCAGAGGAACTCGTTCCACGGGCCGATGAAGGTCAGCAGCACCACTGTGAGCAGTGCCGGGCGGACCAGCGGCAGCGCGACCGACCAGAGGATGCGCAGTTCGCCCGCGCCGTCCATCCGGGCGGCGGCGAAGAGGTCGGCCGGCAGTTGCAGGAAGAACTGCCGGAAGACGAAGACCGCCGTGGTGTTGATCGCATACGGCAGGATCATCCCGAGGTAGGAGTCGGCCAGCCCGTAGCCGCGCACGATCAGCACGTAGAGCGGGATCAGCAGGAGCTGGAACGGCACCACCTGGACCAGCAGGACCAGCGCGAAGAGGGTGCCCCGGCCCCGGAAGCTGAGTTGCGCCAGCGCGTAGCCGGCGAGTACGCCGAAGACGACCGTGCCGAGGATGACCCCGCCGGTGAAGATCCCGGAGTTGGCAAGGGACCGGAGCAGGTCGATCTCGGCGTTGATCTCCCGGTAGTTGTCCAGGGTGAGGCCGCCGGTAGGGAAAGCCCCGGCCGGGGAGGTGTCCGGTTCGGCCTGCAACGACCCGATGAACATGTAGTAGAACGGGAAGATGAAGGCGAGCGCGAAGGCGACCAGGGCCGTAGTGCGCAGCACCCGTCGGAGGGTGCCGGGGCGACGGCGTGCCACGGACGCGGACGCGACTCCGGGTGCGGGTGTGGGTGCGGGTGTGGGTGTGCCGAGGGTGCTGGTCGACATGTCAGGGCCTCTCCAGCAGTCGACGGTTGATCATCGATACGGTGACGACGCCAACGACGAGCAGCACACCGATCGCCGCCGCAACGTCCGGGGCGCCCTGCTCGATGCCGCGCTGGTACATCAGCAGCACCGGGGAGGTGGAGGCGCCGTTCGGGCCGCCGCCTCCGGTGAGCAAGTAGGGCTCGGTGAAGAGGTTCGCGCCGGTGATGGTCGCCAGGATCACCACCAGGGTGGTGGCGGGGCGGACCGCCGGTACCGTCACCGAGCGGAACCGCTGCCAGGCAGTCGCCCCGTCCACCGCCGCCGACTCGTACAGCTCCTTCGGGACGGTCTGCAACGCGGCGAGGTAGAGCAGGATGAAGAAGCCGAGCTGCTTCCAGGCCACGAAGACCGCGATGAGCGGCATCGCGAGCGTCTCGTTGACCAGCCAGGACGGGTCCGGGGCGAGCGGGCCGAGGACCCTGTTGACCAGGCCGTCCGAGCTGAACAGGAAGAGCCAGACCCCGACCACGGCGACGCTGGCGGTCACGTACGGCACGTAGTAGGCGACCCGCAGGAAGGTGCGCCCCCGGATGGACCGGTTGAGCGCCACGGCGAGCGTGAGCGCCAGCACGGCGGTGAGCGGCACGTTGATCAGCAGGAAGACCAGAATGTTGCCGAACGCCTGCCGGACCCCCGGGTCGCCGATCACGGCCCGGTAGTTCTCCAGCCCAACGAAGGGACGCTCGACCTGGGCTCCCGGCGCGGCGAAGAAGTAGTCGTGGAAGCTCATCCAAACGGCGAACCCGAGCGGGTACGCGAAAACCAGCACGATGAACGCGGCGTAGGGCGCGGTCAGGGCCAGCCCGACCGGGTGACGGCCGAGCAGGGCCGTCACCGGTCGGCGGCCGGGGTGCTGGTGCGTACCCCGGGTGAGGCGGGCGCTCATCGCTGGCCGGCTAGCCCGTCGACCTTCTGCGCGGCGTCGCCGAACGCGTCGGCCACCGGCCGCTTGCCGAAGATCACCGACTCGGAGTACGCATCCCGGAACGTCTGCCAAATGGTGATGGAGTTCGGCACGTTCGGTACCTCGACGGTGCGCCCGGCCTGGTCGGCGAAGTCGCGGTAGGCGGGCTTCTGGGTAAAGAAGTCCGCGTAGGTGGCGGTCAGGTCGGTCCGCAGCGGCATCTGGCCGGTCGCCTTCAGCAGCGCGCCGTCCTGCTCCTGGCTGGTAGCGAACTTCAGCACCTCCCAGGCGGTGCCCCGCTTCTGGCAGGAGGAGTACATGGCGGCGTTTTTGGCGTCGCTGAAGGTCTTCGTCTCGGCGGCGGGCTTGCCGGCGGAGGTCGGGACCGGCTTCAGACCCCACTTGATCTTGTTGCCGTAGACGGCGATCGCCCACGGGCCGACGATCGCCATGGCGGCCTTGCCCTCACCGAAGGAGTCACCGTTGTACTGCTCCTTCGGGGCCAGTCCTTCGGCGTAGAGGGTCTTCCAGAAGTCGGCGACCCGCTGCCCCTCGGCCGAGTTGAGTTGCGCCTTGCCGTCCTCGACGAGCTGCTTGCCGCCGGTCTCGGCGACGAACAGCGGGTAGAAGTCGAACCAGGACTGGAAGAACTGGCTGGTCGGCGAGGGGTAGATGGCCGCCTGCGCGGCGCCGGAGGACTTGATCTTCCGACTCGTGTCGAGGAACTCCGCGTACGTGCCGAGCGGCGGGTTCTCCGAATCGACACCGGCCTTCTGCATGATCGCCTTGTTGTAGACGATCATGACCGGGTTGGCCTTCCAGGGCATCTGGTAGTACTTGCCGTCCGGCGACTTGTACTGCTCGGCGACCGAACCGGACCGCTGTTCGATGTAGCCCTTGGCGCCCTCGAAGTCGTCCAACGCGACCAGCCCGCCCTGCTTCTGGAACTGCGGCACCGCGGCCGGCGCGGTGTTGAAGATCAGGCAGGGGGCGTTCCCGGCCGTGATCGCGGCGCCGATGACCTCCTCCGAGGACTTGCCGGCCGGGATCTCCTGGGCGGTAATCTTCTGGTCGGCGTGCTGGCTGTTCCACGCCTCGACCATCGCCGTGCCCCAGGCCAACTCCTCCTTGTTGTTGGAGAGCCAGATGGTGATCGGCCCCTTGGCCGAGGAGTCGGCCTTGGCGTCGGAGCCGCCGTCACTGCAGGCTGCGGTGAGGCCGAGGGAGAGCACGAGCAACGCGGCGGGGACGGTCCGTTTCATGATGGGTCTCCGATCTCGACTGCCGTGACGATCGACCGGCCGGGCCGGCGCGACGCCGGCCGGCCGGTCACGGCGGTGGGGGTGGTGGGGGTGGTGCGGCGGTGGAGGCGCGAACGACGAGCTGCGCGGGGGGCATCTCGACATCCGCGCCGCCGTCGCCGTCGATGAGGTTGAGCAGGGTACGGGCGGCGGCGCCGCCCCACCCGGACGGATCCGTCCGGACGCTGGTCAGCGCCGGGCTGATGTGGGCGGCCAATTCGGTGTCGTCGAAGCCGGTGACCGAGAGCCGGCCCGGGACGTCCAGGCCACGCTCCCGGGCCACAGCCATGCCGGCCATCGCCGTCACGTCGTTGGCGTAGATAATCGCGGTCGGCGGCTCGGCCAGGTCGAGCAGTCGGTGGGTGGCTGCGGCCCCACCGGCCGCCGAGAAGTCGGAGGGCACGCACGGCCCGGGCGACAACCCGGCGGCCCGCAGCGCGTTCTCCCAGGCCTCCCGCCGCGCCCTCCCGTGCAGGAAGTGGTCCGGGCCGGCGACGTGCGCGACGTGCCGGTGCCCCAACTCCACCAGATGGCGTACAGCGGCGGTGATCCCCCGCCGATCGTCGACGAGCACCGCCGGGAACGGGCTGGCAACGTCGGGACGGCCGAGGGTGACGGCAGGCAGCCGCAGCTCCTCCAGCAGGGCGATCCGGGGATCGGCGATCCGCAGGTCGAGGAGGAAGACCCCGTCCACCCGCCCATCGGCGGCCAGACGCCGGTAGCCCGCCTCCTCCGCCCGCTGGCTGGGGACGACCTGGAGGACCAGCGCCTGGTTCCGCTCGACCAGGACTCGTTCCACGCCGGCGATGAAGGCGGGGAAGAACGGGTCGGCGCCGAGCAACTCCGGCGGGCGCGCCAGGACCAGGCCGACGGCGAACGCCCGCGAGGTGGACAGGGCCCGGGCACGGTGGCTCGGGGTCCAACCCAGCGCCTTCGCCGTCGCCAGGATGCGCTGGCGGGTCTCCTCGGCCACCCCGGGCCGGCCGTTGAGGGCGAAGGAAACCGCTCCCTTGGAGACCCCGGCGGCACGGGCGACGTCGGTAATTGTCGGCCGGTCTCGGCTGACCAACTCGGCCTCCTTCCCGTACCCGCCAGAGCGCGGAGCACCACTGTCGCTAAACCGGTTTGGGGAATGCTAGACCGGTTTAGCAGACGGATCAATAGGTCGTTCCGATCACAATCAGTGACCATGCCGTGCTGATCATGAGAGAAGATCACCGGTAGACCCGGCCGAGGGCCGGCCGCCGCGCGACCCAGACGCGTCGACCGGCGGCTGGCAACTGAGCCCTTCGACGCGCGAGGACGACCACTGTGTCCGACTACAACGAGATAGACGCCTTCGGTGTGAACTCTCGGCAAGCCGGTCGGAATCGGGTGTCGTCCGAGGTCATCCGGCTTGCGGAGGGTCGTCTCGGCCTGGCGCGGCTAGTGTGCCGCGCCGGAAATTCGCCTACAAAATCGCGCGAGTGATTCGAGGATCTCTTCGGCGGTCTTGGTCCAGATGAACGGTCGGGGGTTGCTGTTCCAGTCGGCGATCCAGGATCGGATGTCAGCTCCAAGGGCCTGGACGCTTTTGTGGGTTCCGCGGCGGACTTTCTGGTCGGTAAGGAAGCCGAACCAGCGTTCGACCTGGTTGATCCATGATGAGCCGGTCGGGGTGAAGCGCATGTGGAACCGCGGGTGTTTCGCCAGCCAGGCACGTACTGCCGGCGTTTTGTGGGTGCCGTAGTTGTCGCAGATCAGGTGCACGTCGAGCTCGGCCGGGACGCTCTTGTCGATGGTGATCAGGAATTTCTTGAACTCGGTCGCCCGGTGCTGACGGTGCAGCTCGCTGATGACTGAGCCGTCGGCCACGGCCCCGGCGTTGTGCCGACTTGCGGTGGTCTGTTCACGTTTTGGGGGTGGAGTTGTGGGACGAGCGCGACTTCTGATGATCTTTCGGGTGCCTACGCCAGAAGATCGTTTCAGGAGCCGCGCTCGTGTCCTCATCTTCCCCGATCAGCCCTGCTGTTGACCACCTCGCGGATCTGGCCCTCTGGGAGGCCGAACTTGCCACGGACCCGTTGTCGGTGCCGTCATCGCTGCTCAACCGTCTAGGGCAGGTACCCAACCCGCGCCGGCTGCGGGGTCTTCGCCACCGGCTCGTGGTGATCCTGGTCCTGACCGCGTGCGCAACCTTGGTGGTGGGCAACGACTCCGTGGCGGCGATCCGGCAGTGGGCGGCGGGTACCCCGCAAGATGTCCTGCACCGGATCGGGGCCCGGTTCGACCCGCTGCTCGGCCGGTACACCGTGCCCAGCGAACGGACCTTCCGCCGGGTCCTGGCCGGTCTGGACGGTGACGCCCTCGATACGGCGACCTGCGGATACGCCGCGGACGTCGTGCGAGGCGATGCGCCCGTCCCGGTCATCGCGGCCACCGCGGGACCCCTCGAACGGGAGCAGCGCCGGGCCGAGCAGCGGGCGGTGACCCACCCGCGGCCGGCCGGGCTGCTGCCCGCCGCCGCGGTCGACGGGTAACTCCTGCGCGGGACCCGCACCCCGACCGGGCAGGTGTTCCTGGTCGCGTCGATCACCCACCACGGCGGCGTGATCCTGGGCCAACGCCAGGTCCCGGACAAACGCGGCGAGAACACGGTGGTCGCCGACCTGCTGGCACCCCTCGATGTGGCCGGGATGATGCTGACCTTGGACACACTGCACACGACGAAGAAGACCGCCCGCCTGATCACCGAGGTCCTCGACGCCCACTACCTTCTGGTCTTGAAGGGGAATCAGCCCCTCGCCTACCAGGCCGCCCAGGCGCTGCTACGCGGTACCGACACCGAGTTCGCCGACCACACGCACGTCGACGACGACCGCGGACACGGTCGCACCGAACGCCGGACCCTACGCACCGCACCGGCCGATGACAGCCTGTTCCCCGGCGCCCGCGGTGGCGTTCGCGGCGAGGACGACGGCGGATCGCAGCCGGTGGGTGTGTTCGGTGGTGGCGGCCGCGTCGAGGGCCGTGCCGGTGGTGGCGGCGGTGTCGGCCAGTGTTTTCAACTCCAGCAGGGCGGTGATTGCCTGCTGGGCGTATGCGGCGATGAGGGTGTCGGCGTTGTCCACGACGTAGACCAGTTCGCGCAGGACGTGGGCGTTGCACAGGGCGTGCGTGGCTTGGGTGTAGGTGTCGTAGGGCGCCCACGCGTCATGCACGGCGATCCCGGTGAACACGGGCAGGATCCCGGCGTCGTTCATCGCCGCGGTCCCCCGTTTCGGGTGCGCGGTGTACAGGACATCGGTGGGGGTGGACGCGGAGTGCAACCAGCCCAGCCCACCGGCGGTGCGCCACCCGGTCTCGTCGAAATGCGCCACCGGCGCCGCGGTGATCCGGTCGCGGATCACCGGTAGGACCGTGTCGATGACGCCCAGGGCGGCGCGTTTCACCCAGCACGCCACGGTGCCCGCGCTGACCGGCGCGGCGAACACCTCGGCCAGGGTCTGCGCGGTGCGCCCGATCGACAGGAACTGCCCGTGCAGCAGGTACACCCCCAGGGCGGCGATCCGCGGCCCGTACGCCACCGGCGCGCTCGCCTGCGCAGGTACGCCGGCCTGGGTGTGGTGCCCACACGGGCAAGCCACGGTGATGATCTCGTGCTGGGTCACGACCAGTCTCGGCTCGGAATGCCGAACACCTGCCGGATCAGTACTCCCACCTGCGTCGCGTCGTCACCCAGACCGGCACCGCAGCTGGCACACGCCGCCGGGACATGCCGCACCGTGACGTCCGGCACGGCGACGCGCTCCAAGGTCGACCCGGGCTGCCCCGGCGGGCGTCCCAGTCCCCGACCGGTCTTCTTCCGCAGCGACTTCGGCGCGGGCTTGACCAGGCCATCCGACGAGGGTGGCTTCGACGAGTTCCTCGACGACATACCCAGCCGGGCCTCCAACTCGGCGATCCGGCCGAGGGCCTGCTCCAACCGGGCCACCAACACCGCGTTCAAACGCCAGCAACTCGTCATACGACGGCGGCTGCGGCGACTCGGCGAACACGATCCGCCAACCTACCAGCCTCCACCATGGACACCTCTGGCGGCCAACGACCTATCCGGTCACCCGGATTCTTGTTGAGATCACGTCACTGCTGGACCGGCGTGCGAATGTCGTCGAGCTTACGGTCTCGGGGCCGAACGGAAGGATCGAGGGCCTCAATCTGCGGCTCTATGAGCCCCAGCCGGGGCGCTGGAGCCTGACCTTCGTGAACCTCCGCGATGGACTGCTCACCCCGTCCGTGCATGGCGGGTTCCACGACGGTGTGGGCGAGTTCTACGGCGACGACCAGCTCGGGGGACGCGCGATCAGGGCGCGTTTCCTCATCTTCCGGCAGGGGCCGGACAAGGCGAGGTCCGAACAGGCCTTCTCAGACGACGGCGGGAAGACATGGGAGACGAACTGGATCGCCGCGGACAATCGAATTGCCAACGCCAGGTGAGCATTTTTTTCTATAACCTCGGCGGCTGGTCCTCGCCGAGGTCCGCGACGACATGCGCGACTTGAAGCTCGTGCGAGTCATCACCATGGCGTGCCCTTCTTCAGATCGCCGGTTTCATCGACCACCAGCACCGCGTTCGGGCCACCGAACCGGTCGGCGATCAGCTGCCGCAGGTCGTCGCGGACGACGTCGGCGTCCCACACCGCCCGGTATCAGGCCGACGAGGAACTCGGTGAAGAGGCCGGCGCGCGATGGGGTACGGGAGGCCGGAGGCGCGGAGCAGCCGCTCGGTGTGGCCGTTGGTGTACGCGTAGCAGAACGGGGAGGTCACATCCGCGTCGAGGCCGCTGAGCAGCACCACGTGCCCGACCCCGGTCCGCGTGGCCGCGTCGAGGACGTTGTGGTGGTGGACGAACACCCGCGCGGCCTCGCCGTCGCTGGACACGAACACCAGCGTGTCGTTCAGGGCGGCATGCAGCGCCGCGGGGTCGTCCGGCGGCGGGTAGCGGGATCGCACGACGGACGGTAACCGGTTACATTCGTCGAACCGGTTCAATCAAGACCGCCAGGAGGTACCCGGTGACGAACACCAGCGGACCCCAGCCGTCCGACGCCCGGACCGATTGGGAAGCCCGCATCGCCCGCCGCAGCGACGAAGGCGACACGGCCGCGCTACCCGACCTACCACCACCGGCCCGCCTCACCGCCACCCCCGGCCGCGGACACGTCCGCCTCTCCTGGCATCCCGTCGACGGCACGGTCGGCTACCTGGTGCATCGTGCAACGCTGGATGGCGATCGGGTGTCCGGCCCGTTCACCCCGCTGGACCACCTCGGCGGCGACGTGCTCTCCGTTCCCGACACCTGGTACGTCGACACCACCGGCACGCCGGGCGAGCGGTATGCGTATGCGGTGGCTGCCGTACCCGAGGTGACCGTGACCAGCGCGCTGAGCGACCCGGTCACGGCGGCCGCCCTGCCCGGCGCCGGCGAACCAGGCACCGTCACGCTGCGCCTCGACGCGGACGCCCCGGGCACCACCCTGCACCGTCCCTGGCAGCCGATGATCGGCAGCGAGCGGCTGTCCCAACTGCTCTGCCGGGACCACTCAGGCGGCCGGGAGATCGGCATCGAACTGCTGGCCGCGCTCCGCCGGGTACGCGAGGAGATCGGCGTGACCGCCGTGCGGGCGCACGCGATCCTGCACGACGACCTCGGCGTCTACCGCGAGGTCGACGGCGAGCCGGTGTACGACTTCAGCCGCGTGGACCAGATTTACGATCTACTCCTGGGCGTCGGAATGACGCCGGTGGTGGAGATCGGGTTCATGCCCCGCGATCTGGCCAGCGATCCGGACCGCACCGTCTTCAACTATCGCGGCATCATTTCCCCGCCGCGCGACTGGGACCGGTGGTCGGGGCTCGTTCGGGCGCTGGTGACCCACCTGCTGGACCGGTACGGCGAGCAGGTGCTCGGTTGGGACTTCGAGGTGTGGAACGAGGCCAACCTGGAGGTCTTCTGGAGCGGCAGCCACGAAGAATGGATGCGGCTGTACGACGTGACCGCCCGCGCGGTCAAGGACGTCGACCCGCGGATCCCGGTCGGTGGGCCCTCGTCGGCGGCCGCTGGCTGGGTGGACGCGCTGCTGGAGCATGCCGTACGGTCCGGCGCACCGGTGGACTTCGTCTCCACCCACACGTACGGCAGCCCGCCGCTGGACCTGCGGCCCACTCTGGCCCGCCTCGGCTTCCCCGACGCGCGGATCCTGTGGACCGAGTGGGGCGTCACCCCCACCCACTTCCACCCGATCAGCGACGGTACCTCGGCCGCCACGTTCCTGCTCACCGGCATGCGGTCGGCCGCAGGCAGGGTCGAGGCGCTGTCCTACTGGGTGGCCAGCGATCACTTCGAGGAACTCGGCCGGCCGCCGAGGCTGCTGCACGGCGGGTTCGGCCTGCTCACTGTCGGCGGTATCGCCAAGCCGCGCTACCACGCGCTGCGGATGCTCGCGCAACTCGGCGAGACCGAACTGCCGGTACGGGCCGCCGGCGACGGCGCGGACGGTCTGGTGCAGAGCTGGGCCAGCCGGCGCGGCGACGGCAGCCTGGCGATCCTGGTCTGGGTGTCCACCCTCGACCAGGGCAAGCGGGACGGAGACCCGGCGCTGGCCCGGCGGATCCGGTTGGTCATCGACGGCGCGGCCGGACGGCCCGCCCTGGTTTCCCGGCTCGACCGGGAGCACGGTGACATCACCACCCTCGCCGACCGGTTGGGCGTCGCCGAGTGGCCGACCGATGAGCAGTGGGCCGCGCTGCGCGCCGCCGACCAGGTCGCGGCGGAGAAGGTGCAGCCCTCCACAGACGCTGGAGCGGCGGTGATCGAGCTGGACCTGCCGCAGCCCGGCGCGGTGCTGGTGGAGGTCCCCGGGGCCTGATCCCTGCCCACCCCGGTGCGTCGTCGGCCGGGGTATCGGGCAGCCAGGTCCGCGGACCGGCCGGCCTCGGCTCGGCTCCCGCGGTGCCGACCACTCGAAGGATCGTGCTCGATTGCGGAAGTAGCGCCCTACGGCGCGTGGCCGTGGGCCCTACTTCGCTGCACCGCGACGGGTTGGGCAGGTCGACCGTTACCTTTTCCGGCGCCGTCAGGCGGCCCCACGCAGCTGTGGAAGGCTCTGGTTGGCCGGCACGTTGAAGGTCTCCTGTGCGATCAGTGGACGGATCCGGCGTTCGAACTGTGGCGAGACGAACGCGCGGCGCAGGAGGTCGTTGGCGAGCTCGTTGCCGAGCGCACCCATGATCATGGCTTGATCGAGCGAGAGGTAGCGCTTGGCCACGGTGCCGCTGCCGACCGCGATCGCGTCGTAGAAGCCGCCGGGACCGTACGAGTCGAAGTTGGCCCTGAGGCGGGCGAGGTTGTCGACGACCGCTGCCTTGGCGTACGGGAGGGCGAGGAACGCCGCGTGCGGGGTCACCACGCCGTCGCCGTAGTCGGGGTCCGGGCCGGCTGGGCGGCAGTCACCGAACCCGGCGTCGTACTTCGAGCGCTCCATGTCGGACGGGTAGCCGTCGGTGTCCATGCCTATCGCGTCGACGCCCCAGGCCTGGTAACCGCCGGCCGGGTCGCTCGCCGGGGAAAAGCCCCAGTATCCGTACCCGGCGTCGTTCATCCCGTGCTCAATCTGGCCGGCGACCGTCGCGGGATGGTTGCGGCCCCAGCTGTTGGGGGCCCACTGCGCTTCGGGCACGAACAGGTCCGGCATCAGGGCCTCGAACATGTCGCCACCCCAGCTGGGTACGAACTGGATGCCGCGGTACCGGTACGCGCCCTCGTACACCGGCACGCCCTCGTAGGTGGTGTCGAAGCCGACCGGCTGCATCTCGTGCCAGCTCCAGTCGCAGGTGGCCGGCAGGGTGCGCATCGTGTTGTAGTAGGCCTTCGGTGGGATCTGGCCCATCGCGATGCCGAGGTACGTCGCGATGCGCGGCTCGGTGACGGTGATGTCGTAGTGGTTGCAGGTGAACCAGACGCCGTCGCGCTGCTGCGAGCACCCGGGGGGCGGCGCGTCCCAGAAGCCGCCGGCGATCAGGCCGCTGGCCCCGAACGGCGTCGACGCCGCCGGGTTGTAGTAGAAGCCGAAGTTCATCTTTCGCAGGATCGCGTCGGCCTTGCCGCGCAGCTCCGGCACGGCGCCCTTGACCACGTTGAGCGCGGCCGCCAGCCAGCCGTTGTCCACGCTCGACATAAAGGGATAGACCGGGTCGCCGTTGTCGGGCCATACCGTGACGACCGAGCCGTCTCGCGGGTCGTACCAGTTGTAGTACATGCCCGACGCGGTGTGATGCTTGAGCCGGGCGAGCGTGTCGAGGGTCCTGGCGATCCGCTGGCGGGCTTCGGCCCGCGAGATGATGCCGAGCCTACTGGCGACCACCGCAGACCACAGGTAGCCGCCGATGTTGGTGGGGGACGTGTAGGTGGCGCGGCCGCCGGCGGCAAGGTCGCCGGTGATGTTGTCGGCGACCAGGCCGGTGCCGGGGTCGGTCATGGCGGCCATCGACCGCCAGGTGTCCGTGGCGTAGCGGAGCAGTGCCCGGTCGGGGCCGCGCTCGCCGGGTGCCGCGACGGCGGCCGGGCCGCCTGCCAGCACGAGTGCCAGCGCGAGCAGCGGTGCGAGAAGGCGTCGCATGGGTCTCCTTGTCTGGTTCGGGGATGGTCACTTGATTCCGGTGGTCGCGATGCCGCGCAGGAAGTGCCGCTGGAGGAACAGGAACACGATGAGCACCGGGAGCACCACGACGACCGCGCCGGCGAGGAGCAGCCCGTAGTTGCGTTCGTTCTCGCCGACGCTGTAGAGCGCGAGGGCGACCGGCAACGTGTACTTGTCCTCCGTGGTGGCGACCACGAGGGGCCACAGGAAGTTGTTCCAGGACGCGAGGAACGTGAGGATCCCGAGGGTGGCCAGTGCCGGCCGGCACAGCGGAAGCACCACCCGCCAGAAGATCCGGAACTCGCCGGCGCCGTCGACCCTGGCGGCCTCGATGAGCTCGTCGGGGATCGACTGGAGGAACTGCCGCATGAGGAACACGCCGAACGGTCCGACGAGGAACGGCAGGATCAGGCCGGCGTACGTGTTGGTCAGGCCCATGTTGCTGACCAGCACGAACTGCGGGACGAAGGTGACCATGCCGGGCACCATGAGCATGCCGAGCACGGCCAGGAAGAGCGCCCGCTTGCCGGGGTACCGCAGCTTGGCCAATGCGTACCCGACGAGCGAGCAGAACAGCAGGTTGCCGACCATGACCAGCGTCGCGACCAGTGCGGAGTTGAAGAAGTAGAGCGGAAAGTCGAGCCGGGAGAACAGCCCACGGAAGTTGTCGAGCGTGACCGTCTCGGGCCACCAGGTCGGCGGCACGTCGCGGATCTCCCGCTCCGGCTTGAGCGATGACAATGCCATCCAGAGGAACGGTCCGGCCACGGCGAGTAGCCCGAGGAGCAGGACGGCGTAGAGCGCGGCCTTCGCAACCCGATCGCGGGTACGCAGGGTGGTGTCCTTCGTGGCCATCGTCAGTTCCTCTCCCCCAGCAGGCGGAACTGCACGACCGACAGCGCCACGATCGCCAGAAAGAGCACGTAGCTGGCGGCGGCCGCGTAGCCGTAGTTGCCGAAGCCGAACTGGTTGTAGATGTGGAACGACACCGACAGCGTCGAGGAGAGCGGGCCGCCCTGCGTCATGACGAGCGGCTCCTCGAAGAACTGGAGATAGCCGATGCCGGTGATCACCCCGGCGAAGAGCAGCGTCGGCCGGAGCATCGGCACGGTGACGTTGCGGAACTGCTGCCACCGCGTCGCGCCGTCGAGCGTCGCCGCCTCGTAGAGGTCGGCCGGCACCGCCTGGAGTCCGGCCAGGAAGATCACCATCAGGAAACCGAAGTTGCGCCAGGCCGCCATGACGATCAGCGACGGCAGCGCGAGCGTGGTGTCGTACAGCCAGTTCGGCCCGTCGACCCCGACCAGGCGCAGCAGGTTGTTGACCAGCCCGATCTCGGGATCGAGCAGGAAGCGCCAGACCACCGCGATCGCCACGATGCTGGTCACGACCGGCAGGTAGAAGCCGACCCGGAACAGCGCGCGGAAGCGTACGAGCCCGGAGTTGAGCGCGGTCGCGGCGGCCAGGGCCAGCACCATCGTCAGCGGCACGCCGATGACGACGAAGACCAGGGTGTTGACCGACGAGCGCAGGAACAGTTGATCAGAGAACAGGCGGGTGTAGTTGTCGATGCCGACGACGTTGACGGCCAGCGGGTGGCGCAGGTCGGTGGAGCGCAGGTCGGTGAAGCTCATGAGCAGCGAGACCACCACCGGCAGTGCCATGAACACGAGGAACAACACGGTGAAGGGCGCAGAGAAGGCCCAGCCGGTCAGCGCCCGCTGCAGGCGCTGCCGCCGCCGGACCGACCCGGCGGGCCGGTCGGGGCTCGTCGCCCCGGCCGGTCGCGCCGGTGCCGTCGCCGCGGGGGCGGCGGCCATGTCAGCTCCCGGTCCCGATGGCGCTCGCTCTCTCCTGGATCGCCTTGGCGGTCGCGGCCGGGTCCGCATTCTGCTTGCACAGCTTCTCGGCCTCAAGGTCGAAGGCAGCCGCGATCTGCTCCCAGGTCGTGATCGCCGGCGGCGCCTTGGCGCTCTTGAGCTGCTGGCCGAACGTGGTCAGGAACGTGTCGCCGGACAGCGTCGGGTCGTTCCAGGCCGACTGCACCGCGGGCAGGTCCTTGACCGCCTGGTACCACCTGACCTGCACCTCGGGCCGGCTCAGCCACTGCACGAACTTCCAGCCGCCGTCGCGGTTCTTGGCATCCTTGAAGACCGCGAGATTGCTGCCGCCGATGAACGAGGTCGACGACTTCTTCGTCGGCATCTGCGCGACCGCGTACTTGTCCTTGAAGCCGGCGCCGCCCTGCTCCTCGACGATGCCCATGTGCCATGGGCCGGAGATGAAGGAGCCGATCTCACCCTTGACGAAGCCGGGCTCGAGCGAGCCGTCCGGCAGCGCGGTCGGGGACAGGCCCTCCTTGAAGAAGGACTGGTAGTAGGCGAGCGCCTCGGTCATCTCCGAGGTGTCGAAGCTCAGCTTGTCGGCGCTGGCCACGTCCGCGCCGTTGGACCAGGCGAACGGCAGGACCGACTGCCAGCTGCCGGTCTTGCCGGGCTGGAGGTTGAGGCCCCACTTGGCGCCGGCCTTCTCCTTCATGCCCTTGGCCATGGCCTTGAGGTCGTCCCACGACTTCGGGCCGTCGGGAAACCCGGCCTTGGTGGCCAGGTCCTTGCGGTAGTAGATCAGCCGGGTCTCGACGTACCAGGGGACGCCGTACGAGGTGTTGTCGACGATCGTGGTGTCCCAGGCGCCGGGGAAGAAGTCGTCTTTCTTGATGAGGTCCGGCGGGGCCGGGTCGAGCGCACCGGTCTTGGCGAACTCGCCCTGCCAGGTGGTACCGATCATCGACACGTCCGGCGTCTGCTTCGCGGCGATGGCGCTCGCGATCTTCTGGTGCGCCGCGTCCCAGGGCACCGCCGTCACGGAGACCTTGGCGTCGGGGTTCTCGGTGGAGAACTCCTTCGCGAACTCGGCGAGCTTCTCGCCTTCGGTGCCCATCGCCCAGACGGTGATGTCCCCGCTCGCCTTTCCCGCGCCGACGGACTTCGCCTCGTCCTGGCCGCCGCCCGAGTCACGGCCACAACCGGCCAGCGCGACCGACGCGGCCAGGACGACCGCGGCCGCGGCGGTTAACCGCCTACTTCTCATCTCGTACCTCCGGAGGTTGGTGGTTTCGATGGGTGTGAGCTACTCACCTGCCGGTACCTCCGGTCGGAGGCGCCGAGCAGCCGCAACTGCCGCGCAGGACGAGTTCGGTGGGCAGCACGAGACTGCCCGCAGGAGTGTCGCCGGGCTTGTCGGCGGCACGCAGGATCAGCCGGGCCGCCTCGGCGGTGAGCTCGCGTACGGGTTGCCGGACGGTGGTCAGGGACGGGGTGACGAGGGCGGCGGCCGGCACGTCGTCGAAGCCGGTGATGACCAGGTCCTGCGGCACCCGCAGGCCCCGGCCGAGCGCACCGACCAGCACGCCGAGGGCGATCTCGTCGTTGGCGCAGACCACCCCGGCGGGCCGGGGTGCGTCGCCGCCCAGCAACTGGTCGGCGGCGAGCAACCCGTCGGCCTGCTGCATGCTGACCGCGACCGGCTCGTTGGGCGGCTCGATGCCGAGGTCGTGGTGCGCCCGCCGGAAGGCGGCCCAGCGTTCGTTGACGTCGGGCGAGCCGGCCGGGTTGCCGACGAAGGTCAGCTCGCGCAGGTCGTGGTCGGCGAGCAGGTGACGGGTGAGCGCCAGCATGCTGCCGGCGTTGTCGGCGCGTATCGAGGGGATGTCGCCGGGCCCCTCGCCGGCGACCACCACCACGGGGACCATCCCGGCGAGCCGGAGCAGCGCCCCGTCGGCGATCGTGCCACCCATGACGGCGACGCCGTCCACCCGGCGGCCCATCTCCAGCACCTGGTCGTCGGAGTCGGAGCGCAGGTGCGTGCAGAGGATGTGCACGCTGGCCCGCGACCCCACCGCCTCGGACTCGAAGCCCTGGATCAGCTCGGTGAAGTAGGGGCCGGACAGACCGGGGAAGACCAGACCGAGGGCGCCGTGCCGGCCGGCGGCCAGGGCTCGGCCGAGGTGGTCGGGGCGGTATCCGTGCTTCTCGATCGCCTCTAGCACCCGTCGCCGCATCTCCTCCGAGACCTGGCCGGTGCCGTTGGAGACGCGCGAGACGGTCGCCACGGAGACGCCGGCGAGCCTGGCGATCTCGCGAACCGTCATACGGCTGTTGCCCATCGCTCCCTCAATCCGTAACCGGCCTCACAGAAACCGGTTTCAGGCGACCATAGGCAGCCGCGACGAAGTTCACAACCCTCGGGTCCACAATCTCCCGTGCGAGGAGGCCTGCCCCTGTGGGGCTCGAGAATTGGGTTACATCGGCTGACCTGCGGTTCGGCACATGCTCGCCGCCGGCGTGGCCGACACGATGGCGGCCATGACCGCGTCCCTTCTGTACCTGCTGCTTCGGCAGGTCCTGCAGATGTTGACCCAGATCGTCCGCGATGGCGGGGCCAAGGATGTCGAGATACTTGTACTCCGCCACCAGGTGGCGGTGCTACGCCGAGAGGTGCACCGCCCCGATCTCGAACCGGCCGACGGGGTGGTCCTGGCCGCCTTGTCGCGGCTGCTGCCCCGCCCGCTCTGGGCGGCGTTCTTCGTCACCCCAGCGACCCTGCTCCGCTGGCACCGACAGCTGATCTCGCACTGGACCTACCCGCACGCCCGGCCCGGCCGGCCACCGGTCGACCAGCAAGTGCGGGAGCTGGTGCTGCGACTCGCCGCGGAAACCCGACCTGGGGACACCGCCGGATTCAGCCCCGGTAAACGTGTCAGCCGGCCTTGACGTCCTCCCAGCGGGGTGGGCGGCGCTTCAGGTACGCCCGGACGCCCTCCCGAGCCTCGGCGCTGCCCATCGCGGCCCCGGCCTCCCGGGCCGAGATCGCGCCCCAGGCATCCGCGGGGGCGTCCGCCACCTCCCCGAGCAGCGCGACGGTGCGCCGCAGCGCCACCGGTGAGGTGCCGCCGAGCGACGCGACGATACGGTCCACCTCCGCCGCCAGGTCCGCGTCCTCGACGACCCGGCTGAGCAGCCCGGCGGCGAGAGCCTCCGCGGCGCTCCGCTGACCGCCGGTGAGCAGCCAGTCCCGGGCACGCTTGTCCGGCATCACCCGCAGCGCGTCCACTAGCACGAGCGACGGCACGACCCCGATCGCCAGCTCCGGCAGCAGGAACCGCGCCGAGCTCGCAGCCACCGCCAGGTCGCAGCGGCTGACCAGGGAGACACCGAGCCCGGCCGCGACGCCGTGCACCGCCGCGACCGTCACCTGGGGCAGCGACCCCAGCGCGTCCAGCATCGCGACATGCCCCGCGAACACCGCCTCGCACTCGGCCGGGCCCAGCTCGCCCAGCTCCCGGAACTCCGCGATGTCCCCGCCGGCGCAGAAGCTCGGACCGAGGCCGCGCAGCACGAGCGCGTCCACGTCCTCGTGGCCCGCCATGTCGTCGAAGACTTCCCGCAGCGCCGCGACCATGTGCCGGTCCACCGCGTTGCGGCGGTCCGGCCGCGCCAGGCTCACCCACGCGCAGCGGCCCTCGATCTTCACCTCGACCATCAGCGTGCCTCCCCCGCCAGCAGCCCGTGCAGCAGCAGATCGCTGAGCTGCACGCCGATCGCGTCAGCGGAGAGCCGTCCACCGGGCCGATACCAGCGGTACGTGGAGTTCAGCATGCCGAGGATCGTCAGCGTGTCGACGCGGTCGTCGGTGACCCGCAGCTCCCCCGCCTCCCTGGCCACCCGCAGCAGCTCCTGGATCCCCGCGGTGTAGCGGTCGCGCCGCGCGATCACGGCCGCCTTCGGCTCGGGGTCGAGGTACTTCAGCTCCTCGCTCACCACCGCCATTGAGTGGTGGTAGTTGTGCAGGATCCGGAAGTGCCCCACCACCATCCGGGCGAGCGTCTGCGCGGCCGAGCCGGGCGTGTCGAGCACCGCGCCCTGCATGGCGATGCCCTCCTCCACGACCGCGCTCTGGATCGCGAACAGCACCTCCGCCTTGTGGCCCACGTGATAGAACAGCGCGCCCTTGGTCAGTCCGGCCGCGTCGGCGAGCTCGCGGGTGGCCGTGCCGTGGTAGCCACGGGTGCTGAACAGCTCGGTCGCCGCGTGCATGATCCGAGCCATCGGCTCGTCGGAGTCCGCGGTGGACCCGACCTCGGGCACGCCCTCGACCCAGCTCGCCGGTTCGCCTGCGGTGTCGGCGCCCGGCGGCAGCAGGCCGCGGAGGAACAGATCGCTCACCACGCGGGCAATGGCGTCGGGCCGGGAGTTCCGCCGCGGCCGGTACCAGCGGTACATCTCGGTGAGCGCGCCCAGCACGCCCTGTGCGAGCAGCCTTACGTCCCCGCGCACGAACACGCCAGACTCCATGCCGTCGGTGAGGATGTCCCGCAGCACGGCCTCGTACGTGTCGCGTCCCCGGTAGATCTCCTGCTTCTTATCCTCCGGTAGGTGCTTCCGCTCCTCCATGAAGACGCGGATCTCCTGCGTGTGGTTGGCGACCACGTTGACGTGCGTGCGGAGCATGTGCTCGAAGCGCTCCACCGCTGTGCCCGCCCCGGTGACCTCCTCGAACACGGTCCGGTTCAGGAAACGGTCGTGGATCTCGAAGAGGATCTGCTCCTTGCTCGACATGTACCGGTAGAGCGTGCGCTTGGTGACCCCGGCCGCCTCGGCGATGTCGTCGGTGGTGGCGCCGTGGAACCCGCGCTCGTCGAACAGGCTGGTCGCCGCGTCGAGGATCGCGCGACGGCGCTGCTCCTCCGCGAGGGCACGGCGGGACGTCCGCGGAGCCTGCTCGGTGGCTACCCGTATGTTCATGCTGCTCGTCCTACCACGACGGCCTGACCAAGAATGTCCCCGTACCGACCGCCACGAGCGCTCCCGTGTTCGTCGTCACCTCGGCCCGGGCGGTGGCGACGGACCGTCCCGCCCGGATTACGGTGGCCTCACACTCCAGATCCTCGTCAACGACCGGCCGTAGGTACTGCACGTTGAGGTCGATCGTCGGCGCCGACCGCGGATGGATCAGCGACGAGACCGCCCACGCCATCGCGACATCGATGAGCGTAGCGGTGACCCCGCCCTGGAGCACGCCGAGGTGCTGCCGGTGTACCTCCCGGAACGGCAGGCAGACCACCGCGGAGCCGTCCCCGCAGCGCTTCATCGTCATCCCGAGGTGGGCCGGCAGCAGCCCCGGGGCGAATGCCTCCACCTGCTGCTCCTCCAGCGAGCTCACGTCTGCGCCTCCAGGAACCGCTTCCGCAGCAGGTACCGCTTGATCTTGCCGCTCGCCGTCATCGGGAACACCTCGACCAGCTGGATATGCCGCGGCGCCTTGAACCGGGCCAGGTGTCCGAGCACGAACTCCCGCAGCTCCTCCGGCGACACACTGGTGCCGGGCAGTAGTTGCACGTACGCGACGCCGACCTCCTCCAGCCGCGCGTCCGGCACGCCGACGACCGCGGCCATCGCGACCGCGGGGTGGCGCAGGAGGGCGGTCTCGACCTCGATCGGGTCGACGTTTTCACCGCCGACCTTGTACATATCCTTGATCCGGCCGCCGTACCGCACATACCCGTCCTCGGTCAGCGCCGCCAGGTCCCCGGTGCGGAACCAGCCCTCGTCGTCGAGGACGGCCGCGGTGGCCTCCGGCTTCTTGTAATAGCCGAGCATCACCGGGTGCCCGCGGACCACCAGCTCGCCGCTCTCCCCGGCCGGCAGCGACTCGCCGGCCGGCCCGACGATCTTCACCTCGAACCCGGGCAGCGGGTACCCGACCGTGTCTCCCCGCCGCTCGAACGGGTCCTCGATGCCCGCCAGCGTGGTGATCGAGGTTGTCTCGGTCATCCCGTACACGTTGATGGCGGGGCTGATCTTCTCGGAGACCAGCCGGATCAGGTCGCCGGTGCCCGGCACGAGGCAAAGGCGGACCCGGGACAGGTCCCGGGAGGGGAACGTCGGGTGCTGCAGCTGGTCGTAGTACATGGTGGCGACGCCGTACACAACCGTGGCGCGCTCGCGCTCGATCAGCTCCAGCGTCTGCGCCACGTCGTACGACCGCTGCAGCACGATGCGGCCGCCCGCGTACATGAAGCTGAGCAGGGCCGCGGCGCCGAAGACGTGGAACAGCGGCAGGTACAGCACCAGCGTGTCCTCGGACGAGATCCGCATCCGGTCGGCGGCGTCGCACATGTTCCGGATGACCTTGTGCGAGTGCATCGCGCCCTTGGGGAACCCGGTCGTCCCCGAGGTGTAGAGCATCAGCACCACGTCGTCGGCGTCCACGGTGGACAGCCGTGCGGCAAGGTCGGCCTCAGAGGTCTCATCCGCCCGCGCGAGCAGATCGTCCAGCGGCAGCGCCCCCTCCGGGCAGCCCTCCCCGGCCACGACGACCGTGTGCGCGCTGACCCGGTCGTCCCGGAGCACCGCGAGCGCATCGGCGGCCAGGTCCCGGTCCCGGATCCGGTCCCCGACGACAAGGATCACCGAGTCTGACTGGCCGACGACGTACGCCGCCTCGTCCACGGTGAGACCGGTGTTCACCGGCACGAGCACCGCGCCGATGCGGGCCGCCGCAAGGTAGAAGCAGACCCATTCCAGCCGGTTGCCCATCCAGATCGAGACGCGGTCGCCGGAGGAGATGTCGAGCGCCATCAGGGCCCGGCCGTAGCGGTCCGCTTCCGCGGAAAGCTCGCGGTACGTCAGCCGCCGCCAACCGTCCACACAGGCCTCGCGGTCGCCGGACCGCTCGATCGCCCGCTTCAGCAGAGCGCCGATCGTTACCCCGGCCATGTCCTGGGTCATCACACCTCCCATAGAGTCCGGCGCGCTCGCGCTCACCGCGAGCACCGCGCGATCACGTCGCCGTAGGCCGCGATGCTCGCGAGCACGTCGGAGTGCTGGAGCCCCGGCCACTGCATCCGCAGGCCGAGGAACGACGTGTTCACCTCGGCGCGGTACCGCTCGACCTGCTCGACGCACCGATCGACGTCCCCGAGCACGAACGAGTCCCGGGCCATCTCGTCGAACGAGCCGACCTCGTGACCCCACCGGGCGTACGCCGCGTACTTGGTCTCCAGCGCCGGCCGGGCGATCCGCACGGCGTCGTCGTAGCTCGCCGCGCAGTACGCCTCGCGCAGGATCGGGAACTGCTTGTCCTCCGCGCGCACGCCCTCGGGCAGCGCGTCCCGATACCACTGCTGGCGCTCGACGATCGTGCCGATCGGCAACTCGGGCGACACCAACCACTCGTCTCCGATGCGCGCGGCCTGGGCGACGCCCTTCGGTCCGGTGGCCCCGATCCAGAACGGAGTGGCCTCCCGGTTCGCGGGCAGCAGCCGGAGCCGGGCCTCGTTCAGCTCGACGCCGTTGCCGCTGTACGTGACCGGCTTGCCGCTCCACAGCTGTCGAAGCAGCTTCACGGTCTCGGCGAGCCGACCGGCCCGCACCTTCCGCGGTACGCCGAGCGCCTGGAACTCCTCCTCGCGGTACCCGGCCCCGGCCCCGACGATCAGCCTGCCGCCGCAGAGCACGTCCAGCGTGGCGAGCTCCTCGGCCAGCAGCACCGGCGGGTACATCGGTGCCAGCAGCACTGCGGTGCCAAGGGACATCCCCTCGGCCTCCGCGGCGACCCGGGAGAGGAACGGGATCGGCTGGAGGAACTGGAAGTCCGCGAGGAAGTGCTGGGTCACCCAGATCGAGCCGAACCCGGCCTCCCGCGCGGCCCGCACCTGCTCCAGCGCCTGGCCGAGCTGGGCCTGCGGGTCCTCGCCCTCCAGGAACTGGCCGGCCAGCAGATACCCGAACTTCATTGCTACTCCTCTCGCTGCGGGACACGCAGCGTGGCGGGCCCCCCGGTCGTGCGCTCGATCGCGCCGAGCACACCCTGCATCTGGCCCGCGGCGGTGAAGCCGCCGTCGACCGCGATCTCCGCGCCGTTGATGTAGCTCGACCCGTCGGAGCACAGGAACGCGACCAGCGCCGCCACCTCCTCCGCCCGCCCGCCCCGACCCAGTGGGGTGAGGCTGGCGAACGCGTCGAGCATCGCCTGGGGCGCGTCGCCGAGCATCGGCGTCTCAATCAGTCCCGGGTGGACGGAGTTGACCCGGATGCGGGACGGGCCGAGCTCCAGCGCGCCGACCTTGGTCAGCCCACGCAGCGCCCACTTGCTCGCCGAGTACGCGGAGGCGGAGTATGCCGTCAGCCCGGCGATCGAGCTGACGTTGACGATCGACCCGCCACCCGCACGTCGCATCGACGGGACGCAGGCGCGCATCCCCAGCAGCGGGCCGGTGAGGTTGACATCGAGGACGTGGTTCCAGTCGCCGAGGTCGATCTCCATCAGCCCGACGCGGTGGCTCACGCCGGCATTGTTCACCAGCGCGCGCACCGGGCCGAACGTCCGCTCGGCGAGCTCCACGGTGCGCGCCCAGTCCGCCTCGGACGTGACGTCGAGGTGGGCGTAGATTACCTGGTCCCCCAACTCGTCCGCGAGATCCTCGCCCACTGCGTCGAGTACGTCGGTGAGCACGACCGCCACGCCCTGCCCGGCGAGCAGACGCGCCTCGGCGGCCCCCTGCCCCCGGGCGGCGCCAGTGACGATCACGGTTCCGTCCACTCTGGTTCCTCTCATGTTCCGAAGTACATCGCGGCAAGCTCGCGGTCGCCGGTGATCTCCGCGGTCGGGCCCTCTCTGACGAGCTTTCCGTCGGCGAGGAACACGACCCAGGAGCAGACGCTGCGGATCACGTCGAGGCTGTGCTCGACGAGGCAGATCGTGGCGCCCTGCGCGACGGTGTCCCGCAGCAGCGCGAGGATGCGTTCCCGCCCGGCGGCGTCCAACCCAGACATGGGCTCGTCCAACAGGTAGCAGTCGGCCTTCGTGGCGAGTAGCCGCCCCATCATGAGCAACTTCTGCTCGGCGTACGACATGTCGCCGGCGTTTGTGTCGGCGTGGTGGGCGATGCCGAGGTACTCCAGCATCTCGTCGGCCCGGGCCAGGCGCTCCCGCTCGGGTCCGTGCTTGCCGCCGAGCACCACGCCCGGGGTGAGCAGCCGCTCGTCGCTTTTCGGGGTGAGCGCAAGGAGCAGGTTTTCCCGCGCCGTCATGCCGCCGAACAGCCGCATCTCCTGGAACGACCGGACAATTCCGCCCCGCGCCCTGGCGTCCAATGGGGACCGGGTGATGTCGCGTTCGCCGAAGTACACGCGGCCGGTGTTCGGGTCCAGCAGCCCGGAGAGCAGGTTGAACAGCGTGGTCTTGCCGGCGCCGTTCGGACCGACCAGGCCGGTGATGCTGCCCGGCCGCAGCGTCAGCGTGACGTCGTCGACCGCGGTGAGGCCGCCGAACGAGATCGACACACCCTCGCACCGCAGTGCGTCGCCGCCAGAACGCCCGTCGACCGGGGAGGCGGCCTCGGGGAGCAGGATCGACTCCTCCTCCCGCTGCCTCGAGACCACACTCGCCGCCGGAGTGGACGCGGCCTCCCGGCGCCGCCGGCCCGCGATGCCCTGCGGCCGGAACAGCAGGAACGCGAGCAGCAGCAGCGAGAACGCGAAGCCCTTCACCGCGCCGACGAGCGTGTCCGGCAGGTCGAGGTAGGTGAGCGCCTCGGGGATCAGCAGCACGACCGCGGCGCCCACGAACGGCCCCCACCACACCGCGAGCCCACCGATGATCGTCAGCGACAGGACCTCGATTGAGCGGTCGAGGCCGAAGTCGGCGGTGCTGATGTACCGCACCTGGACGGCGAACAGCGCGCCTGCCATCCCTGCCAGCGCCGAGGAGAGCGCGAACGCCTTGATCTTCGCGGCGGGAGTGGCCTTGCCGAGCGAGCGGGCCGCCAACTCGTCCTCCCGCAACGCCTTGAGCGAGCGGCCGAACGGCGAGCGCACCACGCCCCGTAGGAGGGCCGCGACCAGCAGGCAGAAGACGACGGCGAGGGTGGCAACCTCCTCGGGCGTGATCAGCACCGCCCCGAGGAGATCCGGCCTCGGGATGCCGATCAGGCCGCCCGCTCCGCCGGTCAGCTCGGAATTGCGGATGATCTCGATGGCCCCGACCTGGAAGGCCAGCGTGAGGATCACCAGGTACACGTCGGTGACCCGTCTGGCGGCGATGCCGAGCATCATGCTGATCAGCGCGCACAACGCGCAGGCGGCCAGCAGCGCGGGCAGGAATCCCCAGCCCGCATCGCGCATCAGCAGGCCGGTGGTGTACGCGCCGAGGCCGAAGAAGGCGCCGTGTGCGATCGAGAACAGCCCGGCGTTCCCCATCAGCAGGTTGAACGACATCCCGAGGATGATGAAGATCGCCAGCAGCGCGATCAGGTTGCTCAGATAGAAAGCCATGCTGACGCGGCCCCTTCTGTGGCGACGGCGGCGGCCGCGGTCATGCCGACCGCAGCGTGTTGCGGGTCAGGCCGTTCGGCCGGATCACGACGAACAGGAACAGGACCGCGAACAGGACGAACTCGGCCCAGTGCGTCGGGAGCTGGTAGACGGCTAGGCTCTCGACGAGCCCGATCAGGACGCCGCCCAGCAGCGCGCCCGGCATGCTGCCGACGCCGCCGATGACCAGCGCGATGACCGCCTTCACCAGCAGGTCGAAGCCCATGGACGGGGTGACGGGGTTCTGCACGGCGAGCAGCACCGCGGGCAGCCCCGCGACCACCGAGCCGGCCAGGAACACCCACACGTACGTGTGCTGGAGCCGGATGCCGAGGGTCTCCGCGCGGTGCGGGTTGTCCCCGACGGCGCGGAACGACAGCCCGACCGCGGTCCTGGTCTGGAGCAGGTACAGGCCGGCGAACGCCGTGAGGCTCGCCGCGATCACCAGCAGGTCGAACGTGCGAATCAGCAGCGGCCCGAACGAGGCGTTCCACGACATGAAGTCCGAGGGCGGTGTGGGCTTGGGGTCGGTGCCGAAGAGCAGCACCAGCAGGTTCTGGCCAAGGGTCAGCACCGCGAGCGAGGCGACGAGGAAGACCATCTCCCCCGCCCGGCGGCGCCGCAGCGGGCGGTAGATGCCGAGCTCGATCAGCACACCGATCGCCCCGGCCGCCGCCAGGGTGATCACCGCCGCGAGCAGCGGGTGGACGCCGTGGCCCTGGAACAGCCACCAGAACGTGTACGCGGAGCCGACGAGCGTGAACCCGTGGGCGAAGTGCAGCACGCCGGTCGTCGAGATGATCAGGCTCATGCCGTACGCGAACAGGCCGTAGAGCAGCCCGATGATCGCGCCGTTCTTGGCGAGCTGGAGGAGCAGGTCCATGGTCGTCCCTCGGTTCAGGGGGTCCCGCCGCCCCGCCCCTGGGGTGGGGCGGCGGGAGATGGGTCGGCTAGGGCTCGATGGTCGCGACGGCCTTGTCCTTGGCCGGGTTGTCCGCGGTCGCCGCGATCTGCTTGAGGATCACCGGCTTGCGGACGGTGCCCGTGTCAGTGAACTCGGTCGACTTCTGCAGCGGCAGCGGGAAGCTGTCGGTGTCGCCGATAGCCTTGAGGATGTTCTCCCCGGTCACCGGCTTGTTGGCGGCGCGCAGGCCCTTGACCAGCTCGGCGAAGAAGAACGCGCTGTCGTACATGTAGACGTCGTAGGAGAGGCCGGCCGGTTCGCGGTTCTTCTCCTTCTTGAACCGTTCGACCAGTGCCGCGATCTTCGGGTCCTCCGCCGAGGTGTTCGCCAGCGTCGTGTAGACCAGCCCGTCCATCGACGAGCCGGCCGCGGTGCGCACCGCCACGGCCTCGCCGAGCCCCGCGTAAGTGGTGAGGGGAATCGTCGAACCCTGCTCGCGCAGCGCCTTGAAGATGACCGGCGCCTCACCGAGCAGCGCGTGGATGTGGATGGTGTCCGGCTTCGCGGCGAGCACCTTCGCGACCTGCGCCGAGGCGTCGACCGCGTCCTGCCGGATCGACTCGACCGCGACGACCTCGCCGCCGGCTTTCTCGAACGACTTCTTGTAGACCTCCGTCGCGCCCTGCCCCGTCGCGTTGTCGACGTGGATGATTGCGGCCCGCTTCTTCTTCTGCGTCTCGGCCATGTACGTGCTGACCGCGGCGACGTCGTTGGAGGCGAGCGGGAAGAAGTTGCGCAGGTTCTCGCCGGCGCCCTCCAGCTCGGGGCTGTTCGCGCCGCTGTTAATCAGCGCGACGCCGACGTCCTTCGCGGCCGGCACCATCGCCTTGACGACCGCGCTCCACGCCGTGAACACGACCGGCGCCTGCTCGACCGAGGTGAGCTTGTTGAACGCCCTGAGGCCGACGTCGGCGGTGCCGGCGGTGTCCTCGGTGACGAGCTCGATCTGGAAACCGTCCGCCTTGTACTGCTTGTTCGCGTCCTCGACGCCGTACTTCACGAACGTGACGAAGTCCTGCCCCAGCGCCGCTTGACTGCCGGACAGCGCCATCGCGACGCCCATCTTGTACGTCGTCACGCCGTCCTTGGTCACGGAGGCGTCGCCGCCCTGGGCGGCCCCTCCACATGCCGAGGTACCCAGTGCGGCCACCGCCGCTATCGCGACCAGCCGCCGCCGACCTGCTCCGAACTTCACGGCTTCTCCTCTCAAGGTGGGCCGGGCGCAACCAGGCCCGGGTGGTGCGCGTTCAGAAGAGCTCTGCCCAGTCCCTCGTCTCCAGCTGCGCCGGAGTCCCCGCGAAGACGAGGGCGCCCAGCTTCAGGACGTACGCCCGGTCGGCGACGCCCAGCACCCGCTTGATGTCCTGCTCGACGACCAGGACGCTGGTGCCGAGTTCCCGGTTCACCGTGCGCACCGCGGCGAGCACCTCGTCGACGAGCACCGGGGCGAGGCCCGTGGACGGCTCGTCGAGGAGCATCAGCCGTGGCTGGGTCATCAGCGCCATCGAGATCGCGAGCATCTGGCGCTGCCCGCCGGAGAGCGATCCGGCGCGGTCCTTCGGGCGATGCTTGAGGATCCCGAAGAGGTCGAAGACGAACGCCTTCGTCTCGGCCAGCGTGCTCGCCGAGGCGCCGCGCTTGCCGCCGGTGGCGGCGGCGAGCGTGAGATTCTCCTCGATCGTCAGCGAGGGGAACACCCCCTGGCCCTGCGGCACGAGACTCATGCCCGCGACCGCGGTGGCCGAGGGCGGCCGGCCGGTGAAGTCCCCGCCGTCCAGGGCCACCCGGCCACCGGCGGGCTTGACCTGGCCGGTGACCGAGCGCAGCAGGGTCGTCTTGCCGGCCCCGTTGTGCCCCAGCAGGGCCACCAGCTCGGCCTCGCCGACCGTGAGCCCGACGCCCCGCAGGACGGTGTGCTTGGCGTAGCCGGCGGTCAGGTCCGCGACCGCCAGCACCGCCGGTCGGCCCGGGCCGTCCGGTGCGTCATCGGTCCGCACCTGGGCTCCCCTCGTACTGGATGTCACGTGGCTACTCCTCTTTGGAGACCTGTAACGAGCATCACATTGATACTGACCGGACGGTATACACAAGGGCCCCGGCGGGTCAAGAACCTCGGGATATCGAAACTCGGGTGGGACGGTCGGAACCTGCACCTGCCCAAGGGCGCGGATCAGCACCGGTCCGGACGGGCAGGCAGGGCGAAGTCTGCGCCCGGGCAGCGTCCCGCGGCCCCGGGCGGCGACGCCCCCGCTCATCCCAGTTCGTCCCGGAGCCTCAACACTCCCACAGGCGCCGCAGCGCGGCCGTGCGCTCGGCGTCGGTGCGGCCGCGCAGGTCCACCGACCCGTGCTCGGTGACGACCACGTCGACGTCCGAGCGGGCGGTGGAGGTGGGCGCGGACAGCCGGTCGACGAGTGTGCGGTGCCCACCGCGCCGGGTGGGCAGCGCGACCACGCTCAGACCCCGGATCGCCCGGGCCGCAGCGACGGCGTAGTCCGGGTGGCCGCCCACCCCGGCCACCACGTCCCCGCCGAAGCCCTCGACGTTGACCTGGCCGACCAGGTCCAGTTCGAGCGCGGTGTTCACGGCGACCAGCGGCTGCCGGGACAGCCGGGTGAGGTCGTGGGTGTGCTCCAGCCGCGCGGTGATCGCCCGCCCGTCGGCCCAGCGGTACGCCGCCGCCGTCCCGGCGACGTAGGTGGCGAGCGGAACGCCCTCCAGCAGGCCCCGCCGGTCCAGATCCAGCACCGCGTCGCCGACGATCCCGGAGTCAATGCGCACCGGGACGTCCAGCGCCCGCAGCGTGGCGTCGCCGATCGTGCCCGGGCCAAACTGGACCGCCGAGCCGGGCCGCACCAGCGCGGCGACATGCCGGCCCGCCGCGTCGGACACGTCGTCGACCCGGGGCCGTAGCAGCTCCAGCGGCGGCCGCTCCACCTCGCTCACGATCGTCACCCGGCCGGCGGGCAGCGCGGGCTCGCGGCTGGCGGCCGGGAGCGCGTGGTTCACCTCCGCGAGCACGTGCGCGCCGGCGTCGACCGCGGCGCGCATCCAGGCGACCTCGCTGCCGAAGCCCAACCCGCCCGGCGTGGGCCGCAGCCCGGCCAGCAGCACGTCCGGCCGCCACGCCGAGGCGAACAACGCCGGGACCGCGCTGAGCCGGACCGGCAGGTACCGCACACCGCCGCCGAACGCCCGCCGCAGCGCGTACCCGCCGAGCAGCGTCCGCACCTCCGGGAACGCTACCGGGTCCTCAGGCACCGGCAGGGTGAACGACCAGCCGAGCAGCAGCCGCACCCCGCCGACCTGCCGGGCGGCGTACGCCAGCGGGCGGCCCAGTCCGACCGGAGCCCCGGCCCCGTCCGCGATCGCCACCCGGCAGCCCGGGGTCAGAAACTCTGCGATCCGCGCCGCGACCCGCGCCTCGTCCGGGGTCAGCTCCGCCGGAACCATGCCTTCCACGTCAGCTGGCCATGTAGGTGCCACCGTCGACGCAGAGGACCTGGCCGGTGACGTACCGGGACGTGGCCCCGGCGAGAAACACGAACGCCTCCGCCACCTCGTCCGGCTCACCCCATCGCCGCAGCGGGATGCGCTCCAGGTAGCGCGCGGCGAACCGCTCGTCCGTCCGGATCTTCTCGGTCATCGGAGTGGCCGCGGCGGGCGACACCGCGTTGACCCGGATCCCGGCCTTGCCGAGCTCCCGGGCGGCGGACTTCGTCATCGCCACAATCGCGCCCTTGGCGGCGGCGTAGTTGATCTGCCCGATCGTGCCGTCCAGCCCAGCGGACGAGGTGACGTTGATGATCGAGCCCCCGGCGCCCATCCGCCGGGCCGCCTCCCGCAGGCCGAGGAATGTACCGCGGGCGTGCACGCGCAGCACCAGGTCGAAGTCGTCCGCCGACATCGACGGCAGCATCGCCGGACGGGTGATGCCGGCGTTGTTCACCCAGACGGCGAGCGGGCCGAGCTTTCGTTCGACGCGGTCCGCGGCCTCCGTGACGGCGGCCTCGTCCCCGACGTCGACCGCGAGCGCGAGAGCGCGGTCACCCAGCTCCGCGGCGGCGCGCGCGACGCCGTCGCCGTCCCGGTCCAGCAGCGCCACCCGGGCGCCCTGCTCAGCGAGCGCGAACGCCACCGCGCGGCCGATGCCCTGCGCCGCGCCCGTAACGACCGCGACCTTGCCGTTCAGCTCATGCATCGGGACCCTCCAGGATCGTCACGGCGGAGACCGCGGTCGGGCCGCCCACGTTGTGGGCGAGGGCCCAGCGCGCGCCGTCCACCTGGTTGATTGCCTCGCCACGCAGCTGCTCGAACAGCTCGGTGCACTGCGCGAGGCCGGTGGCGCCCGGCGGGTGCCCCTTGGACTTCAGCCCGCCACTGGGATTGACCGGCAGCCGCCCGCCGAGGGTGGTCGCGCCCTTCTCCAGCAACCGCGGGGCCTCGCCGCGGCCGCAGAACCCGAGCTCCTCGTACGTCATCATCTCGACGCCGGTGAAGCAGTCGTGCACCTCGGCGACGTCGATGCGCTCGGACCCGATGCCCGCCATCGCGTACGCCTGCTTCGCCGCCTTCGCCGTGGCCGGGAATCGTGCGAGGTTCGCCTTCTCGGCGTGCAGCACCCGGTCCATTCCGGTGCCGACCCCACGGACCCAGACCGGCCGGTCGGTATAGCGGTCCACCACGTCCCGGCCGGCGAGCAGGACTGCGGCCGCGCCGTCGCTCTGCGGCACACAGTCGAGCAGCCCGAACGGCTCCACCACCATCGGCGCCGACAGCACCTGCTCGATCGTCACCTCGTACCGCAGGTGGGCGTAGGGATTGTTGGCGCCGTTGTGGTGGTTCTTCACCGCGACCATCGCGAGGTGCTCGCGGGTGGCGCCGAACTCGTGCATGTACCGGGCGACGTGCAGCCCGAAGCTGGCCGGCGAGATCAGCGCCAGCGGCAGGTCCCAGGCCGTGTCCCGGTTGGTGCTCATCCAGTCCCAGAACGTGGAGCTGGCCGAGGTGTCCCGGATCTTGTCGGTGCCCAGCACGAGCGCGACGTCAACGTACCCGCCGCCGACCGCGTAGAGCGCGTTGCGCAGGGCGTCGTTGCCACTGGCGCAGGCGTTCTCCACCCGGGTCACCGGTATGTCGTCGAGGCCACAGCTGTCCGCGAGCAGCCCGGCCGGGAACCCGTCGACGCTCTGCACCTCGCTGAACCACGCGGCACCGATCTCGTCCGGCCGCATGCCCTTGTCCACGGAAGAGAGCGTCGCGTCGAACGCGCGGGCGACCATGTCCTTGATGCCCTGGTCGAACAGCTCGCCGAACGGGATCATCCCCGCCCCGACGATGGCCACATCTCTCACGGCTGCTCCTCGGGTTGGAAGGCGTATCCGTAGTCGGGCACTCCGGCGCGGACGGCGACGCAGCGCAGCACCAGCGCGCCCGGGTCCCCGATCCGCGCGCTGCCGGCCTCGGCGTCGGTGACGTGCGCGAGCGTCCGCAGCGAGGTGCCCGCGAGGCCCACGACCGCGAGCGAGTACGGCCCGTGCTTGCCGGGCACCGTGGCGTGGATCGTGACGATCGAGTAGACCTCCCCGCTCCGGGGCAGGGCGACGAGGTCCTGGGTGTCCATTCCGCCGCAGTGGAGACAGCGGGTCCGCGGCGGGAGGCTGCGCTCGCCGCAGTCCCGGCACTCCCCCGCTTTGAGGCCGACCTTGGCCTCCAGCGCCCGCTCGTAGGAGGCGAGCGAGGCGGGGATCTCGGCCGGGGTGCGGGGCGCCCAGGTCTCCGGGGCGGTGTGCGGGGTACGGGCGGTCACCGTGCAAGGGGCGTCGCCGGTGACCCGGGCGGAGACGCTGTGCCCGTTCTCGACCGCGACCAGGAGTCCGGGCCCCCGGGCCAGCGCGAAGATCGGGGCAGCTGCCTCCTGTGCGTCGGGCACCCCGTGCGCTCCCTCGGCGAGCTTGCGAACGTCGCGGTCGGGGAGCCCGGCGACGACGGTCGCCTCTCCCGCGCCGGGCAGCGCCCGCCGCCAGCCCCGCTCCCGCAGCAGCCGCGGGTCGTCGTACACCCGGTCGGTGGCATCGCCGGTGGCCCGGGTGCGGACCGGGACGCTGTGGCGGACCGTGTCCGCCCGCTCCAGCGACAGCCCGCCCGGGCCGGTGAGCGCCGCCCCCGCGGCCGCCGGGGCCGCCGGGTCCACGCCGATCACCAGCGTCCCCGGCGCGGCGGACAGCAGGGCGTCCAGCGTGGACGGCGCGCCGCCGAGCCGCTCCTCCACCGGGGTGGCCGGGTCGAGGCCGAGGGCCTGGAGCACGATCTCCGGGAACGTGCCCAGGGTCGCGTCCGGGCGGCGGGTCACGAGCACGACCCGCGCCACCGCGACCAGTGCCTCCCCGCCCAGCCCCGTGGCCGCGGCGACCGCGAGCGTGGTGACGTCCTCGTCCGGGCCGAGCATCCGGCGGCCCCGGGCGTCGGCCCAAGCGGGCCGGTACACCGACAGTGCGGTGATCTCCATCGTCACACCCCCGCCCGGACAACGGTGGGCCAGAAACCCGCGGCCCCGCGCTCGGCCAGGATCCGGCCCAGTTCCTCCTGGAGCGTGCCCTCGGCGTCGCCATCGTCCCGCCAGGCCCAGAGCCGCCGGGTGAAGTGCTGCAACTGGTGCTCCCTCGTGAAGCCGAGCGCGCCGTGGAGTTGGTGCGCGATCGCGGTCGCCGCGGTGGCCGAGCGCGCCGCCCGGACGCGGGCGGCGAGCACGGCCGGTGCGGCGTCGGTGGAACCTGCCGCCACTGCGAGCACCGCCGCGTCCGCTGCCGCACCGGCCACGGCCACCTCGCCGGCGAGGACGGCGACCTTCTGCTTGACCAGCTGGAACGAGGAGATCGGCTTGCCGAACTGCACCCGTTCCCCGACGTACCGCCGGGTCAGCTGCAGCACCCGGTCGAGCGCCCCGGCGAGCATCACCGTGGTTGCCAGCGCCTGGCGCAGCCGGAGCTCGCCGAGGAGTTCGGTGGTGACCGGGCGCACCCGCTCGTCGGGGAGGCCGAGGCCGTGGAACCGCAGCGTGTCGGACGGCTCGCCGGCCGGGCTGGTCCCGGGCGTGGCGGCGGCCCCGACGACTTCCGCGAGCGCCAGCCCCTCATCTGTCGAGGCGAGGACCAGCACGCTGGCCGCGCACCCTCCCCACGGCACCCCGCGGGCCTCGCCGTGCAGCGTCCAGCCACCGTCGGCGCGTACCGCCGTCACGTCGGCCTTCCCGGCGACGGCCGCCGGGCCGGGCCGTTGCGCGAGCCCGGCCGCGTCCCGCAGCCACGGGGCGACGAGCAGCGTCGGCGCGATCGGCACCGGGGCGGCGAAGCTCGCGCAGAGCCGCGCGACGACCGCCGCGTCGGCCACGTCGCCGCCGGAGCCGCCCGCCTCCTCGGGGATGCCGATGCCGGTCAACCCTGCGCGGTCGAGGTGCCGCCACAACCCCTCGTCCCAGCCGCCGTCGGCGGCGGCGACCCGATCTGGCCCACAGTGGTCTGTCAGCAGGTCGGTGACAGCACCGGCCAGCAGCTCACGTTCGTCGCTCACAGCCCCAGCCCTCTCGCCACGATGACCCCGAGAATCTCGGTGGTGCCGCCCCGGAGCGTGAAACCCGGGCTGTGCAGCACGGCATGCGTCAGCAGTGCCGCCGCCCGGCTGTCCCGGTCCACGTTCCCGGCCAGCGCGACGCGGACCGCGTCGACGACCTCCTGCTCGAAGCGGGTGCCGACGTCCTTCACCAGCGCCGCCTCGACCTCGACGGAGGCGCCCCGGTCCAGCGCCCCGGCGACCCGCAGGGACAACTGCCGGATCGACCACATCTGCGCGAAGAGCCCGCCGAGGGTGGCCAGCGTGCGGGTGTCCCGTGCGGCCTCGGCGTACCTCGCCAGCTCGACCAGGAGCTGCGCGGTGCTGAGGAATCGCTCGGGGCCGCTGCGCTCGTTCGCCAACTCCGAGGTGACCTGCTTCCAGCCGTCGCCCTCCGTGCCGAGCAGCATCTCGCCGGGGACGTACACGTTGTCGAGCACGACCTCGTTGAAGTGGTGCTCCCCGGTCAGCAGCTCGATCGGACGGATCTGCACGCCCGGCGCGGACAGGTCCACCACGAACTGGGTGAGCCCGCCGTGCCGGTCCGGGCCGGTCCGGCAGAGCGCGATCATGTAGTGGCAATGGTGCGCGCCGCTGGTCCACACCTTGGTGCCGTCGAGCCGCCAGCCCTCGCCGTCCGGGGTTGCTCTCGTGCGCACCGAGGCGAGGTCGGAGCCGCTGTCCGGTTCGGACATCCCGATCGCGAAGTAGCACTCGCCCCGGGCGATCGCGGGCACCAACGTCTGGCGCTGCTTCTCGGTGCCGAACCGCAGGAGCGACGGGCCGGACTGCCGGTCCGCCACCCAGTGCGCGGCGACGGGCGCGCCGGCCGCGAGCAGCTCCTCGATGACGACGAACCGCTCCAGCGCCGAGCGCTCATGTCCGCCGTACCGCTTGGGCCAGGTCATCCCGAGCCAGCCGCGCTCCCCCAGCCGGCGACTGAACTCCGCGTCGAAGCTGGACAGCCAGGTGTCGACGCCGGGCACGAACGCCCCGGACGCGCGCTGCTCGGTCAGGAACTCCCGCACCTCGGCGCGGAGTGCCTCCGCGGACTTCGGCAGCACCGCGGGCGGGAGGGTGAGGGCCACTCAGGCCTCCCCGAGTGGGCCGCGCCGGAACGACCACATCTGCGCGGGGTGCTCGACCTGCACGCCGACGTCCCAGCCGACGCCGGGCGGGCCAGCCTGGAGACGGAACGAGCGGGCCGCCGCCCGGGCCAACGCCGGGTCCTTGGCCACCGTGGACGCCAGCCGGATCGCCTCGGCCTCCACCTGGTCCGCAGGACTGGACGCGAACGCGAGACCGCGCTGCACCGCCTCCCGGCCGGTGAGCGCTGCCCCGAACAGCCCGATCCCCGCCGCCACCTCGCGCCCCGCCGTCCGACTCAGCAGGGTGAAGTGCCCGCCGCCGGGGTGTGCGCCCAGCGGCAGGAAGCCGGACGCCAGCCGCACATCGTCGGCCACCACGCGCAGATCCGTGGCCAGCATCAGGTTCATCCCGGCGCCGACCGCGGGCCCACGGACGGCCGCGATCGTCGGCGCCGCGAGCCGCCCGACCCGGGTGAACGCGGCGTAGATCCGGGTCAGCGTCCGATACGCCCCGTCGGCGGCAGGATCCTTCGCTACCGCGGCGAGCACGTCGCGGTGCGCCCCGGCGCAGAAGGCTTTGCCCTGCGCCTGCACCACCACCGCGCCGACCCGCTCGTCGGCGTCCAGCGCGTCGCAGGCGGCCACCATCTCGTCGGCCATCTCCGCGGTCAGCGCGTTGCGGCGGTCCGGCGCGTTCAGGGTCAGCGTCGCGACCCCGTCTGGGCGTACCTCGATGAGTACCTCGCTCACGACGCTCCCTCCACGTGGAACTCCTCCAGGCGCGCCCTGCGCGTCATCTGCCAGTAGTCGACGACCCGCCAGGGCGAGTTCGTGACGATCCGGCCCCGCGCGTTGCGGTACCAGGTGTCCATCCCGGTGTGGGTCCAGATCATCCGGCCGTGCGCGGCGTCTACCCGGGCGTTGTACGCGTCGTGGACGTCCAGACGGCACTCCACGGCGGCCAGTCCGCCGGAGACCATCGCCTGGATGATCTCCATGATGTAGCGGACGCCGCACTCGGTCAGGAAGATCAGGCTGCCGCCGTGGCCGAGGTTCGTGTTCGGCCCATACAGGCAGAAGAAGTTCGGGAAGTCCGGGATGGCGAGCCCGAGGTACGCGTGGGCGTCGTCGTCGCCCCAGGTCTCGCGCAGGGTCCGGCCGGACCGCCCGCGGATCTCCATCGGCGCGAGCATCTTGCGGCTGTCGAATCCGGTCGCGAACACGATCACGTCCGCCTCGTGCTCCGCACCGTCCGCAGTGATCAGACCGTGTGGGCGGATTTCCGCGACGGACTCGGTCACCAGCTCAACATGGTCCTGCGTGATCGCCTCGAACCAGCCGTTGTCGATCAGCATCCGCTTGCCGAACGGCGGGTAGTCGGGCAGTACCTTGGGGATGAGCTCGCTGCGGTCCCCCAGCTTGCCGAGCATGTAGTCGGTGAAGAAGCGGCGGTGCCCGTCGTTGACCGCGTTCACCGAGCGCTCGGGGTGTGGCCAGTCCGGATCCACCTGCAGCGAGGCGTGCACTTTGTCGTTGAAGGCCCACGCCAGGCGGAACCGGTACCAGGCCGCGTAGAGCGGCACTTCCTTCATGAGGAGTTTGATGCCGTCGGTGACCTCGCGGCGGTAGTTCTCGCTGGGTGCCGTCCACTGCGGCGAGCGCTGGAACACGGTCAGCTGAGCGACCTCGTCCACGATCGCCGGGACGAGCTGCATCGCGCTGGCGCCGGTGCCCACCACCGCGACCCGTTTGCCCCGCACGTCCACCTCTGACGGCCACTGGGCGGAGTGGAACGCCGGCCCCGCAAAGGTGTCCCGCCCTGGGATGTTCGGCACGGAGGGCCGGTTGAGCTGCCCCACTGCGCTGATTACCACGTTGGCGACGACTTCGCGCTCGGTGCCGTCGGGGCCGCGCAGCATGACAGTCCACGTGTGCGTCACGGCGTCGTAGCGCGCGGAGCGCACCTCGGTGCGGAGCTGGATCCGGTGCCGTACGCCGAACTCGGTGGCGCACCGCTCCAGGTAGTCGTGCAGGTCCTGGCGCTTGGAGTAGTAGTGCGGCCACTCCTGCTGCGCGAATGAGTACGAGTACAGGTGGCTCGGCGTGTCCACCCCGCAACCCGGATACCGGTTGTCGAGCCAGGTACCGCCGACGGCGTCGTTCTTCTCGATCACCGTGTACGGGATGCCGGCCTGCTCCAGCTTGAAGGCCGTGCACAGGCCGGAGACCCCGGCACCGATCACCAGGACGTGGAAGCGGCTCAGCGCCTCGGGGTCCGGCGACGTGTCCCAGGTGACGTCGCGCGCGCGGAAGCCCATCTCCTCGGCCATCATCGGCGCGTACTCCGGCGGGACCGGCTCGCCAACGCAGACGCTCATCATCTCGACGAACAGTTCCTCCGGCGGCAGACCCATCGGGGTCAGCTCGCCGGCGCGCCATCGCCGGATGGCGTCAAACGCCTCGCCGCGGATCAGCTCCTGGACCTCCGGCGGCAGCCCGCCGGTGTCGTTGTCGCTCATCCCCTTGGTGCGCTGGGGCCGGTACGGGTCCGCCAGCCAATGACGGTCGCCGGTGAGCTGCACGAGGACCATCAGCAGCGTCGGGATGTTCGCCTCCGCGAGGGCCTCACGCAGCGCCGCAACCGCGCTCGCGTCCTCCTCGACGGCGATCGGGTACGTGGCCGAGCTTTCGATCACATCGTCCCCCAAGTTCCGCGGGCCACCGTAGCCGGGTGTGCGCGGACGGCCGGAATCGGTTCCTTCGCTATTTGTATACTCTCCGGTCAGTATCCGCAAGGAGTTCGGAGATGCGGCCGACGAGCAGCTCGGCAAGCTCGGCACGGGGCTGGGCCAAGTGCCGGTTCAGCAGCTCGGCGCCGTCGGCGCGTTGCAGCAGGTCAAACACCGCCAGGGTGAGCCCGGTGCTCCACCGGCCCGACGTTCGACTGCAGCCCCCGCCCTCAGCCGTCCGCCCGCACGCTCACCCGCAGTTCGGCACAAGCCGACCTGACAGCCCTGCTGGAACGCGTCAACGGCGTGCTACGGGGGTAGAGCGGCTCCGTTGCGTTGAGCGTTGGCAAGATCGAGGCAGGCTGGAGCAGTGACGTCATCGACCCGACCCGACCCGTGGCTGCCTCCGAAGTCGGCGTTCGCCGGGTTCCGGTTCCCGCCGGAGGTGATCGTGGTCGCGGCACGCTGGTATCTGCGCTACTGCTTGTCCTACCGGGATGTTGAAGAACTGCTGGTCGAAAGTGGCGTGGAGGTCGATCACGTCACCGTGTACCGCTGGGTGCAGCGGTTCACCCCACTGCTGGCCGACGCCGCCCGCTTCTGCCGCCACTCACCAGGCGACAGGTGGCACGTTGATGAGACGTACGTCAAAGTCAACGGGGTGTGGCGGTACGTGTACCGGGCGGTCGACGAGAACGGGCAGGTCATCGACGTGCTGGTCTCGGCCCGCCGGGACGCCGACGCGGCCCGGCGGTTCTTCCGCCAGGCGCTGTCGACGTTGAAGGTGACACCCAGCGAGGTGGTCACCGACGCCGCGCCGGTCTACCCCAGCGTGCTCGACGAGCTGATCCCGTCCGCGTGGCACCACGTCGAGCAGTACGCCAACAATCCGATCGAGGCTGATCACAGCCAGCTCAAACACCGATTGAGACCGATGCGCGGGCTACGGACCGACGAGACAGCACAGGTGATCATCGCTGAACCGCCCCGAGTCTGGTGGAGTCCTCAGACTGTGACCAGCTCCGGCTGGTCGGGCTGTTGGTGAGCGTAGAACATCGATTCGTGTTCGGCGGGTGGGCGGTGTCCGATCGCGGAGTGCAGGCGGTGGTGGTTGTACCAGTCGACCCATTCCGCGGTGGCCAGCTCGACCTGGGCGAGGCTGCGCCGCGGCCGCCGCGGTTTGATCAGTTCGGTCTTGTACAGGCCGATCGTGGATTCCATGAGGGCGTTGTCGAGGGCGTCACCGACGATGCCGATGGAGGCGTCGACGCCGGCGGCGACGAGGTGGGTGGTGAACCGGAACGACGTATATTGGCTGCCCCTGTCCGAGTGCACGATCGTGCCGGTCGGGTCCCGGAGTCGGGCCGCGTTGGACAACGCCGCGACGGCCAGGGATGCCTTCATCCGCGAGTCGATGGAGTAGCCGACGATCCGGCCGGAGTACACGTCCTTGATCGCGCACAGGTACAGCTTGCCCTCGGCGGTGGGGTGCTCGGTGATGTCGGTTAGCCACACCCGGTCCGGGGCATCGGCGGTGAAGCGGCGTTGCACCAGGTCGTCGTGCACCGGCGGCCCGGCCCGCCGGGTCAGCCCCTTCTTCTTGGCGAACACCGACCAGATGCGCTGCACCTTGCCGAGCCTAGCCACCCGATTGGCGCCGGCGGTGATGCCGTGGGCGGGTAGTTCATCGGCGATGAACCGGTACCCGAACGCCGGGTCGTCGTGGTGGATGTGAAGGGCGGCGTTGATCAGATACGCGTCGTTGAGGTCCCGTCGGGTGACCGGGTTGGCGCGCCACGTGTAGTAGGCCTGCTTGCTGAAGCCCAGCACCCGACAGGTCACCGCGACGGGAATCCCGTCCGCGGCCAGGTCACCGACCAGCGGGTACATCATTTTGGGGCGATCTCCTTGGCGAAGAACGCCGCCGCTCGACGCAGGATCTCGTTCTCCTGCTCCAGCAGCTTGTTACGCCTGCGCAGCTCCCGCAGCTCAGCGGACTCACTGCCGGTGGTCCCGGGACGGACCCCTTCATCAATGTCGGCGAGCTTGAGCCAGCGGTGCAGACACGACTCGGAGATCCCGAAGTCCTTCGCGATCTGCGACAGGGGCGCCTCGCCCTTACGGGCGACCGCGACCACGTCACGGCGGAACTCCGGCGGGAACGCTTTCGGCATGACAGACATCCTTCCAGCGAGGAACGCATCCCCACAGGTCAGGAGTCAACCGAACCGGGGGCAGTCCCGGCTCAGCGAATCCGTCGCAGTCGGCGTCCTCGCCGTGGTCACCCCTCTGGCTAGGCTCTGGCGCGCCGGTCGCACAAGACGTGACGACCAGCCTTTCAGAGACTCCGGCGCGGTCACGAACCGGGGACGCAGCAACAAGGTGATCACCAGTTGTCACCGCTGGTCAACCATTGACACGGGTTTTCGAGGGTAAATGGGGGAAGGATCTCGGACGGCGCATCGCCCGCCGCCCGGGGGCTCACGCAGGTCGGCGCCGGACTGTGATGGGTAGATCATCGGACCCGCGTAGACGGCTGCGCCGATGGCGCAGCGTGCCGTAGCGTTCTGGCTTTATTCGATGCCCCTTCGGCGATGGCGACCGTGATCAGTTCGTCTGCGTCGAATAGAGGCTCCAGCCAGCTTCGGATCTCGTCGCTTGTGGTGCCGCACGAGCCGATCCAGCCGTCCCGGAAGAGTTGCGTGAAGTCGGTGTTGTTCAGGTGCCGTTGAGTTGGCCATCGGTCGTCGTCCCACGTGACGCGCAGATTGTCGCCACCTTTGGTCGTGTCGGCCGCAGATTCGTGCATGAGGTCGACGAGATCCAGTGGAAGATAGAGGCCCTTCATTAGCTCTGTCGACTGGCCGTCGTAGTCACTGGGGCGGACGATCTTGAGGTAGTGCGGTTGAGCGCTGAGCCGGTATTGCCCGACCGTGCCGGGTTGTTTCCCTGGATCAAGTGCGCGCATGCTGCGAAGTTGAGTCGCCAGTTGGGGATCGCCGCGGTAGGTCCATCCGCCATCGGGATCCTGCTTCATACGTTTGTACTGCACAAGGATGCCGCAATGTCGCTCGGCATGGTAGTAGATGAGGTCACTGCCTCTGGTGGTTTCCAGGTCGCGCTTGTTCGTGTTGAGGACAGTGAGCCTTTCGCCGCCACGAAGGCGGATCAGCATGCCCCGGGCGTTCCTGCGTGCGCGCCGTCCTAGAATGCCATCGAAGCGTTCCATGTCGCGATCGATAAGTGTGTCCTCGTCGTTGTAGCTGAGCCGCGCTGTCTCCAGCAAGGTGCGGCGCGTGTCCAGTTCGTCGGGCGGAGTCATTAGCGCGCGGCCTGGCTGGCCAAGGCGACGACCGAGACCGGATATCTCGGCGATGAGCCCGAGGGTGTCCTTTTCTTCGGCGAGTAAGGTTCGCCGTGCCTCGGTGATCCGCCTGGTACCGATGGGGTAGCCGCTCGCTTGTTCGATCAGGCCGGCCGCGTCACTCGTCAGCTCGCTCAATACACGAACAACGGCGGTAGAGCTTCCCTCGGGCAGAGCGCTCCTCGCGGTGTGCGCCGGGGCCACATGTGGCTTGATCTGGGGCGACACACGATCCAGCACAGCTTCAAGCGGAACCGGGCGCCGGAGTAACGAGATGCCGGAGACTTCGTACCGTCGGGCGAAGCTGGTTACTCGCACGCTACGGCGAAACGATCCGATCGCGATCGCTTCAACGGATGACGGCTCTGATGAGGACCGCGAGCAGATGACCGCGACGGCATACCTCGGCAGGTCATTGTCGATCGGGGCGCTGTCGGTGTAGCTATCGCGTACGAGCGTGTCGTTGAAGGCGATGCGGCCTCTCGGCTGATGATCGATGAAGATCGCCGGCATTTGGCTACTCCTTTCGCATCACTGTTCGCGCCCTACCGGCCACCGGCCCACAAGAACGTCGCGATGATGCAGGTCGGTCGAGCGTAGTGCATCTGAGCTTGAGCAGCCATGAGACGCGCTCGCTCTTACGGTGACGCGTCGTCCGCGGCAGTCTCAACTGGGAGCGGGGGCCATACAGGTCTTCCGCGCTGGAAGGGCTGGTTCAATCCTTCGTCTAGACGATCTATTCCAGGGGTAGCTGACAGGTTCACTCAGCTGACCGGGGAGCTGTCCTTCGATGTCGGCGCTGGCGAGTGGGCCGACAACCTGGAGGACATCGAGGCCGGGACCTACGTCGAGCTGCTAGTGCCTCTGGCTGACGGCGCGGATTATGCGGACGCGGTGGAACTGCTGCGCGACGCTCGTGGGCTGCTACGCGAGGGCAACCTGCCCTCCGCGATCGGGCAGGCACGCAAGGCGCTGGAGCAGGTCCGCGAGTCATACGGGACGCAAAAGGTGTTTGCCGATGCGGTGAAGAAGACGCCACGGCAGCGCACCCTCGCCGAGCGGTGAGCCCTGCATGGCCGAGGACTTGTTTTCGACCATGAGCGGCGCCTGCCACAAGGACGACGTGACGAAGGAGTTCGAGTACACCCGGGAGGACCGCGCGACGCTGATCACCGCGACCGCAAGATTGCTCAAGCGGTTGTCCGCCGACCACGACTCGCTTTAGTTCCCTAGCCGGGTATGTCCTGCCGGGTCAACACACCCGAGGCTCAGGCGTCAGAGGCCGGGTGCTGCTGGTAGGCGGCCGAGGATCGGCATCGCTCGGAACGCCTCCGCGTACGCGGCGTTGATCCGGCGGCCATGCAGCTTCCCGAGCGCGTCGGCCATCGGCCCGAAGTGGTCGAGGATCGGCTGGGATGTGTGGGATCGGAGGGCGTCGAGCTTGGTGCGCCAGTGGGCGCTGACGTCGATGATGGTTGGCAGTTCGAGTGGGCGGCCGTGCTGGTCGAGGTTGTTGTAGCCGTCGCTGTGGTAGGCCCGCTTCGGGTGGCCAGTGGTGATGACGACGTTGGGTAGGGCGCTGAGGACCGCTTCGGCGCAGCGGCGGTGTTCGGGGTGGATGTCGTTTGTCGGGTGGGTGATCAGTACGTCGGGGCGGACTTCCCTGAGCACGGTGGCGACGGTCGAGACCGAGAGCTGGTCCATGAAGTAGAGGTCAGCCCCGAGGAGGTGCGCGCCGACTGTGGCCTCGGCGTCGCGGACTGCATCGTGGTGGGGAACGGCGATGACAGCTGTGCCTCCGTTACGGACGTGGCGGGCGATGGTGCCGCCTGCCCAGAGTTCGGCGTCGTCTGGATGCGCCATGACGGTGAGCAGGACGGGGGCGGACGTCACCACAGGCCCAGTTCCTCAACGACCTCCGCCGGTGTGGGCAGGAGTTGACTCCGCTGGCCGGTGGGGATGACGGGAACGTCCAGCTCGTGGTTGAGGCGGATCATGTCCCGCCATTTGCGGGCCAAGCCGAGCTGTTCCCGGACGAGGCGGCCACGTCCGGTGTCCAGACGGTCGGAGGTCGCCAGGTCGTCAAGAGTGAGGCCGTCGGCGAGGAGGGTGGCGGCGGTCTTGGCACCGATGCCGTGGATGCCCGGGATGTTGTCGGCGGGATCGCCGGTGAGCGCGCGGAAGTCTGCCCACTGAGCGGGGGTGACCTGGTGGCGGGCGAAGACGTCGGCGGGGCCGATGTAGCGCTTGCCGGGGTGCATCTTGGTGTGGAGGACGCGGACGCGGTCGTTGACGAGTTGGTAGTAGTCGCGGTCGCGGGACATGATCACGACCGGGCGGGGTGGCGGCGTGGTGTCGACGGACAATGGATCGAAGAGATCACCACCGAGGAACGGATCGCACCACAGACCATCCAGCGATACGAGACCAGCGCGCGCAACGCGATCCTGCCCGCCCTGGGCAACCTCCGGATCAGAGAAGCCAGCGTCGGGCGCCTGGATCGGTTCCTGCGCGACATCGCCAAGGACCGTCCCTCGGCAGCCAAAGGCGCGAAAGTCGTCCTGAGCCAGATGTTCGCCCTGGCCGTACGCCACGGCGCGATCCCCACCAACCCCGTACGCGACACCGGCCGGCTACGTAAACCTCGCCGCACCGTCGTCGCCCTCACCGACGAGAATCTCCAGGCCGTCCGTACGGCGATCCGCGACTGGCAGCGACCCATCCCCGGCAAGCCCGGACCACGGCACAGCGGCGATCTGGCCGACATCGTCGACCTCATGCTCGCCACCGGCGCCCGCATCGGCGAGATCCTCGCCCTGCGCTGGGAGGACCTCGACCTCGCCGCCGAACGCCTCACCCTGACGATCTGCGGCACGCTCGTCTTCGTCAAAGGCCGGGGCTTCTTCCGCCAACCCTGGACCAAAAGCGACGCCGGCTGGCGGATCGTCGTCCTACCCCGATTCGCCGTCGGCATGATCATGGCCCGCAAGCTCGTCGCCGCCGACAACCCCCACGACGCGATCTTCACCTCCCGACGCGGCACCTGGCTGTCACCCAACAACGTCCGCCGTCAGTGGCGTGAGGCTCGCGCCGACACCGACCTCGCCTGGGTCAACCCCCCACACCTTCCGCAAGACAGTCGCCACCCTCATCAAGGAAGAAACCGACACGAAGAGCGCCGCAGCCCAGCTGGGGCACTCCAGCGAGGAGGTCACCGCCACCTACTACATCGCCAAGCCCGCTCAAGCCCCGGACGTCTCGGACATCCTCGAGCGACTCGGCGCCGACCGCGGGCGACGTCCCACACCCGCAGTCCCCAACGATGCGCAGGGATGACGAACCTGGTTGCCGACCCCGGTAAATGGGGGGTTTTCGGGGGGGGCGGTTCAAAACCCCATAGACAAACTTAAAGCCCTGACCAGCGTTTCCGCTGGTCAGGGCTTTTTGTCTGTCGGGACGGCCGGATTCGAACCGACGACCCCTTGACCCCCAGACCTCGGCAAGGTGGTTGGACGGGGCCGGCACGGCTGTTCAACGGCCTGATCGGGTTCGTCGCGATCCGGTAGGGCTCCGTCGGTTGCTGTACTTCGGTGCTGTACCGCCGCATCCTCACGAGCTACCACCACCACCCGGTCCCAACCCACTTCCCCTGCCGCACTTGCCCGACTCGTCCGGCGGAACTGCGGGATTTGAACCCCTTAAACCGACGGTAGCGAGAGGACATCGCCAATCGAACCGGTCGATACCATGAGGAGGGCAAAGCTTCCAACCTTGGTCAACACTTACCACCGATGCTCACTCTCCGTGCAGTGGATCTATATTTGATGATCTTGCATCAGCACTCGCCTGCGTCCGCTCGCCACTGCTGGCCGCCCCTTCGGCCTACCGCACCCGGGCATCTGGGCGATGATCCAGCAACGTCCTAGGGGGACAGTCGTTTGACAGTGCATGCGAGTAGACCCGGGGATGACCCCGTGAGGGGTCCCGCGCCCTTGCGATCTTCGATAAGGTGGCCTCCACTTCTAGCCCGAAGACTTCGGAGGTGGCCAGTGGCGGCACGGCAGCCCAAACGGCGGATTCGGAATGAGTTCACGTTAGGCGAGGGAGCCGCCGAGTACGACGGCCTGCTGCGGGATGCGTTTTACGAGACATGGCTTTACCGGTCAGTAGTATCTCGTGATGATCAACGGTGCTTCCTTATTGGACGCACCGGTAGTGGCAAGTCGGCGCTATTCCGTCAGATCGAGTATAAGCACGGCGACCATTTAATCCGCCTGAGCCCCGAGGATTTGTCGCTGACGTACATCTCAGAGCTGCAAGCCGTTCGGTTCCTAAAGTCGCTAGACGTTCACCTCGACCCGCTATTCATCGCCCTCTGGAAGCACGTTCTGATCATCGAGATCATCAAGCACCGCTACCAGGTTGACTCACCTGAAGCGAAGCAACGATTCCTCTCCGGGTTAATGGATAAGATCAGGCGAGACAAGAGCAAACAAGAAGCGCTTAAGTACCTAGAGGACTTCGAGGGGAAGTTCTGGCAAGAGACAGACGAACGCGTCCGAGAAATCATTGAGAAGTTCGAGACCCAGGTGAAGGCTGAGGCGGGCGGCAAGATAAGCGCCGGCATCGGGAGCCTTAGTGTCAACGGTGCGGACGCCTTGGTGGAATCGCTGGAGAATCGCAGCGAACTCGTTAACCGGTTTCAAAGGCTCGTAAACGAGACACAACTACCTCGTCTAAACAAGATGGAACGCGTCTTGAACGAGGATATCCTCGATTCCGCCCAGCACTATACTTACATCGTCATCGACGACCTAGATCGCGATTGGGCAGACGAGAAAGTCACCAACGATCTAATTCGGTGCCTTTTCCGTGCTGTGATGGATCTGAAACGGGTTGAGAACCTAAAGGTCCTGGTCGCACTACGGACTAACATCTTCGAGGCGCTCGACTTCGGCAGAACCGGCGGGCAGGAGGAGAAGTTCCGCGGCCTCAGCCATACGCTGAAATGGTCAAAGAGCGAGCTGCGTGATCTTCTGGACAGCCGCGTGAGCGTGGCAGCCCAGCGCCACGGCTTGGACAACGTGGAATCAATGGATGAGTTGCTTCCACGCTCGAATCCAACTCGAGGCAACCCCCTAGATTACATTCTCAACCGAACCCTGCTCCGACCGCGGGACGCCATCGCCTTCTTGAACGAATGCTTCACCCTCTCAAATGGGAAGGAGAAGCTAACCTGGCCGGCAATCCAATCAGCCGAGTCCGCATACTCCAAGAACCGTCTACTTGCTCTCCGCGATGAATGGAAGCCCACATACCCGGGAATCGAGCGCGTCCTCGCAGCTTTCACTCGCGCGCCAAACACTCTAGATTGGGAGGAGATGGCGAAGCGATTGGTCGAGTGCGCCCTGTTGACTGCGGAGCCTGATTTTGCGGGGACCGTTTGGTTGACCGGATTTGCTGAACCTCTTTGGTCGGCCTCGAGCTCGGATGACCCGGCAGAGGTATACCAGGCGCTAATCCGACTCCTTCACAATATCGGCTTCATTGGCTGCATTACTACCGTCGATGAAGTTGTCGGTTCTGAACGTCGGCGGGTCGACGAGCCCGCCATCTACAACAACGCCCAGCCCAGCTTCCCCGACCATGTCAGTAACCTGCGTAAAGTCGCAGCGTTCGTAGTGCACCCGGCGTTTCGGCCGGCCCTAGACATACGAGACTAAATGGCTGCCGTCAATAGCCAGGCGTATATGATCACCGACCGAATATGCCCCTAACCCGGTCGGACGGCGGGATTTAAAACTAGACCTTCACTGCGCGGGCCTCCGCGACCGTTCCTCCCGGTTCACCCCGCCGTTTGCCGCCGGCTGCGCCCCCTAGCCATCCCGTCGGCCTTCGTCCACACACCCTGGAGCGGGGGGGGGGGGGCCCGGGGGCGGGGGGGCCCCCCCCCCGGGCCCCCCCGGGGGGGGGCCCCCCCCCCCCTTGCCGGCCGTCCCTCGGGTGGCGGGGGGGGGGGGGGGGGTGTGGGTTTGGTTGTAGCCCCCCCCCCCGGCGGGGGCGCCCCCCCGGGGCCCCCCCCCCCCCCGCTCGGCTCGGCCCGGGCGAAGGTTGTCGGGATGGCGCCAACCATCCCGGAGTGCCCGAGCGCCCCGCCGGAGGCACGCCCTGGTCGTCATCCTCAACACCGAAGCCCCGGAACTGCCACTCATCTCATCATGGCGGCCCGGGGCCTCCTTCGTATGTCGCGCCGCCGGCGGGGCTGCAACCGTTCGGGGTGCGCCCGTGCGCTTGCGCTAAGGGCGCGGGGTCCCCGATCGGCGACCCGTTCGGGTCGGCCCCTGGTCGGCGGCGCGAGCGGCCTGCGAAGCGGGCCGCCTTGATCTCGTACAGAAAGTTCTCACAGGGGGAACTACCGGGCTCATGTCGTACTCCGGTTGATACGTAACACGTTGACTCCGCTTGATGGGTTACGCGATCCCCCGGCTCGCCGGCTACCGACTGTGAACCCCGGTGGTCTAGGACGCGGATGCGGCAACATCCGCTTCTGCCGAATTGAGCGCGTCGCCGCGCGCAGCACCAAGACGACATTGAGCTTGAAGGTTCAGTGTCGTAAGGTGAACTACATGGTTCACCAACATGTCCTGGACCGGGTGTTCGCCTCGCTGGCCGATCCGACCCGCCGAGGCATTCTGATCCGGCTCGGCGACGGCCCGGCCACCATCGGCGAGCTCGCCGAGCCCACCGGGATGAGCCTGACCGGTATGAAAAAGCACGTCCAGGTGCTCGAAGATGCCGGACTCGTCGTTACGGAGAAGGTCGGCCGGTCACGTCAGTGCCGCCTCGGCGTTGCGCCGCTGGATGAGGCGATGGCCTGGATCGGCTTCTACCAACGGCTCTGGGCCCGCCGCCTCGACGGTCTCGACGCCTACTTCACCCTCCAACCCGGCCCGAAGGGACAGGATTCATGACGCTTGACATGCAGATGACGCGGCAACTGCCCGCGACACCGGAGGAGGTCTTCGACGCGTACACGGACGCCGAGAAGCAGAAGATCTGGTTCACCATCCTCGACGAGCAGCCCGGCATCGTCGAGATCGAGGTCGATCTGCGGGTCGGCGGACAGCAGACTGCGGTGTGGGGGCCCAGCCCCGACATGCTGTTCCGGGAGACGCAGACGTTCGTCGAGATCGACCGCCCGCACCGGCTCGTCACCGAGTCCAGCGGCGCCAGCCCGGATGGCATGACCATGACGACCCGTATCGAGGTCACTTTCGAAGAGAAGGACGGCGGTACCCTGATGACCGTCGTCCAGAGCGGCTTCCCGGTTCCCGAGGTCCGTGACTTCTTCGTCAGCGAGGTGTGGGCCGGTGCATTCGCCCGCATCGAGGCGTTCCTGGCCCGTCAGCGCGGAACGGAGCCTGCTGATGTCTAGGCTCTCTCGGGTGGCGGTCGTCGCTCTCGGCGGCGTCACCGCCGTGGTGGTCAATCTCGTCTTCTACAGCGTCGGGCGAGCAGCCGGCGGCACGTTTCAATTCACCTCCTCCAGCGGACCGGCCGAGGTCGACGCGGTCACCGTCGCTGGTTTCAGCGCAATACCACTGCTGATCGGCCTTGCCGTCGTCGCTCTGCTGGCACCGCTTGCTGCCTGGGTCATCCGGGCCGCCTTGGTCGTCGGCCCGGTGCTGGCGGTCGGCACGATCGCCCTAATGACCCTGCCCACCGACTTCGACACCGCGAGCAAGGCGACACTGGCCCTCTGCCACCTGACACTCGTCCCGATCACCATCGCCGCCGTGGTCGCCATCGGCCGACAGGCGGGGGCCACCCGCGCCACAAAAGCCATACCAACCTGAGCCGCACGGCCCGCCGGAAGGAGATCATGTCAGACGGGACGGCTTTCCCTGTGCGTCGAAACGGCTCAACGGTTGCCGCTTGACGGGGCCGCCCTCATCGATGAGATACCTATGGCCTGCGGCTTAGATGGCCCATCCGCCATCTCGGCTGAGTGGAGGAACAAGGATCGCGTCGCCACGCCGGACGACGGCGAGTGCCACGGGTCAGATCTGAAGATCTGTTTTCACGGCACCGCTCTAGTACGGCAGCCGCCAATTGCTAGCTGACCAGGGCGTAGTCGCGATTCAGTCGGGTGCGTTGGTGGAACCAGCGGGCGCGGGCCTGGTGACGGCGTCGCCAGGTGAGCCAGCGGGTGGCGTGGCCGGGAGGTGTCGGATGGTGAAGGGCGTCGGCGAGTAGCCGTTTGACCTCGTGCACGGTCAGTGGGATGAGTCCGGGCTCGGGCGGTGGCGGCTGGTCGGGTGTGCTCGGTGGCGGGGCCTGGGTGTCGGTGCGGTCATTGAGGTGGGCGGCGGTGACCGCGCAGACGGCGAGGGCGGCCATGACCAGCACGGTGTGTCGGGCGATCGCGGTGTAGAGGCGGGCTTGGCACTGGTCCAGGCCGAAGTGGTCCTTGCCGAACTCGAAGCACTCCTCGACGGGCCAGCGCAGTCCGGCGGCGCGGATCAGCCTGGTCTTGGTCAGGATCTGTCCCTCGGGCACGTGGCAGTAGTGAAAGGCCAGCTCACCGCTGTTTAGATGGCGGCGGACCAGCAGATGGTGGCGGGGTGAGGTGGTGGCGAGCCACGCCCAGGCGTACCAGCGTTGTCCCTTCGACCCCGCCCCTGCCGAGCGGATCTCCCACCCGCGGTTGTCCCCGGTCAGCAGGGTGGCGGCCTGGGCGCAGGTCAGCCTGTCACCCGAGGGCAGGTCGATCATGAAGGTGGAGGCGACCCGCAGCACGTACGCCTGCCGGTGAGTCTCGAAGAACTCCCGCAGTTGTGTGCAGTTGCCGTACACCTCGTCGCCGCAGGCGACGTCGAACACCAGCCCGTCGGCGTACGCGTCCGCGCACAGGTCGATCGCCAACTGGCCCTTGGTGCGGAACTCCAGCTCCGGTGGCAGTCCCATACCGGCCGAGGCCTGCGGATCGGCGATCTGCTAACCCTGGCAGCAGCAGCCGCCTTCGATCTTGTAGTCCTCACAAACACAGGATCGACAGGCGGCTGCGTCCACTTCGCACACCCCCACCGCATCCCGCCAGGTCAGACCGCCAATGGCGGCTGCCGTACTAGGTACGCCGAGTATCCGCTCATGCCGCTGACCGCGCCTTGCTGGTGGGCACCATCCATCGCGCGTCCCGGCAGCAGGCGACGGATCAGTCACGCGGTGTGACGACCAGGCACTACCGGCCGGCGAGCTGTCACCCATCAACTGGAATAGATGCGTAACGCATCAACTGGAGCCTGACAGCACTACCAGGCTCATCCGACAGCACTACTGGCTCAGGAGCCCCACCCGTTCGCCGACTACCCCGGCAAGTAGATCCGTAATAGAATACGGGTGGCCGAACAAGAGTACGGCTAGAGTTGCGTACGCAAGCCGTGACTCTCGGTTTAACAAGGAGGATGGCTGCATGTTCGCATTGGTGGTGCGCTTCGATCTGAAAGACGACGAGAGCGCGAAAGCGTTTGACGCGCTTGTCGCGGTGACAGGGGCTGAGATTCGTGCCCGCGAACCAGGGACGCTGATTTACGCTACCCACTCCGTAGAGGGAGCACCGCTCGCCCGAGTCTTCTACGAGTGCTACGCGGACCGAAAGGCATTTGACGCGCACGAAGTGCAGCCTCACGTGATCCGCTTTCACAAGGAACGCGAGCCGTACACGCAGGACGCGCGGGTTGAGTTTCTAACGGTCGGACCTAGCAAGGGCCTTGGTTCACTTGATGCCTGACAGCAATGAGCAAGGTCGACTTATAGCTATGCGGCGGCAAAAGCGTGGGCTTTCTCAGCGTGAGTTTGCCGAGATGATCGGGCGGTCTGAGGCTTGGCTTTCGCAGGTCGAGCGTGGGGTGCGTTCGATCGACCGGGTCTCCATCTTGGAGCGGATCGCGGGTGCGCTCGGCATCCCGATGGCCGAACTGGCCCCGGGCACTGCGGATACGGAGAGCGCTGAGGTTCCCTCGGCGGCTGCCGCCCTACGTTCGGTGCTAAGTACCAGCTACCTCATGGCGGCGATCCTGGGCAAGGACCGAGAGCTTCCCCTGCCGGAGACAGCCGAGCGAGCCGATCTGTGCTGGACGTACGCACACGCTGCCCGTTACGAGGACCTGGCCGAGCTGCTGCGGAGCCTACTGCCGGATCTGGAGAGAGCAACACGATCCGCCAAAGACGAGGCGCGAAAGACGTACCTCACCGAGCTAGCGTCGGTGTATCACGCCCTTTCGGCCGCACTGTCGAAGCTTGGTCAGCATGAAGCAGCCTGGGTCGCAACCGATCGGGCGTTGCTCGTTGCGGAGCAGGTCGGAGACCCGCTATTGGTAGCCGCTGGAACATTCCGCCTTGCGCTGGTTTTTCAGGGCGGGCGGCAATTCGATCAAGTCATAAGCGCTGCATCGTCGTCTGCGGCAGCGCTGGAGTCCGAGGTATCGGCGGACAAGCCGGCGGCCGTGTCGCTGTTCGGCGCGCTAAATCTGCAACTGGCTGTGGCCTCTGCGCGGATGGGAGACGACCAGAGGGCTCACGAGTATCTCGGAGTAGCGCGAAACGCTGCCCAGCTCCTGGGAGTCGACCGTAACGATTACGAGACCGAGTTCGGCCCCACGAATGTCCATCTGCACGAGGTCGCGGTGGCAGTCGAACTCGGCGACGCCGGTTCTGCCCTCCGCGCGGCGGAGCGGATCGACTCGTCCGGCCTATCGTCCGAGCGGCAGGCTCGGCTCCTCATCGACGTGGCACGCGCCTGGACTCAGCGCCGCAGGGTATCTGAGGCAATCGACGCGCTTGAGCAGGCCGAGGCGCTAACCCCGGAGCAGGTCAAGGGACACCCGGTGGTGGAGACGACGGTTTCCGACCTTGTACGGATGGAACCCGCCCCCTCCGACCGGCTGGCAGCCTTAGCCCGCCGCGTAGGAGTGGCCTAGCCACCGCCACACCTCCCGAGCTGCACCGAAGGGCGTCCCACAGCGGGGCGCCCTTCTTCGCACCAAGATTCCTATCGATGATCCGTACTGAAGTACTAGACACGTACTTTTGTACGGTCTACGCTGATCCCATCGAACACGGGCAATCGCTCAAGGTGAGCGAGCTCTAGTTGAAGGGAGTCAGTCATGGGACGTCTGCTGCTGGACACCTCGAAGGTGTCGTACGAGGTCGCGGTGAACCCGGTGCCGAAGCTGGACCAGACGGGTCAGCAGAAGTTCGACCGGGAGACGAAGGCCCCGATGTGGGCGGTGCAGCTCTACGCCCTCGCGGACGGTAGCGCTGAGGTCATCAACGTGACCGTGGTCAGCCCGGTGATGCCGGCGGTCGCGGTTCGTCAGCCGGTCGTTCCGGTGAACCTGGAGGCGCTGCCCTGGGTCAACGACCGGGACGGCAAGGTCCGCTCGGGTGTCGCGTTCCGGGCCTCGGCCCTGACCGCACTGGACACCGCCGCCGCCTAGCGGCGGTCGTTCTCGATCGGCTCCACAGAAGCGAAGAGGTGGACACGGGGTCGCCGTTGATTGGCGTCGTCTGCGACCCCGCGTCCTGTCCAACAAGGTCCCTACTAGGGAGGACTTGTCGTGTCCAAGTCTAGCCAGAGGTCCCTGTTCGGCTGGTCGAACCGTGGGGGCAACAACGTCACTGTCATCGAAGCGCCGGTTGCCCGCTCGTATCGTCGTCGGGCCACCATCGCGTTCTGGGTCACCCTCGGCGTGGTCGGCCTCCTGGCCGCCACGGTGGCCTCGCACTACCTGCACCCGATCCTGGGCGCGCTGCTCGGTGTCATCATCGGCGCTCTGCTCGGGGCGGTGCTGTTCGCGCTGATCGTGGCGTGGCCGGTCCTGCGCGTCTTCTGGCACTGGCTGCCGGAGATCGGGCTCGGCCTGGCCGTCGTCTACGGCTGGACCACGGTGATGCAGTCGACCCCGCTGTGGGGCTCGCTGCTCATCGTCGCCCTGGCCGTCGGCGTCCCCGCCGCGATCGGTCCGGTCCGCCGCCGGGTCATGGCCTGGATCTGGTGCCTGATCGTCCGGCATCGGCTGCGGCTGTGCTTCGCGGCGTTCATCGCCACGAACCGGCACGGTTCGCTGCCGCTGATCCTGCCCGCCAAGTCGACCCCGGCCGGTGAGCGGGTCTGGGTGTGGCTGCGCCCGGGTCTGTCTCTGCGGGATCTGGAGCAGGACGGCCAGATGCAGAAACTCGCTGTGGCGTGCTGGGCCAACGAGGTCCGCGTCATGCGCGCCGGTCGCAAGTACGCGGCGCTGATCCGCATCGACATCACCCGCCGCGAACCCTTGGCGCACACGGTGGTGTCGCCGCTGCCGGACTACGTCCCCACGGACATTCCGTCCAACGCTCCTACCTCACCGGGCATGCCGCCTGTCGGCCTGGACCTGCCCGACGTGCCCGACCAGCCGGTCACCGCACCGGCCGACACTCCCCGCCAGCGCAAGCCGCGCAACACCACCACTGCGAGCCCGAACGGGTTCGACCCCTCCGACTACGCCTAACCACCGGGACGGCGCGGACCAAGCACCCCTGACGGGTCAAGCGTCCGCGCCCTTCCCTCCCCCACCCGCTTTGACACGTACGTGTCAACCGACCCCGGGAGCCCTGCAATGGACCTCACGGACACCATCGAACTGCCCACCCGGCCAGACGCGCCGCAGACGGTGCCGGTCGGCGCGGGCCTGTCCATCTTCGACCCGGTCTTCCTCGGCATCGACGAGTTCGGCCAACCGGCCTACCTGCCGATGATCTACCGCAACATCCTGATCGGTGGTGAACCCGGCGCGGGCAAATCGTCGCTGCTGAACACCATCGTTGGGCACGCGGCCCTGTGCCCGGATGTGCGGCTGTGCCTGCTCGATGGCAAGCAGGTCGAACTCGGGTTGTGGAAGGACGCCGCCGACGTGTTCGTCGGCCCCGACATGGACTACGCCATCCGCACGCTTCGCCGGGTGCAGACCGTGATGGACAACCGGTACTCGTTCCTGCTGTCGCACCGCCGCCGCAAGATCGGCCCCAACGACCTGTTCGGTCAGATCCTCGTGGCCTGCGACGAGATCGCCTACTTCTCCGCCACCGCCGGTGACAAGAAGGACCAGGACCTGTTCGCCGCGCTGCTACGCGACATCGTCGCCCGGGGCCGCGCCGTCGGCATCATCGTCGCCGCCGCGACTCAACGCCCGTCCTCGGACATCATCCCGCCGTCCCTGCGGGACCTGTTCGCGTGGCGGTTCGCTGGCCGCTGCACCAACGACGTGTCCTCCGACATCGTGCTCGGACACGGCTGGTACGCCCGCGGCTTCTCCTCCAACAGCATCGACCCGAACAACCAGGGCGAGGGCTACCTCATCGCCGAAGGCGGCATCCCCAACCGGGTGAAAGCCGCCTACATGACCGACGCCGACATCATCCGCGTCGCCGACTACGCCACCTGGACCCGCCGCCGTAGCGGCCTCGCCGCCCCCGCCGACCTGCGGACAGCGGCATGAGCACCACGACCGCTACCCCGACTCGGGTCCTGGACCTGGTGCTCATCGGTGACGGCGAAGACATCGCCGCACTGACCACCATCGCCCGGCACGCGGGCGTCCTGGTCTTCCGCACCGCACCCACCCCCGCCGGTGAGAACGACGACCGGCAGCGGGTGTTTCTGAGGCTCCACCTGCACCACCGATAGAAGACGGCCGACGAACCGGGACCAGCCCTGAGAAAGCAACCCCGGCTCGCCGGCCCAACCACCGCCCACGAAAGGACGTGGCCGCCATGAACCCTACCCAAGAACAGCCCACCACCCCCGCCGCGCTGGCCGACCTGACCCCGGCCGACACCCTGCGCTGCGCCGCCCGCTACCTCGAAATTCGAGGCTGGACCCAGGGCACCTACTACGCCTCGACCGAGGACAACCCCTACCCGCCGGCCTGCGTGTCCGGCGCAATCGGGATGGCCGCGCACGGCCACCGCATGTCGATCCCGCACCACTGCAAGATGCGCGGCGGAGCCCGCGACTACACCCACGCCATCGACGCCCTGGCCAACTACCTCGACTTCAACCAGCCCCAGCCACGGGCCACCGAGGACGACGACCCCACCTGCCCACTGACCTGGAACGACCGCCCCGGTCAAACCGCCGAGCAGGTCATCTCCACCCTGCGCGACGCCGCCGACGACTACGACTGGACCCACGCCACCGAGGACGACCTCGAAACCTACGCCGAGAACGAGTACAGCCAAGAGCGGCTGCCCACCCGGGTCGGCTTCCTCGTCTGGCGGGCCGCTCGATGAGCACCGTCGCCGCCCTGCCGACCGGCAACGTCCACGCCATCCTCGACCGCGCCGCCCTCTACCTGGGCCGCTACGGCTGGACCTCGACCGGCCTCTACGACGCGCACGACGCCTGCCCGGCTAAGTGCGCTTGTCATCGCACCGGCACCTACCCGGCGTCGATCCTCGGCGCGATTCGGGCCGCCGTGTTCGGCCGACCCCGCTGGTACCTGACCGGCATCACCGACGCCGACCAGCGCACCTACAGCGCCGCCGTCGAGTGGTTCAACACCTACCTCATCGCCGTCGTACACGCCCCGGTCTTCGCCTGGGAGACCCTGCCCGGCCGCACCCCGGCCGACGTCATCGAGGCGCTGTGCGCCGCCGCCATCGCCTACCGCAGACACACCATCCGGAGGGCCGCATGAGCACCGCCGCCCACACCCCCGACGTGACACGTACGTGTCAAAACGACATCTCCACCGCCGCACTTGTCGGCGCGCTTGAGTCCGCCTGGGCCGCGATCCGCGACCAGCACTCCGAAGTCCCGGCCGCCGTCCTCGTGGTCGGCTCCGGCTCACCCACCAAGCCCAGCCAGGGCATGAAGTGGGGCCACTTCGCCGCCCTTCGCTGGCAAGCCGGCGACAACCAGCTACCCGAAATCCTCATCTCCGGCGAGGGACTGTCCCGCGAACCAGAAGCCGTCTTCACCACCCTCCTGCACGAAGCCACCCACGCCCTCGCCGACGCGCGAGGCATCCAGGACACCTCCCGGCAGGGCCGCTGGCACAACAAGAAATTCGCCACCCTCGCCGCCGAACTCGGCCTGTCCACCACCAAGGACGACAAGCTCGGCTACTCGCCCTGCACCCTGACCGACCTCACCCGCGCCCGCTACAAGGCCACCATCGCCGGCCTCTCCGTCGCGCTGCGCTTCTACCGCCACCCCGAACCGACCGGGGAAGGCAAAACCCGCACGAACAACAACAACGGCGTCTCGTGCGAGTGCGAATGCCCCCGCAAGCTGCGCATCTCCACAGCTGCCTTCGACGAGGGCCCGATCGTCTGCGCGGTCTGCTCGGCGGCGTTCCTGCCCGAGGACATCGACCGCGACACCTACGAACACCCCACCTTCGCCACCGGCACCCCCACCGGCGACGACGACCAGGACCAGGACGACGCCGACGACGCGGAGGACCCGATGGTGTTCTACGACCCGACCGGCGAGCGCTACGGCCTGCCGACCTACCCGTTCAAGTTCGCCCCCGACGGGCTGCTGACCCGCCGGCAACTGCGTACCCGCAACCTGCGCCCCGGCGATCAGGAACCCGCCGCGCAGATCCTCTGGCGTCGCGGCAAGCGCGTCGCCTACCTGTTCCGCCTCGACCTGGCGATGCCCAAGCGCACCGCCACTCCCGCCCAGAAGGCGGCCATCGACAAGGCGCTCACCGCGCGGCGTACCTGCCCCGACTGCCAGCAGGTCAAGCCCTACTACATCCCCCGTCGCACGAACGCGTGCCTCGACTGCACCCCTGAGGTGACCTCATGACCACGACGAACCTCCGTCCCACCCGCTGGGCCTACCTCGGCCTGGTCCTCGGCGGACTCGTGTCCGTCGCCGCGAACATCGCCCACTCCTTCATCGCCCCGAAGGGCGCACCGCAGAACTGGAACCCGGAGCCCGGTGCGGTTGTCTCCGCGATCGTCTGGCCGCTGTTCCTGTTCATCGCCATCGAGATCCTTGCCCGCACCCCGTGGCCTTCGGGCTGGGGTTGGGACGTGCTGCGCTGGGTCGGGATGCCGCCCGTCGCCCTGGTCGCCGCGTTCGTGTCCTACCAACACCTGTCCGGACTCCTGCGTCACTACGACGAAGGAACCCTCGTCATCTGGTTCGGTCCCGTCGCCGTCGATGGCCTGATGCTCATGGCCACCGCCGCCCTACTCGCCGCGAAGCACACCAACACCCGGCCCACTGAACTCGTCCCGGCACCTTCGCCGGCCACCCTCGCCGAGGCGTCGTCACCCGACATCACCGCCTCGCCGACGGTCCGCCCGGCCGCCGCGACCCCTGCCACCAACCCCACACCCGAGATCACCGCACCTGTCCACGAACCCATAACCCTGCCCACCTCTGGCGAGGACACCGACACCCCGACGACGGTCGAGCCCACCCCGGACACCACCGAGAAGGACCCGACCCCGGCACCCGCCGCGCCTGCGGTAGTTACCGCCGGCCCCGCGCCCGCACTGCTCTCCGGAGCCCGGATCGTCGCCAGCGCCCACGAGAAAGCCCACGGTGAACCCATCACCCCCGGCCAACTCGCCGTGCGACTGCGCCTCCCCACCCACACGGCCGCCGACATCCTCACGGCCCTGAACACCCAACCGACCATCAACGACAAGGCCCACAACGGCACCGCTGTTGGAGCCACCGCGTGACGTCCTCGACGTTGCCTCTCGCGCCCGAAACCACCACGGTTTCGGGCACGGGAGCCTCCGCTGAGTCCGCCGGCTACTGGCCCTGGGCTGCACCCACCACCGGCACCCGCAACCCCGCCGCTGACGGGTGGGTACGAGGCCACGATCCCCGCACCGTCGCCACCGGTCGCGCCCGCGCCCAGGACCCGGACTACCCCGAATGGCTCGGCCACGTCCGCGCCGCCTCCGCGTGCAAGCACCCGATCCGGCTAGCCGGGCAGATCCACGTCAACGACGCCGACGGCAACCGCATGGCCACCGTCGACACCGAGGACATGCCCGACGGCGCGATCTACACCCCCTGCGGCAACCGCCGCGCCAACGTCTGCCCGTCATGTGCTGAGCTGTACCGCCGCGACACCTACCACCTCATCAAAGCCGGCCTCCAAGGCGACCGGTGGGGACTACCGCCGCTGCACGAGCACATCGCGATCTTTCTGACCGCGACCGCCCCGTCGTTCGGGCCGGTGCACCACCGGGTGGTGAAAGTCCACGCGGCGGACTGCCGCAAGAAAGACGGCTGCACCTGCCGGGCCTCGGTGTGCCACCCGTTCGGTCGGACCTGCCCCCACGGTGTCGAGCTGCGCTGCGGCCAACGCCACAAGGCCGCTGACACCCACCTCGGACAGCCGCTGTGCCTGGACTGCTACGACCACACCGGCCAAGTCGTCTGGAACCACGAGGCACCCGAGCTGTGGCGCCGCACCATCCAACAAGCCGACCGGGAGCTACGCCGCCTCGGCCGGGCACATGGCGTGGACCTGCGCCGCCGCTACATCAAGGTCTACGAATTCCAGGTACGCGGCGTCATCCACTACCACGCCCTCATCCGCCTCGACGGCTACAACCCCGACTGCCCTGAGGCGATCGTGCCCCCGCCCCGCGTAGTCACCCGGGACATGTTCGAAGAGGCGGTCCAGACGGCGTTCGTCAAGACGGCCTACACCTCCGCCCCGCACCCCGCCAACGGCCGGCAGGGCTGGCACATCGCCTGGGGCGACAAGGGCCTGGACCTCAAGCACGTCAACGCCCCCGGCCACGAAGTCAACCTCGCCCAAATCACTGGCTACATCGCCAAGTACGTCACCAAGAGCACCGAGGTAACCGGCCTAAGCCTGCGCCGCGTCGACGAACTCTCCGTTCAGATCCACGGCGACCCGGCAACGCACCTCGGGCGGCTCATCCGCGCCTGCTGGGACATCGGAGAGCACCCCGACTACGCGAGGCTTCGCCGCTGGGCGCACCAGTTCGGCTACGGCGGACACATCGCCACCAAGAGCCGCGCCTTCTCCGTCACCCTCGGCTTCCTCCGCCTCCAACGCACCATCTGGCGACGTACCGAGGGCCACCCGCACACCTGGGACGACGAGCAAACCGAACGCGTCATCTACGAACTCGGCTACCAGGCAACCGGCTGGATCACCACCGGCGACGCCCTGCTCGCCAACACCGCCGCCGCCATGGCCCGCGCGCAACACCTCGCCGGCGTCGACGCCCTGGCCGACGAGATGACCACCCACCGCGCCACCGCCCGATCCCTGGCCGCTTGACACGTACGTGTCAACGCCTGTGAAGCCGTTCCTTGACAACTCCACAGCGCAAGCAACACCGACCGACCCGGAAGGAGAGCCATGCCCACACGTCCCTGCCCCCTGGTCGCGGTCCGTCTCATCGGCTCGACCGCCACCGTCAAAGCTCACGCCGCGACGATCGCGGCCCAACTCACCGCTTACTACGGCCGCGAACGGGTCACCTGCCGCACCGGCACCCGCAACCCCGCCGGCTACAGCGGCGAAAGCCGCACCTACATCACCCTCACTCCGAAGGAGGCACCACATCGATAGGAGCCTGGTCCCGATCGTTCCGAAGTGGCATTCCCCGGCCGAGGTCGCCGCGATCCTCGGCTACGGCTTGTCCAAGGTGAAGATGAAGATTGCCACCGGGGAACTGCGCTCGATCAAGGACGGCAAGTACCGCCGCATCCTGCCGGAATGGATCGATGAGTACATCCAGATCCAGATCGAGCGACAGGATGCGGCCTGATGCCTGGCAAACGCGCCAACGGCGAAGGGTCCATCTTCCCGTACCGCAACGGGTTCGGCGCCTACGTCTGGGTCACCAAGCCCGATGGCAAACGGGACCGCAAGTACGTCTACGGGAAGACCCGCGACGAGGTTCACGACAAGTGGGTGAGGCTGCACCAGCAAGCCAGGGCCGGTCCGGTTGCCACCAATGTCCCCACGGTGGCGAGCTATATGACGTACTGGCTCGCCGAGATCGTGGAGCCAAATCTCGCCCCGCTGACCTACGCCACGTACGAGACGCTGAGCCGCCTGTACATCGTTCCCGGCGTCGGCACCAAGCGACTCGACGGGCGGCTGTCGGTACGAGACGTCCAGACCTGGCTCAACAAGGTCGCGAAGACCTGCCAGTGCTGCGCGCAGGGGAAGGACGAACGCCGGTCAGCGAAGAGCCGCAAGTGCTGTGCGGTTGGCCGCTGCTGCCAGGACCTTCCCGCGGCTCGCACCGTCAAGGGAATCCGCGCCGTCCTCCGCTCGGCGCTCTCGCAGGCTGTCGTGGAGGAGCTGGTCGCAAAGAACGTCGCAGCCCTTGTGAAGCTCCCACCGATCCGCAACCGCAAGGGCAAATCGTGGAGCAGTGAGGAAGCACGCGCGTTCCTGGAAGCCTCCCGCGATGACGACGATTACCTGTACGCCGCCTACGTCCTGGTGCTCGTGCTCGGTCTGCGCAAGGGAGAAGTCCTCGGCCTCACCTGGGACCACATCGAATGGGACAGCTGGGATAAGCCGTGCGCCACCCATGGCGAAAGGTTCTGCGAGCACTGCCGCGACAACCACGACATCAGCCTCGTCATCGACAAGCAGCTCCAGCGGGTACGCGGCCGGCTGCTGCACCGGGCCACCAAGACGGAGGAGTCCGACGCTCCCCTTCCGCTGCCGGCCATCTGCGTTACCGCGCTGCGGCACCGCTGCCAACAACAGGAGGCCGCACGAGAGAGAGCCGGCGACGCCTGGCACGACACCGGCATGATCTTCACGACCCGCTACGGACTGCCGGTCGAACCACGCAACTTCAACCGCTCCTACGACAGCCGCATCGCCCGTGCCGGCATTCGAAAGATCACCGTTCACGACGCCCGACGCACCTGCGGTTCGCTGCTGGTCGACCTGGACGTGCACCCCCGGGTCGCGATGGCGATCCTGCGGCACGCGGACTTCTCGATCACGATGGAGATCTACAGCCAGGTCTCGTCGAAGACGACCCGTGAAGCTCTGCGGAGGCTCGGGGAAAGCCTCGATCAATGAGCCGTTGCTGTACTTCGCTGCTGTACAAGATCAGAAATGGCCACCCGGAAGAATCCGAATGGCCTCTGACCTGCGTCGGGACGGCCGGATTCGAACCGACGACCCCTTGACCCCCAGTCAAGTGCGCTACCAAGCTGCGCCACGTCCCGCCCCCGCGTGGTTTCCCCCGCGGCAGCCGGTACAGCTTAGCGCAGCAGCCGGCGCCCTTCCGCGCAGGCCCCACCCCGGTGGCGGTACCACCTAACCACCCCACAACCCCTACGGCGTCCTAGGAAGATAGGGGTGGCTGGGCAGGAAAATGCCGGATGGGCAAAAACCCATCCGGCATTTTCTAAAGAACAGATCAGCCGTGCGCCTTGCCCCGCCCGCCGGGGCCGAGCTTCTTGCGCGGGCGGACCGAGATCTCGATCGGGCTGCCCTCGTACCCGAACTCCTCGCGGAGCTTGCGCTCGACGAAGCGCTGGTAGCCGGCGTCCAGCGGGCCCGTGGTGAAGAGCACGAACCGCGGCGGCGCCACCCCGGCCTGGGTGGCGAACAGGATCCGCGGCGCGCGCCCACCGCGCACCGGGTGCGGGGTGGCCTGCACCAGCGCGGTCAGCCACTGGTTGAGGTGCGCGGTCGGCACCCGGGTCTCCCAGCTGGCCAGCGCCTTGTTCAGCGCCGGGGCGAGCTTGTCGACGGCCCGGCCGGTCATCGCCGACAGGTTCAACCGGATCGCCCAGGGGATGCGGCGCAGCTCCCGGTCGATTTCCTTGTCGAGGTAGTACCGGCGGTCGGCGTCGACCAGGTCCCACTTGTTGAACGCGATGACCAGCGCACGGCCACTCTCGGTCACCATCGACAGGATCCGCTGGTCCTGCTCGCTGATCGGTTCGCTGGAGTCCAGCAGCACCACGGCCACCTCGGCGGCCTCGATGGCGGCGGCGGTACGCAGGCTGGCGTAGTACTCGGTGCCACTGGCCTTACCGACCCGCTTGCGCAGGCCGGCGGTGTCGACCAGCTGCCAGGTCTGGCCGCCGATCTCGACCAGGCTGTCCACCGGGTCGACTGTGGTGCCGGCGACCGAGTCGACGACCGCCCGCTCCTCACCGGAGAACCGGTTGAGCAGGCTGGACTTGCCCACGTTCGGGCGGCCGACCAGCGCCACCCGACGCGGCCCGCGCGGCCGGTTCTCCACGATCGCCGGCGCCTCGGGCAGCGCGGCGAGGATGGCGTCCAGCAGGTCGCCGGACCCTCGCCCGTGCAGCGCGGAGATGGGGAACGGTTCGCCGAGGCCGAGCGACCACAGCGAGGTGGCCTCCATCTCGATGGAGGTGTTGTCGGCCTTGTTCGCCACCAGGATCACCGGCTTGGCGCTGCGCCGCAGCATCTTCACCGCGGCCTCGTCCACGTCGGTGGAGCCCACCATCGCGTCGACCACGAAGAGCACCACGTCCGCGGTGACCACGGCGGTCTCGGCCTGCGCCGCGATGGCCGCGGCCCGGTCCTTCGCGTCCGGTTCCCAACCGCCGGTGTCCACCACGGTGAACGCCCGGCCGTTCCACTGGGCGTCGTACGGCACCCGGTCCCGGGTCACCCCGGGTACGTCCTCGACGACTGCCTGCCGGCGGCCGATGATCCGGTTGACCAGCGTGGACTTGCCCACATTGGGGCGACCGACGACGGCCACCACCGGCTGCGGGCCGGACGGTTCCTCGACGGCGACGTCTGGCTCACGCAGCTCGACCCATCCAGCACCCTCGCTCATGCCACGCCCCGTTCGGTGAGCAGGTCGCGCAGCCGGGCCACGACCTCGTCGATGCCCAGCTCGGTGGTGTCCAGCACCACCGCGTCCGGCGCCTGGGCGAGCGGGTTGACCTTGCGGGTCGAGTCGAGCCGGTCCCGGCGGGCCAGGTCGGCGGCGGTGGCCGTCACGTCGGCGGCGTCCTCGGCGCTGCGGCGGGCCGCCCGGGCCGCCTCGGAGGCGGTCAGGAAGACCTTCAGGTCGGCGTCCGGCGCCACGACCGAGCCGATGTCACGGCCCTCGACGACCATCCGGCCGGCGTTGGCGATCATCTCGCGCTGCCGGGCGACCAGCAGCTCGCGGACCGCCGGCACCGCGGCGACGGCGGAAACCGCCCCGGTCACCTCGGGACCGCGGATCTCCGCGTCCACGCTCACGCCGTCGGCGGTCACGCCGTACCCCTGGGGGTCGGTGCCGATGCGCAGGTCCACCTCGCCGGCGACCTTCGCCACCGACGCGGCGTCGGTGAGGTCGACGCCGGAGCGCAGCACGGCCCAGGTGATCGCCCGGTACATCGCCCCGGTGTCCAGGTAGCGCGCACCGATGCCAACGGCGAGCCGCCGCGAGACGGTGGACTTACCCGAACCGGACGGCCCATCCACAGCGACCACACATCGCCCGGCCCGTACGTTTTCCTCCACCGTGTCCTCCTCAGCCCGTACCTCACGGATCGCCCGGTGCTGGCGCCGCAAGCGGTTGTCCATCGTCATCAATCATGCCCGGGGCCCGTGGCGGACCCGCGCGCGACGCCGCCGGGGGCGACCCACGCCACCCGAGCGGCCACGCCTCGGCCGTTCCGGAGCCTACCGGCAGCCGTACCCCAAACTCGGGGGTCAGTCACCCACCGCGTTGAACAGCGCGGCGACCTCGGCGTTGGTCAACCGCCGGATCCGCCCGGTACGCAGGTCACCCAGCCGGATGGGCCCGATCGAGGTACGCACCAGCCGGGTGACCGGGTGTCCGACCTCCTCCATCAGCCGCCGGACGATGTGCTTGCGCCCCTCGTGCAGGCTCAGCTCCACCTGGGCGGTCTTACCCAGAGTGTCCACCACCTTGAACGAGTCGACCTTGACCGGCCCGTCCTCCAGCTCGACGCCGGCCAGCAGCCGCTTGCTCAGGTTGCGCGGGATCGGCCCGACCACCTCGGCGAGGTAGGTCTTCAGCACCTCGTACGAGGGGTGCATGAGCTTGTGCGCGAGAGTGCCGTCGTTGGTGAGCAGCAGCAGGCCCTCGCTGTCCGCGTCGAGCCGCCCAACGTGGTAGACCCGCTGCTCCACCCGGTTGCCGATGAACTCGGCCAGCTCGTTGCGTCCCTTGTCGTCCGCCATGGTGGTAACCACCCCGCGCGGCTTGTTCATCGCCACGTAGACCAGGCGAATGTCGACCTGGAGGCGCTCGCCGTCCACGTGGATCACCGCGGTGGCGGGGTCGACCTTGTCGCCCAGCTTGGCGACGCGCCCGTCCACCGTGACGCGGCGGCGGAAGATCAGGTCCTCGCAGGCGCGCCGGGAACCCACGCCAGCGGCGGCGAGCACCTTCTGCAGGCGCTCTGCCCCTTCGAAGACGGGGGCGTCGGGTTTCGGGGAACGGTTATCGGGTCGCATCGGCAAGCTCTTCTACGTCGTCGGGCAGGAAGGGTGCGAGTGGCGGCAGCTCGTCGACGGTGTTCAGCCCGAGCTTCTCCAGGAACAGCGTGGTGGTCCGGTAAAGGAACGCCCCGCTGTCCGGTTCGGTGCCGCACTCCTCGACAAGGCCGCGGGTAACCAGCGTACGGATGACCCCGTCGCAGTTCACACCCCGGATGGCCGAGATGCGCGATCGGGTCACCGGCTGCTTGTAGGCGACCACGGCGAGGGTCTCCAGCGCCGCCTGGGTCAGCCGCACGGACTGCCCGTCCAACACGAACCGTTCGACATAGGTCGCGTATTCCGGCCGGGTGTAGAGCCGCCAGCCGCCAGCCGCCCGGCGCAGCTCGAAACCGTGCCCGGCGGCGGTGTAACCGGCGGCGATCTCGTCGAGCATCGGCCCGACCCGCTCGGCCGGCTGTTCCAGCACCTGGGCCAGGACCAGCTCGCTGACCGGCTCGTCGACCACCAGCAGGATCGCCTCCAGCGCGCCGCGCAGCTCGGCGTCGGACAACTCCGGCGCGGGCTCCGGCGCGGCCGGCGCCCTTCGCCGCCCCACAACCGACCGAGGGGGTACGTCCCCAGCCACGCCCTCCCCCACGGCCCCGTCAGCCTCACCCGCGCCGGCCTCGCCGGCCTCCTCCGCGATCTTGGAAGATTCCGGCCCCGGGAGGGGCGGTTCGCTTCCAAGATCTCCGGCAGGGGTCGGCTCGGCGGTGCCGGGTGGGGACGGGATCAGCTCGCTGACAACGGGTGGGGACAGAGCCGGCTCGGGGGTGGCGGGTGGGGTCGGCTCGCCGTCGCGGTCGGCGTCGGCGTCGGGAGTGGCATCGGCGTCGGCGTCGGGGGTGGAGGCAGGCGGGCGGGGGCGTTCCCACGGGGGGATCCAGGCGGCGGCCTGGTCGGCCAGGGAGTCCCGGCGTTCCTCGTCACTCATCCCGCTCGCCCTCCGTCGTTCCCGTCTCGTCCGATCCGCCGGCTTGCCTCGCCCGCACCGGGTCCGGCTCCAGCTCGGCGACACCCGCCGGATCCAGCTCGGCGACACCCGCCGGATCCAGCTCCGCCGTACCCACCGAATCCAACTCGGCCGCACCCGCCGGCTCCGGGTCGGCCGGGGTGCCGGCGTACTCGTCGACGTGCAGGTCCGTGTCGCCGTCGGTCGGGCCGGTCCAGCGCACGGTCAGCTCTTCCAGAGCCTGCTCCTGCACGAAGGCCACCAACCCCTCCCGGTACAGCTCCAGCAGCGCGAGGAACCGGGCCACCACCTCCAGGGTGGCCTCGCAGTCGGCGCAGAGCAGCGAGAAGGTGGCGGTGCCGGCCCGGCGCAGCCGGGTGGCGAGGATCCCGGCGTGCTCCCGGACGCTGACCCGGACCATGTGTACGTGGGCGATGGAGACCTCCGGCACCGGCTTCGGGGTCATCGCCTTCACGGCCAGCTTCAACAGCCGCTGCGGGCCGATGCCGAGCACCAGGTCGGGCAGCGCCTCGGCGTACCGGGGCTCCAGGCTGACCGCCCGCGGATAGCGCCGACCGCCGACCGCCTCCAGCTCGGCGATGTGCGCCGCCGCCTCCTTGTACGCCTTGTACTGCAACAGCCGGGCGAAGAGCAGGTCCCGTGCCTCCAGCAGGGCGAGGTCCGCCTCGTCCTCTACCTCGGCGGCGGGCAGCAGCCGGGCCGCCTTCAGGTCGAGCAGGGTCGCGGCGATCAGCAGGAACTCGCTGGCCTCGTCGAGGTCCCACTTGTCGCCCATGGCCCGGATGTAGGCGATGAACTCGTCGGTGACCTTGTGCAGGGCCACCTCGGTGACGTCGAGTTTGTGTTTGCCGATCAGTTGCAGCAGCAGGTCGAACGGGCCGGTGAAGTTGGCCAGCCGCACGGTGAAGCCGGGGGCGCTCGGCGGGTCGGCGGGCAGTACGCCGTCGACCTCGGCGGCCAGCTCGGCGGCGACCGCCGGGGCGGCGGCCTCGTGCGGCCCGGCCGGCGGGTCGAGGGGTGGCGCGGTCACCGGACGACCGTAGTCCACGAGGCGGGCACCGGGCGTTCCGGCTACCGCTCCGACTGGGCGGCGATCACCTCACGGGCCAGTTGGCGGTAGTTGCGTGCCCCGGAGGACGCCGGGTCCAGTGTGGTGATCGGGGCACCGGCCACGGTGGACTCGGGGAACTTCACCGTCTTGGTGATGACCGTCTGGTAGACCTTGTCGCCGAACGCCTCGACGACCCTCTGCAGCACCTGCCGGCAGTGCGTGGTGCGGCTGTCGTACATGGTCGCGAGGATGCCCTCGAGCTCCAAGTCGAAGTTGAGCCGCTCGCGCACCTTGTCGATGGTGTCCAGCAGCAGCGCTACGCCGCGCAGGCTGAAGAACTCGCACTCGAGTGGGATGAGCACGCCGTGCGCGACGGTCAGCGCGTTGATCGCCAGGAGGCCGAGCGAGGGCTGGCAGTCGATCAGGATGTAGTCGTATTCCTTGCGGACCGTTCGCAGCACCCGGGCCAGCGCCATCTCCCGGGCGACCTCGTTGACGAGCTGGATCTCGGCGGCGGAGAGGTCGATGTTGGCCGGCAGCAGGTGCAGCCCCGCCACGTCGGTCTTGATCACGACGTCTTCGGCGACGATGTCGTCCTGCATGAGCAGGTTGTAGATGGACAGGTCGAGGTTGTGCGGGTTGACCCCCAGCCCCACCGAGAGCGCGCCCTGCGGGTCGAAGTCGACCAGCAGCACCTTGCGGCCGTACTCGGCCAGCGCCGCGCCCAGGTTGATGGTGGTGGTGGTCTTGCCGACGCCGCCCTTCTGGTTGGCCATCGCGATGATGCGCGCCGGGCCGTGCCGATCGGTGGGCATCGGCTCGGGGATCGGCTTGCGCATCGTGTATGCCGCCGGATCTGCCGGACCCAGGTCCGCACCGAGCGTGGCCTGCTGCTCGCGGAGCTCCGACGTCCAGGTCTCGGCACGGTCACCGTTGCCAGCCATGTGCTCGTTGCCCCCTCCCGACGACCCACCCGGCGTCGGAGCCGTCCGACGTCCTTCGCGGCGCCGCTGCGCACCCCGGTCGTGTCGCCCCAGGAGGTCCGCGCCGATGCCGACTGTACGCCACCGACCAGCAGGGGCTTCGGCACCGGCCCGGCGTGTCGGGACCGACCGCGACCGGGCTCAGCCCCGGGCACGCGGGTGGGCGGTGGCGTACACCTCGCGCAGCCGCTCGACGGTCACCAGTGTGTAGACCTGGGTGGTGGTCACCGACGCGTGCCCGAGCAGTTCCTGGACCACCCGCACGTCGGCGCCGCCGTCGAGCAGGTGGGTGGCGTACGAGTGGCGCAGGGTGTGCGGGGAGACCGCGGCGGGCCCGTCGACCGGCAGCCCGGCACGGCCGGCCGCGCGGCGCAGGATGGCCCAGGCGCCCTGCCGGGTCAACGCGCCGCCGCGGGCGTTGAGGAAGACCGCCGGGGTGCCCCGGCCGGCCGAGGCCAGCCCGGGCCGGGCCCGAACCAGGTAGGCGCGCACCGCCTGCACGGCGTAACCGCCGATCGGCACCAGGCGCACCCGGCCGCCCTTGCCGCGCAGCAGCACGGTGCCCTCGTCGGCGTCGAGGTCGTCGACCGCGGCGCCGACCGCCTCGGAGATCCGCGCGCCGGTGCCGTACAGGAATTCCAGCAGCGCCCGGTCGCGCAGCGCGAGCGGCGCGCCCTCGCCGCTCGCGGTGACCGGGCCGGCGGTCTCCAGCAGCCGGACCACGTCGTCGACCGGCAGCGCCCGGGGCAGCCGGCGCGGCGGGGTGGGTGGGCGGACGTCGCGGCTGGGGTCGGCCCCGGCCAGCCCCTCGCGCAGCGCGAAGCGGTGCAGGCCGCGTACCGCGCTGGCCGCGCGGGCGGCGGAGGAGACCGCCAGCGGCGGGTGCGCGTCGTCGCCGGCGCGCAGCCGGGCCAGGTGCGATTCGACGACGCCGGCGCCGACCGACGCGAGGTCGGTGATGTCGGCGTCCACCAGGGTGGTGAGGTAGCGGTCCAGGTCCCGGCGGTACGAGGCGAGGGTGTTGGCGGACAGGCCCCGCTCGACGGTGAGGTGGTCGAGGTAGCCGCGGACGGCACGGCGCAGGGCCGGCGCGGGCTGCTCGCCCGCGCCGGCCCCGTCCGCGATGCCGGTCAGCCCGCCGCCGCTCAGGCCAGCACGTCGGCCAGCGGGAGCACGTCCATGCCGTGCGACTCGGCGACCGGGCCGTAGGTCACCCGGCCGTCGTGGGTGTTCAGGCCCAGCGCCAGCGCCGGGTCGCGACGCAGCGCCTCGCGCCAGCCCTGGTTGGCCAGCTCCAGCGCGTACGGCAGGGTGACGTTGGTCAGCGCGTAGGTGCTGGTGTTCGGCACCGCGCCGGGCATGTTCGCCACGCAGTAGAAGATCGACTCGTGCACCTTGTAGACCGGGTCGGCGTGCGTGGTGGGGCGCGAGTCCTCGAAGCAGCCACCCTGGTCGATGGCGATGTCGACCAGCACGCTGCCCGGCTTCATCCGGGAGACCAGCTCGTTGGAGATCAGGGTCGGCGCCTTGGCGCCGGGCACCAGCACCGCGCCGATGACCAGGTCCGCGTCGAGCACGGCCCGCTCGATCTCGTACGCGTTGGAGGCGACGGTCTGCAGGTGGCCCCGGTAGATGGCGTCGGCCTGGCGCAGCCGGGCGACGTTCTTGTCCAGCAGCAGCACCTCGGACTGCAGGCCCAGCGCGATCACGGCGGCGTTCATGCCGGACACGCCGGCGCCGATGACCACGGTCTTGGCCGCGTACACCCCGGAGACGCCGCCGGGCAGCACGCCGCGCCCACCGCCGGTGCGCATCATGTAGAAGGCGCCCACCTGCGGGGCGAGCCGGCCGGCCACCTCGGACATCGGGGCGAGCAGCGGCAACGACCGGTCGGGCAGCTCGACGGTCTCGTACGCGATGCCGGTGACCTTCCGGTCGATCAGCGCGTCGGTGCACTCCTTGGAGGCGGCCAGGTGCAGGTAGGTGAAGAGCACCTGCCCCTCGCGCATCCGGTGGTACTCCTCGGCGATCGGCTCCTTGACCTTGAGCACCAGCTCGGCGGTCTCCCACACCTCGTCGGCGGTGGCGAGGATCTTGGCGCCCGCCGTGGCGAACTCCTCGTCGCTGATGCTGGAGCCGATGCCGGCGCCGGACTCGACGAAGACCTGGTGACCGCTGCGGGTGAATTCGTTGACGCCCGCCGGCGTGATCGCCACGCGGTACTCGTGGTTCTTGACCTCGCGCGGGATTCCGACCTTCACGATGCAGACACCTCTCTTCGGGGCTGCTCTCCCCCGACTGCTCGGTGCCGCGACGGCCCCGTTGCCACCGCGGTCCACCGGTCCCGCCGGCGGCAGTCTAGGCGCGCCCGACCCCGCCGCGGGCCAGCACAGTGGCATCCGGTGCCGGGGTGACCTGACGGAGTGTCAGGGCATCGACCGGGTCGGCGGTGGGGGGCAACCTCAGCCGTCAGGACAATGTTCGCCCATTATCGTCCCATCTGGTGGGTCCCGCTGCGGACAGCGGGCGAGTGGATCACTAATGTGTCGGCCCATGACCACTCCTCCTTACCAGCCGGGGTACCCCCAGGGCGTCTCCGACAAGAGCAAGGTCGTCGCGGGCGTCCTCGGCATCCTGCTCGGCTTCTTCGGCGCCGGTCGGTTCTACATCGGCGACATCAAGATCGGTGTGCTGCAGCTCGTCGTGAGCGTGTGCACCCTCGGCTTCGGCAGCATCTGGGGCCTCATCGACGGCATCCTCATCCTGGTCAACGGCGGCACGGACGCGCAGGGCCGGCCGCTGCGCGACTGATTGACCGGACCAGGACAAGGGCCCCGCGGCACGCGTGCCGCGGGGCCCTTTCGCGCGTACCCCTCGCCGGTGCCGCCCGGGTGCGGTCCGGCGGCGACCTCTCAGCGCGGCAGCGGTGCGTCCGCGCGACGCAGCGCCGACCAGCCGGTGTCCCGGGCGCGGGCCGCGGCCAGCAGCCCGGCCACCGCGGAGGCGTTGGTGATCTCGCCGGCCAGGACCATGCCGACGGCCTCGTCCAGGTCGATCCGCACGACCTGGAGGTCGGCCTCCTCGTCCCGGCGGTCGTGGCGCTCGCCGGCCGGCACGTCGGCCAGGTCCCGGGCCAGGTAGACCCGGACCATCTCGTCGGTGAACCCGGGCGAGCTGTGCAGGTCGACCAGGACGTCGATCCGCCCGGCGGTGAGGTCGGCCTCCTCGGCCAACTCCCGCAGCGCGGCGGCCGGCAACTCCTCGCCGGACACGTCCATGAGCCCGGCCGGCAACTCCCACAGGTGCCGGCCGACCGGATGCCGGTACTGGCGGATCAGCACCACCTGGCCGGCGTCGTCGAGCGCCACCACGGCCACCGCCCCGACATGCCGGACGAGGTCACGCATCGCGGTCCCGCCGCCCGGCATGGTCACCTCCTCGCTGACCACGGCGAAGATCCGGCCCTGGTAGCGCTCCTCGCGCGAGCGCACCTGGTAGCGGTGCTCGACGGCGCTTCGCGCCGCGCCGCTGTGCCCGTTGGCCCGCTCGCCGCCCTCGCTCACGACGCGGACGACGCCTTCGTCGCGGCGCCGTTGCGGGCGGCCCGACGCGCCGTCGGGGCCTCCGTCGCCGCGTCCAGGTCGACCGGAAGCTGGTCGGCCTGCGAGTACGCCACGGCGGCCTTGACGAACGAGGCGAACAGCGGGTGCGGGCGGGTGGGGCGGCTCTTCAGCTCCGGGTGCGCCTGGGTGGCCACGAAGAACGGGTGCAGACCCCGGTCCAGCTCGATGAACTCGACCAGCCGGCCGTCCGGCGAGGTGCCGGAGATGTGCAGGCCCGCCTTGGTCAGCGCGTCCCGGTAGGCGTTGTTCACCTCGTACCGGTGCCGGTGCCGCTCGCTGATGTCGGTGCTCCCGTACGCCTCGGCGACGATCGAGCCCTCGGTCAGCGTCGCCGGGTACGCGCCGAGCCTCATCGTGCCGCCCAGGTCGCCCTTGCCGGCGACGATGTCCTCCTGGTCGGCCATCGTGGCGATGACCGGGTGCGCGGCCTGCTCGTCGAACTCCAGCGAGTTCGCGCCGTCCAGGCCGGCCAGGTGCCGGGCCACGTCGATGGTCATGCACTGCAGGCCGAGGCAGAGGCCGAGCAGCGGGATGCCGTTCTCCCGGGCGTACCGGGCGGTGCCGATCTTGCCCTCGATGCCGCGCACCCCGAAACCGCCGGGGATGAGGATGCCGTCCACGCCCGCCAGGGCCGCCGCGGCGCCGGCCGGGGTGACGCACTCGTCGCTGGGCACCCAGCGCAGCTGCACCCGGGCGCGGTGGCCGAACCCGGCCGCCCGGATCGCCTCGCTCACCGACAGGTACGCGTCGGGCAGGTCGACGTACTTGCCGACCACCGCGACGGTGACCGTGTGCCGGGGCCGGTGCACCCGCTCCAGCAGGTCGTCCCAGCTGGTCCAGTCCACGTCCCGGAAGGAGAGCCCGAGCCGGCGCACCACGTACGCGTCCAGCCCCTCGCGGTGCAGCACCTTCGGGATGTCGTAGATGCTCGGCGCGTCCGGCGCGGCGACGACCGCCTCGGCGTCCACGTCGCAGTAGAGCGACAGCTTCTCCTTGAGCTTCTCCGGGATCTCCCGGTCGCAGCGCAGCACGATGGCGTCCGGCTGGATGCCGATGTTGCGCAGCTGAGCCACCGAGTGCTGGGTCGGCTTGGTCTTCAGCTCACCCGACGGCGCCAGATACGGCACCAACGAGACGTGCAGGTAGAAGCAGTTGTCCCGGCCAAGGTCGTGGCGGACCTGGCGGATCGCCTCCAGGAACGGCAGCGACTCGATGTCGCCGACCGTGCCGCCGACCTCCGTGATCACCACGTCGGGGACGTGGCCGTCGTCGTCCGGGTCGCCCATCGCCAGGATCCGGGACTTGATCTCGTTGGTGATGTGCGGGATGACCTGGACGGTGTCGCCCAGGTACTCGCCGCGCCGCTCCTTGGCGATCACGTCGGAGTAGATCTGGCCCGTGGTGACGTTCGCCTTGCCGGACAGCGCCCGGTCCAGGAAACGCTCGTAGTGCCCGACGTCGAGGTCGGTCTCGGCGCCGTCCTCGGTGACGAAGACCTCGCCGTGCTGGAACGGGTTCATCGTTCCCGGGTCGACGTTGAGGTAGGGGTCGAGCTTCTGCATCACGACGCGCAGCCCGCGCGCGGTCAACAGGTTGCCGAGGCTGGAGGCGGTGAGGCCCTTACCCAGCGAGGAGGCGACGCCCCCGGTGACGAAAATGTGCCTGGTCGTCCGTGCTGATGGGGCCAAGGCCTGCTCCCGTGTCGTCTGTCGCGGTCATGCAGACCGCCGTGCTTGATCAGCAAAGTGATCACGCGATCCACGGGATTCCACGGTAACACCTCCCGGACGGGTACTCGCAGGCCGCACCCGGGTGCGACACCTCGGGGCACCACGACGGCGTCCCGGCACTCAGGGGGCGGCAACCTCGGTCGATGATCGGGTGACCTGCCGGGGCGGCCGCGCCACCGTCGGCGCGGTGTCCGAGGGGTCGGCCTCCGACGGGTCGGCCGGTCGTTGCGCCGGCGCCGCCGGGGCGTCCGGCTCCGGGGTGTCCGGGTCGTCGGGCGCGCTTTCCGCCGGCGTGGCCGCGTCCGGGGGTCGCCCGGCCTTTCCTGGTGGGCCGGCGGGCGGGCCGCTGATCGGGCGGGGATGAACCGCGCCCAGGGGCCCACCACCGCCGGTCGGGCCGTCACCGCCACCAGCCGGCCCGGTCCCGCCGAAGCCGGAATCGTCGTCGGCGCCGTCGTCGCGGGCACGCCCCCCGCCCGGGCGGGTGCGGTCCGCGGCGTGCCGGAGCACCCGCAGCGAGGCCAGCGCGGCCACCGGCACCACCACCGCGGCGGCGGCCCCCGCGATGTCCAGCGCCGCGCCGTCGAGCACGCCACCGAGCACCGCGGCGACCGCGGTACCGGCCAGCGCGGCCCGGACGGCCGGGTAGATGCCGAACAGTCGCGTCAGCCCGCCCCACGGCTGCAACAGGGCGAACCACACCAGCAGGCCACCGGCCAGAGCCAGCAGGGTCAGCGGGCTGTTGACCAGCGTCTCGAAGTTCGCGGCGCTGGACCGGTGCACGGTGAACCCGCCGGTGCCGTCGCCCACGGCGGACAGGAACCGACCCAGGCTGCCCCGCTCCGCCGCCGGACGGCGCAGGTCCACCACGGCGAAGCCGATGCCGACCGCCAGGGCGGCCATGGTGGCCCAGGCCAGCCTGCTGATCGTCAGCCAGCCGCCGGCGCTGATCGCGGCGGCCACGCTCAGCCCGGCGGTCAACGCGATCGCGCCGACCGGATCGGCGCCCAGGTACGGGCTGCCGACCACCACGACGGCGAGACCACCGACGGCCACCATCACCGCCGGCCGCCAGGTGCGGTGCACCCGCTGGGCGAGCCAGCCCGCGCTCAGCAGCGCGCCGGCGAGGAACACCCCCAACCCGACCGTGCTCAGGCCGGAGTACCGGCCACCCTGCAACGCGGAGTAGCCGACCACGCCGTTGAGCTGGAGACGGGCCCCGGTGAGCACGTCCAACCCGACGACGAGGGTGGTGAGGCCGGCCACCGCGCCGAACGGGCCGAGGGTGCCCGCGTACCCGGGGACGAACCGGACCGCCGCGGTGCCGGCCGCCACCAGCAGCGCGGTGACCCCGGCGAAGATCCAACCTGAATGCTCGCCGCGCCACCACGGCACCGCGTCGGCGAGCAGCGCCGCCGGCACGGTCAACGCCGCGGCCACCAGCAGCAGCTCCACCACCGCCACGACCCGCGCGGGCGCCGGCGTCGGCCCCGCCGGCCCGGCGTGCGGGCGGGCCCGACGCAGCAGCGGCAGCACCGCGAGGGCCAGCAGGACCTGCAACCCGGCGAGCAGGGTGAAGAACCGGCCGGAGACGGTCCGCTGCGCGGCCGCCTCCTGGTCCGCGTCGGCCGGCACGGTGATCGCCTCGGCCAGGTCGGCCGGGCGGCCGCCGGTGCTGACCGCCGGCCGGCCGAGGAAGAGCCGCTCCGGCATCGGCCGGCCCAGCGCGGCCAGCGCGGTCGGCGCGAGGTCGACAAGTTGCAGGTAGCCGTCCCGGCCGGTGCTGGCCGAGGTGAGCCAGCCCCGCTCCCAGCCCGGCCCGTCGGCCACCGCCACGTGCAGTCGGGACGGCTGGGCGGTGTCGGAGACCCCGGCGACCAGCACCAGTGAACGCGGCGGCCGGGCGGCCAGCACCCGGGCCAGCTGGGCGTCCGCCGAGCGGGCCGCCGCGGCGCGCGCCGCCGGGTCGGTCCCGTCGACCGTGCCGAGGTCGACGATGCTCAGCACGCACGAGCCGAGCAGCGCGCGCGGATCGGCCGGCAGCCCCGACGCGTACCGGTCGACCCGGCCGAACGGTCGGGCGGCGGCCACCGCCGCACCCGGACCGACCGCGACCGAGCAGCGCACCGACTCCGACAGCGACCCGGGCATGGTGTCCCAGGGCAGCCGCTGCTGGTTGTACTGGACCACGCTCTCCTGATCGGGCAGGTTCGCGCCGATGCCGTCCGGCTGCTCCACAACCACCCCGGCCGGCGGGCAGCCACCGGCCGACCGGCTGCCGTTCCACGCGGCGAAGCTGCCCGCGCCCAGGGTCAACCAGCCGTCCACCGGACAGGTGGGCCGGTGCGCGGAGCGCACCGACAGCGAGCCGATCGAGCCGTCCTGGGCCATCCGCCACAGCGTCGGAGTGGTCTGCGGATCCACGTCCTCCCAGCGCAGCCCCGCGATCCCGGCGAGCACCACGAAGTCAGCGGTGCGCTCCGGACTGCCCTGCGGCGGACGCGCGGACAGCGCGGTGACGCCCAACGCCACCACGAGCACGGTCAACAGGGCGGGGGCGAGTCGGCGCAGCATCACCGGTGTCCCGTCATCGGGGCGTCGGAATCCGGGGTCGCCGGGCCGGTGGGCGTCGCTGCCAACTCGGCGTAGAGGGCCGCCAACGCGGCCACGGTGTCCGCCTCGGTGGGCCACGTCGCCGCCCGCTCGGCGCCGCGCCGGCCCAGCTCGGCCCGGGCCGCCGGGTCGTCGAGCAACACGCGCACCGCCGCGTCGACGGCGTCCACGTCGCCGGCGGGGACCAGCGCGGCGGCATCGCCGACCAGCTCCGGCAGCCCGCCGACCGCGGTGGCCACCAGCGGTACGCCGGCCCGCAGCGCCTCCTGGGCGAAGAGCTGCCGGGCCTCCCAGTCGCTGGTCACCACCGCGAGGTCGGCGCCGGCGAGCAGGTCGGCCACGTCCGTGCGGTGCCCCAGCAGGGTCACCGGGGCGCGGGCCGCCGAGGTCCGGGCGGCCAGCGGCAGGTAGGCCGGGCCACTGCCGGCGATCACCACGACCGGCGGTGGAGTACGGGTACGCCAGCGGGCCGCCGCGTCGATCAGCACGTCGTACCGCTTCTGCGGGTGCAGCCGGCCCACCGAGACGATCAGCGGCTGGTCCGGGCGGACACCGAACTCGGCCCGCACGGCGGCGGGGCGTCGACGCGGCGCGGGCAGCGTCGGCGCGGCGACCGGGGCGAGCCGGGCGTCAGCGGCACCCAGCGCGGCGGCCCGTTCCACCAGGTCCGCGGAGGCCCCGAGGGCCACCCGGGCGCCCCGGGCCACCACCCGCTCGGCGAGCCGGGACATCCCGCCCCGCAACCCGCCGGCGAGCACCGCGTTGTGCCAGGTCACGACCAGCGGGGCGGCCGGACGGGCCAGCACGGCCACCAGCCCGGCGCGCAGACCGTGCGCGTGCACCACGTCGACCCGGGCGGCGGCGAGCGCCCGGCGCAGGGCGAGCACCGCGCGAGCGTCGGCCGGCGTCGGGCTGGCCGGAATCTCCACCGGCTGGAAACGCGCGCCGACCCCGGCGAAGTCGAACTGCTCCTGCGTCGCCGCCGGCCCACACACCAGCACGGTGGCACCGGCCGCGACGAGCCCGCGCGCCACCGAGCGGACGTGCTGGCCGACCCCGCCGGTGCTGGAGGCGAGCACCATCGCAACGCTGCCCGACCATCCGGTGGGCAGGACGGGCTGAGACGGCTCACTCCTCGCGCTCACCGGACCACCGTCTCCTTCCCGTCGTCCTGCTCCGGGGGGACCGCGCCCGGCGTCGGCGTGCCGGCCCCGTCCCGCGACCCGCGCCGTCCCGCCCGGCCCAGACGCCGCAGCACCCCGGCCAGCAGCGGCCGTACGTCCCGCCGGTCGACGAACCAGACCACGGCGAGGAACACGACCCCAACCAGAACCCCGGACAGCATGCCCTGACCGAGTGCCGCCACCATCGTCGGGGTGCCGCCGCCCGGCGTGTCGAACCACCGGGTGAGGCCGAGCCCGGCGAGCGCGGCGAGCACTGCGGCCAGAGCGCCTGCCGCGCCGGCCCGGGTCGCGCCGGCCAACGCCGTACGGCCGGCGCCGCGCCACACCGCCGCGAGCAGCAGCGCCCCGAGCACCAGCATTCCCGCCGAGTTCGCTGCCGTCACCGCGAGTACCCGATCCCGCAGCGGCAGCAGCACGCCGAGCAACAGGACGGCGGCGGGAACCACCAGCCAGCCGACCGCCGTGGCGACGGTTGCCGCCCGGGTTGCCCCCCGGGCGTAGAGCGCCCGGGTGAGCACCGCGAAGAGGCCGTAGCCGAGCAGACCCGGCGCGAACCCGATGATCGCGGCGGCGGCGGTCGAGGCGGTGGCCGCGTTGCTGAAGAAGACCTGCCCGATCGACCCGGCGGTGCCAATCAACGCGGCCGCGCCGAGGCAGCTGAACAGGAGCACCCCACGCACGGCCGGGGCGAGGGTCGCCCGGTAGGTGTCCTCGTCCCCGGCGGCGCGGGCGGCGGCCAGGGTCGGGTACGCGGCGATGGCCAGCGGCACGGTCAGCACCGCCCAGGGCAGCAGATAGACGGTCTGCGCCAGGTTGTACACCCCAGGGTTGGTCTGCGCGCCGTAGGTGACCTGGTGAAGGCTGACGATCAGCGCGATCTGCTGCGTGGTGACGGTGACCGCGCCAGCCACTGCCAGGCCCCCGACCCGGGCCCGCGCGTCGGAGGGGAACCCGAACCCGGGCCGCAACCGCAGGCGCAGCCGCCGCATCGGAATCAGCAGCGACAGCGACAGCACCACCACGCCGAGGGTGGTACCGGCCGAGAGCAGCAGCTCGCCGCCGGGAGTCACCCCGCCGACCGTGGCCAGTCGGCCCTGGGTCGAGGTGAACCCCAGGTAGACGACGATCACGGTGAGGCTGGACAGCAGCGGGGCTAGCACCGGCCAGGCGAAGCGTCGGTGCGCCTGGAGCACCCCGGTGAGCACGATGCCGACGCCGTACAGCGGCAACTGCGGGGCGAAGACCCGCAGCATCCGGGTCCCGCTCTGCTGCTGGGCGGCGGTCAGGCCGTCGCCCAGCGCCCCGATCACCGGCCCGGCCAACAGCACGACCAGCAGCGCGAGCGGCACCAGCAGAGCCAGCGTCCAGGTCAGCAACGCCCCGGTGGTCCGGGCCACCGCCGTCCGGTCGCCGGCGGCGACCGCACCGGCCAGCAGCGGTACGACCAGGCTGGCCAGCGCTCCCCCGGCGACAATCTCGAAGATGAAGTTCGGCACCGCGTTGGCCACCACGTAGGCGCCGCCGAGGTCGGTGGGCGCCAGGCTCCAGGTGAACACGGCGGTACGGCCGAAGCCGGCGAGCCGGCTGAGCACGGTGAGGACGGCGATGAGCGCGGCTGCCCCGGCCAGCCGGCCGGCGCCGGCGAGGGGTGCCGGTCTGGTCACGTCAGTCGGCGCGCCGGCCCAGTGCGTCAAGCTCCCGCAGCCCCGGGGTCCCCTGGATCACCGAGGTGAAGCTGACCTTCTCGCTGGCGGCGGTGAGGCCGGCGAGAACGGCGAGCAGCCCGGCGCGGCCGAGCGGGCCGGTCCGGGCGGCGAGCGCGACGCCGAGCACCGCGCCGAGGGCGTTCGCGCCGCTGTCGCCGAGCATCACGTCCTCGGCCAGGTCGTCGCGGAGCAGACCGGCGGCCGCGCCGGCCGCGCCCGCGGCGATCCCGCCGTGCGGGCCACCGCTCAGGGGCGCGCCGAGCAGCAGCCCCGACTTGATGGCCCGTCCGGGGCGTAGGTCGAGCAGGTTGAGCAGGTTGGCGGTGCCGGCGATCACCCCGGCGCCGAGCAGCACGTCGACGCCCCGGCCGAACGCGCCGTGGCGCTGGCGGCGCGGGTGCGCGGCGACCCGGGGATCGGCGGCGAGCAGCGCGGCGGCGCCCAGCCCGGCGGCGCCCACCCCGACGACCTTGACCAGCCCGGCGGTGACCCGTCCCTCGCGCAGCGCGGCGAGGTGACCGGTGAAGCCCTTCGCGGCCTTCTGCTCCGGGCGGGCGCCGACCACGTCGTCGTACAGCCCGACGCCGCCCGCGCCGAGGCCGGCGACCAGGGCGGCTCCGCCGGAGGCGGCGCTGGTGGCGCCGAACGCGCCGGCTGCGGCCGCGCCGGCGGCAAGCGCCGGCCCGGCGGCCAGGGTCACCGGGCGGCCGCGGAAGTTGGTGCGCTCCAGCGCTGGCCCGATCGGGGCGGTACGCACCTCACGCAGCGCGTACCGGGCGGCGGCGGCGCCGGCTCCGGCGATCAGCAGCCGGCCGAGCGCCTTCACGCCGCCACCTCGCTTCGCTCGGCAGCGGCGGAAGACGCCGCCTTGCTGTACCTCAGGTTCGCTCGCTGCGCTCGCTCACGCGCCGCCTCGTCGGTTTCGGACACGGGGGTACGTCGTTCGCTCACTGGGGCAGTCTAGGCAACAGGCCGGAGGCGGCGTTGTCACCGACGCCGTACTGGCCGGCTTTCTTCTCGGTGAGCTGCTGCGCCAGGGCGAGGCCGCTGACGAACTGGCCCTGCAGGGTGTTGGCGTTGTCGACCGTGGAGATGGTCTGGGAGAGCACGGGGTCGCCGCGGACCACGGCCACCACGTTGCCGCCCGTGGAGCCGTTGCCGCTCACCACGATCGATCCGGTCCGGTCGAACTGCTCGGCGATCTTGACGACCGACTCGTCGCGCTTGTCGGAGTCCTTGTCGACGTACGGTTGCCCGCTGACCACGACGACGGCCTCGGCCGACCCGGTGACCTTGTTGTCGTCGGTGGTCAGGTAGCCGGCGTTGTTGTAGGCGGCGAGTACCGCCCGCCGGTCGGCGTCGCTGACCGGCGCGGTGCCCTGGGCCCGGTCCAGCAGGACGCTGGCCAGCAGGGCGCTGGAGGTCTCCACGCCGTGCCCGTTGCCGGGCAGGCCGGTGGTCTGCGCGGTCGGCCGGGCGGCGGTGACGGCCAACTCCAGCAGGTTGGAGTTGTTGTCCGGGTTGATGAACTTGTCCTGCAGGTCGACCCGGCCGGTGATGGTGGCGCCGGCGAGCTGAATCTTCTTGAGCACGCCCTCGGTGTGGTCGCGCCCGTTGGGCAGGCTGAGCACCAGCACGCGACGGCCGGTGAGGGTGCCCGGGAGGACGACCTGGGACACCTGCTCGGCGAACTCCTCCTCCAGCCCGAGCTGCTTCTCCATGCTGTTGACCTGCTGACGCCACTGCTGGTTGTCCTTGCGCAGCCCGGTGACCTGCTCCTTGAGCGAGTCGGCGACCGGGCCGTTGAGGGCGGCCGTGCCGACCACCAGGCCGATCGCCAGAGCCAGGAAGACCGCGGTGAGGGACACCACGTGGTAGCGGAAGTTGATCACGCTTGCAGCCTCTTGATCGGTCGGGAACTAGAAGAGCCGGTACAGCTGGAACACCAGATTGTCCCACCACTCGGCGGCCACGCCCAGGTATGCCTTCCCGACGGTGGAAACAGCCACCGCGGAGGCCATCGCCGCGACCGCCGAGAGCACCAGCAGCAGCAGCGACGAACCGGAGATGCTCTGCCGGTAGAGCCGACTCACGCCCTTGGCGTCGACCAGCTTGCCGCCGACCTTCAGCCGGGTCAGGAACGTCGAGGCCATCCCACCGCGGCCCTTGTCCAGGAACTCGACCAGCGTGGCGTGGGTGCCGACCGCGACCAGCAGCGAGGCGCCCTTCTCGTCGGCCAGCAGCATGGCCAGGTCCTCGCTGGTCGCCGCCGCCGGGAAGGTCACCGCCGGGACGCCGAGGCCGCTGACCCGGGGCAGCCCGGGCGCCCGCCCGTCCGGGTAGGCGTGCACGATCACCTCGGCGCCGCAGCGCAGCACGTCGTCGGTCACCGAATCCATGTCCCCGATGATCATGTCGGGGGTGTATCCGGCCTCAACCAGCGCGTCGGCGCCACCGTCGACGCCGATCAGCACCGGCTTGAACTCCCGGATGTACGGGCGCAGCACGTCCAGGTCGGCCTTGTAGTCGTAGCCGCGCACCACGATCAGGCAGTGCCGCCCCTGGATCTGGGTCTCGATGTCCGGCACGCCCACGCCGTCGAGCAGCAGATCGCGCTCCTGGCGGAGGTAGTCCATGGTGTTGGCGGCGAACGCCTCCAACTGCACCGACAGCCCCTCCCGGGCGTCGGCCATCGCCTTGGCGACCGACTCGGTGTCCTGCAGGCTGCCGTGCGCCACCGGCTCGTCACCGGCGAAGACCGTGTTGCCCTCGATGCGCACCTGGTCGCCCTCGCGGATCCGCTCGAAGACGCCCTCCCCCAGGTCGTCCAGGAGCGGGATGCCGGCGGCGATCAGCACCTCCGGGCCGAGGTTCGGGTAGCGGCCGGAGACCGAGGGCTTGGCGTTGAGCACCGCCCCGACACCGACGGCGACCAACGAATCGGCCGCCACCCGGTCCAGGTCGACGTGGTCGATGACCGCGATGTCACCGGGCCGTAGCCGACCGACCAGGCGTTTTGTCCGGCGATCGAGGCGCGCGGTGCCGAGGACTCTGCCCGGCTCCGCGATCCGGTTCCGGCGCAACGTGGGTAGACGCATCGTGACCATCCTGGCATGTGAGGCAGCTTTTCTGTCGCGACATGCCTGAGCAGGGCCGCCTACCCAGGGAAGCACACGTCGGCGCAAGCCGGTGTGCTTGCGCCCACAATACGCGGCGTCACGGCCGCCGTTCCTTGGCCGCCACGGCCAGAAGCTCCTCGGCGTGGGCGATACCCAGATCTGAATCTGGCAAACCAGCGAGCATCCGAGCCAGCTCCCGGGCCCGCTCAGTGTCCTCCACCACCCGCACACCGCTCGTGGTCACCGCGCCGCCCGTGTCCTTCGCCACCACCAGGTGCCGGTCGGCGAACGCCGCCACCTGCGGCAGGTGGGTGACGACCAGCACCTGGTGGCTGCGGGCCAGCCGGGCCAGCCGCCGGCCGATCTCCACCGCCGCCTGACCGCCGACCCCCGCGTCGACCTCGTCGAAGACCAGCGTGGGCGGGCCACCCGAACCGGCGAAGACCACCTCGATGGCGAGCATCACCCGGGACAGCTCACCGCCGGAGGCGCCGCGCTGCAACGGCAGCGACGGCGCGCCCGGGTGGGCCAGCAACCGCAGCTCCACCTCGTCGCCGCCGTCCGGGGCGATGCCCACCTCGGCGCCGTTGACCGGCAGCGACGGCTCGGACCGTCCGGCCGGGCGGGGCAGCACCGCGACCTCGATCCGGGCGTGCGGCATGGCCAGGCCGGCCAGCTCGACGGTGACCTGATCGGCGAAGCGGACGGCCGCCTCCTGTCGGGAGACCGACACCCGACCGGCCAGATCGGCCACCTCGCCCGCCAGCCGCTGCCCCTCGCGCTCCAACTCGTCGAGCAGGTCGTCGGAGGTGTCCAGGTCGGACAGTCGGGTGCGGGCCCGCTCGGCCCACGCGATCACCCCGTCGACGTCGTCGGCGTACTTGCGGGTCAGCGCGCGCAGCGCGGCCCGCCGCTCGTAGATGTGCTGCAACCGGGCCGGATCCGCGTCGAGCGTCGCCAGGTACGCCGACAGCTCGGCGGAGACGTCGGTGACCAGGGTGGCCGCCTCCTCCAGCCGGGCCGCCAGCTCACCGAGCGCCGGATCGGTGCCGGACTGCGCCTCCAGGGTGCGCCGGGAGGTGCCCAGCAGCGCCGTCGCGTCCGGTGTCTCGTCGGCCGCCTCCGCGCCGCCGGCCAGGCACTGCTGGGCCACCTGCGCGGCCGTACGCAGCCCCTCGGCGTGCTCGAGGCGCTGCGCCTCGGCCTTCAGCTCGTCATCCTCACCGGGCTGCGGATCGACCCGGGTGATCTCGTCGAGGCCGAGCCGCAGCAGGTCGGCCTCCTGGTTGCGCTCGCGGGCGTTGCGGCGGCGGTCGGCCAGGTCGTCGACGATCCGCCGCCAACCGGTGTACGCCTCGCGCAGCGCGTCGAGCAGCTTCTCGTGCGCCGGGCCGGCGAACCGGTCCAGTGCCGCCCGCTGCTCGGCCGGGCGCAGCAGCCGCAGCTGGTCGGACTGGCCGTGCACGGCCACCGCCTGCTCACCCACCTCACCGAGCATCGACACCGGCATGCTCCGGCCACCGAGGTGGGCACGGGACCGGCCCTCCACCGTCACCGTGCGGCTCAGCAGCAGCGAACCGTCCTCGTCGGGGTCGCCGCCGGCGTCGGTGATCCGGGCGTACACCGCGTCGGCGACCCGGCCCTGCAGGCGCAGCCGCCCCTCCACCACGGCCCGCCCGGGCTGGGCACGGACCCGCCCGGCGTCGGCCCGGCCCCCGAAGAGCAGGCCGAGGCCGGTGACCACCATCGTCTTGCCCGCACCGGTCTCGCCGGTGATGACGTTCATCCCGCCGGTCAACGGCAGCGTGGTGTCCTCGATGACGCCCAGTCCGGTGATGCGCAGCTCTTCCAGCACAGCAACCGACAGTAGACGCGTGGCCCGACACTTGACCAGCCGACGGAGCCGCGGGGCAGGTCGCCGTACGGCCGGCACCGGGCCGACGTACAGTTCTGCCCCGTGTTGGACGTGATCGGCCTGACCCCGGCTGAAGAGGAGCTCTACCGCTGCCTGCTCCAGCTCACCACGGCCCGGATCGACGAGCTGGTCCAGCGGCTGCAACGCCCGCGGGCGCAGGTCGTCGCGCAGGTCGAGGCCCTACGGATCAAGGGCCTGGTGCTGCCCACCGACACCGACCCGGACGCCCCGCTGCGCCCGAGGGCACCGGACGTCGCCCTCGGCGCGGCGCTGCTGCGCCGACAGGAGGACCTGGAGGCGGCCCGGCGGCGGGTCACCCAACTGGCCGAGGAGTACCGGTCCGGGCTGCGCCGTCACCACGGTGACCACCTGGTCGAGGTGATCACCGGGGCGCGGATGCTCCGGGACCGGCTCCGCGATCTGCAGAACTCGGCGCGTACCGAGGTGCTCTGGTTCTGCCGGACGAACCCCCTCGCGATGGCCGGCCCGGAGAACGTCGAGGAGTTCGACGCGCTGGCCCGCGGGGTGAACTACCGGGCCATCTACGAGCGGGACCTGCTGCTGGAACCGGGCGCGCTGGCCGACCTGGCCAAGGGGGTCGCCGCCGGCGAGCAGGCCCGCGTCCTGGACCGGCTGCCGGTCCGACTCGCCATCGTGGACGCCCGCACCGCCATCTGCCCGCTCGTGCCCGACCGCGACGGCGGCGAGCCGAGCGCCGCCGTGATCGGCCGCAGTCAACTGCTCGACGCGCTGCTCGCCCTCTTCGAGAGCCACTGGCGGGTGGCGACCCGGCTGCGCCTGGACGACCCGCTGGCCGTGCCGGCGTCCGAGAGCCGCAGGCCCGACGACCCCGACGACCACCCCGGCGACGGCTACCGACCGGACGCCGACGAGGCGCGGCTGCTGTCGCTGTTCGTGGCCGGGGTGCCGGACAAGTCCATCGCCTCGCAACTCGGGGTGAGCCGTCGGACCGTGCAGCGCCGACTCGCCGACCTGATGGCCGCCGCCGGCGTGGACACCCGGCCCGGGCTGGCCTTCCAGGTCGCCCGGCGGGGCTGGATCTGAGCGAAGGGGCGGGACGGCCCACGGCCGCCCCGCCCCGCGCGCGTCAGCGCAGCCCGTACGCGTCGACCACGGTCTGGTCGACGGTGTTACCGGCCCGGTCGCTGCCGTGCACCCGCAGGGACACCGTGCCCCGGCCGGCCGGGACGGTGGCGGTGAACCGGGTGCCGGAGCCCTTCACCGGCACCTTGCGCCAGGTCTTCCCGCCGTCGAAGGACACCTCGACCCGCAGGCTGGTGCCGGTCGGCGCCGGCACGCCCGCCGGCTGGCGCAGGCTCAACCCCAGCCGGTGCGTCCGACCGCCGGCCACCTGGCCGCGCAGGTCGGCCGGGACCTGGTAGTCGACCTGAAGCAGCGGCAGCGGCCGGGCCTTCTCCTCGGCCGGGCGGGCCGAGGTGAACTGCCAGGCCGTCTCGGTACGGGTGGCGTAGCGCCACTCGTCCGAGGACCGCCGCGTGGTCAGGTCGAGCCGGTAGCGGGCCGACTCCGCCGTGGTGTGCACCGGTGCCCACCCGCCGGAAAGGTCGGCGATCTGCTTCCCGTCCCGACTGAGCCGGGCCTCGACGGAGTCCGACTCCTCGCTGCCGCCGGCCGGACTGTAGTGCCCGTCGGCGTCGACATACTCGGCCACCCGCAGGTCCAACGTGTCCCCGGTGCGGGACGGCACCGGCACCGCAGCGCCGGCCGGGACGGCCGGACGGACCACCGGGACGTGCCAGCTCTCGGTGTCCCGGTCGTCAGCGTCGTACCGCCGGGGCTGCTGGGTGAGCCCGCCGAGCAGACGACCCCAGGACCAGGTGAGCTTGTGCAGGACCTGGTGCTGCCACCAGTTGTCACCGGCGCTGACGAACTCCTGCCGGGTGGTGCCGGTACGCACCAGCCGCTGGTCGTCGTTCCAGGAGGTCTCCTGCCACGGACGCCAGCCGAACCGCTGCTCGGTGGCCCACTCCGAACCGCCGACGTCACCGTAGCGGGCGGTCACCTCGGCGGTGTTCTTCGCGGTGACCGTGTGCACGATCCGCTCCGGCACCCGACCCTTCGAGACCTGCCACACGTCGTACAGGTACGGGCTGTCCACGGTCAGCGTCAGGTCCAGCGTCGCGCGGCCCTTGCGGACCGTCGCGATCAACCGCTGCCCGTCGTCGTACGCCACCGCCATCGCGGGCACGGGAAGCCGGTCGCCCACCGGGTTCCAGACGGTCCACGCGCTGAAGTCCGCCGGGCGGACGATGAGCACCGACTTCGCACCGGCCGCCGCGGCCGCCGCGATCTGCTCCTCCTCGGAGACATCCGGGCTGCCGCTGAGCAGTGCCGCGGCGCCCCGCACCCCGGCCAGCTCGGCGGGGGTGCCGGTGCCGGCCCAGACCAGCGGCAGCTTCTGCCGTCCGATCGGCGCCGGCGAATAACCCATCAGGTTGATGTCCAGCGGACCGGAGAATCCGCTGATCCGGGCGTCCACCATCGGTGCGACCAGCTGCCAGCGCGAGGCGAACTCGAATTCGCCCTGGCGCACCGCGCGGGTCGGCGTGACGTTGACCTGCTGGATGGTGCTGAAGGTCATCACGCCGTGGTCGACCTGCCGGCCGTTGCCGAAGACCCGGTGCTCGTAGAAGCTGATCGCGGCCCGCTGCTCGGTCGGTTTCGGCGTCTCGATCCGCACCGGGGTGCCCTTGCGCGGGTCGAGCACCACGGTGACGTCCCCGGTGACCATCAGCTCCGGGTCGGTGACCAGGGTGATCTGCTCGTCCAGCGGAGCGCCGTGCTCGATCAGCGCCTCGACCAGGTAGGGGCCCTCCTCGACCTGCACCTGCGTCTCGCCGCCGGCCCAGCCGATGTAGTCGGACTCGGGGTGCTCGCCGAAGAGGGTGAGCACCGGCGACATGCCCGGCTGCCCCTGCATGTCCAGCACCCGGAAGGTGACCGTGTGCTGCGGGCCGCTCAGGGTGAGCCCGACCGCCGTACGCACCGCCACGCCGTCCGCGCCGGTGGCCACCAGCCACCCGCCGTGCGGGCCACGGTCCAGCTTCGCCGGGTCGGCGCGCAGCGGAACGGCCACGCTGCCGCCCGCCGGCACGGTGACCTCGCCGCCGCCGACGGTGACCCCGTCGGCCTCGGCCGCGCCGCTGTCCAGGTTGCGCAGCTCCAGGGCCAGCCGCAGGGTCTGCGGGGCCGCCGTGCCGTTGGTGTACGTGACGGTCCGCTCGACCGCCGCACCGCCGGTGGACACCCGACCGAAGTCGGCGGTGCCCGAGCCGTACACCCGCTGGCTGAGCGCCCGGGCCACGTCGACCCGGCCGCCGCCCTGCTCGAAGACGGTCAGCGCCGGGTTCGCCTTCGTGGTGCTCACCAGCGCGTCCTTGAGCTTCCCGGCCGTCCAGTCCGGGTGTTCCTGGGCGAGGATCGCGGCCGCGCCGGCGACGTGCGGGGTGGCCATCGAGGTGCCGGACGCCGTCGTGTACGCGTCCCCCACCGGCGTACCCATGGTGGTGCCAGCGGCCCGGGCGGCGATGATGCCGACGCCCGGCGCGGTGATCTCCGGCTTGAGGCCGTTGTCGCCGAGCCGCGGGCCGCGGCTGGAGAAGTCCGCGAGGTTGTCGTCGCGGTCGACCGCGCCGACGGTGAGCGCCGCGGCGGCCGCGCCTGGCGAGCCGACGGTACGCGCCGCGCCCTCGTTGCCGGCGGCGATGACGAACAGTGCCCCGGTCTCGGCGGTCAGGTCGTTGACGGCCTGGCTCATCGGGTCGGTGCCGTCGGTGGCGGAGCCGCCGAGGCTCATGCTGACGACCTTCGCGCCGGAGTGGGCGGCCCACTCCATGCCCGCGATGATGGACGATTCGTAGCCGGAGCCGGCGTCGTCGAGCACCTTGCCGACCAGCAGTCGCGCGCCGGGGGCGACGCCCTTGCGCAGCCCGGCGGAGGCGGCGCCGCTGCCGGCGATGGTGGCCGCCACGTGGGTGCCGTGGCCGTGCCCGTCGTTGGCGCTGCCACTGCCGGAGAAGTCCTGCGCCTCGGTGATCCGCCCGGCCAGGTCGGGGTGGGTGGCGTCGACGCCGGTGTCGAGCACCGCCACCTTCACGCCGTTGCCGTCCCGGCCGGCCGCCCAGGCCGCCGGGGCGCCGATCTGCGGCACGCTGTGCTCCAGCGTCGGGCGGACCTTCCCGTCCAGCCAGATCCGGGCGACGCCGGCGCCGAGCCGGGCCTGCGCACCGGCGGTACGGGCCTGCGGGGTGCCGCGCAGCGTCGTCCACAGGCCGCCGAGGTCACCCTTGCCGACCCGCAGCGCCGCGCCGTTGATGCTCTCCAGCGGCCGGGCGTCGGTGGCGCCGGCGAGCGGCCGGACCCGGCCGGCGGCCGGCTCCTGGTAGCGCACGATCAGCGGCAGCGCGCCCTGCGCGGCGTCGCCGTACCCGTCGGCGGCCAGCTCCTGCACGTCGAACAGGTTCGGGTCGAGCACCCCTGCGGAGACGTACGGCACGACGTCGCTGGGCAGCACCCGCAGCCCGCCGTCGGCCTCCACGGTGTGGAAGGTGATCCGCTCGCGGCCGGGGCCGGGGCGGACGGTGGCGGCCAGCCGGCCGGGCGCCGCCTGCACCAGTGCGACCTGGTCGCCGGTGATGAGGGTGATGTGGACGGGCGCGGTACCCGGGACGGTCGGACCCGGGTTCGGGCCGGTGGGCCGGGCGGGCGGGTCGGCGGACGCCGGTGCGGCGAGCCCGACGACCAGCGCGCCGACCGCGCCGGCGGTCAGCCAGCGTGGGGGCCATTGCATGCGATGCGCTCCTCTACTCCAGGGGGGCCGGTCTCAGGGAGATCGACCGATCGGAGTCTGCGACGCAGCGCGTCGGCTGGTCACTAGCTGCGGTGCGCCGCACCAGCGACATGTCGCCAGGTGGACATCGGGCGGCGGACGGCGGGCCGTCGGATGTCCGGCGGGTTTCCACCGGACATCCGGGATCCCGTCGCCCCGTCGAGGCGATGCCGTGCCGGGCGGCGGGTCAGCGGCGAGAGCCGCGCCAGCCGTGCACGGGCAGCCCGAACTTGGCGACCAGCCGGTCGGTGAACGGGCGGGCCCGCAACCGGACGATGCGCACCGGCAGCGCGCCTCTGCGCACCGTGACCCGGGCGCCGGGCGGCAGGTCGTAGACCCGTCGCCCGTCGCAGCAGAGCACGGCGAGGGTGGTGAACGGGTCGACGGTGATCACGAACGTGGACGTCGGGGCGGTGACCAGCGGACGGCTGAACAACGCGTGCGCGCTGATCGGCACCAGCAGCAGCGCCTCCACCTCCGGCCAGACCACCGGCCCGCCGCCGGAGAACGCGTACGCGGTGGAGCCGGTGGGGGTGGCGCAGACCACGCCGTCGCATCCGTAACGGGACAGCGGCCGGCCGTCCACGTCGACGAGGAGTTCGAGCATCTGCGCCCGCTCGCCCTTCTCGACGCTGATCTCGTTGAGCGCCCAGGACTCGATGGTCGGGCCACCGTCGAACTCGGCCGTGACATCCAGGGTGAGCCGCTCGTCCACCGTGTAGTTGCGCCCGACGACGTCACGGACCGCGGTGTCCAGGTCGTTGATCTCGGCCTCGGCCAGGAAGCCCACCTTGCCAAGGTTTATGCCGAGCAGAGGCGCCTTCGCCGGACGGGCCAGCTCGGCCGCGCGCAGGAACGTGCCATCCCCGCCGAGCGCGAAGACGATCTCGGCGCCCTCGGCGGCCTCCGGGCCGGCGACCGGCACCACCCCGGGCAGGTCGAGGTCGTCGGCCTCCTCGGCGATCACCCGGACCTCGAACCCCGCGGCGATGAGATCGGCGGCGACGGCGCGGGCGTGCTCGGTGCTGCGCCGACGGCCGGTGTGGGTCACCAGCAGCGCGGTCCGGCTCATCGCAGCGGCCGCCCGTCCACGGCGGGACGACGCCCAGCCGTCGCCGTCGCCGCCCCGGTGCGACCGCGTGTCCCGCGCGCCGTCCCGGAACGCTCGCTGCACGCGTTCATCCTGCGACCTCCTCCGCCGCCGCCGCGTCCGGCACGTCGCCGGTCGTCGTCAGGCCGTCCGGCCCGGCCGCCACCACGGCCCGCACCCGCTGCGGGTCGGCCGGCGGTGCGCCCCGGCGCAACCATACGAAGAACTCCACGTTGCCGCTCGGCCCCGGCAGCGGGCTGGCCGCCACGTCGGCCAGCCCGAGGCCGAGCTGTGCCGCCGCGGCGGCCACGTCGAGCACCGCCTCGGCGCGCAGCGCCGGCTCGCGGACCACACCACCGGCGCCGACCCGGTCCTTGCCCACCTCGAACTGCGGCTTGACCATCAACGCCAGGTCGCCGTCCTCCCGGGTGCAGCCGGCCAGCGCCGGCAACACCAGCCGGAGCGAGATGAACGACAGGTCCGCCACCGTGAGGTCGACCGGCCCGCCGATCACCTCAGGGTCGAGCGTACGAACGTTGGTGCGCTCCAGGACCCGGACCCGCTCGTCGGTGCGCAGCGACCAGGCGAGCTGCCCGTAGCCGACGTCCACGGCCACCACCTCGGCGGCACCGGCGCGCAGCAGTACGTCGGTGAAGCCGCCGGTCGACGCGCCGGCGTCCAGGCAGCGCCGGCCGGCGACGGTCAGCCCGGCGGGACCGAACACGGCCAACGCGCCGGCGAGCTTGTGCCCGCCCCGGGAGACGTACTCCTCGGCCGGGTCGGCGCCGGTGACCAGCAGCGGGTCGGCGGGGTCGACCATCGCGGCGGCCTTGCGCGCGGGCACCCCGCGCAGCTGGACGCGGCCGGCCTCCACCAGCGCGGCGGCCTGCTCGCGGGAGCGGGCCAGACCGCGGCGGACGAGTTCGGCGTCCAGCCGGTTACGACGTGCCATGGGTGGTTCTCCGGTCTGCTCAGGCCTGGTCGTCCCGCTCAGGTCTGGTCGATGGTGGCGAGGGTTTCCCGCAGCGTCTCGTAGGCCGCCTCGTACTGCGCGATCTGGTCCGCCGGGGCGAGCGTCGCCGCGTTGGCCATGGCCTGCACGGCGGCGTCGACGGCAGGGTGCCGCGCCTCGTCGTCCCCCAGCTCCGGCGGCGGGCCCGGGCGGACGCTCGCTGGCGGGCCCGGTCGGGCGGCGAACGACCCGCTGGCGGGCGGACCGGGCCGGATGCCCGGCTGCGGGCCTGGACGCGCGCCGGGCGGCGGGCCCGGGCGCACGCCACCGGTCACCGAGGGCTCCGGTCGGTCGGCGCGACGCTCACCGGGTGTCGTCCGGCCGCTGCTCGCCGACCGCCTTCTTGGTCGGCATGTCCGCCGGAGTCGGGGCCTCGTCGGTGGTCCGGCTGATCGTCGCCGGTGGCTTCCTCGCGATGGCCTTCTTGGCCACGGCCTTCTTCGCGATGGCCTTCTTGGCGACGGCCTTCTTCGCCACGGCCTTCTTGGCCACCGGCGCGGAGACCGGAGCGCCCGCCTCGCCGTCCGACGGCACCAGACCGGCGTCGGGCTGTGCGGCGCGGGTCGGGTCAGGCTGTGCGGTGGAACCGGCCGGCGGCGCGCCGGACGGCTCGGCGGTCCGCGCCTCGCGCAACTGCCGTTCCAGGTCGCGCACCCGTCGGGTCAGCTCGGCCACCTCATCCGCGGTTGCCAGGCCGACCGCGCCGAGGGCCCGATCGACCTCGAAACGGACCAGCTTGGTCAGCGCCTCCCGGTTGGCCGCGCCGGTGGTGACCAGTTCCTCACCGAGTGCCTGGAGTTGGGCGGCCGTCGCGCCGCCGGAGCCGACGAGGCGACGCGCCACGTCCTGAGCCTTCTTCCGGGGCGCCTCCGCCAGGCCCATGGCCAGTTCGAGGTAGGCGCGCCACGCGTCCTGCATGCCTGAATCCTTCCGCGGGGCGGGGTGTGCAGGTGCCACGCTACCGGGCACCCCGGACTGTCCTGTGCGGTACGGTGCCGAGGACGGCGTGGCGATCAAAAAGGGGGAGATGTGGCCAGCGTGGACGAGTGCCGGCAGGCATTGCAGGAGCTGGCCGCCCGGCTGGATCGCAACGCCCAGACGGTGCGTGAACGGATCGACCTGGACCGGACGCTGGCCTGCCGGATCACCGACCTGGAGACCGCTTTCCACGGCCGGATCAGCGGCGGGCGGCTGGTCGAGCTGACCGACGGCGACGACCCCAAGGCCAAGATCGCGCTGAGCACGTCCAGCGACGACCTGCTCGCCCTGGTCCGCGGCGACCTGGACGTCACCGGGGCAGTGGCCTCCCGCCGCGTGTCGATCAAGGCCAACCCGTTCGACCTGATGAAGCTGCGCAAGCTGCTCTGACGAACGCCGGCGCGTTCGGCCGGCGACCGGGTCATCCTCCCGCGGGCAGACCGAGGCTCTCCAACGCGTGGGCCGCATCCGGTCCCACCGAGCGGATCTGCGGCAACACCGGGGCCGACCACGCCGCCGCGCAGAGCGCGGCCAACGCGTCCAACGGCCGACCCGAACCGGCCAGCTCCAGCGCACCGTCGCGGTCCGTCACCGACCAGCCGCCAGCGTCCGCCGGACCCGGGACCCGCACCACGGCGGCCGGGTCGAAGAGCCCCGCCAGGTCCTGCGCGACGTACGTGGGACGGCGCTTTGGCTCGGCGGCCAACAGGTCGGGTACGCGGCTGACACCGGTGAGCACGAGCAGGCTGTCCAGCCCGGCCCGCCGGGCGCCCTCGATGTCGGTGTCCAACCGGTCGCCGACGACCAGCGCCCGGCCGCCGTCGCTACGCCGGGCAGCGGTCTCGAACAACGCCGACTCCGGCTTGCCGACCACCACGTCAGGGTCCCGCTCCAACGCGGTACGCAGCACGGCGACCAGCGAGCCGTTGCCGGGCAGCGGGCCCCGGCCACTGGGCAACGTCCGGTCGGTGTTGGTGGCGATCCAGATCGCGCCGGCCCGCACCGCGAGCGACGCCTCGGCCAGCTCGGCCCAGCCGACCTGCGGACCGTAGCCCTGCACCACGGCTGCCGGTTTCTCATCCGCCTGGGAGACCGGGGTCAGCCCGACAGCGCGCAGCTCGGCGCGCAGCGCCTCCGCGCCGACCACGAGTACCGGCGCACCGGCGGGCAGCCGGTCGCGCAGCAGCTCCGCCGAGGCCGCAGCGGAGGTGAGCACCTCCTCCGGCCGGGCTGGCACGCCCATCCCGGTCAGCAGGTCGGCGACCTCGCTGGACCGGCGGGAGGCGTTGTTGGTGGCGTAGGCCACCGCCCGCCCCTCAGCGTGCAGCCGGGCCACCGCCTCGGCGGCACCGGGGATCGGCCGGTCGATCAGGTAGATCACCCCGTCCAGGTCGAAGACGACCAGGGTGTACCCGTCGATCAGCCGCTCCCCGGCATCCGCGCTCACCGCTGCGTCGACCCCGACTCGTCACCCCGGTCCGGAGCGCTCCCGTCGGTGTTCACCGCGTCGCCGTCGCCAGCCGCATCGGCCGCGGTGGTGTCCGCCTCGACCTCACCCGGGTGACGGTCCTCGTCCTCGCCGTCAAGGTCCTCGTCGACGCCGGAGCGACCGGCAGGGCCGTCCTCCTCGTCGTCGTCGAAGTCCTCGTCGTCGAGGTCGTCCTCGTCGTCCTCGTCGTCCTCGTCGTCGTCGTCGTCGTCGAGGTCGTCGTCCTCGTCGAGGTCGTCTTCGTCGTTCTCGTCGTCGTCCTCGTCGTCGTCCTCGTCCTCGTCGTCGTCTTCGTCGTCACCGGCGGTGAGCTCGGTGTCCGGTCGAGCCGGCACCGCGCCGGGAGTACCCGGACCAGCGGCGATCTCCTCGGCCATCTCGTCCTCGTCGTCGCCCTCGATGAGCACGCCGTCGAGTTCCAGCAGCCGCTCCGCGGCGTCGGTCTCGCCCTCGGTGTCCACGTCAGCGGCGCGGGAGAACCACTCGCGGGCCTCCTCGCGCCGACCCACCGCGAGCAGCGCGTCGGCGTACGCGTAACGCAGCCGCGCCGTCCACGGCACGGTGGCCTCGCTCGTGAGGTCCGGGACCTGGAGCATCGCCACGGCGGCGTCCTTCTGCCCGAGGTCGCCCCGGGCGCCGGCGGCGACGATCAGCAGCTCGATCGCCACGGCCTGGTCCAGCTTGTCCCGGTCGGCGCCGCGGAACAGGTCGATGGCCCGCTCCGGCCGACCCAGGGCACGCTCACAGTCCGCGAGCACGGCCAGGTGGCTCTGCAGTCCGCTCATCCGGTGGTACGTGCGCAGCTCGGCGATCGCCGTCTGCCACTCCCCCGCGTGGTACGCGGCCAGGCCGACCGCCTCACGGACGGCGGAGATGCGCGACGCGAGCCGCCGTGCGGCCAGCGCGTGCGCCAGCGCCTCGGCCGGATCCTCGTCGATCAACTGGCCGGTGGCGACCAGGTGCCGCGCCACCGACTCGGCGACCGGCTTGTTCAGCGAGAGCAGCTCGGCGCGAACGTCCTTGTCAAGATCGGTCGCGAGGATGTCGTCCGGCAACGCCGGAGCCTGGCTGCGCCCGCCCTCGGACGAACCGGAGCCCGCACCACGGTCATCGCGGCGGAACTCACCCTCGCGACGCGGCCGCTCGTCGGCCCGGAAGCCGCCCTCGCGGTCGCCACCACGGTAGCCACCCTCACGGCGGTCACCACCGCGGAAGCCGCCCTCACGGTCGCCACCACGGAAGCCGCCGCCCTCACGCGGGGCGCTCTGCCGGGAACCATCGCGGTCGCCACCACGGAAGCCGCCGCCTTCACGGCGGTCACCACCGCGGAAGCCACCCTCGCGGGGAGCGCCGCCCTCACGGCGGTCACCACCGCGGAAGCCACCCTCGCGGGGAGCGCCGCCCTCGCGACGGTCACCACCGCGGAAGCCACCCTCACGGCGCTCGCCGCCCCGGAAGCCGCCCTCACGGTCGCCGCCCCGGAAGCCGCCCTCACGGGGCGCGCCACCCTCACGGCGATCGCCGCCACGGAAACCACCCTCGCGCGGGGCGCCGCCCTCGCGACGGTCACCACCCCGGAAACCACCCTCACGGCGCTCGCCGCCCCGGAAGCCGCCCTCGCGGGGCGCGCCACCTTCGCGACGGTCACCGCCGCGGAAGCCGCCGCCCTCACGGCGCTCGCCGCCCCGGAAACCGCCCTCGCGGGGCGCGCCGCCCTCGCGACGGTCACCGCCCCGGAAACCGCCCTCACGACGGTCACCACCGCGGAAACCACCGTCGCGGTCACCACCGCGGAAGCCGCCCTCGCGGTCACCACCGCGGAAGCCACCCTCGCGGCGCTCGCCGCCACGGAACCCGCCGTCGCGATCACCGCCCCGGAAGCCGCCGCCCTCACGCGGGGCACCAGGCCGGGAACCATCGCGGTCGCCACCACGGAAGCCGCCGCCCTCGCGGCGCTCGCCGCCACGGAACCCACCCTCGCGGTCACCGCCACGGAAACCACCCTCGCGGGACGGGCCGGAGCGGCTGCGATCGCCGCCCTGGTAGCCGCCCTCACGACGATCGCCACCACGGAAGCCGCCGCCCTCGCGGTCACCGCCGCGGTAGCCACCCTCACGGGGCGCACCCGAACGCGAACCGTCCCGGTCACCACCACGGAAACCACCCTCGCGACGGTCACCACCCCGGAAGCCGCCCTCGCGGGAGCCACCCGAGCGCGAACCGTCGCGGTCGCCACCGCGGAAACCACCCTCACGAGGCGCACCCGAACGCGAACCGTCCCGGTCACCACCACGGAAGCCACCCTCGCGGGAGCCACCCGAGCGCGAACCGTCGCGGTCACCACCACGGAAGCCACCCTCGCGGGAGCCACCCGAGCGCGAACCGTCGCGGTCACCACCACGGAAGCCACCCTCGCGCGGAGCGCTGGACCGCGAACCATCGCGGTCGCCGCCGCGGTAGCCACCCTCACGAGGCGCACCCGAACGCGAACCGTCGCGGTCACCACCGCGGAAACCACCCTCGCGGGAGCCACCCGAGCGCGAACCGTCGCGGTCACCACCACGGAAGCCACCCTCGCGCGGAGCGCTGGACCGCGAACCATCGCGGTCGC
>NZ_JBIALB010000018.1:0-417 GCF_042872965.1 Micromonospora sp. NPDC005087 | reverse complement strand
TTCGCCGCCGCGGTAGCCACCCTCACGAGGCGTACCCGAGCGCGAACCGTCCCGGTCACCACCACGGGAACCGGCGTCGCGGCCGCCGGCGTATCCGCCTCGGGCTCCGCCAGCGCTGTCACGGTCTCCCCGGTACGGGGGACGGTCGTCGCGACGCGGGCCGCGGTCGCGGCCGCCCTGGCCGTCAGTACGGTCTTCGTAACGACGGGGACGGTCTCCGCCCTGCGGTCCTGAACTCACAGGTACATCCTTCCTCATTGCGCCACCAATGGCGCTACGCAGTCGAGGGCCGACCCGGATGGGGCGGCCCTCGACTGGAAGATTGTCCGGCGGCGTCCTACTCTCCCACACCCTCACGAGTGCAGTACCATCGGCGCTGGAGGGCTTAGCTTCCGGGTTCGGAATGTGACCGGGCGT
>NZ_JBIALB010000017.1:0-130028 GCF_042872965.1 Micromonospora sp. NPDC005087 | reverse complement strand
ACGACCCGGCGATCGGAGGGGACCTGCTCGGGTGTCCGGGGGATGTAACCGTGCCGGCCCGGCGGGTGTTCCCGGCGGTCGGCGGCTACGGGGGATGTAACCGTGGCGGCCTGGCCGGTGTTCCCGGCGGCCTGCGGCTACCGGGCCCCGCGGTGATCTGCCAGGTATAACCACCCCGACCGGCCCCCGATTCCACCCTGCGGGTGCCCCCGATCACGGGACATTAACTCCGGAACCGGACACCACGTCCAGCCGCGCCCATCACGAACCGGACATCAGTCCGTCGGGGGTCTCAACCCGGCCGGGTCCACGATCCGCGCGATCCCCGGGACACTGCCGCCTGCCAAACACGCCGAGGCCACAACCGCCCCGAGGTCAGGACGGCGTTCCGGGCGGGCGAGGCAGCAGGCATTCGAGCCCGATACCTGTGAGGCATAAATATGACTCTGAGGTATAACGCGCCTTGGTGCGGATGCCGCCCGCGACCGGGCCGGTCTCCCGTCACGGGAGACCGGCCGTCGATCGTGCGGTTACCGTTCGGCGGTTACTAGGTTCGCAGCCAGGTCTTCGAAGGAGATCGCTGCGTCGACGGGGGAGTGTCGAGGCGGGTGGTCAGGCCGGGTCGGCGGGTTTCGCGGCGTCGCTCGCCTGGGCGTGCCGTTCGAGCAGCCGCTGCCGGATCTCCTCCGGGGTGTACGCGCGCCGGCGCCGTTCGGCCCGTGCGATGACCACACCGGTGGCCGCGACCCCGGCGAGGCCGGCCAGCCCGAGGACCTTCCACCACCGCATTCGTTGCCCCATCGGCCTAGGCTAGACCCTCATGAGCATCAGCCTGGACGAGGCGGTCGAGTTGACCCGCACCGGCGACGTGTGGGTGTTCCGGGGTCGCAGCGTGCCGGACCGGGCGATCCAGTTCACCACCAACAGTCCGGTCAACCACGTGGGCATGGCCGTGGTGCTGGACGACATGCCGCCGCTGATGTGGCACGCGGAGCTGGGCAGGTCGCTGCCGGATCTGTGGTCCGGCACCCACCAGCGCGGTGTGCAACTGCACGACCTGCGGGACGCGGTCTGCGTCTGGGCCAACCGGTACGGTCAGCGGGCCTGGCTGCGGCAGCTCGATCCACCGGCGGACGGGGAGATGGAACGGGCGGTGCTCCGTACGATCGCGCGGCTGGACGGCACGCCGTTCCCGTCCACCGCGCAGTTGGCCTGGCGCTGGGTGCGCGGTCGGGTGCCGGCGTTGCCGCGACCCGGTCGGCCGGCGCCGCCGTCGGCCTCGTTGACGGGTGGGTCGCCGGCCGCGCGGGACCGGGCTCTGGAGACGGCGTACTGCGCCGAGGTGGTGGCCGTGACCTACGAGGCGATGGGGTTGCTGCCCGCCGGCCGGCGTCCAAACTGGTACGACCCGGGGCGGTTCTGGAGCGGGGACGACCTGGGGCTGGCCGCCGACGCGCGGCTGGGTGCGGAGATCGAGGTCCAGGTTCCGCCGCGCTGAGGTTTGACGTGCCCGGTGACCGGCAATTGCTGGGCCGTGAAAGCCTCCACCGATCTCAAGGCGCTGACCGACTTCTTCGACCGGTACGGCGTGGCGTTGACCTCCGGCGACCTGCCGGCCATCGCCAGCTGCTACGCCCTGCCCGGGCTGGTGGTGGCCGGCACCTACAGCTTCTCGTTCAACTCGCCGGCGGCGGTGGCGCTGTCCTTCGTGGGCGCCGCACCCGACTACCAGGACCGGGAACTGGTGGCGGCGCACGCCCAGATCGAGGACGTGCAGCCGATGTCCGCGCTGCTGACCATGGTGGCGGTGGAGTGGGAATTCCTGGACAGTCGGGGGCACGCGGTGCCGGGGGAGCGGTACAGCTACCTGCTGCGCACCACCGGTGAGGGGCCGCTCATCTCCACGGTTGTCCGGACGGCCTGACCAACCGGTGCGATCGAGCCGTTTTCCGCTCCGGGTCGGCTGGTCGGTCCGATCCGTACCCGCCTGGTTTCCGGTCTGGCCTGTGCTGGCTACGCTGGCGCGTCGGCGGGGACGAGGGGAGACCTGATGGCGATGCGGCCGGACGGTGCGGAGGGTGTGCGGGCGGCGCGGGTGCTGGCGTCGGTCCCGTGGATCGTGGTGCTGCTCGGGGTCTGCGCGCTGGTGGTGTTGTTGGTGGTCGCGCTGCTGTCGTTCCGTACCCGGGAGCCGGAGCCCATGTCGCAGGCCGGGCCGCCGGTGTTCCTGCCGACCGCGCCGGCCACCGCGTCGGCCACGCCGACGCCGACGCCGACTCCGACCGGGGCGGAGCCGCGCACGGCGTCGCCGCGACCGACCCGCAGCAGCCGGGCGCCGTCGCCACGGGTCAGCACCAGCTCGCCGGCTCCGGGTCGGACGTCCGCCCCGGCGGCGTCGGCGGTGCCGCTCGGTCCGGCCCAGGAGACGGTCACCGCCCGGTACCAGGTCGGAACGGACGGGTGGGACGGGACCGAGGCGGTGCTGTCGGTCACGAACGCGTCGGGTGGGTCGCTGGACTGGCGGGTGGAGCTGTCGTACGACGACGACGTGCGGAAGCTGCGGATCAGCGGCGACTCGGGAGTTTCGGTGTCGGCGCGCGGGGACGGCGAGTTCGTGCTGCGCGGCACCCGTTCCCTGGCCCCGGGTGACAGCCGGACGCTGCGGCTGCGGCTCGGCTGGGGCGACTCGGGGGAGCGACCGGACCGGTGCACGGTCAACGGGGTCGACTGCCAACTCGGTTGACCTGGTGCCCGGTCAGCGGACCTCCGGTGCCGCCGCCGGAGCTTCCGGGTCCGACCGCCGGTGGCTACGCTGCCCGGACGGCCCGCTGAGGGAGGTACATGTCCGGCATGCGTCGCGCCCCGCGACCGTCCCGTGGTCCGGCCGCTGTCGCGTCGTCGCCCTGGATCGTGGTGTTCGCCGGCGTCGTGGTGATGGTGGTCCTGCTCTTCATTGCCCTGGGCGCGTATCGGGGACGTAGTCCGGCGCCGGACGACGCATCGGCGCTGCCGCCGGCGCTGCCAGTTCCGCAGGGTTCGGTCCCGCCCACCGTCACGGCGCCGACACCCCCGAGATCGTCGGCGCCGCCGTTGCGGCCCGGGTTGTCCCCGCGCGCGAGTGGGCTGTCCCCGAGCGCGCCGGCCGGGTCGCGACCGCCGAGCGCCGGTCGGCCGGGCGGGCCGACGTCGAGCGGGCCGGCGCCGCGGCCAACGCAGGGCGCGCCCGCGGTGAGTGGCCGATACCGGGTCGTGCAGAGCTTCGACGGGGGTTTCATCGGCGAGGTGCTGATCGTCAACCGGGCCGTCGAGGACCGGGGGTGGACGGTGCGGCTGGACTTCGGCGGTGGGCGGCTGGTGACCGCCTGGGTGGAGGGCGTGCCACAGGGGACGGTGCGGCAGACCGACGGCGGCTTCACGTACGCCAGCGGGGTGGACGTGCCGGCCGGCGGCTCGGCGTCGTTGCGGTTTCATCTGGAGCGGTCGTCGACCACGCCGCGGGGGTGCACGGTCGACGGGGTGCGCTGCATCGGGTTCTGACCTGGACGGTCGTCGGTGGACGTACGCCTGGTGACGGGTGCTTCCGCAAGGCGGCTGCTCTGTTACGACTTTGTTTGCAAGGCATTGCAGATTGTTTCGGCAAGGGTTAGCGTGCGGCCAATCACGACCAGAGGAAGGCCGTCGATGAAACCCCCGCCGACACCGCGCACCGCCCTGCTCGCCCTCGCCTCCCTGCTCACAATCACGCTCGTCGGCAGCCCGGTCGCGGTGCGTCCAGCCGCCGCGGACCCCCGGCCTTCCGGCACCGACCCCCTCGCTGTCGCCGGCGCCGCCCAGTGGCGCGGCGAGCCCACCGCCGAGGAACTCCTGAAGGCGGGCACCGACACCGCCCGCGCCGAGCAGTTCTACTTCGTCCTGCCGGACCGGTTCGCCAACGGCGACCCCCGTAACGACCGGGGTGGCCTCTCCGGTGACCGGCTGCGCACCGGCCTCGACCCGACCGACAAGGGCTTCTACCACGGCGGCGACCTGAAGGGCGTCATCGACAAGCTGGACTACATCCAGGGGATGGGCACCACCGCCATCTGGCTCGCCCCGATCTTCAAGAACCGGCCGGTGCAGGGCTCCGGCGACGACGTCTCGGCCGGCTACCACGGCTACTGGATCACCGACTTCACCCAGGTGGACCCGCACTTCGGCACCAACGAGGAGATGAAGCGGCTGGTCAAACTGGCCCACCAGCGCGGCATCAAGATCTACCTCGACGTGATCGTCAACCACACCGCCGACGTCATCAAGTACGCCGAGAACCGGTACGCCTACGTGGACAAGGCGACCTCGCCGTACACCGACGCGCAGGGGCGGGCGTTCGAGGACCGTAACTACGCCGACGGCACCCGCGCCTTCCCGCCGGTGAACCAGGCGTCGTTCCCGTACACGCCGACGTTCGCCGAGCGGGAGGACGCCACGGTCAAGGTCCCGGCCTGGCTGAACGACGCCACCATGTACCACAACCGGGGCGACTCCACCTTCGCCGGCGAGAACAGCGAGTACGGCGACTTCTTCGGCCTCGACGACCTGTGGACCGAACGCCCAGAGGTGGTCCAGGGTCTGACCAGGGCGTACGGGGACTGGATCGGCGCGACCGGCGTCGACGGCTTCCGGCTGGACACCGTCAAGCACGTCAACATGGACTTCTGGCCGCAGTTCAGCCAGGGCATCGAGCGGGCCGCCGAGAAGGCCGGCAAGAAGGACTTCTTCATGTTCGGCGAGGTGTACAGCGCCGACCCGGAGATCAGCTCCAGCTACGTCCGGCAGGGTGGTCTGCCGGCGACCCTCGACTTCGCGTTCCAGGAGGCCGCGCGGGGCTACACCGCCGGCGCCGGTTCGGCGAAGGCGCTGGCCGACGTGTACGCCCGCGACGACCTCTACGCCGCCCGGGACACCGACGCGGGCCGGCTCACCACCTTCCTCGGCAACCACGACATGGGCCGGATCGGCTCGTTCATCGCCGGTGGAGGCACCGATTCGGCCAGCCACCTGCGCCGCGACCAGCTCGCGCACCAGCTGATGTTCCTCACCCGTGGCCAGCCGGTGATCTACTCCGGCGACGAGCAGGGCTTCACCGGCCCGGGCGGGGACAAGGACGCCCGGCAGGACATGTTCGCCTCGAAGGTCACCGACTACCTCGACGACGACCTGCTCGGCACGGACCGCACCCACGCCAGTGACCAGTTCGACCCCACCCACCCGCTCTACCGGACCATCGCGGAGCTGGGCAGGCTGCGCCAGGCGCACCCCGCGCTGCGCGACGGTGTGCAGGTCACCCGGTACGCCGCCGACGGCCCGGGCGTCTTCGCCGCCTCCCGGATCGCCCCCGCAGACCGCATCGAGTACGTGGTGGCGGTGAACAACGCCGACACCGCGCAGACTGTCACCGTGGACACCTGGTCGGCCGGCGCCACCTTCACCGGCATCTACGGCTCGACCGGTGCCGCCGCCGCGGGCGCCGACGGAAAGCTGACCCTGACCGTGCCGCCGCTGTCGGCGGTGGTGCACCGGGCCGGCACCCCCGTCGCGCAGCCCGCCGGCAAACCGACCATCACCATCACCGCTCCCGCGCCGGACGCGCCGGTGGCCACCCGAGCCGCGGTCACCGCCCAGGTGACCGGTGACCCGCTGGCCACCGTCACCATGGCGGCCCGGGTCGCCGGCGGTCGGTGGACCCTGTTGGGCAGCGCCGACCACGCGCCGTACACCGTGCAGCACGACCTGACCGGGCTGGCCGGCGGGACGTCGGTGGAGTACAAGGCGGTGGTCCGCGACGGGCGGGGCCGCACCGCGACCGCCCGGTCGACCGCCATCGTGGGCACGCCGCAGCAGGGTGGGTCCCGGGAGTGGGCGGTGGTGCACTACCAGCGCCCCGCCGGTGGGTACGACGACTGGGGCCTGTACGCGTGGGGCGACATCGACCCGGCGTACGTCACCGAGTGGCCCAAGGGGCAGCCGTTCGCCGGGGAGGACTCCTACGGCCGGTTCGCCTGGGTGAAGCTCAAGCCGGGCGCGAAGTCGGTGAGCTTCCTGGTGGTCGACCGGAACGGCACCAAGGACGTCGCCCAGGACCGCAGCGTCGACGTCACGCAGACCGGTGAGGTCTGGCTCAAGCAGGGCGACCCGGCGATCTACCCGACTCGGCAGGCGGCCACCGGTCAACCGGACCCGCCGGTCGAGGAGGGCACCGCGGTGATCCACTACCGGCGGGTCGACGGCAACTACGACGGCTGGGGCCTGCACCTGTGGGACGGCGCGGCCAACCCGACCGAGTGGTCCACACCGCTCACGCCGACCTCCGTCGACGCGTTCGGCGCGGTGTTCCGGGTGCCGCTGGCGGCCGGGGCGACCGGGCTGAACTACATCATCCACCAGGGCGACACCAAGGACCTGCCGGACGACCAGCGGCTCGACTTCGCCAGCGCCGGCCGGGAGGTGTGGCTGCTCGCCGCCACCCCGGGCCGGCTGCTGCCCTCGACCGCGACCGGCGCCGGCCGGGACACCGATATCGCCAAGCAGAAGGCGCACTGGATCGACCGGTCCACCGTGGCCTGGCAGACCGGCCCGACCGACGGTAGGACGTACGCGCTGGTCACCGCGCCGGCCGGCGGGGTGAGCGTGGCCGATGGGGAGCTGACCGGGACGTACACCACCCTGCCGTTGCGGGCGCAGCGCAACGGGCTGACCGAGGCCCAGCGTGCCGCGTTCCCGCACCTGTGGGCGTACCGCGGCTTCACCCTCGACCGGGGTGACCTGGCCCGGGTGCCGGCGGCGCTGCGTGGGCAGCTGCTGGTCACCGAGCGCGACGCCGAGGGGGCCCTGCTCGCCGCCACCGGCGTGCAGATCCCCGGTGTGCTCGACGACGTGTATGCCCGGGCGACCGACGCCACCCTCGGGCCGACGTTCGCCGGCGGGACGCCGAGCCTGGCGCTCTGGGCGCCGACCGCCCGGACGGTGGCACTGCAACTGTTCGACTCGCCCACCGCCCAGCCGAGGACGGTGTCGATGCGCCGCGACGACCGCACCGGGGTCTGGTCGGTGCGCGGGAGCCACGCCTGGACCGGGAAGTACTACCGGTACCAGGTGCAGGCGTGGCAGCCGGCGGCGCAGCGGATGGTCACCGCCTCGGTGACCGACCCGTACTCGGTGGCCCTGTCGGCGGATTCGGCGCACAGTCAGCTGGTCGACCTGAACGACCCGGCACTGGCCCCGCCGGGCTGGCGGACGCTGCGCAAGCCGGCCGCGGTGCCGGCGGCGAAGGCGCAGGTCTCCGAGCTGTCGGTGCGCGACTTCTCCATCGCCGACGACAGCGTGCCGGCCGAGCGGCGGGGCACCTTCCTCGCCTTCACCGACCCGAAGACAGCCGGCATGACCCACCTCCGGACGCTCGGCGACGCCGGGGTCACCCACCTGCACCTGCTGCCGGCGTTCGACTTCGCGACCATCCCGGAGAAGCGGGTCGACCAGCGCCAGCCGGCCTGTGACCTGGCGGCCCTGCCGCCGGACTCCGCGGAGCAGCAGAGGTGCGTGGCGGCGGTCGCCGAGGCCGACGGCTACAACTGGGGCTACGACCCGCTGCACTACACGGTGCCGGAGGGCGGCTACGCGGTCGACCCGGCCGGCGCGGCGCGGACCGCCGAGTTCCGCCGGATGGTGGCCGGGGTGAACGGCGTCGGCCTGCGGGTGGTCATGGACGTGGTCTACAACCACACCTCGGCGGCGGGCGTCGACGAGAAGTCGGTGCTCGACCAGATCGTGCCCGGCTACTACCAGCGGCTGCTGGAGGACGGCACGGTGGCCAACTCCACCTGCTGCGCCAACACCGCCCCGGAGCACGCCATGATGGGCAAACTGGTGGTCGACTCGCTGGTCACCTGGGCCAGGCAGTACAAGGTGGACGGCTTCCGGTTCGACCTGATGGGTCACCACCCGAAGGCGAACATCCTGGCCGTACGCAAGGCGCTGGACCGGCTGACCGTCGCCCGCGACGGCGTGGACGGCCGGTCGATCCTGCTCTACGGCGAGGGCTGGAACTTCGGCGAGGTCGCCAACGACGCCCGGTTCGTGCAGGCCACCCAGGCCAACATGGCGGGCACCGGTATCGGCACCTTCAACGACCGGCTGCGCGACGCGGTGCGCGGCGGTGGACCGTTCGACGCCAACCCGCGGGCGCAGGGCTTCGCCTCCGGGCTCTACACCGACCCGAACGGTGATCCGGTCAACGGGTCGCCGGCCGAGCAGAAGGCCCGGCTGCTGCACGCCCACGACCTGATCAAGGTGGGACTGACCGGCAACCTGCGCGGGTACCGGTTCACCGACTCCGCCGGGCGGCAGGTCACCGGCGCGCAGGTGGACTACAACGGCTCGCCGGCCGGCTACACCGCCGCGCCGGGGGAGGCGGTCACCTATGTCGACGCGCACGACAACGAGATCCTGTACGACGCGCTGGCGTACAAGCTGCCACAGACCACCGTCGCGCTGGACCGCGCTCGGATGCAGGTGCTGGCGCTGGGCACGGTGGTGCTGGGCCAGGGCACCGGCTTCGTCACCGCCGGCACCGAGCGGCTGCGGTCGAAGTCGCTGGACCGCAACTCGTACAACTCCGGTGACTGGTTCAACCAGATCCGCTGGGGCTGCGCCAACGGCAACGGGTTCGGCGCCGGCCTGCCGCCGGCGCAGGACAACGAGGACAAGTGGCCGTACGCGAAGCCGCTGCTGGCCGACCCCGCGCTGGTGCCGGACTGCGCGGCGATCACCACCACCGACGCGCGGTACGCCGAGCTGCTGCGCATCCGGGCCTCGTCGCCGGTCTTCGGCCTCGCCTCGGCCGACCAGGTGCAGCGGCGGGTGGCGTTCCCGCTCTCCGGGGAGGCGGAGACGCCCGGCGTGCTGACGATGACGCTGGACGGTCGCGGCCTGGACCCGCGGTGGAAGTCGGTCGCGGTGGTCTTCAACGGCACCCCGGGCGCCGCGTCCCAGCGGCTGCCGGGCCTGCGGGGGGCGGACGTGTCGCTGCACCCCGTGCTGACGACCTCGGCCGACCCGACGCTGCGGACGGCCGCGTTCGATCGGGCCACCGGCACGTTCACCGTGCCCGCTCGCAGCGTGGTGGTCTTCGTCCAGAGATAGGGTCTGTGTCGAAGTCCCTGGCCGGCCTGCGGCGGGCCCAGGCTCGACCGAGGACTTCGACACAGACCCTAGTTCGCAGGGTGCGGCCCCCTGCCACCTCCGGTGGCAGGGGGCCGACCTTTTCCGTCGCTGTTTCCCTGTCGCGTTGCTCAGTTGAAGCAGTCCTCGACGGTGTTGGCGCAGTTGGTGGGGTCGTTGTCGGTGACGGTGGAGTCGTCGTCGAGCTTGACCTTGCCATCGTTGTTGAAGATGCCGCCGGCGATCCCCTTGTCGTGCTTGCCCTTGTCCTTGTCCTCGTTGCCGTTGTCGGCCTTGTTCTTGGTGACCTTGGTGTTGGTCAGGGTCACCTTGCCTTCGTTGTTGTAGATGCCTCCGCCGTTCTTGCCGGCGAAGTTCTCCTTGATCTTGCTGTCACGCAGGACCAGGGTGGCCGCGTCGTCCTCGTGGTCCTTGTGGTTGGACCCGGAGCCCTGCCAAGCGGCCGGGCCGGACATGCCGCCACCATTGTGCTTGTCCTCGAACGGCTCGCCGTTGAAGATGCCGCCGCCGAAGCGGCCGGCGCTGTTCTCGAGGATCTCGCTTTCGGTGACGGTGGCGGTGGCGCGGTTCTCCTCGTCCTTGTCCTTGCCGCCGTTCGACAGGACGGTGTTGCGCTTCTTGTCGTCCTCGCTGCTGACGTTGTAGATGCCGCCGCCGTCCTTGTGGGCCTTGTTCTTCTCGATGTTGCTGTTCTTGACCGTCAGGACGGTGTCGACGGCCGCGATGCCGCCGCCGTTCTCGCCGGCGGTGTTGTTCTTGACGAACGTCCAGCTGACCTCGACGAAGCCGTCGTTGCTGGACAGGCCGCCGCCGTTCTTCTTGGCGGTGTTGCCCTCGATCAGGGTCTTCTCGATCGTGACGGTGCCGGCCTTCTTGTCGTCGTTGTTGTCGTCGTGACGGCCGTCGCTGCTGAGGTTGTCCTTGCCGTGCTCGTCCTTCTTCTTGTCCTTGTCGCCGTGGCCGTTGGCGACGCCGCCACCGTCGTTGCCGGCGGTGTTGTTGGTGATGCGGGACTCGCCGCCCTTGCCGTCGCGGGACCCGGAGACCTTGAGGACACCGGCGTTGAAGATGGCGCCGCCGTCCTTTCCGGCGTGGTTGTTGTCGAAGGTGCTGCTCTCGACGTCAAGCCGGCCGAAGTTGGCGACCGCGCCGCCGTTGTTCTCGGCGCTGTTGAGGAAGAACTTGGTGTTCACCAGGTGCGCCTCGCCGCCCCGCTCGACCAGCAGGCCACCACCGTCGCCCTCGTGCTCCTTGTCGTCCTTGCCAGACTCCCAGTCCTTGCCGGACTCCCAGTCCTTCTTGTCCTCGCCGGACTCCTCACCGTGCCAGCCGTTCTCGGCTGGCTTCGTCGCGGTGGCCGCCGGCTTCGCGGTGGCTGCGGGCTCCACGGCCGGGGCGGCTGCGGGCTCCACGGCCGGGGCGGCTGCGGGCTCCACGGCAGTGGCGGCCGCCGGCTTCGCGGCAGTGGCGGCTGCGGGCTTCGCGGCAGTGGCGGCTGCGGGCTTCGCGGCAGTGGCGGCTGCGGGCTTCGCGGCCGGGGCGGCTGCGGGCTCCGCCAGCGCAGGTGCCGGGGCAGGCGCGCCCCCACCGGTCCCGGACTGGTTACCGGGAACCGCCTTCTTCGGCGGCTCCTTGCGCTTGTCGTCCTTGCGGTCTTCGCCGGCGGCGCCGTTGCGGACCTCGACGTCCTTCAGCGTCAGGTCACCGCCGTTGGCGACGCGGAAGATCCGGAAGCCCTCCTCGGCTTCCCGCTTGATCGTCGCGCCGTTGCCCTCGATGGTGATTTCCTGCTTGATCGTCGGCAGGCCCGCCTCGGACTTCTTGTCGTGCTGGTCGAGCTCGTAGGTGCAGTCCTTGGCCAGCTTCAGGGTGCCGCCGTCGTCACGGTTGGCCAGGTCGAGGGCCTCGACGAGGGCATCGTCGTCGCACTCCACCTCCCGGACGCGATCGCGGTCGTCCTTGTCGTCCTTGTCCTTGTCGTCCTTGCCCTTGTCGTCCTTGCCCTTGTCGTCCTTGCCCTTGTCGTCCTTTACCTGGTCCTTGGCCTGGTCATCGTCGCCGACAAGCTGGGCGGTCGACCACTTGACGTCGGTCAGCCGGTGTGAACCGGTCACGCCTGTGGTGGCGTAGGCGACGCCCGTGAGGCTGACCGCCCCTGCGAGGCCGGCGACGGCGGTGACCAGCCAGAGCCGACGCCGGCGGAACGGTGAGTTCTTGTCGTGCGCCGCGTCATCGTTGTTGCGAAGGTTGTTGGACATCGGAGCTCTCTGCCCTCTCCTTGTACCGACAAGGTCGCTTCGCCGTGGCGAGGCGGCCTCCGCTACAAATCGGTTGTAGCTGCCAAACAACACCGTATGGGAGACTTGTTCACTATGCGTGCGTATCCGAAGAAGTCCCACATAAGGCACGCGGGGACGCGGACGGCAGGAAGGGGGACGGCCGGTGCCGGCCGGGCATGACCGGTGGCGGGGAACGCGGCCGGCGGCGGAAAGCTGACGGATGCCACCAGGACGTGGAAAGGGGGGGAAAGCTCGCGGGAACGCCGAGGAGGTGGCGGGCGGCGCAAAGCTCGCGCGGCGGCCGCGGAGGGTCGACGGTGATGGTCGGGCAGGCTCCACCCGGCGCACTCCGCGGTTGGCTGGGGGTGCGGTTGCACTGCCCGAGGTGGCCGGGACGGGCGAGAGTAGCGCAAATGACGGCGGGCCCCACCGCTGGCGTCCTCACGACGAGATACGTCGCTGACGCCGGCGGCGAGGCTCGCCGTTGTTGTTCGTGCGGGGTCAGACGGGCAGGCGCGGACCGGCCTCCCGCTGCGCGGCCAGCCAGGTCTCCACCTCGTCCGCCGTACGCGGCAGCCCGGCCGACAGGTTCATCGCGCCGGTGGCGGTCACCAGCACGTCGTCCTCGATCCGGATGCCGACGCCCCGCAGCTCGGCGGGGACCAGCTCGTCCTCCGGCTGGAAGTAGAGTCCCGGCTCGACGGTGAGCACGTAGCCCTCGCCCAGCGTGCCGTCGCGGTACGTCTCCTTGCGGGCGTTCGAGCAGTCGTGCACGTCGATGCCGAGCATGTGGCCGAAGCCGTGCAGCGTCCACCGCCGGTAGACCGAGGACTTCTCGTCCATCGCCTCGTCCACGCTCACCGGCAACAGGCCCAGCTCCGACAGGCCCTCAGCGAGCACCCGCATGCAGGTCAGGTGGACGTCCTTGAACTTCACCCCGGGCCGGATGGCCTCGATGCCGGCCTGCTGGGACGCGTACACGATGTCGTAGACCTGGCGTTGCAGGGCGGTGAACCGTCCGCTCACCGGCAGCACCCGGGTCACGTCGGCGGTGTAGAGGTTGTGGCCCTCGACACCCATGTCCATCAGCAGCAGCTCGCCCGGCCGGGTCGCGCCGTGGTTGTGCACCCAGTGCAGGATCGTGGCGTGCTCGCCGGCGCCGACGATGGAGCTGTACCCGACGTCGTTGCCGTCGTGCCGGGCCCGCAGCGCGAAGATCCCCTCCAGCAGCCGCTCCGAGACGGCGCGGTCGGCCGGCAGGATCCGGGCCACGTCCTCGAAGCCGCGCACCGTGGCGTCGATCGCGTCCTGGAGCTGGCCGATCTCCCACTCGTCCTTGACGAGCTTCTGCTCCGAGATGGCGATCGCCAGCTCCCGGTCGCGGGGCGGCTGCCCCTCGGCGCGCACCCCGTCGTACGGGCGGACCGCCGCGTCCACCTGGGCGTCGAAGCCGCGCAGCACCCGGGTCCGCCCCGGGCGCAGGTCGGCCAGCGTCGCCTCCAGGCCGGTCAGGTCGGCGGTGGGCAGGCCCAGCTCGGTGGACTTCTCGCTGAGCGTGTGCCGTCGGCCCACCCACAGCTCGCCGTGCCGGCTGCGGAAGAACTCGTCGGTCTCCCGCGACGAGCGGGGCCGCATGTACAGCGTGGCGTCGTGCCCGGAGCCGTTCGGGCGCAGCACCAGCACGCTGTCCGGGTCGTGGTCGCCGGTCAGGTAGGCGAAGTCACTGCCCGGCCGGAACGGGTAGCCGGTGTCGTTGGCCCGGACCTTCTCCGCGCCGGTCGGGATGACCAGCGTCTCGCCGGGGAAGGCCGCCGAGAGCGCGGCCCGCCGCTTGGCGTAGTTGGGGGCCTCCGGCCGGGGCGCCACCGGGAGCGCGCTGTCCCGCCAGCCCTGCCGCATGAAGGACAGGAACGCCTCCGGGAAGTCCGGATCATGCGATTCTGTACCGTCCGTCGGCGTACCGTCGGTGCGTCCCTCGGTCATTGCGCCGCTCCCTCCGTGTCATTGCTGGTCCCGACGGTACCGCGCGCCCGGTTCGCGGTGGCGCCGGCCGGGAGCGCTCCGGATCGTTGGACGGCTGCGACGGGCCCCCGGCGCGCGTGGGAAGATGACCACCATGTGCGGACTCCTGGCCTTCTTCAGCGCGAACGGCAACGCCGCCGCGCACCGCGACCACATCGCCGGAGCGTTGGAATGCCTGCACCACCGCGGCCCCGACGAGACAGGGGTCGAGGTGGTCGGCGACGCCTCCGGCCGGTACGCGGACGGAGTGTTCGCCCACAAGCGGCTCGCCATCATCGACGTCGCGTCGAGCCACGAGCCGTTGCCCTACGCGAACGGTCGTTACCTGCTCACCTTCAACGGTGAGATCTACAACTACATCGAGCTGCGCGACGAGCTGATCCGGGACTTCGGCGCCCAGTTCGCCACCGCCGGTGACGGCGAGGTGATCGTCGCCGGCTACCACTTCTGGGGCGAGCAGGTGCTCACCCGGTTGCGCGGCATGTTCGCCTTCGTCATCTGGGACCGGCAGGAGCGGCGCGCCTTCGGTGCCCGCGACTACTTTGGCATCAAGCCGATGCACTACCTGGAGACCGCCGACGGGCTCTACCTGGCCTCGGAGAAGAAGGCGCTGCTGCCGTTCGCGCACAGCAGCTACCAGGGCGACGCGGGCGTCGACGCGGCCAACCTCAGCCACTACCTGACCCTGCAGTACGTCCCCGAGCCCGGCACCCTGCACAAGGGCATCAACCGGATCGGCTCCGGGGAGTACCTGACCTGGACCCCGGGCGGGCGGATCGACGTACGTCGGTGGTACCGGCCGGTGTTCCGGCCGGCGGCGGTCGACGACGAGCAGAAGCTGTACCACGAGATCCGGGAGACGTTGCGGGAGAGCGTGCGCATGCACATGCGCTCCGACGTGCCGGTCGGCTCGTTCCTGTCCAGCGGCATCGACTCCACCGCGGTGGTCGCGCTGGCGCGGGAGTTCAACCCGAACATCCTCACCTTCACCGTCGGCTACGACGTGCCGGGCTATTCGGAGATCGACGTCGCCCAGGATTCGGCCCGGCACCTGGACGTCACCACGATCCCCACCAAGATCGGTCCGCAGGACATGATCGACGCGCTGCCGAAGATCGTCTGGCACCTGGACGACCCGGTGGCCGACCCGGCGCTGGTGCCGCTCTACTTCGTGGCGAAGAAGGCCGCCGAGCACGTCACCGTGGTGCTGTCCGGTGAGGGGGCCGACGAGTTCTTCGGTGGCTACACGATCTACCGGGAGCCACTGTCGCTGGGCACGGTCAACGGCCTGCCCGGCGGGGTGCAGAAGGGCCTGCGCGCGGTCTCCAAGGCGATCCCGCAGGGGGTCAAGGGCAAGAGCTTCCTGGAGCGCGGCACCACCCCGATCGAGGAGCGCTACTACGGCAACGCCCGGATGTTCACCGAGGAGGAGAAGCAGCAGCTCATGCGCCGCTACGACCCCTCGGTGCGCTACACCGACGTGACCGCCCCGATCTACGCGGAGTGCACGGAGCTGGACGACGTCACCAAGATGCAGTACGTCGACCTCTACACCTGGCTGCGCGGGGACATCCTGGTCAAGGCCGACCGGATCTCGATGGCCCACTCGCTGGAGGTGCGGGTGCCGTTCCTCGACCGCCCGGTGTTCGACGTCGCGGCGAAGATCCCGGTGGACCTCAAGCTGCCGCCGCGCTCCGACGCCACGAAGTACGCGATGCGCCAGGCGTTGCAGGGCGTCGTCCCGCCGGCCATCGTCAACCGCAAGAAGCTGGGCTTCCCGACCCCCACCCGGGTCTGGCTGCGCGGCGAGATGTACGAGTGGGCCCGGCACGTGCTGAGCACCTCGGGTGCCGGCGACCTGCTCGACCTGTCGTACGCGCTGCGGCTGCTCGACGAGCACAAGCGGGAGGAGGCCGACCACTCCCGCAAGGTGTGGACGGTGTTGATCTTCTGCATCTGGCACGCCATCTTCGTGGCCAAGACCCTCGACCCGGGCATTCAGCGCAACCAGTCCGCCCTGCTGACGAAGCCGGTCGTGGGCTCCATGGTCCGCTGACCGGTAAGGTTGGGCCCCCTGTTATCGCATTCTGCATAGCAGGGGGCCCTTCTTAACACCCCGGTTCTTCGGTCCGCGCCAGCGGCCCGCCCGGTCCGCGGGGTCAGCGGCGGGCGCAGCTGACCGTGGGCAGGGTGTTGGTGCCTGTGGTGCTGCCCAGGAAGCCGAAGGTCGTGGTGCCCTCCGGTGCGACCGTGCCGTCGTGTGCGACGTTGGTGGCTGTCACCGAGGAACCGGACGAGGTCTGGGTGGCGTTCCAGATCTGACTGATCGACTGCCCGCTGGGCCAGGTCCAGCTGGCGGTCCAGCCGTTGAACGGCGTACTGCCGTGATTCATGATCATGACTTCGCCCTGGAAGCCGCCCGGCCACGCGCTGACGACCTTGTAGACCGCCATGCAGTCACCGCCGTGCGGCGGCGGGGTGGTCGGGTTCGGTGGGGGAGTCGTCGGGTTCGGCGGCGGGGTGGTCGGGTTCGGCGGGGGAGTGGTCGGGTTCGGCGGCGGGGTGCCGCCCGGACCCACCCCGGTCACCTGGCCGTTGCCGCCGTCGAAGGTCACGTCGGAGCAGCCGAAGAAGTTCTCCTGCGAGTCCGAGCGCACCCAGCGGGAGTAGACGATGTGCCTGCCGCTCTTGCCCGACGGCAGGTTGCCGCTGAAGTAGTAGTGCCCCTCGTTGGTGCCGACCCCGCCGCGCTGCGGCGGGTTGGTCACCGTCAGGAACGGCTGCTCCTCAAGGTCACTCCACGCCAGCGCCCGCGTCGGGCTCCAGCTGTTCTTGGTCACGTAGAAGTAGAACGTGCCCGGGTGGTGCGCCCAGTTGCTGTACCGGAAATCCAACCGCGCACCGGCGGTCAGGTGGGTCAACGGCCAGTCGGTACGGGGCAGGTCGTAGCCCCGGTAGCCGGGGTTGCCGCCGCTGCACAGCTGCCCGTCCGGGATGAAGCCGACCGTCCGGCCGCCGGCGTCGGAGCGCAGCACGCTGAACCAGTTGTAGAGCGAGTTCGCGCCGCTCTGCGCCACGGCCGCGGAGCACGCCGGGTTGTTCGGCCTAATCTCGCCGGTCTGGCTCAGGCCGTCCTGCCAGCACAGGAAGGTGCGGCTGCCGGGGGTCATCGCCGCGCCGTGCGCGGCGGCCGGCTCCGGACTGGACGCCAGGGCGAGGGCGCCGAGGGTGAGGGTCACGGCCGCGGTGAGCAACGCGGCCGTACGGGAACGGTTCACGGGTTCTCCTGACTCGCGAGGCGCGCCGCCCGAGCCGCCCCGCCGCAATCGGGTGGGGATGTGGCCTGATCGCCCCGCTGCAAGGAGCGGAAGCGACGATCACGGTGCGTGCCCCGGCAGGGGATCGGCCGGTGGACACGCGCCGTCAACGGTCCCTGTCGTGGACCGGCGCCCTCGCGTCGAACGAACCCGGCAACCGGCGGCGCGGCAGCCCTCGCACCGCCCGGTACGCGTCATCCCACCATGCCGCCCGGCCGCGACGCAATAGTCAGTTCTCGATGTGTCAGGCCGTCTTCAGAGCAGCTTCTCCAGGGTGATCGGCAGCTCGTACTGCCGACGGCCGGTTGCGTGGTGCACGGCGTTGGCGATCGCGGCGGCCGCACCCACCACGCCGATCTCCCCGACGCCCTTCATCCCGAGCGGGTTCACGACCTCGTCGTGCACCTCGATGGTGTCCACCATTACGTCCGGCGCGTCCGCGTTGACCGCCACCAGGTAGTCGCCGAGGCTGGCGTTGGCCCAACGACCCGACCGGGGATCCATCCGGGTGGCCTCCAGCAGCGCCTGGCCGAGCCCCCACAGCATGCCGCCCATCAACTGGCTGTGCGCGGTCTTGCGGTTGAGCACCCGGCCCGGCGCGAACACCCCGACCATCCGACGTACCCGGACCACGCCGAGGTCGGCGTCGACCGCCACCTCGGCCATCTGCGCGCCGAAGGTGTGCACCCCGTACCCGGCGTCCTGCGGTGGCGGCGTCCAGGTGCCGAGCACCTCCACGTCCGGAGTCAGGGTGCGCTGCATCAGATCGGCGTACGTCTCGCCGACGTCGGGCCGGTCGCGCCGCGCCATCCGGCCGTCCCGCACGACCACCCCGGCGGGGTCCGCGCCGTGCAGGGGCGAGTGGTCGTCGGCGACCGCGCGCCCGATCAGCTCGTCGCGAAGCTGGGTCACCGCCAGGTGTACGGCGGAACCGACCGCGCTGGTGCCCGTGGAGCCCACGGCGGCGGTGACGTTCGGCAGGTCACTGCTGCCGCCGACGAACCGCACCCGCTCCACCGGCAGGCCGAGCGCGTCCGCCGCGACCTGGGTCATCGCGGTGTAGACGCCGGTGCCGAACTCCGACACGCCGGCCTCGACGACCGCGGTGCCGTCGTTGTAGAGCCGGGCCCGGGCTCGCTGCGGGTTCACCGGTTGGGTCACCGGGTAGAGCGCGCTAGCCATGCCACTGCCGATCAGCCACTGGCCCTCGCGCCGGGGCCGGGAGTCGCGGTCGGACCAGCCGAACAGCTCGGACGCCCGCTGGTAGCACTCCTTCAGCCCGCTGCTGGACCAGGGGTGCCCGCTCTCCGGATCGGTGTCGGAGCAGTTGCGCAGCCGCAGCTCCAGCGGGTCGATCCCGACCCGCTCGGCCAGCTCGTCCATCGCGCATTCGAGGGCGAACATGCCGGTCGCCTCACCGGGGGCGCGCATGAAGGTCGGGGTGATCGTGTTGCCCCGGATCAGGTGGTAGACCCCCTCGTAGTGGGGGCTCGTGTACGCCACGGCCGGGCTCTGCAACGACGGCTCGGCCCAGTCGTCGAACTGGGAGGTGAGGGAGAGTTTGTGGTGGCGCAGCGCGGTGATCCGACCGTCCGCGTGGGCGCCGAGGGTGATCCGCTGTTCCTGCTCCTCGCGGTGCCCGCAGGAGGTGAACATCTGCTCCCGGGTCAGCGCCAGCCGCACCGGCCGGCCAACCTGCCGGGCGGCGAGCGCGGCCAGCGCCGGGTGGTGCCAGATCATCGCCTTGGAGCCGAAGCTGCCGCCGACGGCGTGGCTCACCACCCGGATCGAGATCGGCGGCAGGCCGAGCAGCGCCGCGACGGTGAACTGGGTGGCGTTCGGCCCCTGGGTCGAGTCGTAGACGGTCAACCGGTCGATGTCCTCCCACACCGCGGTGCTGGCGGACGCCTCGATCGGGTTGTGGTGGTTGGGCGCGAACCGGTACGTCGCGTCCACGCACACCTCCGCCTCGGCCAGCGCCTTCGCCACGTCACCACGGGACCCGTGCCCGGGCAGCAGCCCGCCGAAGATCCGCTCGGGCACGTACGCCTGGTCCCGGGCCTGGTCGATCAGGGTGATGGCGGGCGTGGAGGCGTACTCGACGCGGATCAGGGTGCCCGCGTGCTCGGCGCGTTCGATGGTGTCGGCGACCACGAGGGCGATGGGCTGACCGGCGTAGTGGATCGTCTCGTCCTGCATCGGGAAGAAGGTCTGGCCCGGTGCGGCCAGCCCGGCCAGCGACGGGAGCAGCTTCGGCACGGTGGCGACCCGGTCCAGATTGCGATGGGTGAACACGGCCAGCACCCCGTCGGCCCGCTCGGCCTCGACGGTGTCGATCGCGGTGATCCGGCCGCTGGCCACCGTGGCGCCGACCAGCACGCCGTGGACCAGGCCGGTCACCGGGACCTCTGCGGAGTAGCGCGCCTCGCCGCGTACCTTGGCGCGCCCGTCCACCCGGTTGAGCGTCGCGCCGATCGCCGGGCTCATGCCGTTACCTCCCGCTGCGTCAGCTGCTCCAGGGCCCGGACGATCGTCCGCCGGGTCAGCTCGATCTTGAAGGCGTTCATCCCGTGCGACACCGCCGGCGCCAGCTCGGCCGCCGCCGCCCGGCGGAACGACTCGGTGGTCGCCGGAGCGCCGACGAGCACCTGCTCGGCCGCCCGGGCCCGCCACGGTTTGGTGGCCACCCCGCCCAGGGCCAGCCGTACCTCCGTGATCTGGCCGCCGCCCACCGAGATGGCCGCCGCGACCGAGGCGAGCGCGAACTCGTACGACTCGCGATCACGGATCTTGATGTACCGGGACGTGGCCGCGACCGGTGCCGGCGGCAGGTCGATCCCGGTCACCAGCTCGCCGTGGGCCAGCGGGTGTTCCCGCTCCGGGGTCTCGCCGGGAAGCAGGAAGAAGTCGTCGATCGGGATGCTCCGCGGGCCGCCCGGTCCCTCGGTCTGCACCACGGCGTCGAGCGCGACCAGCGCGACGGCCAGGTCGGACGGATGGGTGGCGATGCAGCGCTCGCTGGTGCCGAGCACGGCGTGCCCCCGGTTGATCCCCTCGATCGCGCTGCACCCGCTGCCGGGGACGCGCTTGTTGCAGGCCGCCGCGGTGTCGCGGAAGTAGCCGCACCGCACCCGCTGCAACAGGTTGCCGCCGAGGGTGGCCATGTTACGCAGCTGCGGGGAGGCGCCGAGCAGCAGCGCCTCGGCGACCATCGGGTAACGGCGCACCAGCTCCGGTTCCTCGGCCACGTCGCTCATCCGGGCCAGTCCGCCGAGCCGAAGCCCGCCGCCGGGCAGCTCCTCGACGCGGTTCAGCGGCAGGTCGTTGATGTCGACGAGGCGGCGCGGCTGCTCGACGTAGATGCGCAGCAGGTCGATCTGGGTGGTGCCACCGGCCAGGAAGGTGCTCTCCGGGTCGGCGCTCACCGCGCCGATCGCGCTGCCGACGTCGGTGGCGCGCGAGTAGCTAACGGGCCGCATCGGCGGTGCCTCCCTGGTCGCGGACCCGGCGGACGGCCGCCCGGATGTGCGGGTACGCGGCACAGCGGCAGATGTTGCCGCTCATCCACTCCCGGATCTCCATGTCGTCGCCGGCGTGCCCCTCGGCCAGCAGCGCCACCGCGGACATGATCTGCCCGGATGTGCAGTAGCCGCACTGGAAGGCGTCGCAGTCCAGGAACGCCTGCTGCACCGGGTGCAGGGTGTCCCCGTCGGACAGTCCCTCGATCGTGGTCACCTCGCGGTTCTCGCAGGTGATCGCCAGGGTGAGGCAGGACAGCACGCGGCGTCCGTCCACCCACACCGTGCAGGCGCCGCAGGCCCCCTGGTTGCAGCCCTTCTTGGTCCCCGTCAGTTCGAGCCGGTCGCGCAGGGCGTCGAGCAGGCTGACCCGTGGCTCGACGGTCGTCGTCCGGGATTCCCCGTTCACCGTGAGGTGGACCTCGACGGCGCCGGGACCGCGGACCACGGCGTGGTCGGGGCTCGGCGCGGTACGCAGCGCCTGGTAGGACTTCACCAACTCGCACCCCCTCCAATTGAAATCGACCATATCCTGCTCATGAGACTGATTCGCCGCTTTCCTGGCGATGCCACCAGGTCGACGGGCTTGGCCGGCACGGCCGGCTGACGCGGCGGCGAGACGGAGAGGCGGCGGAACGTGCCCGACGTGTTCGAGGAGCTGCACCGCCGCTGCCGCGCCGGCGAGGCGGTCGCCCTGGCCACCGTCGTGGCCACCTGGCGGTCCGCGCCGCAGCCGCCCGGCGCCAGCATGCTGGTCGCGGCCGACGGCACGGTCACCGGCAGCGTCTCCGGCGGCTGCGTCGAGGCCGACCTCTACGAACGGGCCCGCCACGTGCTCGACACCGGCGCCCCCGAGCTGACCCGCTACGGAGTCAGCGACGACGCCGCGTACGCCGCGGGCCTGACCTGCGGCGGGGAGCTCGACGTGTTCGTGGAGCGGATCGACGGCGGCGGCCTCGTGGAGCTGGACGCGGTCGACGCGGCACGCCGGGCCGGCCAACCGGTGGCGGTGGTCACCTGCGTGGCGGCCGACGCCGGCGATCCGCCGGGAGCGGTGCCGGCCGACCCGGCGGGGCGACTGGGCCGCCGGCTGGTGCTGACCGGGCAGCGGGTGACCGGCTCGCTCGGCGACGACCGGCTGGACGCCGCCGCCACCGCCGACGCCCTCGGGCTGCTCGCCGCCGGGCACAGCGGGATGCTCCGGTACGGCTACCACGGGCAGCGCCGAGGCGACGGCCTGAGCCTCTTCGTGACCGCGTACGCCACCGCGCCCCGGATGATCGTCTTCGGGGCCATCGACTTCGCCGGCGCGGTGGCCAGGATCGGCGCGTTCCTCGGCTACCGGGTGACCGTCTGCGACGCCCGTCCGGTCTTCGCCACCGCTCGGCGCTTCCCCGAGGCGGACGAGGTGGTGGTGCAGTGGCCGCACCGCTACCTGGGGGCGGAGCTGGACGCCGGCCGGGTCGACGGGCGGACGGTGGTCTGCGTGCTGACCCACGACCCGAAGTTCGACGTGCCGCTGCTGGCGCTGGCGCTGCGCCACCCGCTGGCGTACGTCGGCGCGATGGGGTCGCGGCGCACCCACGACGAGCGGCACAAGCTGCTGCGCGAGGCAGGGCTCAGCGCGGAGCAGCTCGCTCGCCTGGCCTCGCCGATCGGGCTGGACCTCGGTGGGCGTACCCCGGAGGAGACCGCGGTGAGCGTGGCCGCGCAGATCGTCGCGGCCCGCTGGGGCGGGACCGGCCGCCCGCTGACGGCACTCGCCGGGCCGATCCACCAGGCGGGATAGCACCCCGGACGCCTCGTCAGTGGCCCGATCGGACCTGCGCCTTCGGCGCCCACCGGGTCGTGCGCTGTGCCAGCCTGGTGCCACGCGGACCGCCGAGGCGGGCGGTCGGTGGCTGGCGAGGACGAAGGGACCGGCATGGGATACGCGGTGGTGCTCGGCGAGGCGCTCGTCGATCTGCTCGACACCGAGCGGGACGGCGAGCGGGTCTACCGGCAGGCGATCGGCGGCGCGCCGCTCAACGTCGCCGTCGGGGTGGCCCGGCTCGGCGGCGCGGCGCAGTTCGTCGGCTCACTCGGCGACGACGTGCTGGCCGGCCGGATTCGCGCCTTCCTGACCGCGGCCGATGTCGGGCTGGCCGGCGCGGTCACCGTGCCGGCGCCGACCACCCTCGCGGTGGTGACCTTCGCCGGCCCGGAACCCGACTTCCGCTTCTACGGGGAGCCGCCCTCCTACAGCCTGCTCGCCCCCGAGGATCTCGACCGGGCGCTGCTGGAGGGGGCCGACGTGCTCTACTGCGGCTCCGTCGTCCTGCTCCAACCCAGCACGCTGGCGGCCGCCCGGCGTGCCTGGGGGCTCGCCACCGGCCTACGGGTCTTCGACCCGAACGTGCGCCCCCGGCTCCTTCCCGGGCCGGGCGCGCTGGCCGGGCTGCGGGAGGTGGTGGCCGAGTTCGCCGCCGGCGCACACCTGGTCAAGCTGAGCACCGCCGACGCCGAGCTGCTCTACCCGGGCGAGCCGGTCGAGGGGGTGGCCGCATACCTGCGCGAGCTGGGCGCCGCGACGGTCGTGGTGACGCTCGGCGCGGCCGGCGCGGTGCTGGCCGCCGCCGACGCCGACCCGGTCCGGGTGCCGGCCCCCCGGGTCGACGCGGTCGACGCCACCGGCGCCGGCGACTCGGTGATGGCCGCGTTGATCGCCGATCTGCTCCTCGACGGCGAGCCGGCCGACCCGGCGGGCTGGGTCGAGCGGGTGGGGTTCGCCCTGCGGGTGGCCGGCCTGGTCTGCGAGTCACCCGGCGGCGCCACCGCCATGCCCACCCGTGCCGACGTCCAACGCCGCTTCGGGATCTAAGCGTTCCCGTCGAGTTCGATGTAGCCGCGGCGGGCGGCGGTGAGGGCGGCGCGGGCGCCGAAGGGCGCCTCGGCGGCGACCCGTTCCGGCGGCGCGCCGCCGGTGTGCCCGGCCCGGATCAGCCACGCCAGCTTCGCCAGCTCGGCGTGCTGGGCGCGGACGAACTCCACGTCCACCGGGTCGCCGTGGCCCGGCACCACCACCGTGCCCACGCCGGTCAGCCGGAGCAGGTCGGCGACCGCGTCCGGCCACCGCAGGGGGTACGAGTCCTCGAAGGCGGGCGGGCCGCTCTGCTCCACCAGGTCCCCGGCGACCAGCACGTCCGCGTCGGGTACGTGCACCACCAGGTCGGCGTCGGTGTGCCCCCGCCCGGGGTGACGCAGCAGCACCCGCCGGCCGCCCAGGTCGAGTGCCGTCTCGGTGTGCACGGTGTGCGTCGGGGCGAGCAGCGGTGTGTCGGCCAGCTCGGCGGCCAGCGCCGGATGTTCCTCGCGCACCTCGTCGTACGCCTCCCGGCGCAGCCGCTCCGGCTGCTCGCGCAGGGCCGCGGCGGCCAGCGCGTGCGCGTACACCGGGCGGGGCGGGTCGCCGGCGAGGACGGCGTTGCCGAAGCAGTGGTCGTAGTGGTGGTGGGTGTTGACCAGCGTCAGCGGACGGTCGGTGACCGCCCGGACGGCGGCGGCCAGCTCGGTGGCCTGGGCCGCCGAGGAGAGGGTGTCCACCAGCAGCGCCTCGTCGTCGCCGACGACCAGGGTGACGTTGACCCGCAGCAGCGGCTCGCGCAGCAGGTGCACCCGGTCGGCGACCTCGACGAACCCGCCGGTCATGACGCCCGCCCGGCACGGTCGACGAAGCGTTGCCGGTCCACCAGGATGCGGTCCACCCGACCCCGGGCCACCGTCTCGCCGCCATCGGTGACGGTGACCTCGAACGACAGCCGGCGACCGTCGACGGCCGCCAGCAGGGCCTGCGCCCGGACCGTCCGGCCGACCACGGTCGGCGCCAGGTGCTCCAGCTCGACCCGGGTCCCCACGGTGGTCGACCCGGACGGCATCGCCGTCGCGGTCGCGGCGACGGTGGCCGCCTCGGCCAGCGCGAGCACCCGGGGGGTGCCGAGCACCGGTACGTCCCCGGAACCGACCGCCTGGGCGGTGTCCGCGTCGGTGACGGTCAACTCGACCTGGGCGGTCAGACCCGGCGCGAAGGCCGGCTCGGGCTGCTCCTGCATGGTCGCCAGCCTAGGTGCTCGCCGAGCCCGCCGAGCACTCGCCCGGCGATCCGGCCGTACCCGCCGCGCCACCGCTGGACCGGCCCGGCGGGTGGTCGCCGTCGGTCGATGCCGCACCCGTCGTTAACCTTGACCGCGATGGCCGTCGTGACTGACCCCCAACCCCCCGCCCGGACCGACCCGCCCGCGTCCCCGGACGGGGGCCGTCGGCGCATCGTCGCCATGACAGTCTGGGCGGTCGCCTTCGTGGCCGCCTGGCTGGGCATCGGGCTGCCCACCGACCCCGCGTACGCCTTCGTCTGGATCTGGGCCGGGACCATCGCCTGGAACAGCGACCGGCCGTGGCGTAGTCACCTGCGCTTCGCCCGGGACTGGGTGCCGGTGGTCCTCCTGCTCGCCGCGTACAACCTCTCCCGGGGGTTCGCCGACAACGGGGCCACCCCGCACGCGATGGAGCTGATCGTCGCCGACCGGTTCATGTTCGGCTGGGCCACCGGCGGTGAGGTGCCCACCATCTGGTTGCAGCAGCACCTCTACCACCCGCAGCTGCACTGGTACGACGTCGCGGCGAGCTGGGTGTACTTCTCCCACTTCGTGGTGGCGCTGGCCGCCGCCGCGGTGCTCTGGCTGCGGGACCGGCAACGCTGGGCGGCGTACATGCGGCGCTGGGGTTTCCTCTGCGCCGCCGGCCTGGCCACCTACTTCATCTACCCGGCCGCGCCGCCGTGGTGGGCCGCGCAGAACGGGCTGCTCACCGAGGTCGCCCGGATCTCCACCCGCGGGTGGAAGGCGTTCGGCATGCACGGCGCCGGCAACGTGCTCAACGCCGGCCAGATCGCCTCGAACCCGGTCGCCGCGATGCCGTCGCTGCACACCGCGTGGGCTCTGTTCGTGGTGCTCTTCTTCCTGCATACCACCCGCCGCCGCTGGTGGCCGCTGCTGCTCGCGTACCCGCTGGCGATGACCTTCACCCTGGTCTACTCGGGTGAGCACTACGTGATCGACGTGCTGGTCGGCTGGACGTACGTCGGGCTGACCTTCCTGGTGGTCGGCCTGGCCGAGCGCGGGTGGGCGGCGCTGCGAGCCCGTCGTCCCGGGCCGGCCGCCGAGCAACCGCCACCGGGGCAGGTCACCGGCCCCGACGGCGCCACCGACCCACCGGGCCGGCCAGCCAGCGGGCAGGCGGCACCGGTCGGGCCGAGCAACGCCGACGAGCCGCCGGTACCCGCCGACCGCTGACGCCGCCAGGTCCGGCCCCGGCCGGGGTGGGACGGGTCAGCCGGAGCGGCGGGCGGCGTGGGCGCGGGCGGTCAGCTCGGCCGCCAGGCCCCACGCCTCCGCCAGATCCCGGTCCTGTGCCGCCGCGCCCGACCCGCCCGCGGTGTCCGCGTGGACGGTGGCCAGCCCGAGCCGGCGCTGCGCCGGCCCCTGCACCACCCGCACGCTCTGGATCCGGGCGTACGGCACGATCGCCACCTGCCGGGTGAGCAGCCCGGACCGGGTGGCGAAGACCCGCTCGAACAGGCCGGCGCCGAGCGCGCCCCGGCCCAGCGGGTGCAGCCAGCGGGCCCGGGGCGGCGGTGGGTTCAGCGTCAGCGCGTCGAGGCGTACGCCCGGCAGCACCTCGGTGACGATCATCGTCGCGGTCGGCAGGTCACCGACCGGCAGCAGGCGGTCCGGCCGGTTGCGGTCGTCGGCCTCGGCGGCGGAGTACCCGGCAACCTCCAGCCGCAGCCGCAGCCAGCCCTTCACCCGCCAGAGCAGCGGCCAGGTGGCCCGTACGGTCTGCACCCGGTCCAGCGGCACGGTCTGCGCCCGGGTTTCCAGCAGGCCGTTGTGCACCCGCAGCGTGCCGTCGTCGCGGGCCAGCCGGAAGTTCCAGTCGTCGAGGACCCGGCGGATCGGTTGCAGCAGCACACCGGCCATCGCGGTCAGCGTGCTCGCCACGGCGACGAACGACCAGGACCCTGCGGTGAGGAACTGCACCACGACGAACGCCAGGCCGAACGGGAGCAGGAACGCCTGCGGGGTGAGCAGTTGGCTGACCAGCAGGTTCTGGTTGCGTACCGCGTGCAGCGGGCGGCCCGGCGCGGCCTGCGGCGCTGTCCCGGGCGCCGTGAGACCCGGCGCGGGCGGCTGCGACGCGCGGCCGGCGAGCGCCAGCAGCCGCTCGCGCAGCCGGGCCGCGTCGGCCACCGTCAGGTACGCCAGCGGCGCCTCGGTCTTGCCCCCGCCGACCACCTCGAGCCGCAGCTCGGCCAGGCCGGTGAACTGGGCGAGCAGCGGCCGGACCACCTCCACGGCCTGCAACCGCTCCAGGGGGATCGCCCGGGTACGCCGCCAGAGCAGCCCCTCGTACACCCGCAGCTCGCGGCCCACCACGTGGTAGCCGGTGTTGTACCAGCTGATCACCGACAGCACGGTCGCGCCGAGCGCCAGTATCACCACCATGGCCGCGAACCAGCCGAAGCCGACCCGGGACAGCGTCGACCAGGACAGCCCGGCGATCACCACGACCAGCGACTTGGCCCCGTGCAACAGCGGGCTGAGCGGGTGTAGTCGCTGACGCGGCTCGCCGTCGCCACCCGCCGTCGGCAGCGGCCAGGGATAGGGCACCCCGGGCGGCACCGCCGCATAGGGCACCGCGCCGCCGGGCGCGTAGGGCGGTACCGCGCCGCCGGGGGGCGGGCCGGTGGGGGGCGCGCCGCCGGGTGGCCGGGGCGGGCCGGTGCCCGGCTCGGCGGGACGGTCGCTCATCGGGTCGGCCTCCGGCGCGGCCGGCGGTCGACCGGTCGCGTGCTCACAGCCCCTCCGCCCGGTCCTCGCCGAGCGCAGTGAGTCGGTCACGCAGCCGGGACGCCTCCGCCGGGCGCAGCCCCGGCACCCGGGCGTCGCTCGCCGCCGCCGCCGTGTGCAACTGCACGGTGGCCAGGTCGAAGGCGCGCTCCAGCGGCCCGGCGCTGACGTCGACGAACTGCATCCTGGAATACGGCACGATGGAGAGCCGCCGGACCAGCAGCCCGTGCCGGACCAGCAGGTCGTCCTCCCGCTCGGCGTAACCCCAGGCCCGGACCGCGCGGACGATCGCCACGGCCCGCCACGCGCCGAACACCAGCACGGCGGTGAGGGCGAGCCCGAACAGGCCCTGACCGCTCAGTGCCCAGCCGACCGCCGTCACCGCCAGCCCGATCGCGAGCACCACGGCCAGCCGGATCAGCTCCACCCAGATCAGGTCGGTGGAGATCGGCTGCCAGTGGACCGTGTCCGGCCAGGGCTCCAGTGGCCCCCGCCCTGTGGACCCGTCCGTCAACAGCGGGCCGGGTGCGCCGGAGGCCGGACCCGCTGCGCCGGCGGCGGGCGACGGGCCGGCGGGCAGCAGGCCGGGCGCCGGCAGGTCGGGTGGGCGGGGGTTGGCGTCGTACCCGCCGGCTGTCGGTAGGGCTGCCGGCGGCAGCGGGGCGGGCGATGACGCGTCGGGCGGGGCGGGATCCGGGCCGAGCGTGCCGGGCGCCGGGAACGCCCCGGGCGGTGGCGGCGGTGGTGCGGTGCGCGGCCAGGACGGGGAGGCGGGGCCGGGGGAGGCCGGTGGGTCGACGCGGTCCTCCGCGCTCACCGATGGGATCCGTTCCGCGCGGCAGCGGCGCGAGGCGTCCCACCGCTGTGCCCAGTTGTTCGCCCGCTGCGCTCGCTCACATGTCGAGGGTAGGCGATCCGGGCACCGGATTGACGGCACGCAGGAAGCCGCGTGCGTCCAGGAAATCGCCGAGGCTGCCCCGGTGCTCGTCGCAGGCCAGCCAGGTCTTGCGCCGTTCGGGGGTGTGCAGACGGGGATTGTTCCACTCCAGCGCCCAGACAGCGGGGGCGCGGCAGCCGCGGGCCGAGCAGATCAGGGCCTCGCCGGCGGGGGAGGGGTTGCTCATCCCGGCCAGTCTAGGGCGGCGGGCGGAGGGCTTGAGCGCCGGGCGGCCACGGGGGGAGCCGCCCGGCGACGGGGTGAATGGTACACGCGGCGGGCCGGTCCGTGTCCACCCCGTGACGGGCGATTCGGCTGCCGGGGACGGCGCGGCGAAAATCGGCTTCTCCCCACCTCGACACTCAGCAAGGCGTGCGAGTCTTGATACCGCATCAGCCGCGACGACCGACCAACGCTGTGGAGGACCGGTGGCCCAGCCGACCATGCCCGACGCCCCGACGCCGAACGGGGCGGCCCCGGCGGACCCCGCGCCGGTGACCACACCCGCGCAGGACGCGACCCTGCTGGAACGGGCGCTGTTTGAGATCAAACGGGTCATCGTCGGGCAGGACCGGATGGTGGAGCGGATGTTCGTCGCGCTGCTCGCCCGCGGTCACTGCCTGCTCGAAGGGGTGCCCGGGGTAGCCAAGACCCTGGCCGTGGAGACCCTCGCCAAGGTTGTCGGCGGGTCCTTCGCCCGGGTGCAGTTCACCCCGGACCTGGTGCCGGCCGACATCATGGGCACCCGGATCTACCGGCAGTCGAGCGAGAAGTTCGACGTCGAGCTGGGGCCGGTCTTCGTCAACTTCCTGCTCGCCGACGAGATCAACCGGGCTCCGGCCAAGGTGCAGTCGGCGCTGCTGGAGGTGATGAGCGAGCGGCAGGTGTCCATCGGCGGGGAGAGCTACCGGGTGCCCGACCCGTTCCTGGTGATGGCCACCCAGAACCCGATCGAGCAGGAGGGCGTCTACCCGCTGCCGGAGGCGCAGCGGGACCGGTTCCTCATGAAGATCGTGGTGGGTTACCCGACCGACGCCGAGGAGCGGGAGATCGTCTACCGGATGGGCGTCGCCGCGCCGGAGCCGAGCGCGGTCTTCGACACGCCCGACCTGATCGCCCTGCAACGCAAGGCGGACCAGGTCTTCGTGCACAACGCCCTGGTCGACTACGCGGTCCGGCTGGTGCTGGCCACCCGCGCGCCGGCCGAGCACGGCATGCCCGACGTCGCCCAGCTGATCCAGTACGGGGCCAGCCCGCGCGCCTCGCTCGGCCTGGTCCGGGCGACCCGCGCGCTGGCGCTGCTGCGCGGGCGGGACTACGCGCTGCCGCAGGACGTGCAGGACATCGCCCCGGACATCCTGCGACACCGGCTGGTGCTCAGCTATGACGCGCTCGCCGACGACGTGCCGGCCGACCACATCGTGCACCGGGTGATGTCCACCATTCCGCTCCCGGCGGTCGCACCTCGGCAGCAGGCCAGCCCGTCGTCGACCACCCCGCCGCCGGGCGCCGGCTGGCCCGGGCAGCGGCCGTGACCTCACCCACCCCTCGACCCGCCCCCGTCCCCGACCGCAGCGAGGCCGTGCTGTCCCGGCTCCAGTTGCTGGTCACCCGAAAGCTCGACGGTCTGCTTCAGGGCGACTACGCGGGCCTGCTGCCCGGGCCGGGCAGCGAGGCGGGCGAGTCGCGGGAGTACCGGGCCGGCGACGACGTACGCCGGATGGACTGGCCGGTCACGGCACGGACGACGACGCCGCACGTGCGGCGTACGGTGGCGGACCGGGAGCTGGAGACCTGGTTGGCGCTGGACCTCTCGGCCAGCCTGGACTTCGGCACCGGGCAGTGGCTCAAGCGGGAGGTCGTGGTGGCCGCCGCCGCCGCGATCACCCACCTGACCGTGCGCGGCGGTAACCGGATCGGCGCGGTGATCGGCACCGGCGGCGGCGCGGCCGCCCCGGCCCGGCGCTGGCGGGGGCGGCCGTCGCCGGCCGGGCCCGGGGTGCTCACCCGCCTGCCGGCCCGCTCCGGTCGCAAGGAGGCGCAGGGCCTGCTGCGCGCCGTCGCCAGCACCGCGATCCAGCCCGGCCGGGGTGACCTGGGCGCGCTGATCGAGATGCTCAACCGGCCGCCCCGACGGCGAGGGGTGGCGGTGGTGGTCTCGGACTTCCTCGCGCCAACCGAGCAGTGGACCCGGCCGATGCGCAAGCTGCGGGTCCGGCATGACGTGCTGGCGATCGAGGTGGTCGACCCGCGGGAGCTGGAGCTGCCCGACGTGGGTGTGCTGCCGGTGGTCGACCCCGAGAGCGGCGAGCTGCACGAGGTGCAGACCGCCGACCCGCGGCTTCGGCAGCGCTACGCCGAGGCTGCCGCCGCCCAGCGGGCCACGATCGCCGCCGCGCTGCGTAGCGCCGGCGCGGCCCACCTGCGACTGCGTACCGACCGAGACTGGCTGCTGGACATGGTGCGTTTCGTGGCCGCGCAGCGGCACGCCCGCACCCGGGGGACGACACGATGATCCGTTTCATGCAACCGTGGTGGCTGCTGGCCGTGCTGCCGGTGCTCGCCCTCGCCGCGTTCTACCTGTGGCGGCAGTTGCACCGCCGGGCGTACGCGATGCGCTTCACCAACGTGGATCTGCTGCGCACCGTGGCGCCGAAGGGGCTGGGCTGGCGCCGCCACGTTTCGGCGACCGCGTTCCTGCTCTGTCTGCTGGTGCTGGCCACCGCGCTGGCCCGTCCCGCGGTGGACACCAAGGAGCCGCTGGAGCGGGCCACCGTGATGCTCGCCATCGACGTGTCGCTGTCCATGCAGGCCGACGACGTGGCGCCGAACCGCCTGGAGGCGGCCCAGGAGGCGGCGAAGCAGTTCGTCGGCGAGTTGCCGAAGAGCTACAACCTGGGGCTGGTGTCGTTCGCCAAGGCGGCCAACGTGCTGGTGCCACCGGGCAAGGACCGGGCGGCGGTGACCAGTGCGATCGACGGGCTGGTGCTGGCCGAGGCGACCGCGACCGGCGAGGCCGTGTTCACCTGCCTGGAGGCGATCCGCTCGGTGCCGGCCGACGGGGCAGCGGGTATTCCACCGGCCCGGATCGTGCTGCTCTCCGACGGGTTCCGCACGTCCGGCCGGTCGGTGGAGGAGGCGGCGGCGGCCGCGCAGGCGGCCAACGTGCCGGTCTCCACCATCGCCTTCGGCACCGACACCGGCCAGGTCGACATCGGCGGCCAGCTCCAGCGGGTGCCGGTCGACCGGCTGGCCCTGGCCGAGCTGGCCGAGACCACCGAGGGCTACTTCTACGAGGCGGCCTCGGTGAGCGAGCTGAAGCAGGTCTACCAGGACATGGGCAGTTCGATCGGGTTCCGCACCGAGCCGCGCGAGGTGACCCAGTGGTACGCCGGGGTGGCGTTGCTGCTGGCGCTCTGCGCGGGTGCGCTCAGCCTGCTCTGGTCGTCCCGGATGCTGTGAGGCCGGCGGTGCCCGGGCTGGTCCCGGGCGCCGCCACCACTGCCCGGGTGACGAGATCGGGCGCGAGCGTTGGGGTCAGTGCCCGCCGCCGGCGAGCACGAAGACGATGGCCACCCAGACGGCGGCGAGGGTGAAGCCCAGCGGGGCGACGTAGCGGCTCATGGACGGCTCCGGGTGGCGGCTGGACGGTCCGCGTGCGGGGGCGGACCGCAGGGGGTGGGGACGCGCACACGAAGTCGTGACCGGGCGGCTCCCGGCGACCGTCCGGATTCGGACGGCGCGGCACGCGCACCTCGGCGTGGGCCGGGTGGCGGGGGAGCGGAGCGGGGTCAGCTCACCAGACTGAGTCGTGGCTCAGCGGGGCTGACCATCGGCCCGGCCACGACTGGGAGGATCGCTATCTCGCACAGCGATCACCTCCTGAAGTCGGGCGGGCCGGAACGTCGATCATCGTACACCCGCGCTGTCGACGGGACGCACTCGGCCGACCGGCCGGCCGCCCCTCCACCGCCCGGCCGTCGCCACCCCGTCCGCCGGGCCGGCCGGCGGCCCGCCCGTGTCAGCGTGACCAGCACCGCGGCGAACAGCGGCAGCCAGCAGCACCGGGCGAGCACCCAGCCCGGGCCGTCCGGCGCGGTGTGCAGCCCCGGCAGGGCCACCCCACCGCGGGCGACGAGCGCGGTCACCGCGACCAGCACCGGCTGGTGCCACAGGTAGATCCGCACCGCGTTCCGGTTCACCTCGGTCACCGCCCGGCCCGGCAGCGGGCGGGCCAGCAGCCGTTCCAGCGCCGGCCGGGCGAGCAGCCCCACCCCGACCTGGGTGACTGCCAGCGCCACCGCCAGCAGCGACGGCGGGTTCAGGTTCGACACCCCCTCCCCGGGCACCCCGACCGCGCTGGCCGGATAGCCCAGCGCCAGCAGCGCGGCCAGCGCGGCGGCACCGCCGCCGGCAAGCGCGCCCGCCACCCGCCGGTCGGCCAGCCGACCGTCGGCGTGCGCCAGGCCGAGCAGGTACGGCACCGCCCAGGCCGCCACCACGGTGACCGGCGGCAGGTCGGTGCCGGCCGGTAGCAGGCGGCCCGCCAGGTCGGCCGCCGCCACCACGGCCACCGCCGGTGCGACGCAGCGGATCACCTCCCACCTCGCGACGGCGGCACGCAGCGGGCCGGTCGACGCGACGAGGAGCAGCAGCGGTAGCAGGAACCACAGTGGACTGACGGCGAGCCGCAGCGCGACGGCGAGCGTGTCGTCCGGGATGCCGGCGACGGTGGCGGCGAGCAGCATGGCGGCTCCCGCACCCAGCAGCGCCAGCGCGGGCAGCGCCAGCCGGCGCAGCCGGCGCGCCAGCCAGCCGCCCGGCCCGTCCCGGTGGCGTGCCAGCGACCGGGCCGAGCCGAATCCGGCGGTGAAGAAGAACAACCCGAGGGTCTGCAACACCCACGTCACCGGGGCCAGGCCAGGCAGCGCGGTCAGCGGGCTGGCCTGGTGCAGCCCGCCGCCGGCGGTCAGCACCAGGCCGGTGACCAGCCAGTGCCCGAGCACCACCCCGCCGATGGCGTACGCCCGCAGCGCGTCGACCGCGCGGTCGCGGCTCACCGGGCGTTCCCGGCCCGGTCGGCGTCGGCGCCGCCCAGCACGACCGCCGCCACCGCGACCAGCGTGGCGCTGCCCGGCACCAGGTAGCCGTCGTGCCCGGCGACCCCAGCCACCGGCAACGGCCGGGCGCCGAACGCCGGGTCGCCGGGTCGCCGGCCGTACCCGAGACCGGGCAGCCGCACCGACGGCACCCGCCGGATCCAGTCGGTGGGCGCCTCGGCGGCCCAGAATCGCCGCCCGCCGCGCAGCTCGTTCGCGTGCTGCACCCCGGCGCCGATCCCGCCGAGGCTGACCACGTCAGCGACCTGCGGCGGGGCGTCCGCCGCGGCCAGCGACACCACCAGCGCCCCGTAGCTGTGCCCGACCAGGGTGATGGTCGCGGCGGGGCGGCGCCCGGCCAACTCTCGCAGCAGGGCGGCCAGGCCGTCCGCGCCCCGCCGGGCGCTCGTGCCCGCGGCGGCGGCCAGCACCCCGTCGGGTGGGTCGTAGCCGAGCCAGGCCAGCACCGCGACCCGCGCCGCCGGGTCGGCCGCCCGCAGCTCCCGGTACAGCTGCCCGGCCTGCGCCGCCGGCGCCCGACGCGCCACCCCGCCCAGTCCACGGTCGAAGTCGGCCAGCGTGCTGCCGACACCGGGCACCAGCACCGCGATCCGGTCCGCGTCGGCCAGGTCGCCGAGCACCTCGACGGCACGACCGTCGCCGCGCGGGTCGAACGTCAGGAACCGGCGCCCGCCGGCCGCCCAGTCCGCGTACGGCGGGCCGGCCGCGCGCATCGCCGCCGCCGTCACCGGGTACGCCTCGACGAACCCGGCCGCCGCGACGGGCTCGGGTCGGGTCGGCAGAACCAGGTTCACGCCGAGCAGCGCGGCCAGCGCCAGTCGGCCGGCACCTCGTGGTCGCATCATGGTCTCCCTCCGGAATGTCATCCGGAGGGAGAGTGCGTGGGCGGGCAGCGCTCGCGCGTCGTCCCGGGGAGCCGTTCCCGGGCTGGCTCCGCAGAGCTACTCGCCGGCGGCGACCAGACCCGTCTCGTACGCCAGCACCACGGCCTGGGCGCGGTCGCGCAGCCCCAGCTTGGCCAGGATCCGCCCGACGTGCGTCTTGACCGTCTGCTCGGCCACCACCAGGTCGCCGGCGATCTCCGCGTTGTTGCGGCCCCGGGCGATCAACCGCAGCACCTCGGTCTCCCGCGGAGTGAGTCCGGCCAGGTCGGTGGGGCGCGGCCGGTGGCGGTCCGGGCGGGCCGCGAACTCGGCGATCAGCCGGCGGGTGACCGCCGGGGCGAGCAGCGCGTCCCCGGCCGCCACCACCCGCACCGCGTGCACCAGGTCGGCCGCCGGGGCGTCCTTGAGCAGGAAGCCGCTGGCCCCGGCGCGCAGTGCCTCGTACACGTAGTCGTCCAGGTCGAAGGTGGTGAGGATGAGCACCCGGGGGCGCTGCGCCGACCGGTCGCCGAGCAGCTTGCGGGTGGCGGCCAGCCCGTCCAGCACGGGCATCCGCACGTCCATCAGCACCACGTCCGGGTCGAGCCGGCGGGCGGCGGCGACGGCCTGCGCGCCGTCGGCGGCGTCACCGACCACCAGCAGGTCCGGCTGGGCGGCGAGGAGCGCGCCGAAGCCCTGCCGGACCATTGCCTGGTCGTCCGCGATCAGCACCTTGATCATCGGTCCCCGCTCTCCGCGTCGTACGGCAGCTCGACCGCCACCTCGTAACCCCCACCGGGCAGCGGCCCGGCGGTGAACGTACCGCCCAGCGAGGTGGCCCGCTCCCGCATGCCGGTCAGCCCGTGCCCGGCGCCGGCCTCGGCGGTCGGCCGGACGTCCACGTCGTCGGGCGGCGCGTTCTGCACGCGTACCGCCAGGGTGGACCGGCCGGCGCGGACGGTGACCCGCACCGCGGCGCCGGCCGCGTGCCGGGCCGCGTTGGCCAGGCCTTCCTGCACGATGCGGTACGCGGCCAGCCCGACCGGCGCGGGCACCCGCCCGTCGTCCGCCGGCTCGGCGTCCAAAGTCACCGGCAGCCCGGCCCGGCGTGCCGCGTCCACCATCGCGTCCAGGTCGGTCAGGTCGGGCTGCGGCGCGGTCTGCGGGCCGGTCGACTCGCTGCGCAGCACCCCCAGCAGCCGCCGCATGTCGGTCAGCGCGTCACGGGCCGAGCCGGCGATGGCGGCGAACTCCGCGGCCACCGGCGCCGGCACGGCGGTCAGCCGGTACGGCGCGGTCTCCGCCTGCACCGCGATCAGCGACATGTGGTGGGCCACCACGTCGTGCAACTCCCGGGCGATGCGGGTGCGTTCCTCCAGCACCGCGCGGCGCTCCTGCTCCCGTTCGCTCAGCTCGGTCTGCTCGGCCAGCGCGCGCCGGGACATCCGGTTGCGCCGGATCAGGTCTCCGACGATCGCCAGCGCGCCGAGCAGCGCCAGGACGGCGGCCCGGTTCTCGGCGCGGACCAGGGTGAACACCGGAACCGTGGTGATCGCCACCACCCAGACCAGCACCGGCCGGTCGACCCGCGCGACGACCACCGCGACCACCGCGATCGACCCGAGCGCCAGCGGCGGGGTCCACGGGCCGGGCGCGTCGGCCGGCGCGTTGAACGTGCACACCAGCAGGGCCAGCACGGTCAGCCGCCAGGCCAGCAGCGGACGCCGGGGCAGCGCCAGCAGCGGCGCCACGGTCATCGCCGCGAACAGCACCGCGATCGGCGCCGGCAGGCCCCAGTCGTTCTCCAGGGCCAGCGTGATCCAGAAGAGGCCGAGCGCGGCGAGCAGCCCGACCGGGGCGGCGTAACGGGCCAGCCCGGGCCAGCGGGCCAGCAGCGGCCGGCCGGGCAAGGCGTCCGCGCCCAGCAGGGTGTGCCGCAGGGCGCGCAGGGCCCCGACGATCGGTTGCCGGTTCACCACCGGGAGGCTACGGGGCCGACCCTTCGCGGGGCGTGCCACCAGGGGTTGACTCCGGTGTCGTACCCCAGTGTGACGCGACTCCCGTTAGCGCTTACCTACCGGTAACGCCTAGGCTCCGACGCGTCCGTGCTGACCATTCGCAAGGGGGAATCGTGGCCCGTACCGTGCTGGTGACCGGGGGAAACCGGGGAATCGGCCTGGCCATCGCGCAGGCCTTCGCCAAGCAGGGCGACCGGGTGGCGGTGACCCACCGCAGCGGCGACGCCCCCGAGGGGCTGTTCGGGGTGCGAGCCGACGTCACCGACGCCGACTCGATCGACGCGGCGTTCACCGCCGTGGAGGCCGAGCTGGGGCCGGTCGAGGTGCTGGTCTGCAACGCCGGTATCACCGACGACACGCTGCTGCTGCGGATGTCCGAGGAGCAGTTCACCGGCGTGCTGGACACCAACCTCACCGGCGCGTTCCGGTGCGCCAAGCGGGCCTCCGGGAAGATGCTCCGGGCCAGGTGGGGTCGCATGATCTTCGTCTCGTCGGTGGTCGCGCTCTCCGGCGGCGCAGGTCAGGTCAACTACGCCGCCAGCAAGGCCGGCCTGGTCGGCGTGGCCCGCTCGATCACCCGAGAGCTGGGCAGCCGCAACATCACCGCGAACGTGGTGGCGCCCGGCTTCATCGACACGGACATGACCGCCGGCCTGTCCGACGACCGCAAGGCGGAGATCCGCAAGTCCATCCCGGCTGGCCGGATGGCCCACCCGGACGAGGTCGCCGCGGTGGTCACCTGGCTGGCCGGCGACCCCGCCGGGTACGTCTCCGGTGCCGTGATCCCGGTCGACGGTGGCCTGGGCATGGGCCACTGACCAGCGCTTTCTGACTACGTACGGAGGAACCCTGCATGTCCGGACTGCTCGCCGGTAAGCGGCTGCTGGTCACCGGTGTCATCACCGACGCCTCGATCGCCTTCTCGGTGGCGAAGCTCGCCCAGGAGAACGGCGCGCAGGTCGTGCTGACCGGCTTCGGACGGCTCTCCCTGGTCGAGCGGATCGCCAAGCGACTGCCCGAGCCGGCGCCGGTGATCGAGGTGGACGTGACCAACACGGAGCACCTGGCCAGCCTCGCCGACCGCGTCCGCGAGCACGTCGACGGGCTCGACGGCGTCGTGCACTCCATCGGCTTCGCCCCGCAGAGCTGCCTGGGCGGCGGCTTCCTCGACGCCCCCTGGGAGGACGTGGCGACCGCGCTGCACGTCTCCACCTACTCGTACAAGTCGCTCGCCATGGCGGCGCTGCCGCTGATGTCCGCAGGCGGCGCGGTGGTCGGCCTGACCTTCGACGCGACGAAGGCGTGGCCGGTCTATGACTGGATGGGCGTGGCCAAGGCCGGCCTGGAGTCCGCGTCCCGCTACCTGGCGATGCACCTGGGCAAGCAGGGCATCCGCAGCAACCTGGTCGCCGCCGGGCCGCTGCGCACCATCGCCGCCAAGTCGATCCCCGGCTTCGACCAGTTCGAGGACGCCTGGACCGAGCGGGCTCCGCTCGGCTGGAGCCTCACCGACCAGGAGCCCGCGGCCCGGGCCTGCCTGGCGCTGCTGTCCGACTGGTTCCCGGCCACCACCGGCGAGATCGTGCACGTCGACGGCGGCTACCACGCCATCGGCGCCTGAGGTGCAAGGAAGGGTCCCTTGTTAACGCCTGCGGTAGAGCAGGGGACCCTTCTTAACACCGTGGACCACTCCGGAGCAGGGGGCGTCGCCGGGTCGTCCCGGCCGACCGGCAAGAATGGACCCATGGCGTACGACGCGGTGGTGCTGGTGTCCTTCGGTGGGCCGGAGCGGCCCGAGGACGTGATGCCGTTCCTGCAGAACGTGACCCGGGGCCGGGGCGTGCCGCCCGAGCGGCTGGCCGAGGTCGCCGAGCACTACCAGCATTTCGGCGGGGTGTCCCCGATCAACCAGCAGTGCCGTGACCTGCTGGCCGCCGTCCGCGCCGACTTCGCCGCACACAATCTCGACCTGCCCGTCTACTGGGGCAACCGCAACTGGGACCCGCTTCTCGCGGACACCGTGACCCAGATGCGCGACGACGGCGTCACCCGGGCGCTGGCCTTCGTCACCAGCGCGTACGGCGGCTACTCGTCCTGCCGGCAGTACCAGGAGGACATCGCCGCCGCCCGGGCCGCGGTCGGCCCGGACGCCCCGGTGATCGAGAAGCTGCGCCAGTTCTGGGACCATCCCGGCTTCGTCGAGCCGCACGTCGACGCGGTCCGTGCCGCCCTGGGGCAGCTCGACCCGGCGAAGCGGGACGGCACCCGGCTGGTCTTCACCGCTCACTCCGTCCCCACCTCGATGGCGGCCAACGCCGGCCCGCACGGCGGCCGGTACGAGGCGCAGCTGCACGAGACCGCCCGGCTGGTGGCCGCGGCCGCCGCTCCCGACCTGCCGTACGACCTGGTGTGGCAGAGCCGCTCCGGGCCGCCGCAGGTGCCGTGGCTGGAGCCGGACATCAACGGCCACCTGGCGACCCTCGCGCAGGGCGGCACCACCGGCGTGGTGGTCAGCCCGATCGGGTTCGTCTCGGACCACCTGGAGGTGGTGTGGGACCTGGACACCGAGGCGCTGGAGACGGCCAAGCAGCTCGGCCTGGACTTCGTCCGGGCCGGTACCCCGGGCACCGACCCGCGCTTCGTGGCCATGGTGCGGGAGCTGGTCACCGAGCGGACCGACCCGGACGGTGCGCAGCTGCGCCGCCGCCTGGGCGAGCTGCCGATGTGGGACACCTGCCCCACCGTGTGTTGCGTGCCGACCCGCCGCCCCTGACCGTCCACCCGCCCACCGACACCCCGGGGATGACCGATGCATGACCGCAAGCCCGTCGAGAGCTGGCTGACCGACATGGACGGCGTGCTCGTGCACGAGGGCCAGCCGGTGCCCGGCGCGCCGGAGTTCATCAACCGGCTGCGCTCGTCCGGCAAGCCGTTCCTGGTGCTGACCAACAACTCGATCTACACCCCGCGCGACCTGACCGCCCGGCTGAGCCGGATGGGGCTGGACGTGCCGGAGGAGTCGATCTGGTCCTCCGCGCTGGCCACCGGCCAGTTCCTCGCCGACCAGCGGCCGGGCGGCACCGCGTACGTGATCGGGGAGGCGGGGCTGACCACGGCGCTGCACGCGGTCGGTTACGTGCTCAGCGACTTCGCCCCGGATTACGTGGTGCTCGGTGAGACCCGCACCTACAGCTTCGAGGCGATCACCAAGGCGGTCCGGTTGATCAACGACGGGGCTCGGTTCATCTGCACCAACCCCGATGTCACCGGTCCGTCGGTGGAGGGCGCGCTGCCCGCCGCCGGCTCGGTCGCCGCCATGATCTCCAAGGCGACCGGGGTGGAGCCGTACTTCGTCGGCAAGCCGAACCCGATGATGATGCGCTCGGCGCTGAACACCATCAACGCGCACTCCGAGAGCACCGCGATGATCGGCGACCGGATGGACACCGACATCCTGTGCGGGCTGGAGGCCGGGCTGGAGACCATCCTGGTGCTCACCGGGATCAGCAGCCGCACCGAGGCGGAGCGTTACCCGTACCGCCCGTCCCGGATCATCAACTCGGTGGCGGACCTGCTCGACGAGGTCTGACCAACCTCGTCAGGGGCGCAGTGGGGCGTTGCAGGCGGCCACCAGCGCCTGTCGGCAGGCCGTGGTGAGCGGGCGGAGCGCGGCGTCGCGCTGCTGCGCCTCGTAGTTGTTGATCGCGCCACCGGGCGCGGCGTGCCCGGCCAGCGCGAGCACCCGGTCGAGCACCGCGGCGCGGGCGAAGAGTCGGCGGGCCCGGGGGTCGAAGCCGGGCGGCAGGTCGGTGGCGCCATCCGGGCGGCGCAGCGCGGCCAGCGCCCCGGCCAGCTCGGGCCGCCACTGGGCGACGTCCAGGCGGGTCAGCGCGGCGGTCGTCTCGGCGAGCGCGGCAGCCAGTTCGGCCTCGGCCTCGGCGGCGCCGGGCAGCGACAGCGACGCGGCGGGCGCGTTGGCCGGCAGCGGGTAGACCCGCCAGAGCACCGTCTCGAAACAGTCCCCCGAGCCGGAGGTGTGCAGCCGGACCTGCGGGATCAACCCGAGCCCACCGGCCACCACCGCCTCGCCCGCGTCCAGCGCCGCGCCAGCGAAGTCGCCGGGGCCGGGCAGCCCCCGGGGGTCGCCCGGCGCGGGCAGCACCAGACGGATCTCGTCCGGGGAGAGCTTGGCCAGGGTGGGCAGCGCGGCGCCCAGCGGGACGTCGGTCCAGGTGCCGGGGGCGTCCGCCACGAGGTGCTCCTCGTCGCCGGCGATGGCGTCGGCGACCTCGTCGTACGGCACCAACCCGGCGCGCCACGCGCGCACCCAGGCGACGAACCGGCTCGACCGGCGCGGCGTGAGTGTGGCCGCGCCCGCTGTGGGGGTGGACATGCCGAAAGGGTACGTGGTCAGCGGTGGCCCTGTCTCGACTGCCGCTCCGGCCGCCCTGCCTGCCCCGAACTGCCCCCTTCGCCCCACTCCCGGCCCACCCACTGCTCAGGTCGATCATGGAGCCGTGGTGGGCGGTCCCTACTGATTCGTGCCGTTTCGCGGGGCACCACAACTCCATGATCGATGCAGCCGAGGGTGGGGGTGCAGGGCTCGGCGGTGTGTCGGGATGGTGGCCGGGGGTGGCGGGGTTAGCGTGATCGACATGGCGGGGCGATACGGCGAGGACGTGTTGGCGGGCGACTGGCGGCGGCGGAAGGTCACCCCCGAGGTGGACGCCGAGCCGGATCTCGTGGTGGAGGACGCCGACTCCGGGTTCTGCGGGGCGGTGGTGGGCTTCGAGGCCGGCGCGGTGGTGCTGGAGGACCGGCACGGCCGGCGGCGCAACTTCCCCCTGCTACCGGCGGCGTTCCTGCTCGACGGCAGCCCGGTCACGCTGCGCCGTCCGGCCCGCGCTTCGGTGCCGGCGGCCCGCCGGCGCACCGCGTCCGGCTCGGTGGCGGTGGACAACGTCCGCGCCCAGGTGGCCAGGGCCAGCCGGATCTGGGTGGAGGGCATCCACGACGCGGCGCTGGTCGAGCGGATCTGGGGCGACGACCTGCGGATCGAGGGCGTGGTCGTGGAACCGCTGGACGGCATCGACGCCCTGGACGCCGAGGTGCGCGACTTCGCCTCCGGCCCGACCCGCCGACTCGGCGTACTCGTCGACCACCTGGTGCCGGGCAGCAAGGAGAGCCGGATCGTGGCCCGGGTGACCTCGCCGTACGTGCTGGTGACCGGGCATCCGTACGTGGACGTCTGGCAGGCGGTCAAGCCCGCGGCGCTGGGCATCGCGGCGTGGCCGGTGGTACCGCCGGGGCGGCCGTGGAAGGAGGGGGTCTGCGCGGCCCTCGGGGTGGCCGAGCCGGCCGACATGTGGCGGCGCATCCTGTCCCGGGTGAACACCTTCGCCGACGTGGAGACCCCCCTGATCAACGCCATGGAACGCCTCATCGACTTCGTCGCCGACCCAGCCTGACCGATCCGCGCCGCATCGCGCCCACCCTGAACACCAGGCGTGGGTCAGGGCTCCTGGTCGGGGGTGCGGGTGTGGACGAAGGTGGCGATGTCCAGGGCGACCGCCCGGCCCTGCTCGTCCCGGCACACGGTGAGGATCTCGCCGTCCTGCCCGCCCGCGCGGCCTCGCCAGCGGTCCGGTCCCTCCGCGACGAAGCGCAGGTCCGGCGCGCCGACCGGGCCCGCCAGCAGCTCGCCGGCGGCGTCCACGGTCACCTCGATCTCGCTGCCCATCCACCACCAGCGGCCGGTCAGCTCGGCGAGCTCGGCGGGCGGTGCGGCTGCGGCTGGCCGCCACGGGGTGACCGGCGTCGGGTCGGCGTCCAGCACCAGCGTGAGCAGCTGCCGGCCGAGTGCCCCGAGGTGCCCGGTGCGCAGGCCGTACGAGTTGGCGAAGCCGACCACGGCGGTGCGGGTGGGCCGGTGGACGGCCAGCGAGGCGATGTAGCCGGGCATCGAACCGCCGTGCCCGACGTACACCCGGTCGCCCTCCCGGAAGAGTTCCAGCCCGAGGCCGTGCCCGTGGTTCCAGGACTCCAGGTCGCTGATCACCACGGGGAAGCACATCTCGGTCAGCGTGTCGGCGGCCAGCACCTTCGGGTCCGGGTCGGCCAGGAACGCCGCCCACCGGCCCAGGTCCTCGATCGTCGACCAGAGCTGCCCGGCCGGGGCCATCGCTCCGGTGTCGGTACGGGGCTCCTCGCGCAGCGTGTCGTGCCACGGGTGGACGACGTAGCCACGGGCGAACGGTTCGGTGGCCGCGTACGTGGTGCGGCGCATCCCCAGAGGGGCGAGGACCCGCTCGCTGAGCAGGTCCGCCCAGGACGTACCGGTGAGCCGTTCGAGCACCCCGCCGAGCAGCCCGTACGCCAGGTTGGAGTAGTGGTATGTGGCGTGCGGCGGGTACGCGATCTTGTCGGCGGTCAGCCCGGCGAGCAGGGTGGTCAGATCGGCGCCCGCGGTCCGCTCCCACCAGTCGCCCTCGGGTTCACGCTGGATGCCGCTGGCGTGCCCGAGCAGCTGGCGCAGGGTGAGCGTGCCGACGCCGGTGCCCGGCAGGTGCCGCTCCAGCGGGTCGTCCACGGCCAGCCGGCCGGCGTCGCGCAACTGCATGATCAGGGTGGCGGTCATCGTCTTGCTGATCGAGCCCAACCGGTACTGCAGGTCGATGTCCGGGCGGGGATGCTCGCCGGCGACGGCCAGGTGCGCCAGCGTGCCGTCGCGGACCACGCCCAGCACCAGCGACGGGGCCCGGCCGTCGGCCTGCGCCTGGGCCACCTGGGCGTCGACCTGTCGGGCGGTCTCGGGCAGCAGGGTCAACGGGAACTCCTCGTTCGTCGGCTCGGCCGGATCGCCATTTCTGGGGTGTTTCGGCGGGCCAGGTGGGTTCCGCCGAGCCTACTGATCATCACGGGTCGGCCGCGCGTGCATTTGCGTGTCACGATCGTGGTGTGGACGCCGTGGTGTGGATCGTGTTGGGTGTGCTGCTGGTTGTCGCCGAGGTCTTCACGACGACGCTTTTTCTGATCATGTTCGGGGTCGGCGCGTTCGCCGCCGCGGGCGCGGCCGCTCTGGGCGCGCCGGTGGCGGTGCAGGCATTGGTGTTCGCGGTGGTGTCGGCGCTGAGTCTGGTGGTGGTCCGCCCGGTCATCCGGCGGCACCAGCGCTCGGCACTGGACAGCGGCGAGCAGGCCTTCGGCGTGGAGGCGATCGAGGGCTCCATGGCGTCGGTGCTGGAGCGGGTGGACGCCGAGCGCGGCCTCGTCAAGATTGACGGGGAGCTGTGGAGCGCCCGGTCGTACGACACGACGCAGACGTACGAGCCTGGTGAACGGGTGCGAGTGATAAAGGTCCGGGGCGCGACCGCCCTGGTCTGGCAGGACGACGTTTCTTCCGCCGGCGAGCTGCCGGAAGCGAGAGGGTGAACGGGATGACGGCCATAGGCGTACTGCTGATCGCAGTGGCGTTGATCGCTGTGGTGACGCTGGCAAAGGCGGTGCGGATCGTGCCGCAGCAGCGCCAGGACGTGGTGGAACGGCTCGGAAAGTACAAGCGCACGCTCAGCCCCGGCCTCAACCTGCTGGTGCCGTTCATCGACGCGGTACGCACCAAGGTCGACATGCGGGAGCAGGTCGTCAGCTTCCCGCCGCAGCCGGTGATCACCTCGGACAACCTGGTGGTCTCGATCGACACGGTCCTCTACTTCAAGGTGGTCGACTCGGTTCGGGCGACGTACGAGATCTCCAGCTTCCTGCAGGCCATCGAGCAGCTCACCGTCACCACGCTGCGTAACGTGATCGGCTCGCTGGACCTGGAGCGCGCGCTGACCAGCCGCGACGAGATCAACCGGCACCTCTCGGGCGTGCTGGACGAGACCACCGGCCGCTGGGGCATCAAGGTGACCCGGGTGGAGATCAAGGCGATCGAGCCGCCGGCCAGCATCCGCGACTCCATGGAGAAGCAGATGCGCGCCGAGCGGGACCGTCGCGCGGCGATCCTCACCGCCGAGGGGCACAAGCAGTCGCAGATCCTCACCGCCGAGGGTGAGAAGCAGTCCGCGGTGCTGCGGGCCGACGGTGACCGGCAGGCGCGGATCCTGCAGGCCGAGGGTCAGGCGAAGGCGATCCGGACGGTCTTCGACGCGATCCACCAGGCGAACCCGAGCCAGAAGGTGCTCGCCTACCAGTACCTGCAGGCCCTGCCGCAGATCGCCCAGGGCAGCGCCAACAAGGTCTGGATCATCCCGGCCGAGCTGACCAAGGCACTGGAGGGGATGGGTGGCGCGCTCGGCGGGCTGAGCCAGATGGTGGGGGACCTACCCGCGCCGGAGGCGGCCGACCACGCGAGCCAGGTCGAGCGCGAGGCCGCGCAGGCCGCGCAGGCCGCGGCGGACGCCGCCCAGCAGATCCACGACGAGGTACGCGTCGCCGAGGCGCAGGCCACCGGTGGCAGCAAGCAGCAGGGGCTGCCCGCGCCGGAGCCGGTCTCGCCGGCCAGTCTGGTCAACGACCCGACCGACCAGCGCGAGCGCGAGTGATCGAGTTGGCCGGCCGTCCGGCCGGATAAATGCGAGAAAGACTCATGGGGCGCTCCGACGCCTGCCACGATCGGTCCTAGGACGGGTGGTGACCAGGCAATCGGGGCGCCCCGGCGCGTCCCGCACCGCTCGTGGACGAGCGAGGTGACGCATGAAGGATCCGGCGAATCGGATGTGGTCCTCGGAGCCGGTGCCCGGCGCGCACGACCCGGCCGGCCCGCTGGGCTCCCGGGCCAGCGGTGGCGGGTTCGGCGTACTGCCCTTCGTCGGCGAGCCGACCCCGGCCGGGCCGGCAACGAACGCCAGTTGGGCCTGGTCGGTGCGCCGGTTCGCGCGGGCGGCGGTGTGGCTGCTGCCCGCGTACGCCATCCTCTACGGCGCGGTGGCGATGGCCAGCGACGGCGGGGTGGGCAACGACCCGTATCCGGCCGACGGCCAGGCGGCGTACCTCATCGGCTGGGTGGCCGCGGTCTGGCTCGGCCTGCTCGCGCTGCTGGCCCTCACCGGGCTGCTGGCCGCGACCCGCAGCCGCCGGGTGGCCACCGCCGGGCTGCTGGTCAGCATCGCCGGCACCGTGCTGATGCTGCCCTTCGCCGGGCTCGCCGAGCAGACACCGGTCTTCGGCGTCACCGCGCGTTCGCTGGTCCTGGTCGGCGCCACCTTCTACAGCGTGGGCTGGGTCCTCACCGGGTGGGCGGTGGCCCGTTCGGGCACGTTCAGCCTCGGCGACGGGGTCATGCTGATCATCGCCGCGCCGTTGCTCGGCCTGGGCGGCGCCCTGATCGGCTCGTTGCAGACGTTCGGCGCGATCTTCGTGCTGATCGCCGGCATCGGCATCGGCTACCGCTCCGGCCGCCTGATGCCCCGCGAAACGGCCCGCGACGCCGCCAGCGCCAGCCTCTCCACCCCCTGACACACCCCGCTTTAACCACCCACCCCACCCGGTGATCAAGAGGTTTGCGTCAAAAAGGGCCTCCTGGTTGACGCAAACCTCTTGATCACCGGTGCCAGGGGAGCGCGCGGGGTGGGGGTGGTGGGAGTTGGCTGGTGGGGGGCCGTGAAGTTGCTGACAATCCGGGGTTGAGGGTGGTCGGTTGGCGGCTTTCGTGGCAATCCTGGGGAGCATGGCCGCCTCTCGCTCGCCGCTGTCGCGGCTGTTCACCGTGCTGCTCGCCGGCTTGCTGGCCGGGCTCGCCCTGGCAGTCGCCGCGTTGCCGGGCAACCTGCTGCTCGGGTTCGCCACCCGCTCCGCGATCGGGACGTACGCCGCGTTGCCCGACGCGCTGCGCACCCCGGCCACCCCGCAGCGCTCCTACCTCTACGCCAATGACGGCAAGACGCTGATCACGACGTTCTACGACGTGAACCGCACCGATGTGCCGCTGTCGGAGATCGCCCCGGTGATGCGGCAGGCGATCGTGGCGGCTGAGGACCGGAGGTTCTACGAGCACGGCGGCGCCGACCTGCGGGGCCTGGCCCGCGCGCTGGTGGCGAACGTCAAGGGTGGCGGCACCGAGCAGGGCGGCTCGACCCTGACCATGCAGTACGTCCGTAACGTGCTCAAGACCGACCCCACCCGCACCGCCGAGGAGCGCGCCGCCGCCACCGATCCCACCATCGGCCGCAAGATCCAGGAGATCCGGTACGCGGGCGCGCTGGAGCGGAGCCTCGGCAAGGACGAGATCCTCAACCGGTACCTGAACATCGCCTACTTCGGCTCCGGCGCGTACGGGATCGCGGCGGCCAGCCAGAAGTACTTCGGCAAGCCGCCGGCGAAGTTGACCCTCGCCGAGTCGGCGCTGCTCGCCGGTCTGGTGCAGTCCCCGGACGCGTACAGCCCGATCGGCGGGGACAAGGACGAGGCGCTGGCCCGCCGGTCGTACGTGCTGGACTCGATGGCCGAAACCGGGGCGATCACCGCAGCGCAGGCCGCGCAGGCCAAGGCCGAGCCGCTGACCCTGCACCCCACCCAGCAGCCCAACGGCTGCACCTCCGTGGCCCAGGGCCACGACGACTGGGGCTACTTCTGCGACTACCTGCGTCGCTGGTGGGTGACCCAGCCGGCGTTCGGGGCCACCGTGCCGGAGCGCGAGCAGGCTCTGCGCGCGGGCGGCTACACCGTGGTCACGTCGCTGGACCCGCAGGTCCAGGCCACCGCGCAGCAGCAGGCCACCAAGGTCTACGGGTACGACAACAAGCGCGCCCTGCCGATCGCGGCCGTGCAGCCGGGCACCGGTCAGGTGCTGGCGATGGCGGTCAACCGGCACTACAGCCTCGCCGACAACCCGAACGGGCAGGCCAACTACCCGAACACCGTCAACCCGCTGATCTCCGGCGGTGCCAGCGTCGACGGGTACCAGGCCGGTTCGACGTTCAAGCTGTTCACCATGCTCGCGGCGCTGGAGTCGGGCCGTACCCTCTCCACCGGCTTCGACGCGCCCGCCAAGCTACCCACCCGGTACGCCGCCGAGGGCCCCGGGAGCTGTGACGGCCATTGGTGCCCGGCCAACGCCAACCCGGACTGGATGGACGGGTACCGGATGATGTGGGACGGCTTCGGCCGCTCGGTGAACACCTACTTCGTCTGGCTGGCCGAGCAGGTCGGCCAGGACAAGGTGGTGGAGATGGCGCAGCGGCTCGGCATCACCTTCCGCGCTGGCCCGGACGCCGACTTCGCCAAGAACGATGCCGCCAACTGGGGTTCGTTCACCCTGGGCGTGGCCGCCACCACCCCGCTGGACCTGGCCAACGCGTACGCCACGGTGGCCGCCGAGGGCACCTACTGCACGCCGGTGCCGGTGGTCTCGGTGACCGCCGCGAACGGCGACAAGGTGCCGGTCGGGCAGCCGTCCTGCAAGCGCGTGCTCGACGCCGACGTGGCCCGTGCCGCGACCGACGCCGCCCGCTGCCCGGTCGGGCAGCAGTCGCCGTACGGGCAGTGCAACGGCGGTACGGCCACCGGCGTGAACGACATCCTCGACGGCCGCCCGGTGGCCGGCAAGACCGGCAGCTCGGAGCAGAACGCCACCGAGACGTTCGTCGGTTTCACCCCGCAGGTCGCGGTCGCCGGCATCGCCGCCAACCCGGACGACACGACCGACTCGGTGGGTTCCGCGGTGCAGGCCAAGGTGATCGACGCGGTCGCCCGGGTCATCGCCACCGCCGTCAAGGGCCAGCCGGAGAAGGCGTTCGTCGCGCCGAGCCGCGAGCTGGCCGGCGAACCCCGCCGCCCGGTCGAGCGGGCTCCCGTCGTCCCCGACCGCAGGTCCGACCAGGACGACCCGCGGTCGTTGCTCCAACGCTGGCTCGACCGTCGCGGCTGACCGCACCCCCGGCGGGGGTCGGTCAGCGGAAGCGCGGGTCGGCCCAGTCGACGAAGCGGGCGAAGAGCGCGTGCGGACGCGGCGTGTCGTAGGGGTTGAGCGTGTACAGGTCACGGGTGGCGTGAGCGAAGACGCCCGTCAGCAGGATGTAGAGCGGTACCCGGTCCGCCTCGTGCCGGGCCCGCAGCAGCAGCCGGGCCACCGCGCACGGCCACGGGTCACCGCACCCGGCGCACACCCAGAGCGGCTTCAACGGCCGGTGCGGCTCCAGCCACGCCGGTAGCTCACCCACCGCCGTCGGCCGGCACCGATCCGGGGGTACGCGGGCCGCCGCGTCGCGTGTGCCAGCGCCGTCGTTCAGGTCTGCTCCGTTCACCATGTCTCCTTCTGCCCAGGGGGAGCGGCGCCGGGGCGTACCGGGGGAATGGCCGCCGACCCGGCGCCGCGTGCTTCACAGTCTGCTGACCAGGCCACTACGCTCGGAAGCTTCCGCAGTGGGGCGGGGAGCATCGGACCGGCACCCGAGAGTGCCCGGGAACCGGCCCGGCCCGCCGTAGAGGAGGTGGAGAGCCGGTGAGCGTGTCCGCGTCGGAGTTCCTGGTTCGCGAGCTGCGCCGGCAGCGCACCCTGGCCGGGCTCACCCAGGACGAGCTGGGCGAGCGGGCGCACTTCTCCGGCAAGCAGGTCAGCGCGGTCGAGTTGGGCACCCGCCCGCCTCGCGAGGACTATCTCGCCGCCGTCGACCGGGCACTGGACACCGGCGGGCTCTTCGTGCGGCTCTGGGCCGATCTGGTGAAGGACGACGCCGCCGCGCCGGTCTGGCTGCGCGAATGGATCGAGTTCGAACGCGAAGCCGTCCTGCTCCGCTGGTACGAGCCGCTGTATGTCCCGGGGCTCCTGCAGACGCAGGACTACGCGAGGGCCACATTGGCCGGCGGGCGGTTCACCGTCGAGGAAATCGATCGGGCCGTCGCCTCGCGCCTCGACCGGCAGGCGATCTTGACGCGGGAGAAGCCAACGCAACTCGTGGCCGTGGTCGACGAGGCGGTGATCCGTCGGCCGGTCGACCGACCTGGGTTGATGGCCGCCCAACTTGCCAGACTCGTGGAGCTGGCGGAACTGGACCACGTGCAGTTGCAGGTCGTGCCAGCCGAGACGGGAATGTATCTGGGCATGGCTGGCCAGTTCATCATCGCCGAGCTGCCGGACGGCGATCGGGTCGCGCACGCCGACAATCAGCTCACCGCGCAGATCGTGGAGCAGGCCGCGGACGTTGCTAGGCTGTCGGGCACCTGGGAGATCGTGCGGAACGAGGCACTCTCCCGGCGACAGTCACTCGACTTGATCAAGGAAGTGGCGAAGACATGGACCTGACGGGTGCCCACTGGCGCAAGTCGAGCCGGTCCGGCGGCAATGGCGGCTCCTGCGTGGAGGTAGCGGACAACCTGCCGGGGGTGGTGCTGGTCCGGGACACGAAGGACCGCTCGGGCGGCACCCTCGCGTTCGCGCCGACCGCCTGGCGGGCCTTCGTCGGCTTCGCCCGCCAACGCTGACCTCGCCGGCCGGCGGTCAGCCCTGCCGGCGACGTGGGCGGTAGCTCGCGATGGTGGCGGGCAGGCCGCGGCGGATGATCCCGGCCCAGTCGGTGTCCCCGCGCAGCACCGCGGCTGCGGTCTTGCGCGCCTGCTCGGCGGTGAAGTGCGGTGGCAGCATCAGCTCGGCCGGGTCGACCAGCGCGTTGATCACCACGGGACGGTCGGCCGCGAGGGCTCGCTCCCAGACGCCGGGCACATCGTCGGGGGAGTCGACCAGCTCGCCGTGCAACCCGAGCACCTGTGCCCACTGGTGGTAGCCGATGTCCGGCAGCTGCTGGCTGTCCGGGAACATCGGCGTCCCCTCACTTGAGCGCTGCTCCCAACTGACGAACGCCAGGTCCCGGTTGTTGAGCACCAGCACCACGAACCGCGGGTCGGCCCAGCTCCGCCAGTACTTGGCCACGGTGATCAGCTCGTTGACCCCGTTCATCTGCATCGCCCCGTCGCCGATGAGCGCGACGAGGGGTCGGTCCGGGTGGGCGAACTTGGCGCTCAGCGCGTACGGCATGGCGCCGCCCATGGACAGCAGCGTGCCGGAGAGGCTGGCCAGCATCCCGGGGCGGACCTGCACGTGTCGGGCGTACCAGGCGGTGGCGGTGCCGCAGTCCACGGCGAGCATGGCGTTGTCAGGTAGCCGCTCGCTGAGCGTGCTGAACAGCAGCTGCGGGTTGACCGGGTCGGCGTCCTGCTCGGCCAGGTCGCGCTGCACCCGGCGCCACGCCGAGGTGGCCTCGGTGATCTCCGTCCGCCATTCGGTCGGCCCGGGACCGGGGCCCAGCTCGCGCAGCAGCGCCCGCAGGGTGGGGGCGGCGTCGCCGGTCAGGTTGACCTCGGTCGGATACCGCAGCCCGAGCTGGGTGCCGTCCAGGTCGATCTGCACCCCGCGGGCCTGCCCGGGTGGCGGATAGAACTCCGAGTACGGCATGTTGCTGCCCACGATCAGCAGGCGGTCGCAGCGACTCATCATCTGCCAGCTCGGCCGGGTGCCGAGAAGCCCGATCGCGCCGGTCACCCACGGCTCCCGGTGGTCGACGGCGGTGAAACCGAGCAGCGCGGTGGCCACCCCGGCGCCGAGCCGCTGGGCGATCTCGCGGACCTCGTCCTTTGCGCCGAGGGCGCCCTGCCCCACCAGCATCGCCACCCGTTCCCCGCCGCGCAGCACCTCGGCCGCCCGGCGCAGGTCCGCCTCGGGCGGCACGGTCGGCGTGCTGCTCGGCACGTTGCTGGTCTGGTAGTAGCCGTGCGCGTGCGGCGGGTCCGGGACGGCCGGCTTGTCCTGGAGGTCCGCGGGAAGCACCAGGGCGGTGACCGTACGCCGGGCCAGCGCCGTGCGGCACGCCCGGTCGACGAGGTGACGGACCTGCGCCGGGTGGTCGAGTTGGGCCAGGAACGCCGCGGCCACGTCCTTGTAGAGGGCGAGCAGGTCGACCTCCTGGTAGTAGCCGCCACCCTCGGCGGTGACCACGGTGTGCCCGACCAGGGCGATCACCGGCTGGTGGTCGAGCTTGGCGTCGTACAGGCCGTTGAGCAGGTGGATGGCTCCCGGACCGCTGGTCACCAACGCGCAGCCCAGCGGCCCGCCGCCGTACTTGACGTGCGCCGACGCGGCGAAGCCGGCGGTCTCCTCGTGCCGCACCTGGACGAACTGGGCCCGCTCGTTGGTGCGTTGCAGGGCGGAGGTGAGGCCGTTGATGCCGTCGCCGGGATAGCCGAAGTAGCGGTGCACTCCCCAGCTGAAGAGGCGGGCGACGATGTGGTCCGCGACGGTCGGCTGCTTGGGCATGGTGCCTGCTTCGCCCGGCGCGGTGTGATCTGGGCTCACCTGGCTGGTCCTTCCCGTCGGGTCCGGTACGTCGCACGCCATTCCCCTTCCTTTACGGACAAAACACCCTCAATGCCGTGGGCTCGACCGGCTTCGGAGTGCCCGGCCGGGCGTCCGGCAGAATCGTCGGGTGCCCGTCCACCAGATCACCGACCCCGACGACGACCGGATCGCCGACTACCGCGCGCTCACCGACGTCGAGCTGCGCACCCGTTGGGAGCCACCGCACGGCCTGTTCATCGCCGAGGGGGAGCTGGTGCTGCGCCGGGCGCTGCGCGCCGGCTACCCCGCCCGGTCGTACCTGATCGACGCCAAGCGCACCGACCAGCTCGCCGACCTGGACACCGGCGACGCGCCGGTCTACGCGGCGACGCAGGACGTGCTGGAGCGGGCCACCGGTTTCCACGTACACCGGGGGGTGCTGGCGTCGTTCCACCGCCGGCCGCTGCCGACAGCGGCCGAGGTGCTCGCCACCGCGCGCCGGGTGGTGATCCTGGAGGACGTCAACAACCACACCAACCTCGGCGCGATCTTCAGGGCGGTGGCCGCCCTCGGGGTGGACGCGGTGCTGCTCTCGCCGAGTTGCGCCGACCCGCTCTACCGGCGCAGCGTCCGGGTCAGCATGGGGGAGGTCTTCGCCGTCCCGTACGCGAAGCTGGATCCGTGGCCGGACGCGCTCGCCGAGGTCCGGGCGGCCGGTTTCACCGTGCTGGCCATGACCCCGGCGCCGGACGCGGTGCCGATCCAGCGCCTCGACGCCACCCAGCGGGCCCGCTCGGCGCTGCTGCTCGGCGCCGAGGGCGCCGGCCTGACCCGGGCCGCCATGGACGCCGCCGACGTCCGGGTGGTCATCCCGATGCGCCGTGGCGTCGACTCACTCAACGTGGCCGCCGCCACCGCCGTGGCCTGCTGGGAGTTGAGCCGCGACGACCCGTGGTGAGGGCGCGGACGCCCTTGTCAGCCGATTGGACGCGGAGCAGATCCGACCGGTGACCCGGCCCGTCGGCGGCGGCATGTCGAGTTCCGGTGTCACGGACGGTAGCGTGGCGGCCGTGTTCCCTACCGTCCGTGAGGTCCTCGCCCTCGACCCGGTCCGCCACGGCGCGCCGCGCGTGGTGGCCGGGGACGCCGGGCTGGACCGGCCGGTCCGTTGGGTGCACGTCGCCGAGGTGCCGGACATCGCCACCCTGCTCGGCGGCGGCGAACTCGTGCTCACCACCGGCATCGGGCTGCCCGGTGACGACGCGGGGCTGCGCGCGTTCATCGGCGACCTGGCCGACGTCGGCGTCTCCGGGCTCGTCGTCGAGCTGGGCCGCCGGTACGTCAGCGGGGTGCCCCGGGTGATGGCCGCCGCCGCCGAACGGCGCGGCCTGCCCCTGGTGGAGCTGCGCCGGGCCACCCCGTTCGTACGGATCACCGAGGCCGTGCACGCGCTGATCGTCGACGCGCAGCTCACCGAGCTGCGCGCCACCGAGGAGATCCACCAGCGGTTCACCGACCTGTCGGTCGAGGGCGCGGACGCCGCCGAGGTGATCCGGCAGGCCGCCGAGCTGTCCGGTTGCCCGGTGGTGTTGGAGAACCTGTCCCGGCAGGTGCTGGGGTACGACCCGGCGGGCGAGAGCGCCGAGCTGCTGCTGGACGGCTGGGAGCAGCACTCCCGGCGGATCCGGCCGGCCGGGCGGACCGCGTACGACCCCGACAGCGGCTGGCTGGTGACGGTCGTCGGCGCCCGGGGGCAGGACTGGGGACGGCTGCTGCTGCGCTGGCCGGCCGGCGGGGAGCTGCCCAGCCGCCGAGGCGCCGACCCGGTGGAGCCCGACGCACGCCCCGGCAGCGGGCCGCCGACCCGGCTCACCATCCTGATCGAGCGGGCCGCGTCCACCCTCGCGCTGGGCCGGCTGATCCGCCGCGACGCCGAGGGGCTGGAACGGCAGATCCACCGCACCCTGCTGACCGCGTTGCTCGACCACTCCCGGCCGGTGGATGAGGTGGCATTGCGGGCGAAGGCGCTCGGCGTGGTGCTCGAACGCCGGCACCTGGTCGGCGTGATGGTCCGCCACCGGGCCGACGACCCGGCCGGCGAGGGTGGCCCGGAAGCCGGCCCCGCCCGGCTGCGGGACCTGTCCGAGGCGGTCGGCCAGGCGTTGCGGGAGGCGAAGCTGACCGCGCTGACCAGCGCCGTCGACGACCACTCGGTGGGCGCGCTGCTGGCCCTGCCGGACCCGGCCGCCGAGGACCGCGCGCTGTCCGCGTTCGCCGCCGCGCTGCGCCGGGTACGCCTCGACGCCGGCACGGTCCGGACCGCGTCCGGCGCGGACGCGTCCCGGATGGTGTCCGCCGCCGACCCGTCCCGGGCTGCCGGCGGTGCTCCCGGCGGGGTGATCGTGGCCGCCGGGTCCGGGGTGGGCAACCTGCGGGAAGCCCGACGGTCACTGGTCGAGGCGCGCCAGATCGCCGAGGCGGCCCGCCGGGACCGGCGTGACCTGCCGATCTTCCGGCTGCCGCACGTCGGGCTGGCCGGCCTGCTGCACCTGCTGCGCGACGAGCCCCGGTTGCAGACGTTCGTGGAGCGCGAGCTCGGGGCACTGCTGGAGTACGACGCCCGGCACCCCCGGGAGCGGCTGCTCGACACCCTGCGCGCGTACCTGGAGCAGGGGCGCAACAAGTCCGCCGGCGCCGCCGCCGCCCACCTGTCCCGGCCGGCCTTCTACGAGCGCCTGGCCCGCATCGCCCGGATTCTCGACGTCGACCTCGACTCCGTCGAAGCCTCCCTCTCCCTACACGTCGCCCTACTGGCCCTGGACGCCGTCCGCACCCCCTGACCCACCCGGCCCCGCCCCGGGCCCGGGGCGGGTCAGGTGAGGGCTGTCAGGGCCTTGGCGTAGGTGGGGGGGATGTGGTTGGGGCCGCCGGGGGTGAAGACGTCCGAGGTGGCCACCGCGGACCAGGCGGTGGCTGGGACGGCGTCGACCAGGGCGCGGATCACCGGAGCGTCGCGCCACTGGTCCTGCTCGGCGAGCAGGCCCAAAGCCACCACCGACTCCTCGACCTCGCCCACGCACTCGAACGGCTTGTGCCCGTCCACGCCCAGCAGTTCCCGGTAGCCGGGGATCTGCTCGGGGTCGGCGAGCAGGTCGCCGCCGAAGATGTGGGTGACCCGCTCCCGCGGCATGAACGGCGCCATGGCCAGGAAGACGAACCGGCACTTCGGGCAGTTGCGGCACCAGCGTTCGCTCGCGTCGCGCAGCTTGAACGCCTGGTTGCAGCTGGTCACCACGTCGTCGTACCGGGTGAATTCGGCGAACAGTCGGGCGATGTGCAGCTCGGACAGCGAGCGCAGCAGCGAGAAGTACGGCTCGGTCAGGCCGGCGTGCTCGGCCAGCGCCGCGCGCAGCAGCCCTTCGGCCTCGACGCCCTTGGACCACTGGTGATTGATCTCGTGACCGTTCCAGACCAGGTTCGGGTCGGACGCCGAGCGCTCGTTGGACATCACCACCGGGCCCAGCCCGTGCAGCACCGCGGTCGCCACGGCGATCAGCGAGTTGATCGCGGTGACCGGGATGTGGCCGTTCAGCGCGCCGGCCGCGTTCAGGTCGAACAGCACCGGGTCGATCCGCCGCCGGGCGGCCAGCGGGGTCAGCCCGGACGCCTCGTTGACCGAGACGATCACGTGGTTCGGGTTGACCGAGAACGGCACCGGGTCCAGTTCGGCTCGGCGCAGCGCCTCCAGGCTGACGATGGAGTCCTTGCCGCCGCCGACCGCGGAGAGGGGACGACGGTCGGAGTCGTCGTACACGCGCGGCGACTCCGGCGAACCGGCTGGCACCTCCGGCCGCAGCTCCAGCACGTGCGGCAGCTGGTTGCGGTACGCGTACTCCGCCAGGCCCCTGGTGTAGACGGCGGTGACGTAGTCGACGGTGGCCGCGCCCAGCGGCGCCGGCAGCACCAGCCGGGGCGGCGCGGCGGCCTTGTAGTAACTGACCCCGGCGACCAGGTGCAGCACCTCCAGCACCCGGCCGAGGGTGGCCACCGTCTCGTCCGACGGCGGCTCCGCCGGCAGCGGAAGGGTGATGACCTCGGTGAACCGCTGCTCGCCGGCCGGGCCGGTCAGGGCGTAGTCGAACAACACCTCGCCGGTGGCGAAGTCGATCGAGTAGGACGGGAAGGTGAAGGCGTCCATCCGCCGGAGCTGCTCGTTGGGCACACGCCATACTAGGCCCTGGTTCGTCCGGCCGTGTCCGGCTGCGCCGGACCGAGCCCTGCCCCACCGCCGCCGCGACCACCGAGGAGAGCCCCGTGCGCCTGTCTGACCTGCGCGGACGTACCGTCGCCGTCTGGGGTACCGGCCGCGAGGGCCGGGCCGCGGTGACCGCGATCGCCGCGCACGGCCCGGCCGACCTGGTCGCCGTTGACGACAGCGCCAACTTCCTCTCGCTGCCGTGGGACGGCCCGCTGGCCGAGGCGGCCCCGCTGGTCACCGGCGAGGCGGGCTTCGAGCGGCTGGCCGCCGCCGACGTGGTGGTCCGCTCGCCGGGCGTGCCGCAGACCCACCCGTGGCTGGTCGAGCTGCGCAGGCGCGGCGTCACCGTGACCCAGGGCACCGCGCTGTGGATGGCCGACCACGCCGCGCGCACCGTCGGGGTCACCGGCAGCAAGGGCAAGAGCACCACCTCCAGCCTGATCAGCCACCTGTTCACGGCGATGGGCCGGCCGAACGTCTTCGGCGGCAACATCGGCGTGCCCACGCTCGACCTGCCGGAGGCCGAGCTGTACGTGCTGGAGCTGTCCAGCTACCAGTGCAGCGACCTCAGCGACTCGCCCCGGGTGGCCGTGGTCACCGCGCTCTTCCCCGAGCACCTGGACGCGCACGGCGGGGAGCGGGAGTACTACCGGGACAAGCTCAACCTGCTCGCCCACGGCCCGGAGACGATCGTGGTGAACGGCGCCGACCCCCGGCTCGCCGCCGAGCTGGGTGATCGCCCGGTGGTCCGTGCCGGTCGCCCCGACACCACCAACGTGGCCACCGGCGCGGACGGCACGCCCTGGTTCCACCTCGGCGACCAGCCGCTCTTCCCGCGCGCCGTGCTGCCCCTGGTCGGCCGGCACAACGAGGGCAACCTGTGCGTGGCGCTCGCCGTGCTCGACGCGCTCGGCGTGGACGTGGTGGCCGAGAAGGACAGGCTCGCCGTCGCGGTCGCCGGGTTCCAGGGGCTGGCCCACCGGCTCACCGAGATCACCGACCCGTCCGGGCTGACGTTCGTGGACGACACCCTGGCCACCAGCCCGTACGCGGCCATGCACGCCATCGACGCGTACGACGGCCGGCCGTTGACCGTGATCGTCGGGGGCACCGACCGGGGTCTGGACTACACGCCGCTGGCCGAGCACCTGGCGGAGCGGGAGTTGACCGTGATCGGCATCCCGGACAGCGGTACCCGGATCGTGGCGGCGCTCGCCAACCTGCCCAAGGTGCGTACCGAGCTGGTCGACGACCTGGTGGACGCGGTGCGGCTGTCCAGGGAGCTGACCCCGGCCGGTGGGGTGGTCCTGCTGTCCCCGGCGGCGCCGAGCTACGGCCAGTTCCGCAACTTCGAGCACCGCTCGGAGGTCTTCGCCCAGGCCGTCGCCGACACCGCCGGGGCGTGACACCGCGCCCGGCCGGGGTCAGAGCGGGTCGGGCCGGTCGTGCAGGGCGCGCATCGAGCGGATCGCCGAGCGGATCTCCTGGAGGTAGCGCCCCGGCGTGAGTGTCTGCTCGGGCAACACGGCCAGGTCGGCCAGCGTCGGGTCCACCCCGACGGTGTCGATGCCGCAGCCGTACGGCACGGCCAGGGTGCGTAGCGCGTCGCAGTGCTGGAACGGCACGTAGATCGGCGCGGTGACCATCAGCACCTCGTCGCCCGGGGCGAGCTGGACGTGCGCCGCCCAGAACCGCTGTGTGTCGGCGGTGTGCGCGCGCCGCCGGTACGGTTCGCTGGACGGCGCGGCGAGCACCCGCACCGGCGGCAGGCCGACCGGTCGGTAGGTCCGCGACGACCAGGAGTGGTGCGGGTGCCCGGCGTCGACACCCTCCTGCTCGGCCGGGGCGGCCACCCCGAACACCCGCCGGACCGCCGTGTCCAGCACATCCACCTCGGTGTCGTCGGCGGGCAGGCCCGCATCGGCCAGCGTCCGGCGTTCCCAGTCGGACAGCGGCCGGAAGCTGCCGAGCACGGCGACCTCGCCGTCCACCCGCAGTCCGGAGCGCAGCAGGTGGGCGGCGTACCCGACCCGGCGTACGCAGGCGTGCGCCAGGCCGCCGAGCACCACCAGGTGGGCGTACGCCGACCGGGCCGGCGCCACCGGCCGGATCAGGCCGAGCGCCGCCGCCGACGCGAGCACCAGCTCGACGGTGCCGGGGTCGAGGTCCGGCTCCCGGGCGTCGGGCCGTTCCCGGCCGCCGCGGAAGTCCCAGTGTCGGGCGGAGAACTCGTCCAGGAACCGGAGCACGTCGGCGAGGTCGCCGTCCGGCCAGCTGCCCCCGAAGTGCTCGACCAGTCGGCGTATCGGGTCTGCGGAGACCCACTCGGCGATGCCGGCGGCCGGTTCGCCCGGCGCCCCGGTCGGCAGCGGTACGGGCAGCTCAGGCACCGCCGGATCGTACCGGGCCGGCGGGGCGGCCTCGTTGTCGTCCCGTCGTACCCTGACGGCAGCCGGCGCCCGGGAGGTACCTCGATGGCCGATTTGCTCCACCGGCCCCGCAACGACCGGGTCGGGCCGGCGGGTGGCTTCGTCCGGCTGCTGGCGCACACCGACCCGGTCGCGCTGGTCGGCATCCTGCTGTCGGTCTCGCTGTCCGTCACGTTGGACCTGACCAACGCGGCGACCGGGGTGGAGTCGCTGCTCGCCGGGCTGATGGGCACCACCATCTCGCTGCTGGTGGACTCGCTGGCCCGCGCCGAGCGCCGCTTCCACCTGCGGACGTTGCTGGAGGGGCCGTCCTGGCTGGTGCACGCGGTGCCCGAGCTGGTCACCGGCACCCGGGAGGCGGTCGAGCGGCATCCGGGCAGCCGGGTCGCCGAGGAGGCCCGGCGCCGCTTCGAACGGTTCCGGGCGCAGACCGAGCAGTTGCGCGCCGGGCAGATCATCCGGCCGGGCGACGACTGCCAGGACCTGCTCGGCGCGACCCGGGAGTGCGTGCGGCGGCTGGACGCGGTGACCAACGTGATGCCGAGGGCCAGCGGCGAGCTGAGCTGGTGGCGTGGCGACGTCGGGCGGCACTACTGGGCGGCCAACACCGAGGCGCTGGCCCGGGGGGTACGGATCACGCGGGTCTTCCTGCACGCCGGCCTGACCGACGAGCTGAGCGAGCTGGTGCGGGCGCAGCAACGGGCCGGGGTGCGGGTGGGGCTGCTGCCGTGGGGCGTGGTGGAGGCCTCGCGGCACGTCAACCTGACCCTGTGGGACGGCACGGCGCGCTGGGAGGGTGTGATGAGCGCGCACGGCGAGATCACCGAGAACCAGTTCTCGGTCAACGCCGCGGACCTGGCCCGGCTGACCGACGTCTTCGAGGTCTGCGTCGAGGCCGCGACCTTCCTGGACTGACCGCGACCGGAGGGCGGCCCGCCGATGACCGTGAGCGCTGTGCTGCTGGTGACGGCGGTGGTGTGGGCGGTCAGCCTGATCCGGTCGGTGCGCCTGCGGGCGTTCGTCTACAGTCTCCCGCTGCCGATGTCGCTGGCCCTGGTGAGCACCGGGCACCGGGTGCAGGGCGCGCAACTGCTCGGGGTGCTCGGCCTCAACCTGTTCTTCGTCGTCGTGGCGGTCACGCATCATCGGCTGTGCTGGCCGATCCTTCTCGCCGACGCCGCCGGGATCGCCGGGTACGTGGCGTTCAGCGCCGGCCTGCTGGCCGTGCCGGTGCCGTTCGCGCTGGCGCTGTGCGCCAGCGTGGCGCTCTGGGCGCTGGCGATGCTGATGCTGCGCCGGCAGCATCCCGCCCCGCCGCCACCAACCGAGCCGCCGCAGGAGACCGAGCTGCAGGTGGAGGCGGGGCGACGCCTGCCGGCGCCGGTGAAGCTGCTGGTGATCCTGGTCGGCGCGACGCTCACCGGGCTGCTCGGCGAGCTGCTGCGCGCGATGGTGGTGACCTTCCCGTACTCCGGGGTGCTGGTGGCCGTCGAGAGCCGTCGCGACCTGGTGGCGTTCACCCGGCACTTCGCCCGCGACAGCCTGGCGCTGGTCGGCTTCCTGGCGGCGTACCACTGGTGGCAGGACACCTCGCCGGCTACCGCCCTGGCGGCCGGCTGGGTGGCCTTCGCGCTGGTGGCCGGGGCGCTGCACGCGGCCTCGCGGGTCGGCGCGGTCGGTCGCCGCGCCGCCGCCGCCGGCTGACGTCTGGCCCGCCGCCCGAGGCTGACGCACTGTCAGGAGCGGGCGCGCGCTGCGCTACACAGTGGCAGTTGCCCACACCGGCCGCCGGTGGGAGCGTGCGGTATCCACGAATGCCGCTGAAGGGTTGCCACGATGACCGACGACCTGCTGGCCCGGCACCGGGCCGTGCTTCCGTCCTGGATGCCGCTGTACTACGCCGAGCCGATCGAGTTGGTCTCCGGCTCGGGTCGCCGGGTCACCGACGCCCAGGGCCGCAGCTACCTGGACTTCTTCGGTGGCGTGCTGACCAACATGATCGGCTACGACATCCCGGAGATCCGGGAGGCGGTCGAGCGGCAGCTCACCTCCGGCATCGTGCACAGCTCGACGCTCTACCTGATCCGCCAGCAGGTGGAGCTGGCCGAGAAGATCGCGCAGCGCTCCGGCATCCCGGACGCCCGGGTGTTCTTCACCAACTCCGGCACCGAGGCGAACGAGGCTGCGTTGCTGGTCGCCACCAACCACCGCCGCTCGCACCAGATCCTGGCCGTGCGCAACAGCTACCACGGCCGGTCGTACGCGGCGATGGGCGTCACCGGCAACCGCAACTGGTCGGCCAGCGGGCTGAACCCTCTCCAGGTGGCCTGGCTGCACTCGGGTGACCGGGTGCGCGGCCTGCTCGCCCGGCTGAGCGCCGAGGAGCAGGTCGACGCGGCGGTGGAGGACCTGCGTGAGGTGCTGGCCACCCAGACCGCCGGCGACGTGGCGGCGTTGATCGCCGAGCCGATCCAGGGCGTGGGTGGCTTCGTGCACCCGCCGGACGGGCTCTTCGCCGGCTGGAAGAAGGTCCTCGACGAGCACGGCATCCTGTTCATCGCCGACGAGGTGCAGACCGGCTGGGGGCGTACCGGGGAGCACTTCTGGGGCTACCAGGCGCACGGGGTCACGCCCGACCTGCTCACCTTCGCCAAGGGCATCGGCAACGGGTTCGCGCTGGCCGGGGTGGTCGGGCGTGCCGAGGTGCTGGAGTCGGTCCCGGCGATCAGCTTCTCCACGTTCGGCGGTAACCCGATCTCCACGGCGGCCGGCAACGCGGTGCTCGACTACCTGATCGCGCACGACCTCCAGGCGAACGCGGCCCGGGTCGGCGCGATCCTCGCCGACGGCCTGCGGTCCGCCGTGGGCGGCCTCGACTGCGTCGCGGAGGTACGCGGCAAGGGGCTGATGCTCGGCGTCGAGTTCGTCCGGCCGGGCACCAGCGAACCCGACCCGGCGCTGACCAACCGGGTCTTCGAGGCGTGCCGGTCCGGTGGCCTGCTCGCCGGCAAGGGCGGCCTGTACGGCAACGTGCTGCGGATGGGTCCACCGTTGACGCTGACCGAGGAGGAGGCCCGCGAGGGCCTGGCGATCCTCGTCGACGCGATCCGGTCGGCGGCGGGGGTGGCGGCGTGAGCAGCCGAATCGGGCACTTCATCGACGGCAAGCGGGTCGGCGGCACGTCCGAGCGGCGGGGCGACGTGTTCGACCCGGCGACGGGTCGGCGTACCGCCGAGGTGGAGCTGGCCTCGGCCGCGGACGTCGACGTCGCGGTGCGGGCCGCCGCCCTCGCCGCCCGGGCCTGGCGGGACGCGTCCCTGGCGAAGCGGTCGGCGGTGCTGTTCGCCTTCCGGGAGCTGGTGCACTCCCGCCGGGACCGGCTCGCCGAGGTGATCACGGCAGAGCACGGCAAGGTGCTCGCCGACGCCGCCGGGGAGGTGCAGCGCGGCCTGGAGGTGATCGAGTACGCCTGCGGCCTGCCCTCGGCGTTGCGCGGCGCGTTCAGCGAGAACGTCTCCACCGAGGTCGACTCGTACACGATCCGCCAGCCGCTCGGGGTGGTCGCGGTGATCTCTCCGTTCAACTTCCCGGTGATGGTGCCGCTGTGGTTCGTGCCGGTCGCGGTGGCCTGCGGCAACGCGGTGGTGCTCAAGCCCAGCGAGAAGGACCCCGGCGCGGCGCTGCTGCTGGCCGAGTGGTTCGCCGAGGCGGGCCTGCCCGACGGGGTGCTGAACGTGGTCAACGGGGACAAGGAGGCGGTCGACGCGCTGCTGGACCACCCGGAGGTGCAGTCGGTGTCGTTCGTCGGCTCCACCCCGATCGCCCGGTACGTCTACCAGCGCGGCACCGCCGCCGGCAAGCGGGTGCAGGCGCTCGGCGGGGCGAAGAACCACATGGTCGTGCTCCCCGACGCCGACCTGGACCTGGCCGCCGACGCGGCGGTCAACGCCGGGTTCGGCTCGGCGGGGGAGCGGTGCATGGCCATCTCGGTGCTGGTGGCGGTGGAGCCGGTGGCCGACGCGCTGGTCGAGCGGATCGCCGCCCGGATGGCCGGGCTGCGTACCGGTGATGGCCGGCGGGGCTGCGACATGGGCCCGTTGGTCACGGCCGAGCACGCGGCGAAGGTGCGCTTCTACGTGGACGCCGGGGTGGCCGCCGGCGCGGTGCCGGTGGTGGACGGTCGGGACGTCACGCCGGACGGCGACCCGAACGGCTTCTGGCTGGGTCCGACGCTGTTCGATCGGGTGACCCCGCAGATGTCGGTCTACACGGACGAGATCTTCGGGCCGGTGCTCGCCGTGGTCCGGGTGGGCTCGTACGACGAGGCGGTGGAGCTGGTCAACGGCAGCCCGTACGGCAACGGCACGGCGATCTTCACCAACGACGGCGGCGCGGCGCGGCGCTACCAGCACGAGGTGGAGGTGGGCATGGTCGGGATCAACGTGCCGATCCCGGTGCCGATGGCGTACCACTCGTTCGGCGGCTGGAAGGCCTCGCTCTTCGGCGACCTGCACGCGCACGGCGAGGACGGGGTGCGCTTCTTCACCCGGGGCAAGGTGGTCACCAGCCGCTGGCTGGACCCACGCCACGGTGGGGTCAACCTCGGGTTCCCCACCCAGACCTGAGCAGCCGCAGCACGCCCGCCCCGGCCAGGTACGCCAGCAGGGCCGGGACGGGTGTGCCGAGCGGCTCCGGTGCCCGCGCGGGGGTCGCGCTGTTGATCAGCAGCGCGGCCACCACAGCGGCGTAGCCGGCCACGGTCAGCGCCGTCCGGGTGGTGGTGCCCCGTCCGGCCCGGCGCCCGGTGCGGTGCCGGGCGCTGCGCGCCTCCACCTGGCCGAAGATGGCGACCAGGACCGCCAGGACCACCGCGAGCAGCAGCAGCCAGGGCCCCCGCCACGCCCACCAGGCGGCCGAACCGACCGCCGGGGTGGGCAGCGTCCCGGTCGCGTCGAGCAGGCCGATCAGCAGGACGGCGGCGGTCAGGTGCCAGAGGAAAACGGTCAGCACCACCAGGTTGACCCCGATCACGAGCTGCCACGGGCCGGTGCGGCGCAGCAGGCGCTCCGCCGGGCCGTGCAGCAGCAGGACCAGGCCGAGCTGGGTGGCGGCGACGGCCAGCAACGCGAGGCTGGGCGGCGCGGCGTTGTCCAGCCGCTCTCCGGGCACGTGCAGCATGGCCACCGGCCAGGGGCCGAGCACGGTGAGCAGCAGCAGCGCGGCCAGCCCGACGGCCAGGAACACCACGCCGGCTCGGCGGGACGTGGGCAGCCGGCGTCGGCGTACCCCCGGACGGTCGGGTGCCGACGGCCCGGCAGCGCGGGTGTCGTGCCAGGCGAAGCCGAGCTGGTGTACGGCCAGCCAGCCGAACAGGTAGTTGCCGTACCCCTGCTGCTCCGGCCCGGTCATTCGGAGCAGGTCGCCGACGCCGACCAGGGCGACCAGCACGAGCGGGACGGCCAGGCCGAAGCGGCGATGCAGCGCGTACATCGGTGGGGTGAGCGCGACCACCGCCAGGTAGGCGACCAGGAACCAGAGCGGGATGGTGGCGAACCAGACCACCTCGCGGATCCGGGTCGGGTCGGCGTCGAGCAGCCGGGCCACCGCCGCCGCGGCGCTGAGCACCAGCACCAGCACGCTGGTGGGGCGCACCAGTCGGGCGCTGCGGTCGAGCAACCAGCCGGCGGCGTCGCCGTCCCGGGCCCGCAGCCGGGTCAGCGAGGCCGCGTTGGCGTAGCCGCCGACCAGGAAGAAGACCGGCATCACCTGGGCCACCCAGGTCAGCGGGTACGCCCAGGGCAGCTCGCCGAGCGCGGAGTGCCCGGTGGGCCGGCCGGCGGCGTCCCGCTCGATCACCGTGACGCCCCAGTGCCCGAGAACGACCATGGTGATGGCGAGCGCCCGGAGCAGGTCGACGTACCGCTCCCGGCCGGGCGGGGTGCGCTCTGCGAGCTGGCGCAGGCGGCGCATCGCCTCAGGCTATGCGACCCGGTGCTGGCCGGTGGTGATAACGGTTCGGCAGCCGGGGGTTGAAGTCCGCGCGTCGCTGCCGTAGAAATTCTTCAACGACTCAGTGTCATATGAAGACAAGCAACACATCCCCCTGCGCCTCGACGCGACGGACGCCACCCCCCATCACCGGCGCCCGCCCGACCCGACCCGAGGAGACATCATGAACAGGCGTGACATCCTGCGGCGCAGCGCCGCCGCCGGGCTGCTGGCCACCCCCGCCGCCGGCCTGCTGACCGGCTGCGCCACCGGCGGCGGCGACGACAAGAGCGACGCCACCGCCTACAAGGGCACCAAGTCCGAGCAGAACCCGCTCGGCGTCAAGGAGGACGCCCCGCTCGAGGTGGTGATCTTCGGCGGCGGGTTCGGCGAGGAGTACGCGAAGGCCCACGAGGCCATGTACACCGAGAAGTACCCGAAGGCGCAGATCAAGCACTCCTCCACCCAGGAGATCAGCAAGACCCTCCAGCCGCGCTTCGTCGACGGCACCCCGCCGGACGTGGTCAACAACTCCGGCACGGGTCAGATCGACTTCAACGGCCTGGTGAGCCAGAACGCCCTCGCCGACCTGGGCGAGCTGCTCGCCGCCCCGAGCCTCGACATCCCCGGCAAGACGATCAAGGACACGCTGCTGCCCGGCGCGGTCGAGATCGGTTCGTACGACGGCAAGTTCCTGGTGATGAACTACACCTACACCGCGTACGGCATCTGGTACTCCAACAAGCTGTTCACTGAACGCAAGTGGGAGTACGCCAAGACCTGGGACGAGCACATCGCGCTCTGCAAGCAGATCAAGGCCGCCGGCATCGCCCCCTGGACGTACGCCGGCATACACCCGCGCTACATGAGCTGGCCGCTGATCTCCACCGCGATCAAGTTCGGCGGCCCGTCGGTGGCCACCGCCCTCGACAACCTGGAGCCGAACGCCTGGAAGTCCGACGCGATGAAGGCCGCGGCCGACGCCTGGCACCAGATCGTCAAGGACAAGTACATCCTGGAGGGCTCGCCCGGCCTGGACCACAAGCAGTCGCAGACCGCCTGGTGCCAGGGCAAGGCCGCGTTCATCTCCTGCGGTTCCTGGCTGGAGAGCGAGCAGAAGGCCGTCACCCCGGCCGGGTTCAACATGACCATCGCGCCGACGCCGAGCCTGGGCAGCGGCGACAAGCTGCCGTTCGAGGCGATCCGGGGCACCGCCGGCGAGCCGTTCATGGTGCCGGCCAAGGCCCGCAACGTCGCCGGTGGCCTGGAGTACTTCCGGACCATGCTCTCGAAGAAGGGCGCCCAGGACTTCACCCGGAAGGTCGCCAGCCTCACCGTGGTGGCCGGCGCCAGCGAGGGCGTCGAGCTGCCGTACGGGCTGAGCACCGTGGTCAAGGCACTGGACGCGTCCGGCGCCAACGGCTTCAACTGGGTCTACAACAACTTCTACCGCAAGCTGGAGCGCAACCTCGTCGACGCCGCGTGCGGCGAGTTCTTCAGTGGCCGGATCGGCCCGGCGGACTTCCTCGACCAGTGCCAGAAGGGCGCCGACTCGATCGCCCAGGACAGCTCGATCAAGAAGTTCAAGCGGGCTGCGTGACACCCCGGCCGGTGGGGGCGGACCGCCCCCACCGGCCGCACCACGGGAAGTAGGTCCTCATCGTGAGACATGGCAAGTGGCCGCTGATCGTCACCTTCCTGGTGCCGCCGGTGCTGCTGTACATCGTCTTCGTCGTGTCGCCGTACCTGCAGGCGTTCCAGATCTCCACCACCGACTGGCTCGGCTACTCGGCCGACGCCAACTCGGTCGGTCTGGCGAACTTCAAGACCCTGTGGCGCGACGGGTACGTCTGGAACGCGTTGCAGAACAACGCGATCCTGCTGGCCCTGGTGCCGGTGCTGACCATCGTGCTCGGGATCTTCTTCGCCACCATGCTCGCCATGGGTGGGCGCAAGGGCCGTGCCGGCGTGACCGGTGTACGTGGCGGCGCGTTCTACCGCACGGTGTACTTCTTCCCGCAGGTGCTCTCCGTGGTGATCATCGCGCTGCTCTGGAAGGAGGTCTACCACCCGAATCAGGGGCTGCTCACCAGTGCCCTGCACGCGCTCGGCCTGCCCGCGCCGACCTGGCTCGGTGACCCGGCGACCGCCTTCTGGTGCGTCCTCGCGGTGATGGTGTGGAGCAACGTCGGCTTCTACGTGGTGCTGTTCGGCGCGGCGATGTCGGCCGTGCCGAAGGAGATCTACGAGGCGGTGCTGCTCGACGGCGCGTCCCGGTTCACCACGCTGCGCCGGGTCACCCTGCCGCTGCTCTGGGACACCGTCCAGGTGGCCTGGGTCTACCTGGCCATCTTCGCCCTGGACGGGTTCGTCCTCGTGCAGCTGATGACCAACGGCGGGCCGAACTTCTCCACCGACGTGATCGGCGTACGGATGTACGACACCGCCTTCGGCAGTGAGACCAAGTTCGGCTACGCCTCGGCCATCGGCGTGGTGATGTTCTTCCTGACCCTCTCGGTGGCGGTGCTGTCGCTGCGGGTCGGCCGGCGCGATCGGATCGAGTACTCGTGACCACAGTGGACAGACCCGCCCCCGCCGCCACCGCGTCGACGCCCCCCGCCGGCCGGGACCGCCCGCTCCGCCGGGACCTCGGCGTGGCCAACGTCTTCTCGCACGGCTTCCTGCTGCTCTGGGGCCTGCTCACCGTGCTGCCGCTGCTGTGGATGTTCATCAGCTCGTTCAAGACCAACGGCGAGATCCTGGCCGACCCGTGGGGGCTGCCCGGGGCGCTGAACCTGGACAACTGGGCGCGGGCCTGGACCGGCGCGCACATCGGCCGGTACTTCTTCAACAGCCTGGTGGTGGTGGCCGGCTCGGTCAGCCTCACCATGCTGATGGGCGCCACCGCCGCGTACGTCTTCGCCCGGTACGAGTTCCGCGGCCGGCAGTTCGTCTACTACCTGTTCGTCGGCGGTCTGATGTTCCCGGTGTTCCTCGCCCTGGTGCCGCTCTTCTTCGTGGTCCGCAACGCCGGCCTCTTCGGCACCTGGATCGGGTTGATCCTGGTGTACGCGGCCTACTCGCTGCCGTTCACGGTGTTCTTCCTGACCGCGTTCTTCCGGACCCTGCCGACCTCGGTGGCCGAGGCCGCGATGGTCGACGGCTGCGGTCACTTCCGACTGTTCTTCCGGGTGATGCTGCCGATGGCGCGTCCGGGACTGATCAGTGTGGCGATCTTCAACTTCCTCAGCCACTGGAACCAGTTCCTGTTACCGCAGGTGTTGATGCAGGGCGACGAGTCCAAGTGGGTGCTCGCCCAGGGGCTGTTCGCGCTGTCGGTCAGCCAGGGATACGCCGGCGACTACGCCCGGCTCTTCGCCGGGCTGAGCATCGCCGTGCTGCCGGTGCTCGCCGTGTACGTGGGCTTCCAGCGACAGGTGCAGACCGGCCTGACCGCGGGTCAGCTCAAGTAGCCGACCCGCCGATCCGGGCCGCACGTCTGACCGATCTCGATCGCCGCGCAGCTGGCGCAGACCTCCGCGTCCCCACCCCGATTCTTCGCCGTGGAGCGGCGGGCGCGCGGGGCCTCTCGGGCAGGCGTGGGGCGGGGGCTCGCGTTGATCGTGCTCGATCCAGGATGTAGTGGCCTCCGGACGCGAGGTGGGGACTATTTCCACGATCGAGCCCGCTCTGACCCAACGCGGCGGGCGGGGCGCGGGGCGGGTGTGGGTCGGGCGGTCAGGGGGTGGGGAAGAGGAGGGCGTGCAGGGTGGTCGGATCGGTCACCTCGGGCAGCTCGCGGGCGGCGAGCCAGGCCGCGGCGGCGGCCCCGTCGCCGGCGGTGCGCAGCGGCGCGTCCGGCCAGTGCCGGCCGACCTCGGCCCGGACGGCGGCGGCCAGCGGGGTGTTCCCGGTGAGCAGCCCACCGCCGAGCACGAACGGTGTCACCGCCCCGGCCGGGCGGATCCGGCCCACGCTGTCGACCAGGTGCGCGGCGGCCTCGGTGAGCAGCGCGGTGGCGACCGGTTCACCGTCGGCGGCGGCGGTGACGACCAGCGGCGCCAGCCGGGCCAGCTCGATCGGGGGTCGGCGGGTCACCGCCTGGATCGTGGCGTCCACGGTGTCCCGAGGGCGGGCGGCGATCTCGGGGCTGCCCAGCAGGTCGGTGAGCACCGCCGTGGCCAGCGCGCCGGGGGCGCGGCCGGCGTCCAGGTCGGCGAGCAACCGGCGGACCGCCTCACGGCCCAGCCAGAAGCCGGACCCGGCGTCGCCGAGCAGCCAGCCGTGTCCGTCGGCGACCCGGTCCAGCCGCAGGTCACGGACCTGAGCGGTGATCGCCCCGGTGCCGGCGATGAGCACCGTGCCATCCGGGGCGGCGGTGCCGGAGGCGTAGGCCACCAGGGCGTCGCCGTGCACCGCGTACGGGCAGCGCAGGCCGGCGTCCTGCCAGGCCCGGTCGAAGGCGGCGCGGCCGGCCGGGTCCGCGAGCAGCCGGGCCGCCCCGGCCAGCCCGATGGTGCCGGCCGTCACCCGGGTCGGGTCGACGTCGGCGAGCGCACCGCGCAGGGCCTTCAGCAGCTCCGTGGCGGCCTGTTCGGCGCCGTGGCTGGTGGGGTTGCCACCGCCGGCTCGGCCGGTGCCGAGGCGTTCGCCGGTGAGGGTCAGAGCGGTCGCCCGGGTGGACGTACCGCCGACGTCGAGACCGACCACGACGGTGTCGGACATCGGCACGGCCTCCTTGCGCTGCGCGACGTTGGGCCCCGTTCATGCTGGTCGGCGCCGTCGTGCGGGGCAAGATCTGGCCGGCGCGGCGGGCTGTGCGCCAGGTAACAGTTTGAAAACTTCGCCCACAGTCTTGACACGGAGGGGCGTTCAGTAAGAACTTTTACCACTAACAGTTAACAATCTTTTTGGAAAGGCCAGGCGTCGCATGGTTGATCACGAGGTGGACACCTCCGCGGGGACCGCGGTGGTCGACGCCGACGCGTTCGACCGGCGAGGCGCGCTCGGGTCCGCCTCCGACGGGGTGCTGGCCCGGGTCCGCAACGGGCTCGGTGAGCTGACCGGCGCGCTGCGCCGGGTCGCCGAGCACGTGCTGAGCGACCCGGAGGCGGCCGCCCGATCCACCATAGTCGAGTTGGCCGAGCGTAGCGGCACGTCACCGGCGACCATCACCCGTTTCTGCCGGGCGATGGGCTTCGAGGGGTACGCCGACCTGCGGCTGGGCATCGCCTCCGAGACAGGTCGGGCCCGTTCGGCCGGGTGGACCATCGACATCGGACGGGAAATCCAGCCGAGCGACCCGCTGGCCCGGGTGCTCGACCAGATCATGGCCGCCGACACCCGGGCCATGCACGACACCGCCGCGCTGCTCGACCTCTCCGAGGTGGAGCGGGCCGCGGTGGCAATCGCCGGCGCCAGCAGGGTGAACATCTTCGGCGCCAGCGGCAGCGCCCTGGTTGGCGAGGAAATGCAGTTCAGCCTGCACCGCATCGGGGTGGCCGCGTGGGCCTGGAACGACGTGCACGAGGGGCTGGCCAGCGCCGCGCTGCTGCGCACCGGAGACGTGGCGCTGGGCATCTCGCACACCGGCCAGACTCGGGAGACGATCGAGATGCTCGCCGAGGCGGGCAGTCGGGGCGCCACCACGATCGCCCTCACCGGCTTCCCCCGCTCACCGCTGGCCGAGCTTGCCGACATCGTGCTGCTCACCGCCAGCCAGGCGACCACCTTCCGGCCGGACGCGCTCTCCGCCCGCCACCCCCAGCTGGTGGTGCTCGACCTGCTCTACATCGCCGTCGCCCAGCGCACCCACGACCGCGCGCATGCGGCCTTCCGGCGTACCGCGCAGGCCGTCGACGGGCACAAGGCCGCGAAGGGAGCCCTCGCATGATCAGCGCCCAGGGGTACGCGGACGCAGTCCGCCCGGTGCTCGACCGGCTGCTCGACACCGAGGCCGACGGCATCACCCGGGCCGCCGACCTGATCGCCGAGAGCCTGCGCGCCGGCGGTGTGCTCCAGGCGTTCGGCGCCGGGCACTCCGAGGCGTTCGCCGCCGAACTGGTCGCCCGGGCCGGCGGGTTGGTTCCCACCAACCGGCTCTCGGTGCGTGACCTGGTGGTGCACGGCGACGCCCCGCCGGATGTGCTCGCCGACCCGAAGCTGGAACGCGACCCCTCAATCGCCCACCAGATCTACGCGCTCGCGGCGCCTCAGCCGCGCGACGTGTTCGTGGTGGCGTCCCAATCCGGCATCAACGGCTCGGTGGTCGAGCTGGCGGCGCTGGTCACCGAGCGCGGTCACCCGTTGATCGCGGTCACCTCGGTCGAGCACACCGCACGGGTGGCCCCGCGGCACCCGTCCGGTCGACGGCTCGCCGACCTCGCCGACGTCGTGCTGGACAATGGCGCGCCGTACGGCGATGCACTGCTGCCGCTCGAGGGCGGCGGCGCGGTCTGTGCGGTCTCCTCGGTCACCACTGCGCTGCTGGCGCAGCTGCTGACCGCGGAGGTCGTCCGACGGTTCCATCAGGCCGGAGAGGTGCCCCCTATCTACCTCTCGGCCAACGTCCCCGGCGGGGACGAGCACAACATCGCCCTCGAGTCGCGGTACGCCGGGCGTCTCCGGCGCACGGCCTGACCCGAATTCCACAAGGAGAGACGACGATGTCGATTACCCCCGAGCACCCGGCCGAGCTTGACCGCCGTACGGTGCTGCGCCGCGCCGCCGCCGTGGGCATGCTCGCCACTCCGGCCATCGGCCTGCTCAGCGCCTGCGCCACCAGCGGTGGCGACGAGAAGAACGAGCAGGTCTCCGGCGGCACCAAGAGCGCGACCAACCCGCTGGGTGTCAAGGAGGACGCCCCGATCGAGGTGGTCATCTTCAACGGCGGCTACGGCGAGAAGTACGCCACCGACGTGCACGAGCCGCTCTACAAGAAGGCGTTCCCCAAGGCGGAGGTCAAGCACCAGGCCACCCAGGCCGTCTCCACCGTGCTCCAGCCGCGTTTCGCCTCCGGCAACCCGCCGGAGTTCGTGAACAACTCGGGCGAGAAGCTGATGGACTTCGGCGCGCTGGTCGCCGACGGTCAGCTGCAGGACCTCACCGAGCTGTGGGACGCGCCGTCGGTCGACGACCCGGCCAAGAAGGTCCGCGACACCGTGGTGCCCGGCACCATCGAGGCGGGCTCGTTCAACGGCAAGCCGTTCGTCCTGTACTACGTCTCCACCGTCTTCGGCATCTGGTACTCCGGCAAGCTGTTCAAGGACAACGGCTGGGCGCCGGCGAAGAACTGGGACGAGTTCATGACCCTGCTCACGGCCATCAAGGCCAAGGGCATCACGCCGTACGGCTACGCCGGGGCGAACGCGGCCTACTACCAGTGGAACGTGATCCTCACCCACGCCGCCAAGATCGGCGGCACGGACGTGCTGAAGAACATCGACAACCTGGAGGACGGCGCCTGGCAGCAGGACGCGGTCAAGCAGGCTGCCACCGCGTGGGCCGAGGTCGGGGCGAAGTTCAGCGACAAGAGCTTCGAGGGGCTCAAGCACACCGACGTGCAGCTGCGGCAGAACCAGTACAAGGTGGCCATGTACCCCAGCGGTGACTGGCTGGAAGGCGAGCAGAAGAAGGACACGCCGGCCGGCTTCGAGTACCAGCTCATGCCGGTGCCGAGCATGTCCGCCTCGGACAGGCTGCCGGCCACGGCGCTGCGGGCCACCGCGGGTGAGGGCTACTTCGTCTCGGCGAAGAGCAAGAACCCCAAGGGCGGCCTGGAGTACATGCGGCGGATGCTGTCCACGGAGGGCGCGAAGGGCTTCACCGAGGTGGTCAAGGCCCCGACCGTGGTCACCGCCGGCTCGGAGGGCTTCGCCTTCCCGCCCGGTGTGGCCAGCTCGCAGGCCGCGCTCAAGGCGGCCGGCCAGGATGTGTTCAACCTGTACTTCGACGGCTGGTACAAGGAGCTCGACACGGAGGCGCGTACCGCCACCAACGAGCTGATGTTCGGCCGGATCAAGGCGGACGCCTTCGTGGAGCGGATCCAGAAGCGCGCCGACGCGATCAAGAAGGACAGCTCCGTCACCAAGTTCAAGCGCTGATCGGAGCGTAGGGGTCATGCGGCACGGCAAGTATCCGTTCGTGATCGGGTTCCTGTTCGCCCCGGTCACGCTGTACGTGGTCTTCGTCATCGCGCCGTACGCGCAGGCGTTCCAGATCTCGATGACCAACTGGAGGGGGCTCTCCGCCCCGCAGTGGGTGGGCTTCGACAACTACCGGAGGCTGCTCGACGACGGCAGCTTCTGGAAGGCGGTCCAGCACCACGGCGTACTGCTGCTTGCCCTGCCGCTGATCACCATTGCCATCGCGCTGTTCTTCTCGTTCCTGCTCAACGTGGGCGGGAAGAGCAGCGGTGGGCAACGCCAGGGGGTCTGGGGGGCGAAGTTCTACCGGGTGGTGTTCTTCTTCCCCCAGGTCCTGGCGGTGGCCATCATCGCGGTGCTGTTCCAGATGGTCTACCGGCCCAACGAGTCCGGCCTGATCAACGGCGTACTGATGAAGCTCGGCTTCGATCCGGTGCTCTTCCTGGTCCGGCCGAACCTGGCCCTCTGGTCGATCATCGGGGTGCTGGTCTGGCAGGCGGTCGGCTTCTACGTGGTGCTCTTCTCGGCCGGGATGGCCTCCATCCCGGGTGAGATCTACGAGGCCGCCGAGATGGACGGGGCGACCAAGGTGACCCTGTTCTTCCGGGTCACCCTGCCGCTGCTCTGGGACACCCTCCAGGTCGCCTGGGTCTACCTGGGCATCGCGGCGTTCGACGCGTTCGCCATCGTCGCGGTGCTCTCCGTGGACGGTGGCGGCCCGGACGGCGCCACCACGGTGCTGGCCATGGAGATCTACCGCAACGCGTTCGTCTACTCGAAATACGGCTACGCCTCCGCGATGGGTGTGGCGCTCTTCTTCCTGACCCTCACGTTCGCGGCGCTGACGCTGCGGCTCACCAAGCGGGAAAGCGTGGAGTACTGATGAACCCGCAGTCGACGCTGCCGCCGACGCCGGCGGCGCTACCGCCGAAGACCGGCGACCCGGGCGCCCCCGGTGGACGAGGGTCGAAGGGCCCCCGCTCGGAGGCACGGCTCTTCGCCGGCCTGGGGCACATCGCGCTCGCCGTGTGGGCGGTGATCGTGATCGTGCCGATCCTCTGGACGTTCCTCGCCGCGTTCAAGAACACGACCGAGATCTTCAGCAGCCCGTGGACGCTCCCGGCGGAACTGCGCTGGGAGAACTTCGGCCGGGCCTGGACCAAGGCGCACGTCGGCCGGTACTTCCTCAACAGCGTCATTGTGGTCACGTGCAGCACCTTCGGCACCATGCTGCTGGGCTCGATGGCGGCGTACGTGCTGGCCCGGTACAAGTTCTGGGGCAACCGGGCGATCTACTACCTCTTCGTCTCCGGGTTGGCCTTCCCGGTCTTCCTGGCCCTGGTGCCGCTCTTCTTCGTGGTGAAGAACCTGGGCCTGCTGGACACCCACACCGGGGTGGTGCTGGTCTACATCGCGTACTCGCTGCCGTTCACGATCTTCTTCCTGGCCGCGTTCTTCAAGACGCTGCCGTCGTCGGTGGCGGAGGCGGGGCTGATCGACGGCTGCGGGCACACCCGGCTGTTCTTCCAGGTCATGATGCCGATGGCGAAGCCGGGTCTGATCAGCGTGGCGATCTTCAACATCATCGGTCAGTGGGCGCAGTACCAACTTCCCCTGGTGCTGCTCTCGAACGCGAAGGACAAGTGGGTGCTCACCCAGGGCATCGCGGACATCTCGGTCAACGCCGGCTACGAGGCGGACTGGTCCGGGTTGTTCGCCGCGCTGACCATCGCGATCCTCCCGATGATCATCGTGTACGCGATCTTTCAGCGTCAGATCCAGGCCGGCCTCACCTCCGGCGCCGTGAAGTAAGGAAGGGCACCTTCTTAACGCCTGGTGCATAGGAAGGGCCCCCTATTAACAACACCTCCTCGGCCGGTGCCGACTCCAGCGCCTGCGCGTGCTGCGGGGGTTTGTTAATAGGGGGCCCTTCCTCTACCGGAGGCGTTAAAAAGGTGCCCTTCCTTTCACCTCGGGTGGTCGTCGGCGTGGGCGTGCCAGGAGTGCCACAGCGCGGCGTACGCCCCGTCGGCCGCCACCAGCTCGTCGTGGCTGCCGATCTCGGTGATCCGGCCGTCGGCCAGGACGGCGACCCGGTCGGCGTCGTGCGCGGTGTTGAGCCGGTGCGCGATGGCGATGACGGTCCGCCCGACGAGCAAGGCGGCCAGCGCCCGCTCGGTACGCCGGGCGGTCGTCGGGTCGAGCGCGGCGGTCGCCTCGTCCAGGATCAGCGTGTGCGGGTCGGCGAGCACCAACCGGGCCAGCGCCAGTTGCTGCGCCTCGGCGGCGCCGAGCTGCCGGGCCCCGTCCCCGAGCGCGGTGTCCAGGCCGTCGGGCAGGTCGGCGTGCCAGTCGGCGCCCACCGTGACCAGCGCGGCGCGCATCTGCTCGTCGGAGGCGTCCGGGGCGGCGAAGGCGAGGTTGTCGCGTAGCGAGCCGATGAAGACGTGGTGTTCCTGGGTGACCAGGGCGATCCGGCGACGACGCTCGGCCGGGTCGAGGTCGGTCACCGGGCAGCCACCGATGCTGACGACGCCGCGGCGCGGCGCGTCGATCCCGGCGAGCAGCCGGGCCAGGGTGGACTTGCCGGCCCCCGACGGGCCGACGACGGCCAGCCGCTCCCCGGGCCGCACCTCCAGGTCGATGCCGTGCAGCACGTCGCGCCCCCCGCCGTACGAGAACCGCGCCTCGCGCACGACGAGTCGCTCTCCCCGTGACGTGGCGACCGTGCCGGGCGGCTCCGGTGGGACCAGGCCGACGCCGAGCACCCGGGCGAACGACGCGAAGCCGCGCTGCGCCTGCTCGGTCCACTGCAGCAGCCGGTCCAGCGGATCGATCGCCTGCTGAAGATAGAGCGCGGCGGCGACCACCGCGCCGAGCGACACCATCTCCTCGGCGAGCAGATACCCGCCGACGAGCAGGACCATGGCGATCGGCAGCGGATAGCTGGCCTCCACCACGCTGAAGAACACCGTACGCAGCGCGAGGGTCGCCCGCCGGGCCCGCCACAGCCGGGTGATGCGGGTGGTGCCGTGCCGGATACGGTCGTCGGCCAGCCGCAGCGCCTCGACCGTGCGGGCGCCCTCGGCGGTGGTGGTCAGCGTCTCGGTCAGCTCCGCGGCCGCCGCGCCCTCGGTGAGGTACGCGGAGCTGGCCCGCCGGAGGTACCAGCGGGTCACCGCCCAGATCGACGGCAGCCCGGCCAGCGCCGCCAGCCCGAGCAGCGGGTGCAGCAGGAAGACCGCCCCGAACAGCAGCGTCAGCTGCACCGAGGCGATGACCATGGTGGGCACCACGTCCCGGACCGTGGTGCCGACCGTCGACACGTCGACGGAACTGCGGGTCGCCAGGTCCCCGGAACCTGCCCGCTCGACGACCGAGACGGGCAGCCCGAGCGTCCTGTCGACGAACTCCTCGCGCAACTCGGCGACGGCCCGCTCCCCGAACCGGTGGCCGGCGTACTGCGCGTACCGGGAGAGCAGCGCGCTCACCAGGACGCACCCGCCGATCGCCAGGGCCAGGCGATCCACCGTGGTCACGCTCGCACCCGCGCTGACCCGGTCGACGATGGTGCCCAGCAGCCACGGCGGGGCCAGCCCGGCGACCGCGGCGGCGCCGTGCAGCGCCAGCACGACGCCGACCGAGCGCCGGTGCCGGCCGATCAGGTCCCGCAGCGCCCGGCGTACCGTCCTGCGGTCCGCCACCGGCAGTCGGCTCACGGATAGGCCCCCTCGACGTCGGCGGGTCGGTCCACGTCGGGATCGGCGCTGTCCCGGGCCACCAGGTGCCGGTAGCCGGGGTCCTGGTGGAGCAGGTCGGTGTGGGTGCCGGTGGCGACGATCCGGCCCGCACGCAGGTGAGCGACGAGGTCGGTCCGGCTGAGCAGCAGCGGCGAGGTGGCGAGCACGACCGTCGTGCGGCCGGCTCGCGCGGCACGTAGCCGTTCGGCGATCCGCGCCTCGGTGTGCGCGTCCACGGCCGACGTGGGGTCGACGAGGATCAGCACCTCCGGCTCGGCGAGCAGCGCCCGGGCCAGGCGTACCCGTTGGCGCTGGCCGCCGGAGAGCGTCCGGGCCCGGGCGTCGATCACGGTGTCCAGCCCGGCCGGCAGCGCATCGACGATGTCCTCGGCCGACGCGGCCCGCAGAGCCGCGCTGATCCGACCGTCGTCGACCCTCAGCCGGTCGTCGTCGTTCAGCCGGTCGTCGTCGGACTCGGTTCGGGAGAGCAGGACCTCCCGCAGCGTGCCGGGGAACAGGTACGAGTCGTGATCAGCGACCACGATGCGCGCGCGGATCTCGTCCAGGGCGATCCCGGTCAGCGGCACGCCGCCCCAGGTGGATTCGCTGGCCACGTACCGGCCGAGCCGGTCGGCCAGGGCCAGCGCCGCCGAAGGATCGTCGGCGGCCACGCCGGTCAGCCGGCCGACGGGAACGGTCAGCCCGGTCACCGGGTCGTGCAGGTCCGCGGGGTGCTCCGGCGCGGAGACGACGTCCCGGCGGCGTCGATCCGGAACGCCACCCCGCCGATCCGGTGCGCTGCGCGGGCCGCCGACGTCGTCCGGGGTCAGCTTGAGCAGGGCGACGATCCGCCGGGCGGCGACCCGCCCGCGGATCAGTTGGTGGCTGCCTTCGAGCAGGAACCAGACCGGCACGATCAGGGTCGCCACGTAGCCGTAGATGGCGACCAGCTCACCGATCGTGACATCACCGGCCACCGCCATCCGGGCCGTCAGCCACACCACCGCCGCCAGGAACAACCCGGGGATGGCGACGGTCGCCGCGTCGATCCAGCTGTTGACCGCGCCGACCCGGTAGCCCTCGGCGAGCAGGTCGCGGGATCTGGCCGCGTACCGGCGGGCGAACAGGTCCCGACCGCCCACCCCGGCGAGCACCCGTAGCCCGGCCACGATGTCGCCGGATCGGGCGGTGAGCGCGCCCTGCTGCTTCCGGTAGACCGATTCGGCCCGCTCCAGGCGGCGTAGCAGCGGACCGACGACCAGCCCGACGGCGGGCACTCCCACCAGGATGCAGAGCGCGAGCACCGGGGAGATCGACCAGAGCACCACGGCGATGACCGCGTACGCGACGATCGCGCCGACCCCCGGCCCGGTCAGCGTGAGCACCTGCGCCGACCAGTCGATGTCGGAGCCGCCGATGGTGGCCACCTCGCCGGCGGCGACCCGGCGCGGCAGCACCGCGCCGATCCGGGACAGCTGCCGCAGTACGACGGCGGCCGAGCGGGCCTTGGCGTCCTCCCGGATGAAGGTCATGGTGCGGTGCCGCATGATGCCCAGGTACGACAGCCCCGCACCCGCGACGAGGATCGCCGCCACCCAGAACGCCAGGGCCTGGGTGTCGCCCGCGCGCAGCCCGTCGTCGACGGCGCGGGCGATCAGGTAGGGCCGGACCGACAGCCCGATCATCCAGGCCGTCCCGAGCAGGCTGCCGCGCAGCACCCGCCAGGGCTGGCGGCGGACCAGCCACCAGAGGTACCGCATCGGACCCCCGGTGTCCGGAGTGCCAGGATCGGAATGCGGAATCTGCGGGGGCACCCGGCCACGCTACCGAGCCCTTTCACGACCCATCGACCCGTTTGCCGGCACGCGCCGAGATGTAAGGAAGGGCACCTTTCCATTCCTGTCACAGGGGCGAGGCAGAATCGCATCTGTGCTGGTGGCGGTGGTGGCGGATGAGCGGGGTGGGGGAGAGCTGCGCCCGCTGGACGCCGCCGGCCACCCCACCGGTCCGACCGAGGTCGTCACCGACCTGGCCGCGGCGGTGGCGGCGCGGGAGGCCGCCGAGCGTCCGCGCTGGGTCTGGCCGACCGCCGGCGCGGTCTATCCGGCGTTGCTGCGGGCCGGGGTGCGCGTCGAGCGTTGCCATGACGTGGAGCTGACCGAGGCTCTGCTGCTCGGCCACGCCGGCCGCTGGGGTGAGCCGCGTTCGTTCGCCGCCGCCTGGGCCCGGCTCAGCGGTGCGCCGGTGCCACCCGACCCGCCGCCGCGCCCGGTCGCGCCGCCGGGGCACGGGCAGGGGGCGCTCTTCGACGCGCTGCCCGGCCCGCCGGGCCCGGGGGTCGACGCCCTGACCCGGGTGTACGCCGACCAGGTCGCCCGGGTCGCCGTCACCGAGCATCCGGGTCGGTTCCGGCTGCTGGTGGCCGCCGAGTCGGCCGGCGCGCTGATCGCGGTGGAGATGGGTGTCGTCGGGCTGCCGTGGCGGGCCGAGGTGCACGACGCGATCCTCGCCGAGCTGCTCGGTGAGCCGTCACCAGTCGGCGGCCCGCCGCGCCGGCTGGCCGAGCTGGCCGCCCGGATCGCCGACGCGTTCGGCGTCCGCCAGCTGCACGCCGACTCCCCGGCGGAGCTGCTGAAGGCGTTCGCCCGGGTTGGGGTGGAGCTGCCCAACACCCGGGCCTGGGTGCTGCGCGGGGTGGACCATCCGGCGGTGCCGCTGGTGCTGGAATACAAGGAGCTCTACCGGATCTGGACGGCGCACGGCTGGTCCTGGCGCGAGCAGTGGGTTCGCGACGGGCGGTTCCAGTCGGAGTACGTCCCGGGCGGGGTGGTCTCGGGCCGCTGGGCCACCCGGGGCGGTGGCGCGTTGCAGATCCCGAAGGTGATCCGCCGGGCGGTGGTGGCCGACCCGGGCCGGCGGTTGGTGGTGGCCGACGCCGGCCAGTTGGAGCCCCGGGTGCTGGCGGCGGTGTCCGGTGACGTCCGATTGGCGGCGGCGGGTGGGGCCGGTGACCTGTACGCCGCCCTCGCCCGGGACGCCTTCGCCGGTGATCGGGCCCGGGCCAAGGTGGCCCTGCTCGGTGCGATGTACGGGCAGACCGGCGGGGCGGCGGTGCCCGCGCTGGCGGTGCTGAAGCGCAGCTACCCGACGGCGTTCGGCTACGTCGAGGCGGCGGCGCGCACGGGTGAGGCGGGCGGGCTGGTGCGCTCGTGGCTGGGGCGCACCTGCCCGCCCGGCTCGGCCGGGTTCGGCGACCCGGACGGGGCGACCGACCCCGATGGCGTGGCCGACCCGCAGAGTCCCCGGGCCCGCGCCGCCCGGTCGCGGGGGCGCTTCACCCGCAACTTCGTCATCCAGGCCACCGCCGCGGAGTGGGCCTCGACGCTGCTGGCCACGCTGCGCACCGAGCTGGCCGGCACCGACGCCGAGTTGGTCTTCTTTCAGCACGACGAGGTGGTCGTGCACTGTCCGGCGGCACAGGCCGAGGCGGTGGCGGAGGCGGTCGGTCGCAGCGGTGAGCGGGCCACCGCGCTGCTGTTCGGCGACACTCCGGTGCGATTTCCGCTGGATCTGTCCATCGTCGACTGCTACGCCGACGCGGCATAGCGGACGATTTTCCTATTTGCCCCGCTACCCGAGGCCTGCCGCACTCGTTGCATCCGGTGTCCGTAGGACGGGACGGACCGGGTGCCGCCGTGCCCGGTCCGCTCCACGGTGGAGGGGGCCCAGCTGAACCGGATCGCAGGAATGATCATCGCCGCGGGCGGGGGGCGCCGCATCGGTGGTCCCGAGGCGCTGCTGCACCAGGGGGAGAAGCCCCTGGTCAACCAGATGATCGACACGATGACCGAGGCGGGCTGCGAGCAGATCGTGGTCGTACTGGGTGCCGCCGCCGACCAGGTCCGGGAAACCGCCGACCTGGGCAGGGCCACGGTGGTCATCAACAAAGCGTGGGGCACCGGGGTCGGCTCGTCCATCCGCGCCGGCCTGGCCGCCATGGAGGACGAGGGAATCGAGGCAGTGGTGGTGGTCCCGGTCGACATGCCGGGCCTGACCGCCGCCGCTGTCCGGCGAGTGGCCGCACTGCCGTACCCGGACGTGCTGGTCTGCGCCACCTACGACGGGCTGCGCGGCTACCCGATGCTCTTCGGTCGCCGGCACTGGCCCGGCATCGCCACGCTGGCCAGCGCCGACGTGGGCGCCCGACCGTACCTGCTGGCGCACAAGGACCAGATCGTCGACATCGGCTGCGACTCGGTGGCCGACGGCAGCCGGGTCGACACCCCGGAGCTGATGGCGCTCTACGGCCTGACCGTCCCGCCGCAGCGGGTCGGGGTCTAGGGGGTCGGTGACCGGCAGGTCACCGCGCCACTCTGGCCGCGCTGTCGTACGCCGCCGCCCGTGCGACCACCTCGGGGGTCGCGCGGGAGGGGTGGCCGCTGTCGAACGGCGGTTGTGGGTCGTACTCCATCCAGAGCTGGACGGCCTCCGCGGTCGTCCGGTCGGTGAGGAGTTCGACGAGTCTCAGCCCCATGTCGATGCCGCTGGACACTCCGGCGGCCGTGATGATGTGTGCGTCCGGTTCCTCGACGATCCGCTGGTCTGCCGGTTCGGCGCCGAAGCGGATCAGCTCCTGCGCCGCGAGGTAGTGGCTGGTGCTCCGTCGTCCCCGCAGCAGGCCGGCGGCCCCCAGGAGGATCGAGCCGGAGCACACGGACGTCGTCCACGTCGTCGTGTCGTGGATCCGCCTGATCCAGGCCGGCAGGGGCCCGGTGAGAGCCGGAATGGTCCCCGGCCCGCCCGGGACGATGAGAACGTCGGTCGCTTCGACGTCGTCAAGCGCGGACTCGGCCACGAGGGAGACCATCCCGCAGTCGTCCCGGACGGGACCGGGGCGTTCGGCGACCAGGACCACGTCAATGCCCGGGGTGAGGGCCAGTGGCTGGTAGACGCCGATGACGTCCAACGCGGTGAAACGCTCGTAGAGCGGAATGACGACATGGGTCATCGGAGGTCCTTCCGGTCGAGAGGGATGAGCAAGGTGTCCGCGGTCAGAGGGTCGAGAAGCGCGCGCGAAATGCGCCCGGGGTCGTGCCGAGTCGTTCACCGAACACGCGTCGGAGCGACTCGGCGGATCCGAGTCCCGCCTTGGCCGCCACCGTGTCGAGGCCGAGGTCGGACTGCACCAGCAGGCGTTTGGCGGTCTCCAGGCGAAGCTCGGTGAGGTAACGACCGACGGTGAGGCCCGTCTCACATGCGAACAGGCGCTGGAAGTGCCGGGGCGACATGGCGAACTGCGCGGCAAGGTCGTCGACCCGGTGTGTCGCGGCCGGATCGGCGTCGATGGCCCGTTGGGCGGCGGCTATCCGCTTCTCGGTGGCGCGTTCCAACCACACCGGGCCGGAGAACTGAGCCTGGTGTCCGGGGCGGTGCAGAAACATCACGAGCCAGCGGGCGATTTCCTGGGCGACTCGTGCTCCATGATCGGCGGCCACGACGGCCAGTGCCAGGTCGATTCCTGATGTGACCCCACCGGAGGTCCACACCGGGCCGTCGTGCACGTAGAGGGCGTCGTGGTCGACGGTGACGTCGGGAAACCGCCGACCGAGGTCCCGGGACACGGACCAGTGGGTGGCCACCCTGCGACCACTGAGCAACCCGGCCCGCGCGCACAGGAACGCCCCGGAGCAGACGGACAACAACCGCGTGGGGCGGCATGCTGCCAACCAGGCGACGAGATCGGCGTGCGCATCCTCGGCCGCCGCCGTGCGGCCACCGGGCACGACGAGGGTGCCGGCCCGGACCGGTTCTCCGAGCGCGTCGGCCGCCAGGACGAGGCCGCTCTCGGACGCCACCTCGGCCTCCGCACCCACCAGCCTCAGGTCGTACGCGGGACGCCCTCCGCGTGCCGCCCGGTGCTGATTCGCCCCCGCCAGGACCTCCCACGGACCGGTGACATCGAGGGACTGCACGCCCGGAAAGGCGACGACGGTGACGGGCTCGGCCATGGTCCCAGTCTGCAGGCGGGACCACCGTGGCGCCATGACGTCATACCCACGGATAGTGACACCTCGGCCGTGGTCAGTCCGCCGGCTGGTCCGGCGTCCCGGTCTCGACCAGACGCCGGTACCAGTGCGCGCTGTCCTTCCAGGTGCGCTCCTGGGTGTCGTAGTCGACCCGGATGACCCCGAACCGCCGGTCGTAGCCGTAGCCCCACTCGAAGTTGTCCAGCAGCGACCAGACGAAGTAGCCCCGGACGTCCGCGCCCTGCTCGCGGGCATCGGCCACGGCGGCGATGTGCCGGCGCAGGTAGTCGACGCGCCGCTCGTCGTGCACCGTGCCGTCGGCCGACACGACGTCGTCGAACGCCGCGCCGTTCTCGGTGATCATCAAGGGCTGACCGGGGTACTCGTGGCGCAGCCGCAGCAGCAGCCCGGTCAGCGCGGCGGGGTCGATGTTCCAGCCCATCGCCGTGTACGGGCCGGGCTGAGGCAGGAAGTCGACGTCGTCGGCGCCGACCCACGGTGAGTGCGCCGAAGCGCCGTGACCGTCGGCGTCCGAGCGGGCCGAGTGCCCGTCCCAGGCCCGGACCAGGGTGCTGGAGTAGTAGTTGACGCCGAGCATGTCCAACGGGACGGCGGCCACCTTCTCGTCGCCGTCGCGGACGAACGACCAGTCGGTGACGCTCGCCGTGTCGGCCAGCAGGTCCGCCGGGTACGCCCCGCCGAGCATCGGCCCGAGGAACGACCGGTTGGCCAGCGCGTCGATGCGCCGCACCGCGTCGGCGTCCGCCGGCGAGTCCGACTCCGGCCGGATCACGTGCAGGTTCAGCGTCACCGAGAGCTCGGCCGCCGGCGCCAGCTCGCGGACCACCCGCCCGGCCAGGCCGTGCGCCAGGTTGAGGTGGTGCACCGCGGCCAGCGCCGCCGCCGGTTCGCTACGCCCCGGCGCGTGCACGCCGGAGGCGTAGCCCAGGTACGCCGAGCACCACGGCTCGTTCAGCGTGGTCCAGGTGTGCACCCGGTCGCCGAGCGCGGCGACGACGCCGGCGGCGTACTCCTCGAAGCGCAGCGCGGTCTCCCGCACCGGCCATCCGCCGGCGTCCTCCAGCTCCTGCGGCAGGTCCCAGTGGTACATCGTGGCGACCGGGCGAACCCCGCGCTCCAGCAGCCCGTCCACCAGCCGGGAGTAGAAGTCCAGGCCGGCCTGGTTGAAGCGGCCAGAGCCACCCGGCTGCACGCGCGGCCACGAGATGGAGAACCGGTACGCGCCCAGGCCCAGCTCGGCGATGTGGTCCAGGTCCTGCTGCCAGCGGTGGTAGTGGTCGGCCGCCACGTCGCCGGTGTCGCCGTTGAAGGTCCGGCCGGGGGTGTGGCTGTAGGTGTCCCAGATGGACGGCCCGCGCCCGTCCTCGGTGGCCGCGCCCTCGATCTGGTACGCCGCCGTGGCCGAGCCCCAGACGAAGCTCTCCGGGAAGGTACGTGACATCATCGCGCCGCCACCTCCGTGCCGGCCACCACGCAGTGGTACGCCGACGAGGCGCCCGCCACCAGCTCGGCGGTGGCCACCCCGTCGCGGAAGCTCACCTCGAACTCCGCGCCGGGCCCGCCCCCGGGCGCCGGTACGCGTACCCGTTGGCGTTGACCCTCGGCCGGTGTGTAGAGCCGCAGCTGCACGCCGTCGGCCCAGTCGTAGTCGGGCCGGTCCGAGCGCGCCCCGAACGGGATGATCGCACCCGGCCGGGCGAGCACCGGCACGCTGTCGAACTCGTGCTTCTCGGTGACCCACGCCGGCCCGGTGAGCTGCGCGCCGGTCACCAGGTGCGTCCAGGTGCCGGCGGGCACGTAGAAGGTGACCTCCCCGTCGGCGCTGAGCACGGGCGCGACCAGCACGTCGGAGCCGAGCATGTACTGCCGGTCCAGGTGCGCGGCGGTCGGGTCGTCCGGGAACTCCAGGATCATCGGCCGCATCATCGGGATGCCGTCGCGGTGCGCCTCCTGTGCGGCGGCCGCCAGGTACGGCATCAGGCTGAGCTTGAGCCGGGTGAAGTGCCGCAGCACGTCGACGGCCTCCTCGTCGTACGCCCACGGCACCCGGTACGAGCCGGAACCGTGCAGCCGGGAGTGCGAGGACAGCAGCCCGAAGGCGATCCACCGCTTGAACACGGCCGGGTCGGGGGTGCCCTCGAAGCCGCCGATGTCGTGGCTCCAGTAGCCGAAGCCGGACGCCGCCAGGGACAGCCCGCCGCGCAGCGACTCGGCCATCGCCACGAACGTCGACTCGCAGTCGCCGCCCCAGTGCACCGGGAACTGCTGCCCCCCGGTGGTGGCCGAGCGGGCGAACAGCACCGCCTCACCCTCCCCACGCTCGGCCTCCAGTAGCTCGAAGACCGCCTTGTTGTAGAGGTACGAGTAGTAGTTGTGCATCCGCTGCGGGTCCGAGCCGTCGTGCCACACCACCTCGGTCGGGATGCGCTCACCGAAGTCCGTCTTGAAGCAGTCGACGCCCATGTCCAGCAGCACCTTGAGCTTTCCGGTGAACCAGCGGACCGCGTCCGGGTTGGTGAAGTCGACCAGCGCCATGCCGGCCTGCCACTTGTCCCACTGCCAGACCGACCCGTCCGGGTTGCGCACCAGGTAGCCGGCCTGCCGGCCCTCCTCGAACAGGTACGAACGCTGCGCGATGTACGGGTTGATCCAGACGCACACCTTCAGGTCACGCTCGTGCAGCCGGCGCAGCATCCCCTCTGGGTCCGGGAAGGTCGCCGGGTCCCAGACGAAGTCGACCCAGTGGAACTGGCGCATCCAGAAGCAGTCGAAGTGGAACACCGACAGCGGCAGGTCCCGCTCGGCCATCCCGTCGACGAACTCCGTCACCGTCTTCTCGTCGTACGAGGTGGTGAACGACGTGGACAGCCACAGCCCGTATGACCAGGCGGGGACCCGGGCCGGACGGCCGGTCAGCGCGGTGTAGCGGCGCAGCACGTCCTTCGGGGTGGGCCCGTCGATGACGTAGTAGGTGAGCGACTGCCCCTCGACGCTGAACTGGGCCTGCGTGACGACCTCCGAGCCGACCTCGAACGACACGTGCTCCGGGTGGTCCACGAACACCCCGTAGCCGGCGCTGCTGAGGTAGAAAGGCACGTTCTTGTACGCCTGCTCGCTGGCGGTGCCCCCGTCGGCGTTCCAGATGTCCACGGTCTGGCCGTTCTTCACGAACGGGCCGAACCGCTCGCCCAGCCCGTACACCGTCTCGCCGACGCCGAGGGCGAGCCGTTCGTGCACGTGCCGGCGGCCCTCGCCGTCGGTGACGACGCCGACGCTGCGCCCGGTGGACGCGGTGACCAGCCGGTCGCCGTGCAGGAAGTCGACCCGCCACCCGTCGATGAGCGCGACCCGGGCGGTCAACTCGCCGGTGGTCAGCGACGCGCTGATCCCGGTGATGTCGACGGTCACCGGATGCTCGTCGTCGGTGGCCAGCCCGAAGTGGGGCTCGCGGGGCAGACCGCCGCTGTGGTGGCCGATGGTCACGCCGACGACACCCGGGGCGGGGGAGAAGAACCGGACGGTGACCACGGGCCGGTTGAGGGTGTCGCCGCGCCCGGTGAGCTGGCCGGCCGGCGCGAAGACGGTGAAGCCGCGCTCGTCCGGCTCGACCGATTCCACTGTGCCGGGGCGCAGCACGCTGACGCCGGGGCGCAGTTGCCAGTACCCGTCGGTGAATTTCACTTCTCGGCTCCTGCCGTGATGCCGCGCGCCAGAGTGCGCTGGAAGATGAGGAAGAAGATGATGGCCGGCACCAGGCTGATCAGCGAGCCGGCGTTGGTGGTCGGGGCGTCCATCAGGCGGTCGCCCTGCAACGACGCGAGCGCGACCGGGATGGTCTGCGTCTGGTTGTCGATCAGCATGACCAGCGGGATCAGGAACTCGTTCCAGGTCCAGATGAAGAAGAAGATGAGCAGCACCGCGAGGGTGGGCCGCAGGTTGGGAAAGACCACCCGCCACAGCACCGTCCACTTGCCGGCCCCGTCCAGCGAGGCGGCCTCCAGCAGCGAGCGCGGGAACGTGCTCAGCACCGAGGCGAGCAGGTAGGTGCCGAACGCGCTCTGGATCACGGTGAAGATGATGATCACCGAGAGTCGGGTGTTGTAGAGGCCGATCTCCTTTGCCACGTAGTAGAGCGGATAGATCAGCGCTTCCTGCGGCAGCATGTTGGCCAGCAGGAAGAGCCCGACGATCCAGAGCCGGCCGCGGACCCGGCCGATGCCCAGGGCGTACGCGTTGAGCAGCGAGACGACGACGCCGAGCACCGCCACCGAACCGGCGATGAGCGCCGAGTTCCACAGCTTCAGCGGGAAGTTCACCGTGGTCCAGTACGTCCGCAGACCTTTGGTGTAGAACTCCGTCGGCCAGCTCAGCGGACCGCCCGAGGAGTAGTCGGTCGGCGACTTGAACGCGTTGAGCAGCATGAACGCGAACGGCACCAGCATGGCGAGCGCGGCGATCGTGACCACGGCGAGCACCACCCAGCGGGCGGCGCCGCGGCGGTGCCGGTCACGGCCCGGCCTGCTCTGGCGCGGTGCCAGCACCGAGCCCTCGGCCGGGATGAGCGTGACGGCCATCTCAGAACCCCCGATCCCGGCGCTCGCTGCGGGCCTGCATCCAGATGAAGACCACGGCCACCACGATGATGATCAGTGTGAGCACCGTGGAGATCGCGGAGCCGTAGCCGACCTGGAGCTTCTTGAAGAACGTGTAGTACGCGAAGTAGGACGGCACGTTGGTGGCGTTCTCCGGGCCGCCCCGGGTCAGGGCGAAGATCGGCCCGAACACCTTCAACGCCGCGATGGTGCAGGTCAGGGCCACCACGAAGGTCTCCGGCCGGATCTGCGGAAGAGTGATCGCCCGGAACCGGTGGGCCCAGTTCGCGCCGTCGACCTCGGCCGCCTCGTACAGCTCCGGGTCGACCCGTTGCAGCGCCGCCATGAAGACGACCACCGGGTAGCCGATCTGCACCCAGATCATCACCGCCATCACAGCGGGCAGCGCGGTGTCCGGGTCGCCGAGCCAGTCGTGCCGGAGCGCGCCGAGACCCACCGCGTCGAGGAGGCTGTTGAACGCGCCGTCGGGGCGCAGGATCCAGCCCCAGACGATGCCGGCCACCACGACGGGCAGCACCTGCGGGAGGTAGAACGCGGCCCGCAGCGCGGCGGCGGTGCGCGGCCGGAACCGCCGGCCGATGACGTCGAAGAGCACCGAGGCGAGCACCAGCCCGAGCAGGGTCGGCACCACCACCATCGCGACGAGCATCGCGACGGTGTTCCGGAACGACGCCCAGAACACCTCGTCGTGCAGCAACTGCTGGTAGTTGTCCAGGCCGACCCAGGTGGGGTCGCCCACCCCGGACCACTTGGTCAGCGACAGGTAGCCGGTGCCGACCAGCGGTGCGCCGATGACCAGGATGAAGAGCACCGCTCCGGGGAGCAGATAGAGCCAGTACGCCGCGTTGCGGCCGCGACGCCCGCGGTCGGGCCGGGGCTGGGTCGGGGTCGCCGGCGGGTGCGGGGCGGCGACGGTCTCGGAGGCTGCCATCGAAGATCCTTCCCGGTGGAGCGGGCGGGCGCTCCGGTCGTGCCGGTCACGCCCGCCACTCGCCGTGTCACTTGCCGGTGATCTCCTTGACGCCGTCGGCGTACGGCCCGGCGATCGAGTCGAGGACCTGGTCGGGCGACTTGGAGCCGTTGATCAGGCCCTGGAAGCCGGAGACCAGCACGTCGTAGTAGCCGGGAACCGGCCAGTCCGGGTAGAAGGCCAGGCCGTCCTGCTTGCTGACCGTGTTGAAGTCCTCGATCAACTTCCGGTCCTTGGGGTCGCTGATCTTCGCCGGGTCACCGGCCACCGGGACGCCACCGTTGTTGCCGATCAGGTCCTGGATCTCCGGACGCAGGGTGATGTCGATGAAGTCGTACGCCAGGCCCTTGGCCTTGCTGGATTCCGGGACCACCCAGAGGTTGCCGGACGAGCCGGCGTGCAGGGTGTTGCCGGGGAAGAGGAAGGTGTCCCAGTTGGCCTTCATCTCGGCCTTGAACCGGCCGTACCACCAGCTACCGGAGACGATCATGGGGGTTTTGCCGCCGATGAACGCGGTGCCCATGTCCTCGGCCTTCAGGCTCGCCGAGTCCTTTGCGACGTAACCCTTCCCCACCCAGTCGGCGAAGGTGTCCGCGCCGTACTTCAGCGGGTCGGCCTTGAAGTCCACCGGGTTCTTGTAGAGCTGGTAGTTGTCGACGAACTGCCGGTCCGCCTTGGCCAGCGCCAGCTGGTAGAAGAGCTGACCGGCCGGGTACTCAGCGCCGGCCATGCCCAGCGGGGCGACGCCCTTGCCGACAAAGGTGTCCATCGCGGCGGTCATCTCCGCCATGCTGGTCGGCACCTTCACGCCGTACCTGTCGAAGAGGTCCTTGTTGTAGTAGACCGTGACGTACTCGCCGTAGTTCGGCACGCCGAACCAGTTGCCCGAGCCCATCACGCCCTTGTCGCTGTAGCGGGCGGTGGTCTGCAGGCTGGGGCTGAGCTTGCCGGCCCAGCCGCGCTTGTCGGCCTCGGCGCTCAGGTCGGTGAGCAGGCCCTGGGAGGAGAGCAGGCCGGCGGTCGCGTTGCCCTTGTTGTACTCCATGATGTCCGGGCCTTCGGACGAGTTGATGATCATCCCGGCGTTCTGCTGGATCTGCTCGAACGCCTTGCGCTCGAAGCGCACCTCGACGCCCGGGTGCTCGGCCTTGAAGATCTCGATCGCCCGGTCCCAGGCGACCCCCATGGCACTGTTGGCGCTCTCGTAGTGCCAGAGCTTGAGGGTCTTGGCCCCGCTGTCGTCCCCGCTGTCACCACCGCCGCACGCGGCCACGGTGGTCGTCGCGGTCGCCGCCAGGGCGATCGCGGCGACGATCCGGCGGAATCGCTGCATTGCTATCCTCCTCGTTGAGTATCTAGCCGGTACTTCACTGGGCCCGTCGTCGCGTTGCCGCGCGGCGGCGGGCCGTTTTCGCTGGTCAGCCCCCGCCGATCGGCGACCGCCGAGGTGCGTCCGGTGCGGGCCGTCGTGGCACGGAGGTCGATCCCCGGATCTCCAACGCGCATGGCAGCAGTTGCTGGTGGCGCTCGTCGCCGGGACCGTCCAGGTGGCGCAGCAGCGCCTCGATCGCGATCCGCCCCAGGGCCGAGCCGGGCGAGGTCATCGCGGTCAGCGCCGGGGTGGCCAGCTCGGCGACCTGCGGCGAGGTGACCATCGAGACGACCGAGACGTCCTCGGGCACCGAGAGGCCCCGACCGGTCAGCTCGCCGAGGATGCCGAAGATCGCGGTCTCGTTCATGGCCAGCACGGCGGTCAGCTCCGGAGCCTGCGCGAACGCGGCGGCCAGAGCCGCCCGCCCACCGGCGGCGCTGTCCTCGGCCGGGATCATCAACGGCTCCAGGCCGTGGCCGGTCATCGCCGCGACGAAGGCGTGCCGGGTACGCAAGGCTGGGCCGTAGCCGCTGGCCAGCGTGGCGGCCGAGTGGTTGACGTAGACGATGCTCCGATGGCCCAGGCCGACCAGGTGGGCGACGGCCTCCCGCACGGTCTGCTCGAAGTCGATGTCGACGTAGGAGAGCCCGCTGGTGTCGCCGGTGCGGCCGATCAACACCAGCGGGACGCCGGCGTCCCGCAGGACGGTGACCCGCTCGTCGGCGAGCTGCACCTCCATCAGCACGACCCCGTCGAGCATCCGCTGGCTGGCCAGCCGCCGCAGGTCGTCGAGGTCGCCGCCGCCGACGGGGGAGAGCACCAGGTGGTAGCCGGCCGCGCTGGCCGCGGCGGCGGCGCCGGTGACGAAGGCCGTTTCGGTCGCGCCCAGGCCCCGCTCGTCCATCGGCATCAGCAGACCGAGGATCCGGCTGCGCCGGCTGGCCAGGCCACGGGCCATCGCGTTGGGCTGGTAGTCGAGCTCGGCCATCGCCGCGAGCACCTTGTCCCGGGTGGCCTGGGAGATCGGTCGGGTGCCGGTGAGCACGTACGACACGGTGCTGACCGAGACCCGGGCGAGGCGGGCGACGTCGTGCATGGTGGCCACCGCGCACCTCCTCCGGCCCGGCGTGGGATCGCTCCCGAATGATCGTCGAAGCGTTTCGACGAAGCGTTTCGACAGACGCTAGGCCACCTGTTACGGCGACGTCAATAGCCGATGTCGAAAAGACGCCGCTGCCCCGCGGGCCCTCCTCGGCAGCCCGCACCTGGCCCGCCCGTGCCCTGCACCTGGCCCGCTAGCCGGGCCCGTCGCCGCGCATCCCGCGTCCTGCCCGGCGTCCTGCGGTGTCCTGTGCCCGGCGGCCTCGTAGCTTCGGCCCCGGCCCCCGGGCCCCCGGCCCCGGCCCCGGCCCCGGCCCCGGCCCCGGCCCCGGCCCCGGCCCCGGCCCCGGCCCCGGCCCCGGCCCCGGCCCACGGGTGGTCTGTGGCCGCCTTTGCTCTGCTTCACTCCACGCAACACCTGCCGTCCGGTATCCGGACAGTGGGTGTTGCGGTCGTTGAAGCAGAGCAAAGGCAATCGAGGGACCCCGCCCGGCCCGCCGGATCGCGCAACATCCCGAGGGATCCAGCACAATCCCGGGAGCCGGGAGCCGGGAGCCGGGAGCCGGGAGCCGGGAGCCGGGAGCCGGGAGCCGGGAGCGCGTGGGGCTCGGGCGGGTGGCGCGTCAGCGCAGGTCGAACAGGGTGGCGGCGCTGTCCCAGCAGACCGCACGCAGCCAGTCGTCGCCGAGGTCCAGCCGGGCCAGCCCGGTCAACTGGTCGGCGTACGGGTAGGGGATGTTCGGGAAGTCGCTGCCCAGCAACACCTTGCCGGCCAGCCCCAAATCGCGCAGCCGGGGCAGCTCGTCGGCGGGGAACGGCACGAACCGGTCGAAGAACGGGGTGAATGCCATCGTGGTATCCAACCGGACCCGCTCGTACGCCTCGGCCAGATCAAGGAAGGCCCGGTAGTCGGGGGCGCCGAGATGCGCCACCACGGCGGTCAGCCGGGGGTGGCGGGCGAGCAGGGCGGCGAACAGGTCCGGCCCGGTGTGCGTGGTCCCCACCGGGGCGTGCCCGGCGTGCACCACCACCGGCACACGCGCGTCGGCCAGCAGCCCCCACACCCGGTCCAGCGCCGGGTCGGTCGGCGCGAACCCGCCGACCTGCACGTGCACCTTGAACAGCCGGGCCCCGCCGGTCAGCGCCTCCTCGACGTAGCCGGGAGCGTCCGGCTCGGGGAAGAAGGTGGCCGAGGGCAGGCAGCCCGGGGTGGCGCGGGCGAACTCCAACGTCCAGCGGTTCAGGTCCGCCGCCATGCCCGGCCGGTGCGGGTACGCCAACGCGCTGAACGCGCGTACCCCGAGCCGGCGCAGGTGCGCCACCCGGTCGGCGTCGCTCCACCGGTAACGGATCGGCCACTCGGTGCCGACCAGCGGGCCGGCCGCGTCGAAGTACGCCCACACCCGGCGCAGCAGTCGCGGCGGCAGGAAGTGCACGTGCACGTCGGCCAGCCCTGGCAGCCCCAGTGCGCGCCAGAAATCCGGCACCCGCTCGTCAGCCTCCGGAGGTGACTGCGCGCCCGGGTCGGTCATATCTCGATGTTGAACCGTTGCAACACCGACGGCGCGACCAGGCCCGCCATGGCGAGCGCCGCCACGACGGTCAGCACGGCACGCAGCACGACCACCTCGGCCTTGCTGCCGGTACGCAGGGCGATGCCGTTCGGCAGGCCGATCATCGTCCACATGCGCCGCTTGATCGGGATCGGCCAGAGGATCGGCACGCCGGCTCGGGTGATCATGTCACCGAGAATGTGGACGAAGCAGCCCACGCCGACGGCGGTACCGATCAGCGGATAGCCGCGCCCACCCGGCAGGTTCGCGAAGGTGAACCAGGCCGCTCCGGCCGACGCGAGGGTGATGATCACCCACCCCGCCCGCTCGGCCCACTTGTCGAACAGCCCGCGCAGGGCCAGGCCGAACATGAAGAACAGGATGGTGATCACCGCCCACTTGCCGTACGCGGCGCAGAGCGCGGTGGTGCCCCACCCGATCAGAACCGTGAACGGAAGCGTGTGGGTCAGCGTCCGGTGCCCGTTGTTGCGGCGCGGGTCCTTGCTGAGCTTTGTGGCGTAGTAGACCCCGAGGGAGATCTTCTCCATCACCTCGGCGGCGAAGAGCGAGAAGACCCCGAAGGTGCGGGCCACGGTCGCGCCACCCTGGTTGCGGGTCACCTTGCCCGACATGTCGAGGTCGGGAAAGAGCGCGCCACCCGCGCACACCGCGGTGCCCACCGCCAACGCGAGTGGCGACTGGTGGTAGTCGGCGAACTGGTCCAGTGCCCAGGACCCGGCCAACCACACCGCCGCGCCGGACAGCGCGTGCGACGGTCCCATCATCTCGGCTCACCCTCCCCAGGGATCTTGAGCGCCAAAACTACGCCACTGTAGTTAGCGGCGGCGCCGCAGGGGCATCCTCCGGTCGGTCCACGGTGGACAACGTCAGAGTGCGGGGGTGAAGCTCTGCCGGATCATCGGCAAGTATGTCGCGTTGACCTGCCAGTCGAACTCTTTTGTCAACCACGAGACGGTGAAGGCGCGCCCGGCCGAGGTGTTGGCCAGCAGCCGGAAACTGTGCACCCGCTCGCCGGCGGCGTTCTTCCAGCCGCACTCCCAGATCGCGCCGCCCTCGAAGATGTCCAGCGCCGAGATGTCCACCTTGCGGTAGCCCGGTAGCGCCTCGCCGCCGGTGAGCCGGGCCTCCTCCGCCTTCCAGTACGCCACCGGGTCGGGTCGGGCCGGCCCCGCCTCGACGCTGAGGATCCGAGGCCCGCCGGACTCCCGGAAGCAGGTCGTCGACTCCTCGGTCCAGCGCAGCCAGCCCACCGGCGCGGCGATCCGGAACCCGGCCGGGTCGTCGTGCCACGTCCAGCCCTTCACCAGCCGGTACCGCGCGTCGGCCGGTTGCGGCACCGACGGCACCGGGGTGGCCGTCGGTGGCGGGGGCGTCGCGCAGGCGAATGCGGCCGGGCGGGGGGTGGCCTCGCCGCCCCCGGCGCCGGACGGTGGCGTCCGGCCGTCGTTGCGGTTGACCAGCGCCAACGCGACACCGCTGGCGGCGAGCAGCGCGGTCGCCGCGCCGCCCAGGGTGAGCATCCGCCGACGCCAGCGGCCGGGTCGGGTCGCCGGCCGGTCGGTCGACGCCGGCGGGTCGCCGGGCGGGGAGGGCCAACCGGTCGGAGCGGCGGGCACGGCGGCGCGGCCCGCGCTGCGTACAGCCGCCACCGCGGCGGCGCGGGCCGGCTCGGTGGGCGGGTCGTCGTCCGCCGCCGCGCCGCGCAGCAGCGGCTCCGCCTCCGCCGCGGTCAACCGCCGCCAGGGGTCGCGCTGCAACAGGCCGGTGAGCACGGGGCGCAGCGACCCGGCCCGGCGCATCGGGTCCGGCGGTTCGGTGGCCAGCGCTCTGAGCGTCGCCATCGCGCTGGAGCGGGCGTACGGCGAACGCCCCTCGACCATCGCGTAGAGCGTCGCACCCAGCGACCACAGGTCGGTACGGGGATTCGACACCCCTTCGCGGGCGCGCTCCGGCGCGACGAACTGCGGCGAGCCGAGCACCATGCCCGGCTCGGTCATCGCCCCGTCGCCGCCGACGAACGTGGCCAGCCCGAAATCGGTGAGCACCACCCGCCCGTCGTCGGCGACCAGCACGTTGTGCGGCTTCACATCGCGGTGCAGCACACCGGCGGTGTGCGCGGCCCGCAGCGCGGCGAGAACGGCCAGCCCGATCCGGGCGGTGCGCTGCGGGCTCAGCGGCCCCTCCGCGCCGATGATCTGCTGCACCGACCGGGACGGTACGTACTCCATCACGATCCAGGGGCTCTCCCGGTCGTGCACCACGTCGTAGATGCGGACCACGTTGGGGTGGTTGAGTCGGGCCGCCGTACGCGCCTCGCGCAGGGTCCGCAGCCGCAGCTCGGCTCGTTCGGTCTCGGCCAGCCAGGACGGTGGCACGACCTCCTTCACCGCGACGTCGCGGTGCAGCATCTCGTCGCGGGCCAGCCACACCCGGCCCATGCCGCCGGCGCCGACCAGATCGAGCAGCCGGTACCGACCCGCGATCAGCAACTGCTGCACAGTCGCTCCCCCTCGGTCACCCCGTGTTACACGATAGCCACCGGCGCGGCTTTTCTCATCCACCGCGCGGCCTCGATCCACCCCGGACCGCACACCGAACCGGCCCACACGGTGCAGGTCAACGGGGTGGTCGGAAACTCGTTCGCACCGTCGTCCAGTCCGCGGTGGCGCCGGTCCAGTCCCGGTCGTCGGTGATCCAGCCCAGCGTCCAGCGGCCGTTACCGGCGGGTGCTCCGGCGACATGCTGCCGGGCGTGCAGCCGGGCGCCGTAGGGCGCCGCCCACCGGGACTCCCACTCCGCCCCGCCGTCGCCCCCGGCGAGCCGGACCTCGTCGTACTCCGGCAGCGCCCCGACCTCCGCCGCCGCGTCCCGCATCGCAGTCAGCCGAGCCAGCGGGTCGGTGGCGCCGCCCTCGGCGACGCTGAACGCCCGTCCGGTCGCCGGGTCCTGGAAGCAGGCCACCTCGCCGTCACGGGAGTAATGCCAGGTCGCGGGCACGGAGACCCGGAAGCCGCTGGGGTCGGCGTGCCAGACCCAGCCGGCCGGCGGCCGGAAGCGCTCGCCGGGAGGCGGCGACGCGGGCGGCGCCGGCGCACCGACGGCGTCCGGGCGGACGCACGGAAACGGTGGCGGGGGGAAGGCGCCCCCGCCCGGCGGCCGGCCCGGCCGGTCGGGTCCGTGACCGAGCGGCCCACCCGGGCCGTCACCGTCGGGCGGACGGTCGGTCGGCGGCGCGCTGGTCGGCCGTTCGGCGGTGTCCGCCGGTTCGTCGTCGCTGACGGCCAGCGCGGTGCCGACGCCGGCAGCGGCCGCCACCAGCAGCGCCGTGACGACCAGCCCCGCCCGGCGGGCTGTCCGCCCGGCCGGTCGTCCGACCGCCCGAGCGGGCGCCTGCCCGCCAGGGGTGTCGGTCCGCTCGGCGGCGTCTCCGGCGGGCGGATCACCCGGGGCCCCGGCCCGGGCGGCGGTGGGTCGGCCAGGTTCGGGCAACGGGATGGCGGGATCCTGATCGGACAGGTCGGTGGACGTGTCGGGATGATCGACCGGATCCGCTGCCGACTCTGTCCCGTCGGGCACCGGGAGCGGGCCGGTGCGGCCGGTCGCGGCGGCGGTGAGCAGCCGGTGGGCCGCCTCGTGGTCGAGACGGTCGCGCGGGTCACGGCGCAGCAGCCCGGCCAGTACCGGCGCGAGCGGCCCGGCGTGCGGGGCCGGGTCCGGCGGCCCGGCCGCGAGCGCGCTCAGCGTGGCCATCGCGGTGCTGCGGGCGTACGGGGAGCGGCCCTCGACGGCGGTGTGCAGGGTGGCCCCGAGCGACCACAGGTCGGCGGCCACGGTGGACACCGCCTCGGAGGCCCGCTCCGGGGCGACGTACTGCGGGGAGCCGAGCACCATGCCGGGGCGGGTCATCGCCCCGTCGCCGCCGTCGAACGTGGCCAGCCCGAAGTCGGTGAGCAGCACCCGCCCGTCATGTGCCATGAGCACGTTCTGCGGTTTGACGTCGCGGTGCAGCACCCCGGCCGTGTGCGCGGCCCGCAACGCGCCGAGCAGGGCCAGGCCGATCCGGGCCGCCTCGGCCGGAGCCAACGGCCCCCCGGCGTCCAGCACGTCCTGCAGGGTGCGGGACGGGACGTACTCCATCACGATCCAGGGGCTGTCCTCGGCCGGGACGACGTCGTAGAGCCGGACCACGGCGGGATGGTTGAGCCGGGCCGCGGCGCGCGCCTCCCGCAGGGTGCGCGAGCGCAGCTCGGCCCGCTCGTGGTCGGCCAGCCAACTCGGCGGCACGACCTCCTTGACCGCGACCTCTCGGTGCAACATCTCGTCGCGGGCCCGCCACACGCGGCCCATGCCCCCGCGACCCACCAGGTCGAGCAGCCGGTACCGACCGGCGATCAGCACCTGCGCACGCTCCTCCTCAGCCGCTGTCCGGGATACACCCTAACCAGCGGATCGGGAGTCACCTATCGGTCGTCCGCCTCGGCTCAGCAGGCGGCGTGGTCGGCCGCGGCGAGCAGATTGCCCTCCGGGATGGCGATCCGGGTACGTCCGCCCGCCAGTCGGGCGGCGATCCGGCGGGCCTGAAGTGGGCCGTGCTCGCGTCTGGCGGTGGTGTAGCTGGCGGCGGTGCGGGCCGCGATGGTGGCCCAGCCGTACCGCTCGACGACCATGCTGCGCGCCCGGCGGGCGACCCGCCGGGCGAAGACCTCGTCGCCGAGGAGGTGGCCCACCGCGCCGGCGAGGGCGTCCGGGTCGCTGTGCGGGAACGTCACGCCGGTCACGCCGGGCTCGACGATCTCGGCGAGCCCGCCGGTGCGGGCCACCGCGAGTGGCGCACCGGCGGCCGCCGCCTCCAGCGCCACCATGCCGAACGGCTCGTAGAGGCTGGGCACCACGGTGGCGTCGGTGGCGCCGAGCACCGCCGGCAGTTGGGTGGCGTCGAGGAAGCCGGTGAAGTGGACGGTCGAGCAGAGCGCGAGCCGGCGGGCCTCGTCCTCCAGCTCGGCGCGGTACGGGCCGTCGCCGGCGATCACCACGCGCAGCCCGGGATGCCGCTCGCGCAGGCGGGGCACCGCGTGCACCAGGTGCTGTACGCCCTTCTCGTAGACCAGCCGGCCGGCGTACCCGACGAGCGGGCCGTCCGCGGCGAACCGGGCCCGGGCCGAGGCGACCGCGCGTGGCCGGGCCCGCCAGGCCCGGTTGTCGACCCCGTTGGGTACCACGTCGACCTGGCTGGCCGGGAGGTCGAACAGCGCGGTCACCTGCTCGCGCATGTACGCCGAACAGGTGATCACCCGGGTGGAGGAGCCGCTGAGCCAGTGCTCGACGCCGTGGATGGTGCGGTTCATCTCCTCGGGCAGCCAGCCCTGGTGCCGGCCGGCCTCGGTGGCGTGGATGGTGGTGACCAGGGGCAGGTCCAGGTGCTCGGCGAGGGTGATCGCGGTGTGGGCGACGAGCCAGTCGTGGGCGTGGATGACGTCGTAGGTGCCGGCTTCGGTGGCGCGTAGGGCGGTGCGGGTGAGGGTGTGGTTGAAGGCCATGGTCCAGGCGAGGAGGGATTCGGTGGCCAGGGGGAAGGTGACGGGGTCTTCGGGGGCGCGCAGGATGCGGACGCCGTCGGCGTATTCCTCCAGGGGTGCGCCGTCGGTGTGGCGGGTGACGACGGTGACGTCGTGGCCGGCGGTGGCGAGGGCGACGGAGAGGGCGTGGACGTGTCGGCCGAGGCCGCCGACGAGCACCGGCGGGTATTCCCAGGAGAGCATCAGCACCCGCAGCTGCCGGGCGGGGTGGATGTCGATCACGTGGGCGTCGGGTGACATGCGGCCCCCTCTGGTTGTGTCCGGGCGCGCGCCGACCGCACCGGAGCCGGTGCCCGCCGTCGCGTCTGGATCTCGGACCAATCCTGCCGGGGGCGAGATAACCAGCGGAGACACCGCCGTTGCGGTCGTGTAAAGCGCTACTGGCCCTTTCGGCGCACCCGCAGCAGCTCGGCCACCGACCATGCCTGGAACGGGCAGCCGGTCGCGGCGTGCGGCGCGAGGCCGTCGGCCGTCTCGCTCACCGAGCCTAGCCCGAACTCGGTCAGATGGGACTCAATACCGACGAACACGTCATCGACCGACATCTTGCCCCGGCGACAGGCGTCCACGTACGGGCCGAGCAGCCACGGCCAGACGGTGCCCTGGTGGTAGCCGCCGTCCCGCTCGGCCGGGCCGCCCCGGTGCCGGCCGACGAACTCCGGCGACTCCGGGGCGAGGCTGCGCGGCCCGAGCGGGGTGAGCAGCCCGGCCGCGACCCGGCGCAGCGTCGCCTCGTCCGGCTCCAGCGGCGCGAACGGAAGTGACCAGGCCAGCAGCTGGTTGGGGCGCAGCGAGTCGTCGTCGTGCAGGGCGGCCCCGCCCAGCGGGTACGCCGGTGCGGGCGCGTCCAGCACGTCGTGCAGCCAGCCGCCCGGCGCGGGGTAGCGGTCCCGGAACGAGGCGGTGGCCTGCCCGTGCCGTCGCCGCAGCTCGGCCGCGTCCCGACCGGCCAGCTCGGTCAGCTCGGCGAGCCCGGCCAGCGCGTTGATCCACAGCGCGTTGACCTCGACCGGCTTGCCGGAACGCGGGGTGACCGGCACCCCGTACACCCGGGCGTCCATCCAGGTCAGCGCGGTGCCCGGGGCACCCTGGGTGAGCAGCCCGTCGGCCGGGTCGACGGCGATGCCGTAGCGGGTGCCGGCAACGTGCGCGTCGATCACCGTGCGCAGCGCGGGCAGCAGCTCGTCGCCGAGGTCGGTGTCACCGGTGACGGTGACGTGCCGGCTCACCGCGTGCAGGAACCACAGCGTGCCGTCGACGGTGTTGTACTCCACCCGCCCGGTGTCGGCCGTGTTGGCCAGCATCCCCTCGGACAGCGTCGCCGCGTACGCCCGCAGCAGCTCCCGACCCTCGTCCGCCCGGCCGGTGCAGAGGAACAGCCCCTCGTACGAGATCATCGTGTCCCGCGACCACGCGCCGAACCACGGGTAGCCGGCGACCACGTCGACCGCCGTGCGGCCGGTACGCACCACGAACGCGTCCGCGGCCAACGCGAGCGTCGCCTCCACCGGGTCCGCCGGCTTCGCCGTCGCCACCACCTGACGGTTACGCCGCCGGGCCGTCGCCACGATCTCCGGGGCGGGCGGCGGCTCCTCGTCGAGCCGGCCGGCCCAGGCCCGCACCGACACGGTGTCACCGGGGCGCCGCAGATCGCCGGCGAAGCGGCCCGCGTACCAGAGGTCCTCGTCGGGGTGCAGCCCCCGGCTCGCCTCCTCGCGGTGGTGCACACCCAGCCACCACTGCCCCTCGGGCGTCCAGCCCGGGCCGGCCAGCCGGTACGCCCCCTCGACCACCGCGCCGTCGGCCACCGCCTCGACCTGCGGCGTCGGGCCGTCGGCCCGCCGCTCGCCGTGCGCGTCACGCCAGGTGCAGGCGGCGGAGAGCTCCAGCCGGACCGGCCCGCCGGCCACCAGCCGGTGCACCACCGCCACGCAGGAGCGGCCGGGCAGCATCGCCAGCTCCCGCTCGATCACCACCGCGCCGATCCGCCACCGCCACCGGGGCAGCCCGTCGACCAGGTCGAAGCGCTCCAGCAGCTCGAAGCCGCGCGGGTCGACGTCCGCGGAGGACCACTCGTGCGCCCCGAGCCGGACCCGCGCGCCGGACGGCAGGGTGACCGACGGGTCGAGGCTGACCAGTCCCACCCGGCGGGACGCCGGCGTCTCACCGGGCACCACCAGCAGACCGTGGTAGCGCCGGGTCCGCAGCCCGGCGACGGTGCCCATCGCGTACCCGCCGACGCCGTCGGGCACCAGCCACTCCCGGCTGGCCGCGCTGGTCAGCTCGCCGCACACCTGCGGGCCGAAGTGAATGTCGATCAACTTTCCTCCACCGGCGGCGGGGTGTAACACGCCACGACGAGAATGGCTGCTGTGGTCAAGTACCGCGGCGACGTCAAAGATGTGCACGTGATCTCTGACCGTTCGTCCTCCGACGCCTCGCCACCCGACGCCGAGCGGCTCCGGCTCGCCCAGGCCGACTCGGGGGAGCAGGACTGGCGCGCATGGGGTCCCTATCTGTCCGAACGGGCGTGGGGGACGGTGCGGGAGGACTACAGCGAGCACGGTACGGCCTGGGACTACTTCCCGCACGACCACGCGCGGTCCAGAGCCTACCGCTGGAATGAGGACGGGATGGCCGGCGTCTGCGACGACCGGCAGACGTTCGCCTTCGCCCTGGCGCTGTGGAACGGCAGGGACCCGATCCTCAAGGAGCGGATGTTCGGCCTCGGCGGTGACGGCGGCAACCACGGCGAGGACGTCAAGGAGTACTGGTGGTACGAGGACTCCACGCCCACCCACTCCTGGATGCGCTGGCGCTACCACTACCCGCAGGCCGCCTTCCCGTACGACGAGCTGGTCGCGGTGAACGCGCAGCGCGGCCGGGACGACACCGAGTACGAGCTGGTGGACACGGGGATCTTCGACGACGACCGGTACTGGGCGGTCAGCGTCGACTACGCCAAGGCGTCCCCGACCGACCTGTGCATGGTGGTGACCGTGGCCAATCGGGGCGACCGGGCCGCCACCCTGCACGTGCTGCCCAGCCTGTGGTTCCGCAACACCTGGGCCTGGGGCCTGCCCGGCGCTGACCGGATTCCCCGGCTGACCGGTGAGGGCGCGCGGCTGGTCGGCGAGCACCGGGTGCTCGGCCAACTGCTGCTGGAGGGCGACGGAGACCCGGTGCCGCTGCTCTGCGACAACGACACCAACGCCGAGCGTCTCTGGGGCCTGCCCGGCCGGTCCCGCTACCCGAAGGACGGCATCAACGACCACGTGGTCAACGGCGCCGCCACGGTCAACCCGGCCAGGGAGGGCACCAAGGGCGCACTGCACTACGTGCTCGACGTGCCGGCCGGCGGACAGCGTCAGATCCGGCTGCGGCTGACCCGCACCGCGTCGCCGCCGGCCGCCGCCCCGCCGCCCCGGGCGGATCTCGGCGACGGCTTCGAGGCGGTGGTGTGGGCGCGGCGTGCCGAGGCGAACCGCTTCTTCGCCGGCGTGATCCCGGAGGCCGCCACGCCCGACGAGGCGCTCGTGGCCCGGCAGGCCATCGCCGGGCTGATGTGGGGCAAGCAGTTCTACCACTTCGACGTCAAGCGTTGGCTGGACGGCGACCCGGGTTCGACGCCGCCGGCCGGGCGTCGCCACGGGCGCAACAGCGCCTGGTGGCACATGACGAGCTTCGACGTCATCTCCATGCCCGATCCCTGGGAGTACCCCTGGTACGCGGCCTGGGACCTGGCCTTCCACTGCGTGAGCATCGCCCGGGTCGACCCGGGCTTCGCCAAGGCGCAACTGCTGCTCCTGCTGCGCGAGTGGTACCTGCACCCCAACGGGCAGATCCCGGCGTACGAGTGGGCGTTCGGTGACGTGAACCCGCCGGTGCACGCGTGGGCGGCGCTCAAGGTGTTCGAGATCGACGGCGGCCGGGACTACGAGTTCCTGGCCCGGGTGATGCACAAGCTGCTGCTCAACTTCACCTGGTGGGTCAACCGGAAGGACACCGGCGGCAACAACGTATTCGAGGGCGGCTTCCTCGGGCTGGACAACGTCGGGCCGTTCGACCGGTCGGCGGCGCTGCCGGTGGCCGGTGTGCTGGAGCAGTCCGACGGCACCGGCTGGATGGCCATGTACGCGCTGAACATGCTGGACATGGCGATCGTGCTGGCCGAGCACGACCGCACCTGGGTGGACACGGCCACCAAGTTCTTCGAGCACTTCGCGTACATCGCCGCCGCCGCGTACGAGCAGGGGCTCTGGGACGACGAGGACGCCTTCTTCTACGACGTGCTGCGGCTCGCCGACGGCACGAAGGTGCCGCTGAAGGTCCGGTCGGTGGTCGGGCTGCTGCCGCTGGCCGCCACCACCCGGCTCACCGCCCGGACCCTGCACCAGCTGCCGGAGCTGGGCGCCCGGCTGCGCTGGTTCCTCACCAACCGACCGGAGTACGCCGAGGTGATCGGCACCCGCCGGCTGGGCCCGGACGGCCGCCAGCAGCGGCTGCTGTCCATGGTCGGCCCGGAGCAGGTCGTGCGGCTGCTCGCCCGGATGCTGGACAGCGACGAGTTCCTCTCCGACTTCGGCCTTCGTACGCTGTCCCGCGCGCATCTCGACAAGCCGTTCTCGGTCACCCTCGGTGGGCAGGAGTTCTCCGTCGGGTACGAGCCGGCGGAGTCGACCAGCGGGCTGTTCGGCGGCAACTCGAACTGGCGCGGCCCGATCTGGATGCCGACGAACTTCCTGCTGATCAGCGCGCTGCGCGACTACGCGGCGTTCTTCGGCGACGACCTTCAGGTGGAGTACCCGACCCGCTCCGGGGTGAAGCGCACGCTGGACGAGATCGCCGACGACCTTTCCGTACGCCTGATCTCACTCTTCACGCAGGACGACTGGGGCCGGCGGCCGATCTACGGCGCGTGCCGGATCTTCCAGACGCACCCGGACTGGCGGGACCTGATCGCGTTCCCCGAGTACTTCCACGGCGACAACGGGGCCGGGCTGGGCGCCTGGCACCAGACGGGCTGGACGGCGCTGGTGGCCGACCTGATCCTCACCCTGCGCCGCTGACCCCGCCGCCGCCCGCGCGTCCGGCGGCGGCGTCGGCGTTGTCGGCGGCGGCGCCGGCATGATCGTGCTCGATCAATGTTGTAGTGGTGTCCCCGGCGTTCGGAGGCCACTCGATCCTGGTTCGAGCACCGATCATGCGGGCTGGCCGCGCCACTCAACATGCAACGAAAGGTTGCGCGTCGCGTCCTGGATGTTATAGCCTTACGCAACCAAAGGTTGCGAAAGGTTGGGTGGCATGGAACACGGATCCATCGAGCGGGACATTCACGTCGACGCATCGCCCGAGGTGGTCTTCGAGGTGATCAGTCGGCCCGAGCACATGCGGGAGTGGTGGCCCGACGACGCGCGGTTCGAGCCGGTCGCGGGCGCGCCCGGTGAGCTCGTGTGGCGCGACGCGGCGACGGGCGAGACGAACACCGTCGCCCTCGCCGTCGTCGAGGTCGACCCTCCGAAGCGGTTCTCTTTCCGGTGGTGCTACTCGGACCCGGCCCGGAGCGGGCCCTCGCTGCTGGTCACCTTCGAGCTGGCCCCGACCGGTACGGGGACCCAGATCCGCATGACCGAGACCGGGTTCCGCGAGATGGGATGGGAGGTCGCTGTCATCGAGGAGCAGTACCGCGACCACGTGAACGGGTGGGACCACTACATTCCCGCGCTGGGCACATACGTTGCGCGGCTGGTCGCCACCTCATGAGCACCGCGGTCGACGACGACCTGTGGTCGGCCATCGGCGACCCCATCCGGCGCACGATGATCGACCTTCTTCTCGCCGGGCGGTCGGGCACCGCCACGTCACTGAGCGAGCGGCTGCCCGTCACCCGCCAGGCCGTCTCGAAGCATCTGGCCGTCCTGGACCGGGTCGGTCTGGTGCACGCCGCGCCGGCCGGTCGCGAGCGGCACTACCAGGTCGACGAGGCGCAGCTCGCCCGCGCCGCCGCCCAGATGTCAGCGGTCGGTGCCACCTGGGACGCCCGCCTCCGCCGGATCAGGCGGATCGCCGAGGCCATCGAGCACAACCGCAACGACAACCAGGGAGAGTGACATGGTGGACATCCTGCACCGGGTCGGAGTCGTCGCTTCACTCGACGACGTCTACCGAGCGGTGGCAACTCCAGAGGGCATCGCCGGCTGGTGGACGACCGACACGGTCGGCAAGAGCGAGGTCGGCGGCCGCCTGGCCTTCCGGTTCGGCGACGTCGGTGGCTTCGACATGGAGGTCGTGCAGCTCGACCCCTCCGGCCACGTGCGGTGGCGGGTCATTGACGGCCCCGAGGAGTGGATCGGCACCGAGATCGGTTGGCGCCTCGACCAGCGCGGTGAGTACACCATCATCCAGTTCACCCACGGGGGCTGGCGCGAGCCGGTCGAGTTCATGCACCACTGCAGCACCAAGTGGGCGATGTTCCTCATGAGTCTCAAGGAGCTTGTGGAGACCGGGCGTGGCAGGCCGGCCCCGGACGACGTCCGGATCAGCGACTGGCACTGAGCCCCGCCAGGCTAGACCGGTGGTGCAGGTTGTTCCGCTGGTCGGCGGTGTGAGCGTCGCGCGTCCGCGTAGGTGACGCCCAGGAGCACCACGGCAGTGGCCGCGCCGGTCGCGAGGGGCGGCAGGTGGAGCGTTGCCGGCGTCAGCAGCACGAGGGCCAGCAGGCCACCTGTCCGGGATCGGGACACCCGACCGAAGACCTGGTATTCGAGGGCCGATCGTCCGGCGAGGAAGACCGCCGGGCCGCCGAGGACGGCGATGAGCCAGGGCGCCGGAAGGTCACCGAGTGGCTCGGTGATGAACAGCTCGAAGCCCACGCCGGTCAGCACGACCCCGGCGATCATGACCAGGTGGGCGAGTGCCATGTCGGTGGCCAGGCGGGGGGCGTCCCGGGAACGGCTGATGGCCGCACCCAGCACGCCTCCCGCCAGGTGGAAGTAGATCCGCCAGAGCAGGACGGTGGTCGCCAACGCCAGCGTGAAGCCGGCCGTCTGCGCGGTGTGGAACTGGCTGCCGCTGAAGGCCAACCCGATGACGAAGATCGCCTCGCCGAGCGCGATGAGGAGGAACTGTTGGTACCGCTCGGCCAGGTGTTCGGCCGCTATCGTCTGTCCGCCGATCCGTTGCGCGCCGACCCGGGGTGTCGGCCACCCGAGGAACAACCCGACATAGTCGACCAGCGCGGCGATGGTCCAGAGCGACCCACGAACCGTGCCATCGTCGATCAGCCCACCGACGACCCAGAGCGGTGCGCTCAAGCCGAGCCAGACCAGCACCCGGATCGTTTGCCGTGAATCCGGCCGGCCGTGTCCGGCGATGTGGAAGTACAGCACCCGGCCGATCTGGAGGGTCACGTAGGTGACGGCGAAGAGGGAGGCCCGCGCGCCGAAGCCGTCGGGCACCGCGACGGCCATCACCATGGCGCCGGCCATCGTCATGACGATGACGGTCTGGACTACCGGCGCCTCCGGATTCAGCCAACTGGTCGACCAGACCGTCAACGACCAGACGGCCCACAGGGCCAGGAGCAGCAGCAGGGCCTGACCGAGACCCGCGAGCGCGCCGCGTTCGGTACCGGTAAAATCCGTGATCAACCGGGCCGAGATCCTGGTGAGCGCGAAGACGAAGACCAAGTCGAGGAAGAGTTCCAGGAAGGTGGCTCGCTGGAGACTGCTCTCGGTGCGGAGCAGCCGCGCGTCGCCCCTCTCACTCATCCGCCCGCCGGGTGCCGTCCCATGACCACGTGCCCTCCCGTCCCGGTGATCCCATCACCTAACGACCAAGCGCCGGGTGCGGCACTGACCGTCCGGCACGGACAGTCACCAATCTGTCACCGCGCGGCTGCCGTCGGTGTCTTCGACTTACGCTCGTGGTCGTGTCCGGATCTGCCGAGGGAGCCACCGAAGAGGACCGACGCGACCTCATCGTCACGGTCGCGCGGGAGTTGGCCGAGGTCGAGGGCTGGACGGGGGTGAGCCCTCGGCGGCTGGCCGAGCGGGCCGAGGTCGACGTCGGCGACCTCTACCGGCACTTCGCCGATCAGGAGGCGCTGCTCGCCGCCGTGGCGGTGTGCGCCTTCGCCGACCTGGCCGCCGACCTGGCCGAGGCGCACGCGGAGGCGACCGGCGATCCGGAACGGGTCTGGCCAGCGGTGGCGAGCGCGTACCTCGACTTCGCGTACGCGAATCCGGAGGTCTACGACGCGATGCTCGCGCTGACCCCCGACCTGGCCCTCGGCGTGGACGGCGTGCCGGCCGCTCCCCGCGGCGTGTTCGCCGAGCTGCGGGCGGCCCTGACCCCGCTGGCCGAGGGGCGTGATCCGGACACCCTGGCCGAGGTGGGCTGGAGTCTGTTGCACGGCATGGTCATGCTCACCCGGGGTGGCCGGTTGCGTCCGGAGGCGCAGGAGGAGCGGGAGACGATGATCGCGGAACGGTTGTTGCGGTGGCCCTGCCTGGCGGCCGAGTCGGATGGAAAATCCTTGGGTGCGCCTCGCGCCATGCCCTAAGGTCCCGAACCGTCAGGAGCGTTGATCACAAGGGGGGCGGCATGACGGTGGACCAGGCGGCGCGCCGGCAGGCGCAGGTGCTGATCTTCGACGCGGACGACACGTTGTGGGAGAACAACGTCGTGTTCGAGCGGGTGATCGACGATTTCCTGGCCTGGCTCGACCACCCGACACTGGACCGGGTGGAGCTGCGGGCCGTCCTCGACGACATCGAGCGGGCCAACACGGTGGCGCACGGCTACGGCAGCAAGGTCTTCCTGCGCAGCCTGGCGGAGTGCCTGGAGCGGCTGCGTGAGCGACCGGCCACCGACGCCGAGCGCCAGGAGATCGAGCGGCTGGCGGTGGCCCTGGTCGAGCACCAGGTGGAGCTGATGCCCGGGGTGGCCGACGCGCTCGACGAGCTGGCCGGTCGGCACGAACTGCTGCTGCTGACCAAGGGGGACCAGGTGGAGCAGCAGCGCAAGCTGGACGCGTGCGGGCTGCTGCACCACTTCGGAGCCGCGCACATCGTCGCGGAGAAGAACGTCGACACCTACCGGTGGTTGGTGCGGGAGCACGGGTTCGAGCCGGCCGGCGCCTGGATGATCGGCAACTCTCCGAAGTCGGACATCCTGCCGGCCCGCGCGGCCGGGCTGAACGCGGTGTTCATTCCGAATGAGAACACCTGGGTGCTGGAGGACGACGAACTGGACCCGACCGACGCCCGCGTGCTGCGCTTGGCCGCGTTCCGCGACCTGCTGCGGCACTTCTGACCGCTCTGAGACCGAACAGCGTCGGCGATCATGGTCGCGTTACGCCGACATGACGGTTTTTCCCCGTGAGATAAGTCCTGCCACCGGCGGTCCTGCCTGGCTTGTCCGACCCGCCGTGGCCTGCCTAGCCTGTGCCGGCGTCCACGGCCTTTCGGGGTGTGCCGGGGGCGAACGGGCGTCCGGCGAGTGGGCACCGTGGAGCTGAGTGCAGGGCGGCCGGCCTCCCTGTCGAGCCGCGTGGGCGTTGAGCCACGCCCGCGCGCGGCAGGGGTGCTGGAGCTGTCCGCTCCCATGCCGGATGACCGGGGGTCAGGGCCGGGCAGTTGCGGACCCGGTCCTGACCCGGCCAACCAATCGACCACTCCTCCCGGCGGGCGGGACAGCCGCGTGCCGGGCCGACTGTCAGGATGGTGGAATGAAGCGCAGATCGCTCCTGCTCGGCGCCGCGGCGGGCCTGGCCGCGCCGACCCTGCTCAGCCCGGCGGCACCCGCGCTCGGCGCGAGCAGACCCGCGCCGGCCCGGGGCGTCGCGACCGTGTCCGCATCCACCGGCTCGGTCTGGCCGCGCCGCAACCTGGCCGCGCGGCTGACAACCCTGCCGGCGCAGACGAAGCAGGTGCTCATCGTCGGCACCACCAGCTCCACGACCACCTACGCCACCCTTGAGGCGTACGTGCGGATCAGCGGTCGCTGGATGCCCGCCTCGGGGTTGGTGCCCGCCCGGATCGGCTCCAAGGGGTTCAGCGACAACCACGTGGAGGGTGTGCCGACCACCCCCACCGGGGTCTACTCGATCGGCCCGACCATGTACGGCATCGACGCGAACCCGGGCGTGCGGTACCCGTACCACCGGCTGGTCAGCGGTGACTGGTGGAACGAGAACCCGTCGTCGTCGCTGTACAACACCTTCCAGCACAGCTCGACCAACCCCGGCGGGGCCAGCGAGGCGCTGTGGACGGAGGTGCCCGCGTACACACACTTCGCGGTGATCACCTACAACATGCCGCCGAACGTGTCGAAGCCGGTGCCGAACGCGGGCAGCGGCATCTTCCTGCACCAGTTCAGCACCAGCGCCGGCAACGCCACCGCCGGCTGTGTCTCCCTCGCACACGATGACCTGGTCGATGTGCTGACCTGGCTGGACCCGGCGCTGTCGCCGCGCATCGTGCTCAGCCCGTACGCCCAGATGCGCCGCTACTGAGCTGAGCCCGGGGCGGGCCGGTGGATCAGGAGACCTCGCCGCCGCGGACGATCGCCACCGCCACCCGGCAGAACTCGTCCATGTCGGGGTTGAAGCCGGCCGCGATGTCAGGATGCAGCCCGGAGCGTGTCTCGTCCAACAGGCGCTGGCAGACCTGCTCGACCGGCTCGCCGGCGTAACCGGCGCGGACCCGGTCGGTGGCGGCCTGGAGCGCCGAGGTCAGCTGATCCTCCAACGGGCCGCGCAGCTTCTGCTGCACCGGGTCGAGCCCGCGCGGGTCGAGCGTGACATGTGGCTCCGACATGGTGCTCCCTTCGTCGGCGTCGGCGGTACCCCACCGCGTCCGTCGGTCAAACCTCAGCCGGTACGGCGGCGACCCGCACCTGGTACGAGAAGTCCACCGCCGGCTCCTCGTGGTACGACAACCGGCGGATCTGCCGGTCGTCGTCGAAGAGAGCGACGTCCACCAGGACGCCGAGATGGGCCAGGCCGATGCTGGTCACCCGCTTCTTGTCCTGCAACACCGCGCAGACGCCGCCGAGCAGGGCGCTGGCGTCGGCCGTACGGTGCCCGGGCGGGCAGCGCAGGACCAGGTCGACCTCGATCGGCCCGGGCAACGGCGTCCAGCCGGTGCGTTGGGCCGCCGCCAGGGCGGCCTGGAGCAGGGTGCGCACCCTCGTCGCCTGCCGGTGCCCGGCGGCGAAGATGGACAACGCTTCGGTCTTGACCGGTGGCAGGCCGCTCACCTCGAACGTCAGGGCGAGAGCGCGGGTGTCCTGCACGACGGCACCTCCTCGTTGGGACGATCCTGCCGAACCGGGGGAATGGCGGTGGGACTTCCCGCGATTACCAACCGAACGGGCAGGCTGGGGTCGGCCGGAGGCGTGTCGACGTCGGCGGCGAACGCGCTGGCTGTGGCGCTAGGAAGACGCTAGTCGACAGTGCCCGCGCTGGGTAGTCGGTCGCTCACCCGATGGGACGCGGCGCGAAGGCGCAGAACTCGTTGCCCTCCGGGTCGGCCAGGACCCACCAGCGGCTCTCGTCCTGCGGCTCGCGTAGCAGCGTCGCGCCCGCCGCGATCAGCGCCGCGGGCTCCGGGTCGACCAGATCGACGTCCCAGTGCATCCGGTTCTTGACCGTCTTGGGCTCGGGCACCGCGTCGAACACCCAGCGCTCCCAGGGGAACCCGGCCGCGCCGACCAGCGACGCGGTACCGGAGCCGTACTCGGCGGTGCCACCGACCACCCCCGCCCACCAGGCCGCCTGGGCCGCCGGGTCGGCGGAGTCCACGACCAGCTCGAACGGGCCCGGCCGGGTGTCCTTGCGGGCCGCGAACCCGCAGAACGGGTTGCCCTCCGGGTCGGCGAGCACCCACCAGGTCACGTCCCCGGACGGTGCGCGGAGCAGCCGGGCGCCGGCCGCGATCAGCGCCGACGGCTCCGCGCCGGCCAGCCGCAGATCCAGGTGTACGCGGGTCTTGCCGGTACGCGGCTCCGGCACCTGGTTCACCCAGATCGACTCGGCGCCCGAGCGGGCGGCACGAGGGTCGACGCGGGTGTCCTCGCCGCCGGCGTCGGCCACGTCGGCGTCGAGGATCCGGGCCCAGAAGGCACCCAGCAGGCGCGGGTTGGCGGCGTCCAGGCAGAGGTCCTTGAAGCGTGCGATCACCGGCACAGCATGCCGGGCCCCCGGCCCTCGAGTACGCGGCCCCCTCCGACCCGACCGAAGTGACGTCGCGCACACCGGGCCGGCCGGCCAGGTCCCCACTGGCGTCAGGTTTCGCGACTTTCCAGGTCGGGCAGTGTGAAGGCCACGAAACGTCCGGGGTCGCGCGCCGCTGGTCCAGCGCCCCGATCGTCTCGCCGTGCGCCGGGGCGCGGTGCGTTTCCCCGGCGGCTGGCCGACAAGAGGGGAGGGGTGATGAGCGACCCTGACGAGGCCCGACGTCGACGGCGACCACGGGTACGCGCGGTGGCGGCAGCCGCCGCGCTGACGCTGGTGGCGCCCATGGCCGCCTGCGGTTCCGGTGACGCTGGTGGCCCACCGACGATCAACCTGTACTACCCGCCGGAGCAGAACCTGCAGAAGGTCGTCGACGACTGCAACGCGCAGGCCCAGGGGCGGTACGAGATCGCCTACCAGGTGCTGCCCCGGCAGGCCGACGAACAGCGGGTGCAGATGGTGCGTCGGCTGGCCGCCGAGGACACCGGGATGGACGTGCTCGGCCTGGACGTCACCTGGACCCAGGAGTTCGCCAGCGCGGACTGGATCCGCGAGTGGACCGGCCAGGACAAGACCGAGGTCGAGCAGGGCACCCTCTCCGGGCCGCTGGACACCGCCCGCTACGAGGGCAAGCTCTACGCCGCGCCGAAGAACACCAACGTCCAGTTGCTCTGGTACCGCAAGGACCTGGTGCCGCAGCCGCCGAAGACCTGGGACCAGATGATCACCGCTGCCCAGCAGCTCAAGGAGCAGGGCAAGCCGTACCAGGTGCTCACCATGGGCGCCCAGTACGAGGGCCTCGTCGTCCTCTACAACACCCTGGCCGAGAGCGCCGGCGGGAAGATCCTCAGTGACGACGGCAAGCAGGCCGTGATGGACGCCGGCACGGTCCGGGCGCTGGAGCAGTTGCAGCGTTTCGCCACGTCGGGCGTGACCTCGCCGTCGTTCACCAACGCCATCGAGGATCCGGTCCGGCTGGAGTTCCAGTCCGGTGCGGGAGCCTTCCAGGTGAACTGGCCGTTCGTCTATCCGGCCCTTCAGGAGGCGAACCCCGAACTGGCGAAGCAGGTCGGCTGGGCCCGGATCCCGGGCGTCGACGAGAACACCCCCAGCAAGGTCACCATCGGCGGGGTGAACCTGGCAATCAGCTCCTACTCCAAGCACCCGGAGCTGTCCTTCGAGGCGGCCCGGTGCATCCGCGACGCCGAGCACCAGAAGTTCTCCGCCATCAACGACGGCGTCCCGCCCACCATCGAGGCCGTCTACGACGAGCCGGAGATGACCGAGGCGTACCCGATGAAGGACACCATCCTGGAGGAGCTGAAGGAGCCGGCGACCCGCCCGCTGACCCCGGCCTACCAGAGCATCTCCACCGTGATGTCGGCGATCCTGTCGCCGCCGTCGGCGATCCGTCCGCAGCAGACCGCGGACGAGCTGCGCTCCGCCATCGCCGATGCCCTCCAGTCCAAGGGGGTTCTCCCATGAGTCTGCCCGCGACCCCGACCGGGGCGGACGTGACCGCCGAGGAGACCACCCGCTCCACCGGCCGGCACGCGACCGTCCCCACCCAGCGCGCCGGCCGTCGCAAGCCGCCGCTGAGCGAGAACAAGAAGGCCGAACGCAAGCTCGGTTGGTTGCTCTGCGCGCCGGCCGCGCTCGTCATGGTCGCGGTGACCGCGTACCCGATCCTCTACTCGGTCTGGTTGTCGCTCCAACGCTTCGACCTGCGCTTCCCCGACGAGCGCGAGTTCATCGGGCTGGAGAACTACGTCACCGTGCTCACCAACGAGTTCTGGTGGACCGCGTTCGGGGTGACCATGCTGATCACGGTGGTCACCGTGGCCGTCGAGCTGGTGCTCGGCATGGGGCTGGCGCTGATCATGCACCGCACGCTGGTCGGGCGGGGCATCGTGCGGACCGCGGCGCTGATCCCGTACGGCATCGTCACCGTCGTCGCCGCGTTCTCCTGGCGGTACGCCTGGACGCCCGGCACCGGCTACCTGGCCAACCTGTTCAGCGACGGGGCGCCGCTCACCGAGCGGGCCAGCTCGCTGGCGATCATCATGCTCGCCGAGATCTGGAAGACCACCCCGTTCATGGCGCTGCTGCTGATGGCCGGGCTGGCGCTGGTCCCGGAGGACCTGCTCAAGGCCGCCTCCACCGACGGCGCGACGTCGTGGCAGCGGTTCACCAAGGTCATGCTGCCGGTGATGAAGCCGGCGATCCTGGTCGCGCTGCTGTTCCGCACCCTGGACGCGTTCCGGGTCTTCGACAACATCTTCGTGCTGACCGCCGGCGGCAACGAGACGTCGTCGGTGTCGATGCTGGCCTACAACAACCTGATCCGGGGCCTGAACCTCGGCATCGGGTCGACGATGTCGGTGCTGATCTTCATCACCGTGGCGATCATCGCCTTTGTCTTCGTGAAGCTGTTCGGCACCGCTGCCCCGGGCAGCGACGACTCCGAGAGGCGTTGACATGGCCACCGGTACCGAAACCACCACCCGGGCCCGGGTGCGCTGGGGTCTCCTGGACATCCTCGTGGTCGTCTTCGCGCTGGTCCCGGTGCTGTGGATCGCGTCGCTGTCGTTCAAGACGCCGGCCACCCTCACCGACGGGAACTTCATTCCCCGGGAGTGGACGCTGGACAACTACCGGACGATCTTCGACACCGACCAGTTCGTCCGGGCACTGATCAACTCGATCGGCATCGCGTTGATCGCCACGCTGGTCGCGGTGGTGCTCGGCGCGATGGCCGCGTACGCGATCAGCCGGCTGGACTTCCCCGGCAAGGGGCTGCTGGTCGGCGTCTCCCTGCTGATCGCGATGTTCCCGCAGGTATCGCTGGTGTCGCCGCTGTTCGAGATCGAGCGTCAGCTCGGCCTCTTCGACACCTGGCCCGGGTTGATCCTGCCGTACATCACCTTCGCGCTGCCGCTGGCGATCTACACGCTGTCGGCGTTCTTCAAGCAGATCCCGTGGGACCTGGAGAAGGCGGCGCAGATGGACGGCGCCACCCAGGGGCAGGCGTTCCGACGGGTCATCGCCCCACTGGCCGCGCCCGGGCTGTTCACCACGGCGATCCTGGTCTTCATCTTCTGCTGGAACGACTTCCTGTTCGCCATCACGCTGACCTCCACCGAGCGGGCTCGTACGGTGCCGGTCGCCCTGTCGTTCTTCACCGGCGAGTCGCAGTTCGAGGACCCCACCGGGGCGATCTGTACGGCCGCCGTCGTGATCACCGTTCCGATCATCCTGTTCGTCCTCTTCTTCCAGCGCCGCATCGTGTCCGGCCTGACCTCCGGCGCAGTCAAGGGATAGGTGAGTAGTCGTGGCTGACATCGTGCTCGACAAGGTGAGCAAGAAGTTCCCGGACGGGACCGTCGCCGTGCAGGACGTCGACCTGGAGATCGCCGACGGCGAGTTCGTCATCCTGGTCGGACCCTCCGGCTGCGGCAAGTCCACCACCCTCAACATGATCGCGGGGCTGGAGGACATCAGCTCCGGCGAGCTGCGCATCGGCGGCCAGTGGGTCAACGACAAGGCCCCCCGGGACCGGGACATCGCCATGGTGTTCCAGTCGTACGCGCTGTACCCGAACATGACCGTGCGGGAGAACATGGCGTTCCCGCTGCGGCTGGCGAAGCTGGACAAGGAGACCATCAACCAGAAGGTCGACGAGGCGGCGAAGGTGCTGGAGCTGACCTCGCTGCTGGACCGTAGGCCGGCGAACCTCTCCGGCGGGCAGCGCCAGCGGGTGGCGATGGGTCGGGCGATCGTCCGTCAGCCGAAGGCGTTCCTCATGGACGAGCCTCTGTCCAATCTGGACGCGAAGCTGCGGGTGCAGATGCGTACCGTGGTGTCCCGGTTGCAGAAGCAGCTCGGCACCACCACCGTCTACGTCACCCACGACCAGACCGAGGCGATGACCCTCGGCGACCGGGTGGTCATCATGCGCGGCGGTGCGGTGCAGCAGGTCGGGCCCCCGCAGGAGCTGTACGACCACCCGCGCAACCTCTTCGTGGCCGGCTTCATCGGCTCGCCGTCGATGAACTTCCTGCACGCCGCCGTGCAGGACGGCGGGCTGCGTACCGCGTTGGGCGACGTGCCGCTCGGCGACCGGGTCCGCCGCGAGCTGGAGGCGGCCGACGCGCCGCGCGAGCTGATCCTCGGCATCCGCCCCGAGCACTTCGAGGACGCCGAGCTCGTCGACGAGGACACCCGCCGCCGGGGCCTGGAGTTCGAGGCGCCGGTGGAGATCGTCGAGTCGATGGGCTCGGACAAGTACGTCTACTTCACCGTCGAGGGGGAGCGGGCCAGCGCCGCCGAGCTGGAGGAGCTGGCCGCCGACGCGGGCGCCGCCGACTTCGCCAGTGGTGGCGGGAACCTGGTCACCCGGCTGTCGGCCGAGTCACCGGTGGCCGAGGGGCAGTCGCGCCGGGTCTGGTTCAACCTGGAGAAGATCCACCTGTTCGACCCGACCAACGGCCGCAACCTCACGCTGCACGAGGGACGGGCGGCCGGCGCGCTCGCCAACTGAGTGGCGTCCATCATGGTGGGGCCGGCGGGGTTCACCCGCCGGCCCCGTCGAGCTGCCCACCGCGGCCCGCCCGCGACCGGCCCGCCCGGCCGAGGACTGACGCCGAGGCGAGCCCCGGTCAGACCGGCCAGTCGAACCGGGGTGGCAGGCCGAGGAAGCCCGCGTACCGACCCAGTGCCTGCTCCACCCGGGCACGTTCACCGGAGTCCAGCGGCGTCAGCGGCTGGATCGCCACGGTGACCGCGGCCCGGGCGATGCGCCGCTTCCACAGGCCCACCACCCGGCCGGCCCGCACCACGGTGGCCTGGAAGATGCCGTTGTTACCCGGCACGACCGCCGCCTGGTGCGCGGGATCGAGCATCAGCGCGCGATCCCGGTAGCCGAGCAGGTACTCGTCGAAGCCGGGCAGCACCAGCACGTCGTCGACCGGCGTGCGCGGCGCGTCGGCCAACGCCGCGTCGACGTACATCTCCTCGCCGTCAACCCGCACCACGGTCAGCGCGTCGCCGGCGGCGGCCAGCCCGCGCCGCGCGTCGGTCAGGGTGAGGCCGGTCCAGCCGGCGAACTCGCGGGCGCTGACCGGCCCGTGCCCGCGCACGTAGCGGTGGGCCAGCAGGGCGAGCGCCTCCTCCCGGTCCAGCCGGCGTGGCCCGGGCGCCCACTCGTCGAGCAGCGCGAAGGTCTGCTCGGTGCCGATGTTCGGCGCCAGGCAGGTCACCCCGCGCACGCTGGCGTACCACAGCAGGTGGTAGCCCCGCTGACCGTCGGTGCCCAGGCCGGCCGCGCGGAGGGTGGCCAGACACTGCGCCCGGGTGAGCCGGCCACCGCCGGCCAGCGCCGCACCGAGCACGTCCACCGCCCGGTCCGCGTCGACGTCGGTGAGCCCGAGTTGCCCCCGTCGGGTCGTCGCGCCGGCCAGCGACCGGATGCCGGTCACCTCCAGCATCCAGCGCGCGTCGGTGGGCGGGACGAGGTGCACGGTGCCCCGCATCGGCCACGTGCGCAGCGCCTCGCGCCGTTCCAGAGCCGCCTGCACGTCGGCCACGGTCCACCCGGGCAGCCGGGCACCCAGCGACCACAGCCCGCTGGCCAGGTCCTGCGCCTGCATCGCACCGAACCACTCGACCACCTCGCCGACGGTGCCGGGTCGCGTGACCGGGTGCGGGCGCAGCAGAAGGCTGGTCATCCGCAGCGCCAACGCGTCGGCCGCGCTGAGGTCGACGGGCATCGGGTGCTCCTTCCGGTTGTCGGGGCCGCCAGCCTAGGGCCACCCACCGACGTCCGGGTCGACACGACACCCCGCGCACCCGCCGCCGGATCGCAGTCGGGGGCATAACGGCCAGCGCAGTGGGGAAGCGGCCGACCGGAAGTGCGCGCGCCGCGCGTGCGGAAGGGAGTGTCATGACTGCCGCAAGCGAACCGGCCCGCGGATCCGGCGTGACTGCCGGGTCCCAGGGCCATCGGGCGGGCACCGGCGCCAAGACCAGCGCGGCCGCCACCTTCGCCCTGGTCTTCGGGGTGTCCGGGCTGATCAGCGTGTTGACCGCGATCCTGGCCTGGCTCGGTCTGGTGCTCGGGATCATCGGGATCATCCTGGGCATCGTCGGGCTGAAGATGGCCGCGCGACCAGGGGTGACCGGGCGGGGTGTGGCGGTCGGCGGCCTCGTGTTGAGCATCCTGGCGGTGCTGATCGGCCTCGGCCTCGCCGCGGGCATCACCACCTTCATCAACAACGAGGGCGCGGTGGACCGCCTCCAGCAGCAGGTCGACGACCTGCGCGACAAGCTCGACTGACACCGGTGGCACGCTGGGCACGTCCGCCTCGGCGGGCGGGCAGGGCCCTGACGGGCACGGCGCGGCGGACGGACGCCCTCGCGGGCGCGACGTCCCTCGCGGGCGCGACGTCCCTCGCGGTGGGCGACGGAGCACCTCGGCCCGTCACATCGGGTGACCCGCGGCGCGCTCCCGACCACTGTCCCATTTCCCTTTGCACTGCTTAGGCGGGCGCAACAGTTACTCAGGGTTCGGCCCTGCCGAGCAGCTTCGCGCGAAGCTGCGGCGTAATCCCTGCTCAGCGCGGTGTTGCGTCCGAGTAAGCAGAGCAAAGGACGCGATTCATGGGTGGCAGCCCGTCCAGACTTCACGCGTGGTTACACGTCGTCTCCGGTCACAAGAGGGTCCGTTGACGCGGTCCACGGCACACTTCCGGCGGGCGCGGCCGGAGATCACAGTAGGGTGGGCGACGTGCTCCGCCAGGTCACCGCGATCCGATACGTCACCCCGCTGCGCGAGGGTGGCTCGCTGCCCGGCGTGGTGGAGGCCGACGACCTCGGCACGTACGTGGCGAAGTTCCGCGGTGCCGGGCAGGGGCCCAAGGCGCTGATCGCCGAGGTGATCTGCGGTGAGCTGGCCCGCCGGCTGGAGTTGCGGGTGCCGCCGCTGGTGGTGCTCGACATCGACCCGGTGATCGGGCGTGCCGAGCCCGACCAGGAGGTGCAGGAGCTGCTGCGCAACAGCGGCGGCGCGAACCTGGGCATGGACTTCCTGCCGGGTGCGCTGGGCTTCGACCCGGTCGCGCACCCCGTCGACGCGATGCTGGCCTCCCGGGTGCTCTGGTTCGACGCCTACGTGGAGAACGTCGACCGGAGCTGGCGCAACCCGAACCTGCTGGTCTGGCACCGGGAGCTGTGGCTGATCGACCACGGCGCCTGCCTGTACTTCCACCACAACTGGCCGCGCGCCGCCGCGGCCGTGCATCGGGCGTACCGGGCCGAGGACCACGTGCTGGCGCCGTACGCCTCCCGACTGGCCGAGGCCGACGCGGAGCTGGCGCCACGGGTCACCCCGGAGCTGCTCACCGAGGTGCTGGCGCTGGTGCCCGACGAGTGGCTCACCGCCGCCGCCGACTTCGATTCGGCCGACGCGGCGCGGGAGGCGTACCTGGCGCACCTGTCCGCCCGGGTCGCCCGCACCGCCGACTGGCTCCCGCAGGGGAGCGCGGCATGAGACAACCATTCGAGTACGCCGTCATCCGGCTGGTGCCCCGCATCGAGCGCGGCGAGCAGATCAACGTCGGGGTGCTGCTCTACTGCCAGCAGCGCGACTTCCTGGCCGCGCGGACGCACCTGGACGCCGACCGGGTCCGCGCGCTCGCACCCGACGTCGACCTGCCGGCGGTGGCCGCGGTGCTGGAATCCTGGGACCGGACCTGCGCCGGTGACGGTCCGGCGACCCGGATGCGGCTCGGCGAGCGGTTCCACTGGCTGGCCGCGCCGCGCAGCACGATGATCCAGACCGGGCCGGTGCACACCGGGCTCACCGCCGACCCGGCGGCGGAGTTGGAGCGACTGATGGCGGCCCTGGTCCGCTGAGCGGGGCGGGACCGGCCGGCAGACCCCTGACCGCGCTACGCGGAGAAATTGAGGCCTCGGCCGGGCCGCTCGGTGCGGACAGCGGGGCCGGATCTCGTTTGACGGTGCGGGTGGGGGGTAGTCGCCGGAGCTGACTCAGACGAGAAGGGGAACATCTGATGGCTGCCCAGACCAAGGTAGCGGTGATCTACTACAGCGCCACCGGCATCACGTACCAGATGGCGCAGGCCGTCTGCGAGGCCGCCGGGGACGCCGGTGCCGACGTGCGCCTGCGCAAGGTACGCGAGCTGGCGCCGGACGAGGCGATCCGCTCCAACTCCGGGTGGCAGGCGCACCACCTGGAGACCCAGGACGTGCCCGAGGCGATGGTCGACGATCTGGCCTGGTCCGACGTGGCGATCCTCGGTGCGCCGACCCGGTACGGCTTGGTGGCGGCCCAGCTGAAGCAGTTCATCGACACCACCGGCCCGCTCTGGGCCCAGGGCGCGCTGGCCAACAAGGTCTACTCCGCCTTCACCTCGACGGCGACGGCGCACGGCGGGCAGGAGACGACCCTGACCTCGCTCTTCAACGTCTTCTACCACTGGGGCGGGATCGTGGTCACCCCCGGCTACACCGACACCAGCCAGTTCATCGCGGGAAACCCCTACGGCGCCTCGCACACCAGCAACAACGGGGAGATCGCCCCGGACAGCGTGGCGCTGGGCGCCGCCGCGCTCACCGCCCGGCGGGCGGTGCAGATCGGCACCGCCCTGAAGAAGGGCCTGGCCGGCTGACCGCAGCGGGGACGCGGTCCACAGCAGGGGACCGGCGGCGCGGGCGGGGGCTCTCGGCCCGTCCGCGCCGCCGGTCGATTCCGCCGTACCCCCGGGCGGGGGTGACTATGCCCGGCCGCCGGCGGCGGACAGCTCGTCCGGGTGCGGCGCCGGCAGCAGGTCGCCCAGCAGCTCGGTCAGCACGGCGAGCCCGTCCGGGCTGAGCACCGACTCCGGATGGAACTGCAGGCCGGCGAAGCCGCGCCCACGCAGGGCGTGCACCGCGCCGTCGCGCACGTCCCGGGCCAGCTCCACCGGCCCGTACGCGGTGTCCAGCCGGTCCGCGTCGGCGCGAGCGGTGAACGTGGAGTAGAAGCCCACCCGGCGGACGTGCCCGAACAGCGGCACCTCGCGTTGCAACCCCTGGTAGGGCGCCTCCCGACGGTGCAGCGGCAGCCCCAGCAGCCCGGCCAGCACCTGGTGGCCGAGGCACACCGCGAGGGTCGGCCGGCCGCTCGCGAGCAGCCCGGTCAGCAGCGCTCGCAGCGCCACCATCTTCGGCTCGTCCGGGCTGCCCGGGTCGCCCGGTCCCGGCCCGGCCACCACGAGGTCGTAGGCGTCGAGGGGGCCACCGGCGTGCCACGGCCGCAGCGTGACCGCCAGACCCAACGCGCCCAACTGGTGGGCCAGCATCCCGGTGAAGGTGTCCTCGGCGTCCACGATCAGCGCCCGGCGGCCGACCAGCCCGGGCAGGCCCGGCGCGTCCGGTGCCCGCTGGTCGAGCCAGAACCGCGCCAGCGGGGCGTTACGTGCGGCCAGCGCGTCGCGTACCGCCGGGTCGTCGGCCAGCCGCGCGAGCGGCCCGCGTCCGCCGACGGGCGCCGCCGGGCCGAGACCGAGCGCGGCCAGCACCCCGGCCGCCTTGGTGTGCGTCTCGGCCACCTCGCCGGCTGCCGTCGAGTGCCGGACCAGGGTGGCGCCCACCGGCACCCGCAGCCGGCCGGTGGGGGAGATCTCGGCGGTACGGATCAGGATCGGCGCGTCCAGCGTCTGCCGGCCCGCGTCGTCGTGGCCGAGCAGGGCCAGCACGCCCGCGTAGTAGCCCCGGCCGACCCGCTCGTGTCGGGCGATCACCCGGCAGGCGTTCTCCATCGGGCTGCCGGTCACGGTGGGGGCGAACATCGTCTCCCGCAGCACCTCCCGCACGTCGCGGGTGCCCCGCCCGGCGAGCAGGTACTCGGTGTGCGCCAGGTGTGCCATCTCCTTGAGGTACGGGCCGATCACCTGGCCGCCGTGCTCGGCGACGGTCGCCATCATCTTCAGCTCCTCGTCGAGCACCATGTACAGCTCCTCGACCTCCTTGGGGTCGGCGAGGAAACGCAGCAGCGCCGCCTGGTCCGGCGTGCCGTCGGCGGGCCGGAAGGTGCCGCTGATCGGGTTCATCATCACCAGCCCGTCGTCGACGCTGACGTGCCGCTCCGGGCTGGCGCCGACCAGGGTCCGTTCGCCGGTGTGCACCACGAACGTCCAGTAGGCGCCGCGCTCGGCGACCAGCAGTCGGCGCAGCGCGGCCAGCGCGGCCACCAGCGGCGGGCCCTGCACGGTGGCGTGCAGGGTGCGGTGGATGACGAAGTTGGCGCCCTCGCCGCGGCCGATCTCCTCGGCCAGCACCCGCCGCACCGTCCCCGCGTACTCCTCGTCGGTGACGTCGAACGCGGCGTCGACGGCGCGCACCGGCTCGTCGGGCAGCGCGGCCAGCACGTCGGCCAGGGCGATCCGGTGGTGCTCGCGGATCTGGAGGTACTCCAGCGGGGCGCCGTCGTCGACGCAGGCGAAGCCCCGCTCGGTGATCTGCCGGTAGGGCACGACGGCCAGCGTCCGCGCCCCGGGCCCCGGCGGCAGGGGGATGTCCACCAGCCGGTCCACGGTGTCGACCGGGCCGGTGAACAGCTCCAATTCATCGGCGCCGTCGCGGCGCAGCAGAGCGAAGGGGCCGGGGTCGACGCCGCGGGTGACGGCGGCGAGCAGGTCGGTCAGGTGGGTCATCGGATTCTCCGTCGGGCCGGGCGCCGCCGGTGGGGCGGCCATCGGGGCCGGGAGATCCGGCGGCCGCCTCGATGGCGGCCGCGTGGATGGAGCTACGCGCGGTAGGTGGCCGCCGGGTCGGCGGGCCACCAGCAGGTCAGGTGCGCGAGCATGCGATCCACCCTACGCGCCCACCGGGCGGCCGGGTAGCCGTTCGGGTGTACCGGTGCGCCCGGCCCGACCAGCGTTCCGACACGCCCGGCACCGGGTAACTTGACCGGCGATGAACATTCTCGCGCTCGACCTGGGCACCTCCTCGGTACGTGGGCTGGTGCTGGACGGGGACACCCAACCGCTGCCCGGCGCCCTGGCCCGGCGGAAGGTCAGCCTCGCCCTCGGCGACGACGGCACCGGCACCCTCTCCGGTCCCGGCTACCTCGCCTGCCTGATCGAGTGCCTGGACGAGCTGGCCGAGGGCGGCCACCTGCGCGACGTCGAGCTGGTGGCCGTCTCGGCGCAGTGGCACTCGGTGCTCCCGCTGGACCGCGACGGCACCCCGCTGGGCCCGGTGATCACCTGGCTGGACACCCGTCCGGCGCCGCTCGACGGGGCGCCCGGCCCGGCCGACCCGGACGACTTCCACCAGCGCACCGGCTGCTGGTGGCACCGCTCCTACTGGTCGGTGCGGCTGCCCTGGCTGCGCGAGATGTCCGGCACACCGATCACCCGGTTCGTCGGCCTGCCCGAGTACGTGCTGGGCGAGCTGCTCGAAGCGGCGCCCATGTCGGTCTCCCAGGCCTCCGGCACCGGCCTGCTGGACCTGGGCAACCTGCGCTGGGACGAGGAGGCGCTGGCGCTGGCCGGCACGCGACCGCGGGAGCTGCCGGCCCTGGGCGAGCTGGCGTGGCACGGCCGGCTGCGGCCCGACCGCGCCCGCCGGTGGCCGCAGCTGGCCGAGGCTCGGTGGTCGCCGCCGGTGGGCGACGGCGCCGCCTCGAACGTCGGCTCGGGCTGCGTCGACCCGAGCCGCGCCGCGGTCACCGTCGGCACCTCCGCCGCCGTACGACTGATGCAGCGCGTCCCGGCCGGCGGGCCGCTGCCCCGGCTGCCCGAACGGCTGTGGCGCTACCGGGTCGACCACGACCACGTGGTGACCGGCGCGGCGTACTCCAGCGGCGGCAGCCTGTTCGCCTGGGCCGACCGGGAGCTGCGGCTGCCCCGGGGCGCCGAGCTGGACGCGGCGCTGGCGCTGGTGCCGGCGGGCGGTGGGCGGCCGGCGGACCCGCGCTTCGGCGGCGACCGGGCGCCGGGGTTGGCGCCGGCGGGCACCGGCGAGGTGCGCGGGCTCAGCTTCGGCACCACCGCGGTGGACATCCTGGCCGGGCTGATGCAGGGGTTGTGCGAGCTGGTCGCCGAAGATCTGACCGTGCTGGAGTCCACGATCGACAAACCGGTCGAGGTGGTGCTGGGCGGCGGTGCGGTGGCCGCCTCGGTGTGGTGGCGGCAGGCGTTCGCCTCCGCGCTCGCGCCGCGACCGGTGTCGCACCAACGCAACCCGGAGATCGGCGCCACCGGCGGCGCGTTGGTGGCGCTGGGCCGTTTCGGTGACGCGGTCGAGCTCGCCGACATCGGCCGGACGGACGAGCTGGTCTTGCCGCAGTATCCTTCGTCAACTACCCGCCGATGAATGGGCGAGCTTGCGGATCAACCTCTCGCTGGCTGCGAGGTGGTGCCGCGTGCGGGCGGTTGACCGCGCCCCAGCTCTCGACACCGCGCTTGGCGATGTTGAGGGCTGCATTGTGATCTGCGTGGGCAACGACCCCACAAGACCGACAATGGAAGGTTTCCTGGTCCAGCCGGTTCCGCCTGTCGCGGTGACCGCAGCCGTTGCAGGTCTGGGAGGTATAACGCGGGTCGACTTCGACCAGCGGTACACCGGCTCGGCGGGCCTTGTAGGCCAGGAAGCTGCCGAGCTGGCGGAACGACCACGAGTGGAGCGTGACCCGTTGGGGCTTTCTCAGCCGGACCCGATCGCGGATCGCCGTCAGTTCCTCGACGGCGATGCCACGGCCGGTGCGTGCAGCCTCGGTCACGATGGTCTTGGCGATGTGGTGGTTGACGTTTGCGGCGTGCCGCGCTTCCTTCTTGTTGCGCCGGGCCAGCAGTCGCTTGGCCGACTTGGTGCCCTTCTCCTGCAACCTGGCCCGCAGCCGGGCCTGCCTGCGGCGGTAACCATTGAGCCGCGTTCCGGCATAGCGGTTGCCGTCAGAGTCGTAGACGATGTTGACGATGCCCATGTCCACGCCGAGGAAGCCGTCCGGCTCGTACATCGGCGCCTCGGCCACCTCGACGGTGGCGTGCAGGAACCACATGCCGTCGCGGTAGACCAGGTCGGACTCGCCGATCTTGCTGGTGGCGACGGCCTTGATCTGACCGGCGGAGCCGGTGTACGCCACGTCCCTTAGCCGGCCCGCAGTCGTCCAAATGGACGCGGTGCGGGTGTCGTGGTGCCAGGACAGCATCCGGGCGTCGTAGGGCTGGGCTGCGTTCCATCGGAACCCGATCGGGCTGACCTCGGCCCGCCAGCGCCGTCTCGAGCCGGCCTTGCCGAGGTTGCCGGCCCGGATGTTCGCCGTCAAGGTGGCGTAAGCGTCGGCGACCTTCTTGATGACGTGTTGCGCTGCCTGGGCGCCGAGCCGGTATTCGGCCTTGATGCCCTGGTAGGTGTGTTTGCGCAGTTCGTAGTTGCGATAGCAGTCAACCTGACGCGCCGCCGTCGCCACGTCGCAAGCCGCCGCATTGCACGCGCGCAGGGTCGATTCGAGTGCCGCCGCCTGCTCGGGTGTCGGCAGGAGCTTCACCGGCACAACCAGCTTCACGCGCTCACTGTAACGGTGCGCAGACTTCGCCGCCGTGATGCGGAGCCAATGACAGCACCGATGACATCCAATTCGTTCGTGCACTACCCGCCCACTGTCGCCCTGCCCAGAAATCGGTCAACAGTTTTAGGGGCGTGTCGGCCCGGCTACCTGCGACAGGAAACGATGCCCTTCGTCGTTACCTGTTGGTCAACCACCCGTGGTCGCCGTCGTACCTTGGCCGGCACCTGTGAGGATGCGCCAAGGAGTACCTGGATGACAGCAGCGACCAATGTGAGGGGCATACCGGCGTTCCTCCCAGCCGTAAACGGCCGGTGTTCCCGTCGGTATCAACTGCTCAAGTTTTGCTCCGACCGGGCCGTTGACAGCGCTCCCGAGCCTGGTTGGATGGACTGCGACTCCCCGGACCGCGGTGGACGCGGCAGGACGGAGGAGGCAGGGTGGCGGTAGGTCCCGACCCGGTGAACGGTGCGGTGTCGAACCATCGCCGGCGTCGCTTCGACGTCCGGGTTGTTCCGCACCGGCGCCGTTCGCCGTTCCGGCTGCGGGACTGGCGGATGAGCACCAAGCTGGCCACCGTGCTGGTGGTGCCGTCGGTGGCGTTCCTGGTGCTCGCCGGTGTGCAGACCAGCGCGCTGGTGGGGCGGACGACGGCGTTGAACGACTTCGCCCGGCAGGTCGGCATCGGCCGGCAGATCACCGCCGTCGTGCACCAGCTCCAGCAGGAGCGGGACCGCTCGGCGGGGGAGCTGGGCGAGCTGCGCAGGGGTGGTGACCGGGAGGCCGCGTCCACCGCCCTGAAGCCGTTGCAGGCGGCGACCGATCGGGCCATCGTGGACCTGCGCCGGGCGGCTGAGCCACTGGCCGACGCGGACGCGTCCTGGCGGGTCGCGTTCTCGGAGGTGCTGGAGGCGTACGACCAGGTGGTCGACATCCGGCCGGCGATCCCGCCCGCGGTGCTCAGCACCGACACCATCCTGAGCAACTACCACCGCGCCGTCGACACGCTGCTCGACCTGCTCGCCGAGCCGACGCCAGGGCAGGAGCGGCCGGCGTTGAGCGACGCGGTGCTGCGCTACGTCCAGATCGCCCGGGTCAAGGAGCTCTCCTCGCGGGTCCGGGCCCAGCTCTACGCCGCCGCCCGCGCCGGTCGGTACGGCACCGAGGACCGGGTGCTCCTGACCGACCTGCGCGCCCAGCAGCTGACCGCGCTCGGCGCGTTCCGGGTGGCCGCCACCACCGACCAGATCCGCCGGTACGACGAGACCTCGGTGGACCCGTTGTTCCTGGTCGCCACCCAACTGGAGGAGCGCAGCCTGCCGGCCGGTGACGCGACGCCCGAGGTGCTGCCCTCGGAGCAGTGGTGGGGGGCCAGTGAGCAGCGCCAGGAGCTGCTGCGCCAGGTCGAGGCGGGGGTGCTCGACGACGCTGTCCGGCAGGCCGACGGCGCCAGCAGCGGCCAGCTGAGGACCACCCTGCTGGTGGCCGGTGGGATCGTCGCCGTGCTGCTGGCCGCCCTGCTGATCTCGCTGCTCGTCGGGCGCTCGGTAGCCCGGTCGATGCGGTTGCTGCGCAGCCAGGCGCTGCGGATCGCGCAGGTCGAGCTGCCGGACGCGCTGGACCGGCTGCGGACCGTCACCGGCGGGGTGCCGGGCATCGAGGTCGCGCCGGCTGTGGTCCGCTCGCTCGACGAGATCGGCGAGCTGGCGGAGGCGTTCGTGGCGGTGCACCGCAGCGCGGTCACCGTCGCTGTCGAGCAGGCGACGATGCGGCGCAACGTCAACGCGATGTTCGTCAACCTGGCCCGGCGCAGCCAGGTGCTCGTGGAGCGCCAGCTGGAGCTGCTGGACGACCTGGAGCGCGAGGAGAGCGACCCGGATCAGTTGGAGAACCTGTTCAAGCTCGATCACCTGGCTGCCCGGATGCGCCGTAACGACGAGAGCCTGCTGGTGCTCGCCGGCACCGAGTCCACCCGCCGGTGGAACCGGCCGGTCGGCCTCGGCCCGGTGCTGCTGGCGGCCGCGGCTGAGATCGAGCAGTACCAGCGGGTTCGCCTGGAGTCGGTGGGCGACGTGTACCTGGTCGGGCATGCCGTCGGTGAGCTGGTGCACATGCTGGCCGAGTTGCTGGAGAACGCGACCGCGTTCTCCCGCCCGGACACCGTCGTGGCGGTGACCGCCCGGGTCGAGGCCGCGGGCGCGCTGATCGAGATCACGGACCAAGGCCTGGGCATGAGCCCGGCCGCCCTGGCCGAGGCGAACGAGGTGCTGGCCAGCCCGCCGGCCGCGGACGTCGCGACGGTCGAGCGGATGGGCCTGTTCGTGGTCAGCCACCTGGCCGCTCGGCTCAGTGTGCGGGTGCGGTTGGACGGCGGCCACAACGGCCTGGTCGCCCGGCTCGCGCTGCCCGCCGCGTTGCTGGCCCCGGCGGGCGCGGTGGAGCTGGATCCGCCCGCCCCGGCCCGGATGCTGGCGGCCGGCGCCGCTCGGGGCGTTGGCGCGCAGCGGATGTCCGGGAGTGCCCGGGCCGCGTCCGGGCCGGCGGTCGCGCCCCTGGACCTGCCGATCGCGGGCCGCCGGCCCGGGGCCGCCGTGCCGCGTCAGGCCCGCCCGGTGCCGGTCCGCGCCGAGGACGTGCTCACCCCGGCCTCGTCGGGTAACGGCGGCGGCTGGTGGTCCCGGGAGGGCCCGTCCGGGCCGGCGGTGCCGGGGCCGGTCGTGCCGCCGGCAACCCCGGTGACCGCCGGCACGAACGAACAGGGCCTGCCGATGCGGGTGCCGATGGCGCAGCTCTCCTCGGTCACGCGCCCGGCCCGGCCGGAGGCGGCGCCGGCGCGTGACGACCTGGACCCGGAAGCGGTCGGTGGCATGCTTTCCCGGCTCTACAGCGGGGTACGGCGTGCCAAGGCCGAGGACACCACCGAGATACCCGTGCCGCCGTCCGGGGGGCACGATGAAGGGGGACGACGACAGTGACGACGTTGAGCCAGGAGGCACGGGACCTGAGCTGGCTGGTGAGCGCGTTCGCGGAGCGGGTGCCGGGCGTGGCGCACGCGGTGGTGGTCTCCTCCGACGGGCTGCTGGTGGCGATCTCCGACAACCTGCCCCGCGACCACGCGGACAAGCTCGCCGCGGTGACCTCCGGGCTGATGAGCATCACCGCGGGCGCGGCCCAGATGTTCGACGGTGACGTCGTCAAGCAGACGGTGGTCGAGATGGGCCGGGGCTACTTCCTGGTGATGCAGGTCCGGGACGGGTCGATCCTGGCGACCCTCGCCGCCGGGGACGCGGACATCGGCGTGGTGGGCTACGAGATGGCCCGGCTGGCGAAGCAGGCGGGGGAGATGCTCACCCCGGCGTTGCGGGCGGAGTTGCAGCAGGCGCTGCCCCGCTGACCGGCCCCGGCCGTGCCCCGGACGGTCACCGGCTCACCGGAGCCGGCCGCCGGGGCCCGGGCGGAGGCCCGCTCAGAAGCCGCCGTCGGCGATGACCGAGCGGTACCAGTGGGCGCTGCTCTTGAGCACCCGCCGCTGGGTCGGGTAGTCCACGTAGACCAGTCCCCACCGCTGGTCGTATCCCTCATCCCATTCGAAGTTGTCCAACAGCGACCAGACGTGGAAGCTCTCCAGCGGCACCCCGGCGGCGATGGCCCGGTGCGCGGCGGCCAGGTGGTCGCGCAGGAAGCTGATCCGGCTGGCGTCGTCGACGCTGCCGTCGGCGGCGATGGCGTCCGGCGTGGGCAGCCCGTTCTCGGTGACGGTGAGCGGGATCGGGCCGTACTCGCGGGTGACCCGGGTCAGGATGTCGTACATCCCGTCGGGGTAGATCTGCTGCCACTCGGCTTCGGAGGTCGGCCACCGTTGCACGGTGCCGCCGTCGGCGGTGACGTAGATGGGCGTGTAGTACTGCACGGCGAGCAGGTCGACCGGCGAGGAGATCACGGCCAGGTCGCCGTCGCGGATGCCGCGTGCCATCCGGCTCTGCGGGCCCAGGTCGGCGAGCACATCCGAGGGGTAGCTGCCCTTGAGCAGGGAGTCGAGGTAGAGGCGGTTCTCGTAGCCGTCGTAGAGCCGGGCGGCCGCGGCGGCCTGCGGTGAATCGTCGGCGGGGTAGCAGGGGTGCAGGTTGAGCGCGGGGCCGATCCGGCCGGTGCCGCCGGCGGCGCGCAGCGCCCGGACGGCGAGCCCGTGGGCGAGTTGCAGGTGGTGGGCGACGAGGTAGGCCGCGTCCGGGTCCTGCCGGCCGGGGGCGTGGTGACCACCGAGGTAGCCGTTCTGCACCACGGTCTTAGGTTCGTTGACGGTCAGCCAGACCGGGACGCGGTCGCCGAGGGCGCGGAACACCGCGTCGGCGTAGTCGGCGAAGCGGTGGGCGGTGTCGCGGGACTCCCAGCCGTCGGCGTCCTGCAGGGCCTGCGGCAGGTCCCAGTGGAACAGGGTGGCCATCGGGGCGATGCCGCGCTCGTGCAGGCCGTCCAGGAGACGGCGGTAGAAGTCGAGCCCGCGCTGGTTGGGCGCGCCGGTGCCGTCGGGCTGGATCCGGGGCCAGGAGATGGAGAAGCGGTAGCTGCGCAGCCCGAGGTCGCGCATCAGGTCGAGGTCCTCGGCGTAGCGGTGGTAGTGGTCGGCGGCCACGTCGCCGGTGTCGCCGTTGCGGGTGCGCCCGGGGGTGCGGCTGAAGGTGTCCCAGACTGACTCGCCGCGGCCGTCCTCCTTGGCGGCGCCCTCGATCTGGTACGCGGAGGTGGCCGCGCCCCAACCGAAGTCGCGGGGGAAGCGCAGCGGGCCGGCGGGCCCGGTAGGTATCGACATGGATTCTCCTCGTGGATACGGGGCAACCGCCGAAGTTTCGGGAGCGCTCCCACAATAGGGCAGGGGCGGCCGACCCGGTCAGCCGGCCGTCGTGTCGGCCGGCGGTGGCGGGTTGCGGCGGTCTGGGCCCCGGACAGCGAACGAGGCCGACCGGGCGGCGCGGAGCGCCTGTCCCGTCGGCCTCTTTTCCCATCGTGTACGGGGGTTTAGTGTGGGGACGGGGGAGGGCAACCCCCGTCCCCACCGCAACTGCACACACACGGGCGGATTGTGGGTCCTGCCGTGTGTGTCGCGCGGGAGCCGGGCCACGCGAGTGGCTCTGGTTCCACCTCCCTCCCTGTGGCGGGATGATGGCTGACGGCGGCGTCCGGGCTGGCCCGTCGTCAGCCCTCGGGCTGGTTCCCCGGGCTCGTCAGAGACGGTCCCGGTGATCTTCTACTTGGAACCATCATCGATGGAAGCGCTCCCATCGATGATGATGCGACTGTAACGCCCGTCACGGCTTTGTGAAAGACCCAAAACGAGATCGAAACATGGGGCTTATTCGGCTCGCTGCGCGCTTGTTGTGGGAACGCTTCCATGGTTGACTGTCGATTCAATGCGACAGGGGCCAGATCGCGTCGACGCGGGTCCGAGCACCGGCCTCAGCGCCAACATGACGATCAAGAACCTCGGCGACCCGCTCACCGGCTGGGCGCTGATGTTCGCCTTCCCCGGAAACCAGCGGGTCACCCAGGGCTGGTCGGCGCGGTGGAGCCAGACCGGCAACCAGGTCACCGCCACCAACGAGTCGTGGAACGGCAACCTCGGTGCCGGCGCCACCGCCAACATCGGCTTCAACCGGATGTAGCGAGAATCCCGGTCCTTGAGGGCCGGGAGGAATCGCGTTACGGACCGGGATGTCTCTGCCCTTTGATGTAGTCCTTGATCACTTCCAGTGGGGCGTCGCCGCAGGACGCGGCGAAGTACGAAGGGGACCACAGATGCCCGTGCATGATGTGCCGGTTGATCCGGCCGGTGAACTCCTTGCGCAGGTAGTGCGCCGAGACGCCCTTGAGTCGGTTGACCAGCGTGGAGATCGGTAGCTTGGGCGGGTGGTGCACGAGCAGGTGGACGTGGTCGTCCTCGCCGTTGAACTCGCGCAGCTCGGCGCCCAGGTCGGCGCAGACCTGCCGCATGATCTGTTCGCAGTGGGTGAGCATCGCGTCGTTGAGGACGTCCCGCCGATACGTGGTGACGAAGACAAGATGTACGTGCAGGTTGTGGACAACGCTTCTACCTCTGCGACTATGCGGGTCCGGGGTCCATCGTGGTGACATAGATAAGATGAGACGGTGTGGGCATGCCTGCGAAACTGGACAAGGTCGTGAAGCCGAGATGGGCGGCCAAGGTCCTCGGCATCGACTACGCGGACCTGCCGAAACTCGACCGCCCCTGGACCCAACGGGACGTGCGGTCGCTGCGTGACAGCAGGCCCGGTTGGCTGACCGAAGCGCGACGCCGCCACGCGGCCAGCGTGCAGCAGGCCAGCGAGGCGCGGGCAGCGGAGCTGGACGTCGCACTGGCACGTCTCGGGTACGACGCGCCGGACCTCGGCACGGCCGACCAGGCGGTGCTGTACATCGACGGCGCCCTGACCCACCTGATGATCGAGACACGCTGCTCCGAGGACGAAGCTGACCGGGCCGCGTGGTGCCGCTGGCCGAAGCCGAAGTCGATGGCAGCCGAAGAGGACTACGCGGACGACGAAGACGCCCGGTGAAGATTGTCGTGCAGGTCCGGCTGTTCCCGGACGCCGCTCAGCAGGCGGCGTTGCGGGCCACTCTGGACCGGTGCAACGACGCCGCGAACGTCGCCTCCGGGCTGGCGTACCAGCGGCGGGTGTTCGCCAAGCAGTCGTTGCAGCGGCTCACCTACGGCCAGTTGAAGGACATGGGTCTGTCCGCGCAGCCGGCCATCCACGTCGCCCGGAAGGTGTCCGGCGCGTACGCCACCCTGACGGCCAACATCCAGGCCGGCAACCTCGGCAAGCCAGCCTCGAAGAGGCGCCAGGCCGCCGAGGGCAAACCGATCCGGTTCCGTCGCGACGCGGCGCAGCCGTTCGACGACCGTTGCCTGTCCTGGCAACTGGCTGCCCGCACCGTGTCGATCTGGACGGT
>NZ_JBIALB010000016.1:0-162298 GCF_042872965.1 Micromonospora sp. NPDC005087 | reverse complement strand
ACCGTCCGCGCCCGCAAGGACCTCATCGCCGCCCGTGTCGCGATGGCCAATCAGCTCCGCGCCCACCTCGAACATGTTCTGCCCGGCGTGATCGGGCTGTTCCGCGACATCGACTCCGCGATCACCCTGAGTTTCCTCACCCGGTTCGCGACTCAGGACAAGGTCGACTGGCTGTCGCCACGCAGACTGCAGAACTGGCTGCGCGGCGTCTCCTACCCCAACCCGGCACGAGCCGGGCTGCTGCACGCCCATCTGCTTGCGGCTACCCGCGGGACCACCGGTCCTGAAGCCACCGCCCGGGCGCACGTCACCGCTGCGTTGGTGGCTGGGCTTACCGCCCTGCGGGAGCAGATCAGCGCGCTGCAGGAGCAGATCGAGATCCAGTTGCTGCAGCATGCCGACGCGGCGGTGTTCACGTCCCTGCCCCGGGCTGGGATCGTGCGAGCGGCCCGGCTTCTGGCTGAGATCGGTGACGCCCGCGGCCGCTTCCCGACGCCGGAGGCACTCACCTGCCTGGCCGGGGCTGCGCCCTCGACCAGGCAGTCCGGGAAGGTGAAAGTCGTCGGCTTTCGCTGGGCCGTCGACAAACAACTCCGTGCAGCGGTCATCGACTTCGCCGGCGACTCCCACCACGCCAACCCCTGGGCCGCCGACCTCTACCGGCGGGCCCGGGCTCGGGGCCACGACCACCCCCACGCCACGCGAATCCTCGCCCGCGCCTGGCTACACGTGATCTGGCGCTGCTGGCAAGACGGCGTCGCCTACGACCCCACCCGCCACCGAGCTCTGCAGGCCCTTCTCGCCTCCGCCGCTTGACACAGGGCTACTCATGCCTACCGCCCCGGGAGTTCCCCGCCCAGCCTCGGGCGGGCACGCACTGCCTTATGCCCGATCGCGTCCGCGTCCTATTCGGCCTCGGCCCTTGCGCAGCGATGCTGTCGGCAGCATCCCCTCAATTCACCAACTACAGGTAAGAAGGACCCGGCCGGCCTGGTGATCGGGCAGGTCACGCCTTGCAATCAGGGCAGACGTCGTCACCAGTGGTCGTCGTTGGTCGCTGACGATCGGCCTCCGACGGCCTGGTGACGGCCTGGACCTGGTCCTTGTCGACCCCTTGACCCCCAGGCAACCAACACTTCCACGTGAGCTGCGGCTTCGTGGCCCGTGGCCTGCCGCAACGGTCCGCTATCGTCCGCCCTTGTCCGCTGGCGTCCGCACCGGTCGTCACTCAGTTGGTCACCGAAGGGCATGTGACGCGATGACTATGCTGCCGCCGTGAGAGCTGTCTGGTTCATGTGGGCAGGTTCGTTTCTCAGCCTCGCCAACATCGCGGCCGGTTGGAGCTGGGCCTTAGCTGACGCCGATCTTCGTGTTGGAACCTCCGCCCCTCAGGGTATCGACTGGAGCCAGGCGAGCGCGTTGTTGGGCGTACCGGCCGCGGTGACGGTCGTTTTGATGACAGCCACTATCCGTCGTTCACTGGCTTTGCTATGGGTGGGTGCCGTCGCGATGGGATTGCTATTCATCCCGTGCGGTTGGGCGCTTCTCATCGACCACGCAGGGATGGACGGGGCCAGCCTCGCTCCATGGGCTTGGGCCGCCCATCTAATCGCCATTTTTCTCGCCCTGCCCACTGTGGTCATCGCGCCTTGGCTGCACGGCCGCGACACCCGACACTGAGGCCGACCGGTGTGGCCCGCCGGCCCGGTCGATGCCGGCCCGTCTTCCACGACATCGGTGCCGTGGTCCACTTCCTGCGGAAGGTGGTCTGGATCGTGCCCGACTTCACCGTCGAGCGGTACCGCGACCAGCTCGCCGCCCTGCACGAGCGGATCCAGACCGACGGGCCCTTCGTCGCGCACGCCCAGCGGATCCTGGTCGAGGCCGCAGGCCCGGTTGACCGATCCGCTGGGCATGCCCCGATCCGTGCGCCGCCGGGGTGACGTGGTCACCGCTGGCTGCCCCAGAGGTAGACGCCGAATCCGGCAAGCAGCAGGCTTACCACGCTCGCCCCGGCGCGCACGGTGTTCCACCAGGTCCAGCGAGAGGCGTAGTCCGCCCAGATCCGCGCCGCCTCCGCCGGGTCGGTCGGCACACCGGTCGCGTCGAGCGCATCGTTCATCGGCACGTTGAGGGTCACCGTCGGGATGAACGCGCCCACCAGGTACGCGGCCCCGGCCAGGAAGAACAGCAGCGCCGCCGGACGGTGGCCGAGGATCAGCAGCAGTACGCCGGTGATCGTAGCCGCGAGGATGGGACCGAAGAAGGTGACGAAGAAGAGCGGATTCTGGATCTTCTGGTTGATGCTCGTCATGGCCCGGATCGCGGTGCCGGCGTCGGTCGCGTTCAACCCGGGCATCACGGACACGGAGAAGGCGTAGTAGACCCCTGCGATCAGACCGGTCACCGCCAGGGTCACCGCCGCCGACCAGGCTGCCAGCGTACTCATGACGATCAGCCCCGATCCGGCTGTTCGGTCGCCCAGACGCCGGTGGCGGCGGCGTCCCGCGCATAGTCCGCGAAGTCCCGGGGCCGGCGGCCCAGAGCGCGTCGCACACCGTCGGTCAGGTGGGCGTTGCGCCCGTCCAGGACCTTGCCGAACAGGTCTGTCAGGACGGCCACCAGCTCGGCGGGCACCTGGTAACGCGCCATTACCTCGGCGTACTCCTGTGGGGAGACCGACTGGTAGGTGATCGGTCGCCCGACCGCCTTGGCGATCTCGGCGGTCGCCTCGGCGAAGGTGAGCAGCCGGGGCCCGGTCAGTTCGTAGAGCTGACCCACGTGGCCCGCCTCGGTCAGCGCCGCGACCGCGATCTCGGCGATGTCGTCGGCGTCGACGAAGGGCTCCCCGACGTCGCCGGCCGGGAGCACGATCTCGTCGCCGCGCACCGAGTCCACCAGGAAATCCTCGCTAAAGTTCTGGCTGAACCAGCTCGCCCGCAGGATCGTCCACTTCGCGCCGGATCGCTGTACCACCTGCTCGCAGAGCTGAGCCGCCTCCTCGCCCCGGCCGGAGAGCAGGACAATCCGCTCGACGCCGCCGGCCACCGCCTGCTCGACGAACGCGCGGATTGTGGCGGGGGCGTCCGGTGCGGCCAGGTCCGGGTAGTACACCAGGTACACCGACCCGACCCCTTCCAGCACGCCGGCCCAGGTGCTCTGGTCGGTCCAGTCGAACCGTGGCTCGCCGGAGCGGGAACCGACCCGTACCGGACGGCCGAGGGCGGTGAGGCGGTCCACCACGCGACGACCAGTCTTGCCGGTGCCGCCGAGGACCAGGATGGGCTGTTCGTGCACGTTCTCTCTCATGTCACTAGTCAAGCCGGGCGGGGCCTGACCGGGAATGAGTGAGACGCTCGGCTCCATGTCTGGGCGTCTCACCAGGGTTCTTCTAGCTTGGGGCGTGTGGACGCACTGGCGGGGCTGTTGGACGGGCCGAGAGCGCGCGGCGCGTTCCTGCTCCGATCGGTGTTCGACCCGCCGTGGTCGGTACGGATCCAGGATCGCGCACCACTCACCCTGGTGTCCGTGCTCCGTGGTGACGCGTGGGTGGTGCCGGACACCGGCGCCCCCGTCCGGCTTCGCCCCGGCGATGTGGCGGTCATCCGGGGTCCGGAGCCGTACACGATCGCCGACGATCCGGGCACTCCGCCGCAGGCGGTGATTCACCCCGGCGAGCGCAGCACCACTCCGGCCGGGGAAGAGTTATGCGCCGTGATGGACCTGGGCGTACGCACCTGGGGCGAGCGGCTGGACGGCTCGGCCGTGCTGCTCAGCGGCACCTACCAGTTCCACGGGGAGGTGAGCCAGCGCCTGCTGCGGGTGCTGCCGGCGCTGCTGGTGCTGCCGGATGAGGCGTGGAACAGCCCGCTGGTCCCGTTGCTCGCCGACGAGATGGACAAGGACGAGCCGGGCCAGGAGGTGGTCCTCGACCGGTTGCTGGACCTGCTGCTCATCGCCGTACTACGGGCCTGGTTCTCCCGTCCGGAGGCGGCGGCCGCGACCTGGTACCGGGCACACGGCGATCCGGTGGTGGGCCTGGCGCTGCGACTGCTGCACGACCAACCGGCCCACCCCTGGACAGTGGCGACGCTCGCCGCCCGTACCGGGGTGTCCCGGGCCGCGCTGGCCCGCCGGTTCACCGAGCTTGTCGGTGAGTCGCCGATGGCGTACCTCACCGGTTGGCGACTCGCCCTGGCGGCCGATCTGCTGAGAGAGCCGGACGCCACCATCAGCGCGGTGGCCCGCCGGGTCGGCTACGGCAGTCCGTTCGCGCTCAGCGCCGCGTTCAAGCGGGTACGCGGGGTCAGCCCGGCCGAACACCGGATCCACGTGGAGGGGTTGGCGGCGGTCTGAACCCGCTCGCCCTCCGGCGGTCACTGGGTCCGGGGCGACGGTGTCGTCGCCCCGGACCCGGTCGGCCGCGTCGGCGGCGGTCTAGAGACCGATCCTGCCGACGCCCACACCGGCCGTGACCCTCGCCGGGGCGGTGCCGGGATCATCGACCGTGTACGGGTAGTAGGTGCGCGGCTCGACCACGGTGCCGGCAGTCTGCGGAGTGCCGAGTTGACGTACCTGTTGTTGCGCTCGACCAGCCGGCCGGGGCCGCTCTTGTCGTAACCGACGTAGCTCGGGTGGGCCACGTTCTCGAAGTAGTTCCCCTCCACCAGCACGCCGGCGTTCTCGTGGAGGCGATCCCGTAGAGGGCGTTTCGGTAGTAGTTGTTCAGGACGTGCACCAGGTCGGCGAAACGCACCCGGGGGTGTCGTTGGTCGGTGCCGTCGAAGAAGTTGTGGTGGTACGTCACCCGCAGCTTGCCGAGGTCGGCCGGGTAGTTGTCCGAGTGGCCGACCAGGGCCGACTTGCTGTGGTGGTGGAAGTGGTTCCACGACACCATGATGAAGTCCGACTCGCGCTTGATGTCGAGCAGCCTGTCGTAGCCGTCGGACAGGTCGTTGCAGTCGATCCGAGACGGCACCCACCCGGCTCGGCGAGCAGTTCCTGTGAGCTGCTGTTCCTTGCTGCTGTACAAGATCGAAAAAGGCCGTCTCCGACTAGCGGAAACGGCCTTTGACCTGGGGTGGAGCTGAGGGGATTTGAACCCCTTACACCCGGCGTAGCGAGAGAACGTCATCAATCAGACCCATCGACGCTGTGAGCAGGGCGTGACCTGCCGATGTTTGCTAACGCTTGTCGCCGTTGATTGCTCTCAGTTGTAGTGGATCTGTACCTGATGATCTTGTCCGCCATGCCGCCACGCACCCTGCCGGCTCCCTCTCCCAGCCATCCCGGAGTGCCCGAGGCCCCGCCGGAGGCGCACCCGTCGTTGCCTATCGGCGGGCAGTAGTGGCAGGCATGACAAGCAGGGCGTTCGGTGTCCGTGTCGGAACTGTTCGGCGAACAGCGACGGCTGATTGCCCTTGTCGGTGAACACGTAGCCGCCGTCGCCGCGGCAGACATAGGTCGGCGGTGTCGGTCTGCGCGTGCGCGGCGTCGCCAGTAACCACCGCCCCGGTAGGTCCACCACGTCCGGTGGGGCGTCGACCTGGGTGACCTCGGTGGTGGTATCCGGGACGCGGGTCTGGGCGGATGACCACGGCCTGCCCATGCAGCATCGCCGAGAACAGCTTCCCAGCACGGGCCGCCCGCGCAAAAGGGTCGGCGGCCCACCGGGCGGTAACTCCGGCCCGTCGTTGGATCACGTCCCGAGTCAGTCTTTTACTAGTTAAGATACCTCAAAATAGAGGCTACTACCTAGAACGGACGTTTGGCACGGCGCATGCGGCGTCGAGCGCTGGAAAGCATCAATCGGCGGGAAGTGAACACGGCGCCATGCATGCCTCGTCAGGGATGGTGGCCAGCGGTAGAGGGATGGGTTATCCGCATAACCGAGCATGGGATGTGGCACGCGTCAACGTTAGACTGAAATAAATCTATAGGAGTACAGTCCGATGACGACGGCGCGGGCCAAGGTGCTACGCACTGAAGGGACGTCGCAACGTGCGACGTTCCTGGAACTCTTCTTCGACCTGGCGTTTGTGTTCACGCTTACCCGGCTGTCGCGCGAACTGGGAGAGCACCTCAGCTGGATCGGCGCCGTACAAACAATGGTATTGCTGCTAGCGGTATTCTCTATCTGGAGCCTTACCGCGGCTATGTGCGACGTGTTCGATCCTATGAAGCCGTCGATCGAACTGCTGATCTTCGCCACCATGGTGGGCAGCCTGGTGCTTGCCGCCGCCATGGCCGACGCGTTCGGCGAGCGAGGGCTACTCTTCGCCGGCACGTACATCGCAATCCACATCGGCCGCAATCTTTTCTTGATCATCGCCATAGGCGGTCAAGAGGTGCATCGCCGCGACGCCAGTCTGACGCTGATCTGGTACGGGATATCCGCCGTGCCGTGGATTACGGGGGCATTCGCACAAGGCACAGGACGCCTAGCGCTGTGGGCGGCCGCGGTAGTCCTGGAATACACCGCCACCAGGATCGGTTTCCCCGTACCCGGGCTCGGCCGCATGACCACGTCGTTGGTTGTCAACACAAGCGAGCATCTGGCTGAACGCTATCGGCAGTTGTTCACCGTCGCGCTCGGCGAGTTGATCCTGATCGCGGGAGTCGCACACGGCGCCGGCGACTTCGAGGCCCACCGCAACGCGGCGTTCGCGGTGGCATTCCTGATCACGGTGCTGTTGTGGCGGATCTATATCTACCGGGCCGGTGAGTTCATGGACGCAGCTGCCGCAAAGGCCCGCGCGCCGGTCCGGCTGGCCCGAGCGGTATCACAATCACACGTAATCATGGTGGCCGGAGTCGTGGTCACCGCTGTGGGCCAGGACCTCACCATCATCCATCCAACGGGACATACAGAACCGGCCTGGGTCGTCGTCATTCTCGGCGGGCCCGCGCTGTTTCTGCTCGGGCGTGCCGCCTTCGAACGCGCCGTCTTCGCCCGCGTACACGCAGGTCGGCTGATTTCTGCAATGCTTCTACTGGTCGCCATCGCACCGGCAGTGCTCATACTGGCCGCCAAGGCACCGGGGATGCTTCCACTGTCGCCGTTGGCAGTGGCAAGCGCCACCACCGCGGCCCTTCTCGGCACCGCCATCTCAGATACGGTCCGCATGCACCGACACCCGGCCATTGTGGCGCCGACAGGCGGACAATCTATCGCGACAGGCGAAAGCATGCCGCCGTAAGGCCGCCAACGGCGCCGCAACGGCCGGAGACCGTCAAGCCCACCTTGACACCGAATCCAACGCCTACGCCGGCCTGCGGCGCTGGGCACACATGCTCGGCCTTGGCGGTCACTTCGTCACCAAGGCCCGCCGCTACTCCGTCACCTTCGGCCTGCTTCCAGGTACCCGAGCCACCTACCGCCGCACCGGAGACGACGACACCACCAATGCCATCACCGGCGGCACCCTCACCTACATCGGGTCCGGCTGGCTTAGCGACGGTGACGCCCTGCTTGCCAACACCGCCGCCAGACAGCGACGAGAGAGCCGACGCGTCGGCCGGGAAGAAGTCGCCCACGCTGCATGGCTCGTCGGGGCCGCCGCATGAGCCGAGACCTCACCCCGCGCTGGTACTCGCCCGCCGAGGTCGCCGTCCTGCTCGGCTTCGGTCTGTCCAAGGTCAAGATGAAGATCGCCACCGGCGAGCCGCGCTCCATCAAGGACGGCAAGTACCGCCGCATCCTCCCCGAATGGGTCGACGACTACATCCGCGAACGGGTCGAACGCCGGGAGGCTGCCTGATGCCCGCACGCGCTCGTGCCAACGGCGAAGGCTCGATCTTCCCGTACCGGAACGGCTTCGCCGCGTACGTCTGGGTCGAGAAGCCGGACGGCAAGCGGGGCCGGAAGTGGGTCTACGGCAAGACCCGCGAGGAGGTCCACGACAAGTGGATCAAGTTGCACGGGCAGGCCAAGGCCGGCCCTGTGGCGACCCGCTCCCCGACGGTGGGGAGTACGCCGGCTACTGGCTGCGCGAGATCGTCAAGCCGAACCTCGCCCCGGGCAGCTACGTGACCTACGAGGTGGTGGTCCGGCTCTACCTCGTGCCGGGGCTGGGCCGGAAGCGCCTCGACAAGCTCCGGGTCAGCGATGTCCAGACGTGGATCAACGAGGTCGGGCGGACCTGCCAGTGCTGCGCCCAGGGCAAGGACGAGCGGCGCAAGCCTGCCCAACGTCGCTGCTGTGCCCTCGGCCGCTGCTGCCAGGACCTGCCCTCGGCAACCAGCGTCACGCACCTGCGAACCGTGCTCCGGACGCTGCTGTCCCAGGCGATCACCGAAGGGCTGATCACCCGCAACGTCGCCTCCCTGGTGAAGCTGCCCCCGGTACGGAAGCGGAAGCGGAAGGCATGGACGAGCGACGAGGCTCGGCGGTTTCTGGAGTCGGCCCGCGCCGACGACGACCCGCTCTACGCCGCGTACGTCCTGGTCCTGGTGCTCGGTCTGCCCAAGGGCGAGATTTTGGGGCTCACCTGGGCTGATGTCGACCTCGACGCGGGGGAGTTGACCATCGATCGGCAGCTCCAGCGGGTCGGTGCCGAACTGCTGCACCGGGAGACTAAGACGGCCGCCTCGGACGCCACCCTGCCGCTGCCGGACGTCTGCACCGTGGCGCTCGGCCGCCGCTGTGCCGCCCAGAACGCCTCCCGGGACGCCGCCGGCTCGGCCTGGCAGCCGTCGGACCTCATCTTCACCACCCGCTACGGCCGCCCGGTCGAGCCGCGCAACGTGAACCGCTTCTGTGACCGGCGTTGCGACGCGGCCGGGGTCCGACGGATCACCGTCCGGGACGCCCGGCGGACCTGCGCGTCACTCCTGGCCGACCTGGACGTGCACCCCCGGGTGGCGATGCAGATCCTCCGGCACGCGCAGTTCGCCATCACCATGGAGATCTACACGGTGGTCTCCTCGGCGGCCACCCGTGACGCCCTCAAGCGGCTCGGCAGCGCGCTGGACCGGTAAGGCGCTACTGCTGTACTTCGCCGCTGTACCAGCCAAGATCGCGGCTCCAGCGGCCCTCGAAAGGGCCGCTGACCTGCGGAGGAGTGGGCCGCCAGGGACTCGAACCCTGAACCTATGGATTAAAAGTCCACAGCTCTGCCATTGAGCTAGCGGCCCGCGCGCTCAGGTTACCGGACGGTGCCCGCCGACGACTCTCGGCTTCCGGCCGGTCGGTCGATGCCTGCCTGCCGCACGTTGCATGGGTGCGGGCGGGTGGGGAACCAGACCGGGCATGAAACTGAGCGGCACCCCGGCGGTGGCGGCGTCCGGCGAGGAGGTCGGGCCGGACGGCGTACGTGGGCCGGGCGGGGAAGTGCACGCCTGGCTGCCCGGCCAGAACCAGACCGTCTGCGGGTTGGCGCTCAGCCGGACCCGTCTGCGGCGCTTTCCGCACGTGCGCTTCGACTACTCGGGCACCGACGTGCTCACCGAGGCCGACCCGATCGGTTGGATCTGCCCTCGCTGTCTCGCGGCGACGGCCGGGCGGCGGGGAAAGGAGAAGCACGGCTGGGTCCGGGACTCGCCCCGCCCTTGATCCCGAGTCGATCAAACCGCGCCGCGCCGCGCCGCGCCGGGCCGGGCGGTTGGCGGGCGGCTGGGCGGGTACGGGGTCGGACATGCGGATCGTGGTGGTGGGGGCGAGCGGCAACGTCGGTACGGCGCTGCTGCGGCGGCTGCGCCGGGAGCGGGGCGTGGAGCTGGTGGGGGTGGCTCGGCGGCTGCCCGGCCCGGAGGCTGGCGAGCCGTACGACCAGGTGGAGTGGCACTCCTGCGACATCGGCTCTCCCGGGGCGGTCGGGCAGCTCGCTGAGGTGTTCGCCGGCGCGGACGCGGTGGTGCATCTGGCCTGGCAGATCCAGCCCAGTCACGACCAGCGGGTGCTGCGCCGCACCAACGTCGACGGCAGCCGGGCGGTCTTCGACGCGCTGGTCCGGGTGGGCGTGCCGGCGCTGGTGTACGCCTCCTCGGTCGGGACGTACGCTCCCGGCCCGAAGGACCACCCGGTGAGTGAGCGCTGGCCGGCGACCGGGGTGCCCGGCTCGTCGTACAGCGAGAACAAGGCGGAGGTGGAGGCGCTGCTGGACGGGATCGAGCAGGACCACCCGACGCTGCGGGTGGTTCGGCTGCGACCCGGGCTGATCTTCCAGCGGGACGCCGGCGCGGAGATCACCCGCTATTTTCTCGGCCCGCTGGCGCCGGTGCGGCTGCTGCGCTTCGGCCGGATCCCGCTGGTGCCCACCCACCGCCGGCTGCGGATGCAGGCGGTGCACGCCGACGACGTGGCTGACGCGTACGCCAGGGCGGTGCTGGGTGACGCGCGCGGCGCCTTCAACGTCGCCGCGGACCCGGTGCTCACCCCGGAGCTGGTGGCCCGGCACTTCCATGGCTGGACGGTGCCCGTCGCCGCGCCGGTGCTGCGGGTGGCGGCGGCGCTGACCTGGCGGGCGCGGCTGCAACCCGTGGACGCGGGCTGGGTCGAGCTGGGCCTGAACGCGCCGCTGATGTCCAGCGAGCGGGCGGAGACGGAGCTGGACTGGCATCCCAAGATCAGTTCGCTCACCGCGCTCAAGGAACTTTTTGCCGGGATGGCCGGCGGTGACCACACCACCAGCCCGCCGCTGTCCGGCGCGTCGAACCTGCCCGGCCGGCCGGGCGGTCTGCTCCGCGCCCGCGCCGCCGGCCAGGGCAACCCGTACTGAGGTCAGCTCAGTTTCGAGCCGCTCACGGTGGGGTTGCGGGCGCCGAGGAAGAAGATGCCGGGGAAGCCGCGGGTTTCGAACTTGGCGCTCGGATTGCGGCGCAGGGTGGACTTCTCGATCGTCATGGTGCCGGTGCGGTTGTTGCTGACGAAGAAGATCGCGCCGCCGCCCTCGTTGGCCTTGTTGTTCTCGATGATGGTGCCGGCGATCCGCACGGTGAACTCGTTGCCGTCGCAGTAGATCGCGCCGCCGCTGCCGCCGCCGGGCGTGCCGGACTTGGCCGGGTTGGCGCCGCTACCGATCGCCTCGTTGTGGCTGAGCACGCTGTTCAGCACCACCCAGGAGACGCCGATGCTGCTCAGCGCGCCCCCGTTGGAGCAGGAGCCGCCCTGGCCGGCGGAGCCGCCGAAGGTGCTGCCAACCACGTACACCGGCTTGTTCTCGTACTGGCTGAGCACCCGGATGGCCGCGCCGCCCAGGTCGGGGCCGGTCCGGTCGCAGCGGTTGCGGACGAACCGCGAGTTGACCACCTTGAGCCGCCCGCCGCGTACGAAGATCGCCCCACCGCCGCCGCCCTCGACCTTGTCCCCGGTCGAGTTGCCGTCGGCGAAGGTCAGGTTCTGCACGGTCAGCTGCGGATGGTCCTGGTTCTGGCAGTGCGATGTGGTCCAGCCCTGGGCCTCGTCGCAGGTGTTCATGTAGAGGATGCGGCGCTTCCCCTGGCCGCTCAGCGTCACCCTGCCGCCGCCGTCCAGCACCACCTTCGGCCCGTTGGCGTTGCGGACCTTCGCGGTGGCGGCCATCTTGATCGTCACCGGGGCCGGCCCGCAGTTGAACGTGATGATGCCGCCGGCGGCGACGGCCTTCACCACCGCCGCGGAGGTGCAGCTCGCCGGGGTGCCGGAGCCGATGGTCCGGGTCGACTTCGAGGTGTCCACCGCCCGTGCCTCGGCCGGCACGGTGGCGTTGCCGTTCGGGTTGCCGGCCGCGAGCGCCTTGCCGGCCGGCTTCGGGCTCGGGCTGGCCCCCGGGCCACCGAGGCCGTCCCGGGCCGCCGGGGCGACGCCCTGCTCGCCGGTGGCCAGCGCCTCCGGCTCGGCCGACGGGCTGGGCTGCGAGGCGGCCGGAGCCGGGTCGTCGGGCGCGCAGGCGGGCAGGGTCGCGGTGGCGACACCGAGGACGAGCAGGGCGACAAGCGACGTCATGCGCACCCCGTGATGCTAGGAGCCGCGACGGCGCGGGAGCGAATTCGCCATGCGGGTTTAACCCGTGGCTAAGGCTGGGGGGGTCAGAAGTCGGCGAAGAGGTACGGCACTCCGCGCGGGAAGATGCTCCGCAGCTCCGCGGCGGCGTCCGCCGGCACCTCGCCCAACCCCCGCAACGGCAGCTCCGCCGGATCCAGCACCCCGTACGCCAGGGCGGAGAGCCCGGCGGCCGTGAGCGTGGCGGTCGGCGCGCTGCCGGCGGTGTCGGCGACCAGCTCCAGCGCACCGGTCGTGCCGTCCAGCAGGTGGGTGCCGGCCAACCAGCGGTCCCCGGTCAGCTCGATCCGTACCCGGCCGGGCCCGGCGGGCAGCCCTCGCAACGCGTCCAGCGACAGCACCCGGGCCATCGGGGCGGACGAGCTCGGCACGACCGTTCGCGCCTCGACGTGCACGTCCAGGTCGGTCAACCACAGCTCCGGCAACTCGTCCGGCGGGACCTGGACGGTGATCCGCTCGACCTGGTCGACGTGCCGGGCGAAGAACTGCAACAGCAGCGTCCGCGCGAGCGGGTCGGTGACCAGCAGTTCGTTGCCGTGCAGCGTGCCGCCGTGCTCGTCGATCCGGTAGGTCACCGCGCCGGTGACCTCGCCGGCCACCCGGGCGGTGACCAGCCAGTACTCGTCCCGGTCGCGCAGCCCGACGGCCCGGTAGTCCGGGAAGGTCGAGAACCCGTGCCGCTCGTGGAGGCAGCGCTCGGTAAAGGCGCGCCACGCCGGATAGCCGGCGGCGATGCGCTCCCAGCCCACCTCGCCGGGCAGGTCCGCGCGGAGCAGCGACCCCAGGTTCGCCGGGGTGAAGGTGGCCCTGCGCGGCTTGGGCAACCCGACGTAGCCGAACCGGGCGTAGAAGCTGGGCCGGAACGGGTAGAGCGCACTGAGCGCGTGCCCCTCGTCGCGCATCTCGTCGAGGAGTTGGTGCAGCAGCGTCCGGACGTGCCCCTGGCGGCGGGCCAGTGGATGGGTGGCCACCCCGGCGACGCCGGCCATCGGCAGCACCATCCCGCGCAGGTTCTGCCGCATCGGGATGGCCGTGACGGCGGCCAGCGTGTCGCCGTTCTCCTCGGCGATCAGCGTCCGGTTGCCCTCGTGGTAGGGCAGGTAGTCGCGGAACTCCTGAATCCGGGCGGCGCCGAGCGGCGACGACTCGAAGGCGTATGCGGCCAGCGGGAAGCTGGTGGTGAGACGGTCGTCGTCGGTCACCCGGCGGATGGTCATCGACCCATCCCAACCGGCTCCGACATCGGCCGCAACCGGATTGGGTGAATCCGTCAACGGGTGCCGACGTCGGAGACGACGACGGTGACGTTGTCCGGTGCGCCGGCGTGGTGGGCGAGCTTCACCAGTTGCTCGCCGCACTGCTGGCGGTCGGTGTACATGCCCAGCGTCGCGCCGATGGCTTCGTCCTCGACGTAGTCGGAGAGCCCGTCGCTGCACAGCAGCAGCCGGTCGCCGGGGACCACGGTCAGCACGCCGATCGCCGGTGGGGTGTCGGCGCCCTGCACGGCCCGGGTCACCAGGGACCGCTGAGGGTGGTGCCGGGCCTGCTCGGGGGAGAGCGAGCCCTGGTCGACCAGCGACTGGACGAAGGTGTCGTCCCGGGTGAGCTGGGTCAGCTCCCCGTCGCGCAGCAGGTAGCAGCGGGAGTCGCCGACCTGGGCCAGCACCAGCGTCTCGCCGGCCAGCAGCGCCGCGGTGAGCGTGGTGCCCATCCCCTCGCGGGTCGGGTCGACCGTGATGGCGGCGTGGATGCGCTGGTTGGCGGTGCTGACGACGGCGCGCAGGGCGTCGGCGGCCCCGTCGGAGTCGGTGGGTGGGGCCAGCTCGTCCAGGATCCGGATCACGATCTCGCTCGCCACCTCGCCCGCGGGCAGCCCGCCCATGCCGTCGGCGACTGCGATCAGGCGGTCACCGGCGAGGGCGGAGTCCTCGTTGTTGGTCCGGATCAGGCCGATGTCGTTGAGGATGACCGAGCGGAGGATCAGCGTCATGGGGTCAAGCTTGCCAAGAACACCCCGTCTTCGTCTCTACGCACTACTGCGAAGGGTCGAGAAATGCTGCCGATGTGCACGTTCGGGCCCACCGGGCCGTGGCTCAGCGGCGTGGATAGCGCAGCAGCAGGCTGGCCGCGACCTCCTCGTCACCCACCGCCGTGTAGCTGTGCGGCACGTCGGAGACCCAGCGGATGTGACCGCCGGCCGGTGCGGTCAGCGGCGCGTCGGCCGGGCCGGCGCGCAACACTCCGGCGAAGACGGTGATGTGCTCGGTGACCCCCGGCTGGTGGGCGGGGGAGAGCTGCCCCGGCCCGGGCGCGACCCGCATCCGGTACAGCTCGTAGGTCGCGTCGGCGTCGGTGAACACCTCCAGCAGGGTGGCGCTGACCGCGGTGCCGTGCACGGTGGTGGGCGCGGCGGCCGGCTCGGCCAGCACTGCGGTCAGCGGTACGCCGAGCTGCGCGGTGACCGCCCAGAGCGTCTCCAGGGTCGGGTTGCGGGTGCCGTGCTCCAGGCCGGAGAGGGTGGCCTTCCCGACGCCGGCGAGTCGGGCGAGTGTGGACAGCGAGATCCCCCGCTCCTCGCGCAGGGCGCGGACCCGGCGGCCGACGACGGCGGGATCCACGTCGAGGCCCGGACGGCGGGCTGGTGGTCGGTGCGGCACCCGGCTATCGTGCTACACGCTGTCGTTCCGTAAACGGAACAGTGGGAGGTTGGGATGGCCGGACGGGTGCAACCGCTGCTGGCCGGGGTGGTGACCGCCCTGGTCGGCTTCGCCAGCTCGTTCACCGTCGTGCTGGCCGGCCTCCGGGCAGCCGGCGCGTCGGACGCGCAGGCGGCCTCCGGCCTGCTCGCCCTCTGCGTGGCGTCCGGGCTGGCCGCCGCCTGGCTCGGCTGGCGGTACCGGATGCCGATGAGCGTCGCCTGGTCGACGCCGGGCGCGGCACTGCTGGTGGCGACCGGGTCACCGCCGGGCGGGTGGCCGGTCGCGGTGGGCGCCTTCCTCGTCTCCGGCCTGCTGATCGTGGCGGCCGGACTGTTCCCGCCACTCGGTCGGGCGGTGGCGGCCATCCCGAAGCCGGTGGCCGGCGCGATGCTCGCCGGGGTGCTGCTGCCGCTGTGCACCGCGCCGGTCCGCGCGCTGGTCGAGCTGCCCACGGTGGCCGGCCCGGTGGTGGTCGGCTGGCTGCTGCTGCACCGGTACGCCCGCCGCTGGGCGGTACCCGGCGCGCTGCTGGTGGCGGTGGCGGCGATCGCGCTGACCGCGCCGCCGGCGGGCCTGACCGGTGCCGCACTGACCCCGTCGGTCGCCCTGACCGCGCCGGCCTGGAACGCGTCCGCGCTGGTCGGGCTCGCCCTCCCGCTGTTCCTGGTCACCATGGCGGCGCAGAACGTGCCCGGCATGGCGGTGCTGGTCGGCTACGGCTACCGCCCACCGTTCGGCGCCGCGCTGCGGGCCACCGGTCTGGCCAGCCTGCTGGCCGTCCCGGCCGGCGGGCACGCGGTGAACCTCGCGGCCATCACCGCCGCGTTGGCCGCCGGCCCCGACGCGCACCCGGACCCGGAGCGCCGGTGGGTCGCCTCGGTAACCGCCGGCGTCGGCCTGGCCGTGCTCGGGCTGGGTGCCGGCGTCGCCACCGCGCTGGTCGCGGTCGCCCCGCCGATCCTCATCGAGGCGGTCGCCGGGCTGGCGCTGCTGGGCGCGCTGGCCACCGCGCTCGCCTCGGCGGTGACCGACCCGGCGACCCGGGAGGCCGCCGTGGTCACCTTCGTGGTGACCGCCTCCGGGGTGACGCTGCTCGGTGTGGGCGGCGCGTTCTGGGGTCTGGTCGCCGGCTGCCTGATGCTGCTGCTCTTCCGCCGCGCAGGGGATCAGGCGGGGACTCACTCCTCGGCGGGCAGGTCGGCCACGCCGACCGCGAGGCGCACCCGGCCGTCCGAGACGGCGGCGATCCGGTCGGCCGGGACGTACACCGCGCCGGCGTCCACCAACTCGGTGGAGACCTTCAGGTAGCCGCTGTGCAGCAGCCGTGCCGCCAGATCGGCCGGCACGTCGGGCTCCTCGACCGCGGTGGCCTCGATCAGCTCGTCCAGGCTGCTGCCCGGGTCGGTGGCCGGTGTCTGGACGGTCACCGCGTACGGGTCGCCCCGCTGGACGAGATCCACCGTGCCGACCTCGGCGCCGGCGGGGTCGATCACCGGCATCCCGGTGGTGATCCGCGAGATGGTCGCCTGCTGCTCGTCCTGCTGATCCATCCCATCGCGGTTCCCGGGGCGGTACGCCGCTAAACGCCGTCGCCGCCCCGCCCGACGCTCAGTCAGCCGGCCGCTCCCGCCCGTTCAGCTGTTGGGGAGGGTCCAGCCGCCCGGCGGGCGCGGGGACAGCTCGCGCCAGGTGTCCGGGCCGTCGAGCAGCGCCCGGACCGTCTCCTCGGCCTCGTCCGCACTGCCGTACTCGTAGAACCGGGAGATGCCCTCGGCGCCGCCGGCCCGCTGCTCGACGTGCCACCGGTCGGCGTCCACCCGGAGGAAGACGTCCCGCCGGGCCAGCCGCCCCCATTTCCCGTTCCACCAGTGCTTCCGCTGCTCCATGGGCGGACTCTATCGAACACACGTACGAGAAGGTGCGGCCCCTGCGGGAATCCCACAGGGGCCGATGTGCATCCGTCGGTCAGCGCGGCGCCGGCGGCTCCGTGCGGCGGCCCAGCACGTCGTCGAGCGCACCGCGCTGCTGGCCAGGGGTGGCGTGACCGGCGGAGAGCAGCGCGTCCCGGATCTCGGTGAGCAGCTTGATCTCCTCGCTCGGCGCCGCCGGTGGCGGCTCCTCGCCCCGCTGCCGCCGCTCGGCGAGCTTGTTCATCGGGAACACCACGAAGAAGTAGAGCACCGCCGCGGTGAGCAGGAAGGTAATCAGGGCGTTGATGAACCCCGCCCAGTCCATGAAGTTGCCCTTGCTGATCTCCCACTGGCCAGCGAACTGGTCTTCCCCGCCGCCGACCAGCTTGATGATCGGCTTGAGGAACGAGTTCGTGAGAGCGGTGACCACGCCCGTGAACGCGGCGCCGATGACGACACCGACCGCCAGGTCGATGACGTTGCCGCGCATGATGAAGTCTTTGAAGCCCTTGAGCATCCGTACTCCCGAGGTGTCCGGTTTTCCGTCCGGCACAACCTATGCCCCTCCGGCGGGCTCCAGAAAAGCGCCGGCTTCGATCGCTGCCCGCCCCGGGTCGCCGGCCCGGATCGCCTCGACCAGCCGGGTGTGGTCGACGTAGCGCTCGGGGGTGAGCGCGTCCCCCATCGCCTGGGCGACCGTGCTGCGCAGGGCGGTGCCGACCGAGGCGTACAGCTCGGCGAGCATGGCGTTGTGCGCGGCGGCGACCACCGCGGTGTGCAGCGCCGCGTCCGCCTCGACGAACACGTCCACCCGGCCGCCGCGCCAGGCCGCCTCGCGCTCGGCGAGCGCGCCGTCGAGCGCCGCCATGTCCTCCGGGGTACGCCGCAGCGCGGCGAGCCGGGCGGCCTCCACCTCGAAGGCGCGCCGTACCTCGATCACCTCGGTCATCCGGTCGTCGCCGAGCCGGCGGGCCACGACCGGCGCCAGCTCGTCGGTGGACACCACGTACGTGCCGGAGCCCTGCCGGCACTCCAGCACCCCGGCGTGCACCAGGGCGCGGACCGCCTCGCGGACCGTGTTGCGCCCGACGCCCAGCGCGGCGACCAGCTGTGGCTCGGTGGGGATGCGCCCGCCGACCGGCCACTCGCCGCCCAGGATCCGGGCCCGGAGCTGCTCAGTGGTCTGCCGGACCCGATGGCCGCGGGGCGGCACGGGCGGCGCGGAGGAGGAATCGACCGACGGTGGCACTGGTTACATCACCGGTCCCGAATTCATCCCATGATTGTAGGTTAGAGGTCATGACCCCGCCACCGACCGCCGCTCCGGCGCCGCCCGCCCCCGTCGATCCCGCCCTGGCGAGCGACCCCGGCGCGGGCCGCCGGACCCACCCGGCGACCGGCGGCGCGCTCGTGCTGGTCGGGATGCTGCTGGTCGCGCTCAACCTGCGCGCCGCGGTGACCAGCCTCGGCGCCCTACTCGACGAGGTCCGCGACGGGCTGGGGCTCTCCGGAACCACCGCCGGCCTGGTCACCACCCTGCCGACCATCGCGTTCGCCGGCCTCGGCGCGCTCACCCCGTGGCTGGTCCGCCGGGTGGCGCCGGCCCGGATCCTGGTGGTCGCCATGCTCGCCCTCGTCGCCGGTCAGGTGCTCCGGGTCACCACCGACTCGACCTGGGTCTTCCTGCTCACCAGCGCGTTGGCGCTGGCCGGCATCGCGGTCGCGAACATCCTGCTGCCGATGCTGGTCAAGCAGCACTTCCCGCACCGCACCGGCCTGGTCACCGGGGCGTACACGATGGCACTGACCGCGGGCACGACGGTGGCCGCCGCCTCCGCGGTGCCGATCGCGCACGCCTTCGGGTCCTGGCGGGCCGGGCTCGGCATCTGGGCCGCGATGGCCGCGGTGGCCGTACTCCCGTGGGTGCCGCTGGCGCTGCGGACCCGGGCGTCCGCGCGGCGGGCGACCCCGACGGCGGCCGTCGCCCCGGCGGCGCGGGTCCGGCCGGCGCGGACGCGCCTGGGCTGGGCGATGGCCCTCTACTTCGGCGCCCAGTCGCTCAGCGGGTACGCGATCATGGGCTGGCTCGCCCAGCTGTTCCGGGACGCCGGCTACCAGCCCGAGTCGGCGGGGCTGCTGCTCGCCGGGGTGACCGCGCTCGGCGTGCCGATCGCGCTGCTGATGCCCACCGTGGCCGGCCGCCTGGCGACGCTGCGCCCGCTGGTGCTCGGGCTGACCACCGCGTCGGCGCTGGCCTACCTCGGGCTGGCGCTGGCCCCGCACGGCGCTGCCGTGCTCTGGGTGATCCTGCTGGCGATCGGCCAGGGCGCCTTCCCGATGATCCTGACCACCATCGGCCTGCGCGCACGGACCGCCGAGGGGACCGTCGCGCTGTCCGCGTTCGCGCAGAGCACCGGGTACGTGATCGCCGCCCTCGGCCCGCTGCTGGTCGGCATCCTCTACGAGGTCACCGGCGCCTGGACCGCGCCGATCGGGTTCCTGCTGGTCGCGCTCGCCGTGCAGACGGCGGCGGGCATGGCGATCGCCCGTCCCCGCTACGTCGAGGACGAGTGAGGAGCGGCAGCGGTCAGGAGGAGGCCGGCGTCGGGTCGCCGGCGACGGCCTGATCCACCGTCGGGTAGGTCTGCAGCACCTCGACCAGACCGCTCACCTCGAGGATGCGCAGCACCCCCCGCTGCGGGGCGGCCAGCCGCACCACGCCGCCGGCCTCGTCGCAGCTGTTCTTGGCGCGGACGAAGACCGACAGACCGGTCGAGTCGCAGAACGAGACCTCCGCCAGATCGAACACCAGCCGGTTGCGGCCCTTGTCGAGCAGGTCGGTGATCTGGTCCTGCAACTGGGGTGCGGTCGCCATGTCCAACTCGCCCGCGACCGACACGACGACCACGTCGCCGCGCTGTTCCGTGTGCACCGTCAAGGACATTCGCCAGACCTCCTGTTATCGGGGGAACGGTATCCCACGATGGGGGTCACACGCAGAACGGGAGCCGGGATCCGGTGACCATCGTCATTCCATTGCTGCGGGGCAAGTAGTGCAGCAGCCCCCGGTGATAGAGTCCGCCCGGTCCAGGTCGAGGGGGGTTTCGCAATGGCGTTGAGCGCCGAGGAAAGTGGTCGGCTCGCCGCGCTGCTCGGCGGACACGCCGAGCGGGTCACGCAGCGGTGGACCGAGATCGTCGCCCGTTCGCTGCGCGGCCGGTTGAGTCAGGCTGAGCTGCGCCGGCAGGTCCAGGATCTGCACAGCGCCCTCGTCGCCGCCGGCGAGCACGGCGCGATCGACCTGTCCGCCGACAACGCCGCCGAGCTGCGCGCCGCGCTCTCCGACCTGTCCCGTGGCCGGGCCCGGCAGGGCTTCTCCGCCACCGAGACCGCGATCAGCGTCTTCGCGCTCAAGGAGGTGCTGGTCGGGCTCGTGGAGGAGGCCGGCGGCGACAACGCGCTGCGCGACTACGTCGCCTTCTCCGGTCTGGTCGACGAGCTGGGGCTGTTCACCTTCGAGAGCTTCGTCCGCACCCGGGAGAGCCTGATCGCCGACCAGGCCGAGCAGCTGCTCGAGCTCTCCACGCCGGTGGTCAAGCTCTGGGAGGGCGTGGTCGCCGTCCCGCTGGTCGGCACCCTGGACTCGGCCCGGGCCCAGGTGGTCATGGAGCGGCTGCTGCAGACCCTGGTCGACACCGGCTCCCCGTACGCGATCATCGACATCACCGGCGTCCCGGCGGTTGACACCCAGGTCGCCCAGCACATCCTGAAGACCGTGGTGGCCGCTCGTCTGATGGGCGCCGACTGCATCATCTCCGGCATCCGTCCGCAGATCGCGCAGACCATCGTCGCGCTCGGGATCGAGTTCGGTGACATCGCCACCAAGGCGAGCCTCGCCGACGCGCTGCGCCACGTGCTGCGACTCAACGGGGTGGAGACCGCCCGCCGCCAGCCGCGCCGGGACGCCTGATGGAGCGCGTGCCGATCCTCAAGATCGGTGACATCCTGCTCGTCTCCATCCAGCTCGACATGTCCGACCAGACCGCGGTCCAGCTCCAGGAGGACCTCGCCGAGCGGATCGTCGCCACCGGCTGCCACGGCGTGATCATCGACATCACCGCGCTGGACATCGTCGACTCCTTCGTCGGGCGGATGCTCTCCACCATCGCGTCGATCTCCAAGGTGCTCGACGCGGAGACGGTGGTGGTCGGGATGCGCCCCGCGGTCGCCATCACCCTGGTCGAACTCGGGCTGTCGCTGAACGGCATCCGTACCGCGCTGAACGTCGAGCGCGGCATGGAGCTGGTCGCGGCGGCCCGCGCCGATGAGCTCGACTACCAGCTCGACGACGATCCGGACGCCGAGACGGCCACGCCGTGACCGCGGGCCTCGACCTGGGTCACCCGCAGGCGCAGGCGATCCGGAGTGACGAGGACGTGGTGCGCGTCCGGCAGCTGGTCCGCGCCGTGGCGGTGGCCGTCAAGCTCTCCCTGGTCGACCAGACCAAGGTGGTCACCGCGGCGAGCGAGCTGGCCCGCAACACCCTGGTGTACGGCGGCGGCGGCACGGTGGAGGTGACGACCGTGGACAACGGACGGCGCCGCGGGGTCCGGATCGTCTTCGTCGACTCCGGGCCCGGCATCCCCGACCTCGACCTGGCCTTCACCGACGGCTACACCACGGGCGGCGGGCTCGGTCTCGGTCTCAGCGGCGCCCGGCGACTCGTCGACGAGTTCCAGATCGAGACGTCGGCGGAGACCGGCACCCGCATCTCGGTCACCAAGTGGTCGCGGTGAACGGGGACCCGGTCACCGACAGCGGCGTCTGGTTCCGGGTGGAGGCCGGCAGCACGGCCAGCTCCGTCCGGCGTGCCGCCGAGCGCCTCGGCGAGCAGGTGGAGCTGGGCCAGCCGCGCATCGCCGACCTGGCCATCGTCGCCGCGGAGCTGACCAGCAACCTGGTCAAGCACGCCGAGGACGGTGTCCTGCTGCTCCGGCCGGTACGCCGCGCCGGGCAGGCCGGCGTGGAGCTGGTGGCCATCGACTCCGGGCCCGGCATGGCCGACCTGAGCGTCTCCTCCCAGGACGGGCACTCCACCGCCGGCACGCTCGGCATCGGACTCGGGGCCATCGTCCGGCAGGCGAGCTGGTTCGACGGATACTCGCTGCCCGGCCGGGGCACCGTCCTCGCCGTGCAGGTCTGGCCCGCCGAGCCGGCCCAGCCGTCCTGGGCTGGTGCCCTCACCCGTCCGCTGACCGGCGAGACGGTCTGCGGTGACGGGTACGCCGTCCGGGTCGCCGACGGCCGGCACCAGGTGCTGGTCAGCGACGGCCTGGGGCACGGCCCGCTGGCCGCCGCCGCCACCGAGGCGGCGCTGGCCGCGTTCCGCGACGCGCCGGCCGGCCCGCCGGCAACGGTCGTCAGCCATCTGCACCGGTCCATGTCGTACACCCGCGGTGCGGCGCTGGCGGTCGCCGAGCTGGCGCCGGAGGCCGGGTTGCTGCACTACGCCGGGCTGGGCAACATCACCGGCGTGGTGGTCGAGGGCGACGGTCAGCGCCGGGGGCTGGTGTCGCTGCCCGGCATCGCCGGGCACCAGCGGCCGACGATCCGGGGGTACGACTACCCGTTCGGCCCGGGCGCCCGGCTGGTGATGCACAGCGACGGAGTGGTCGACCGCTGGCGGTTGACCGACTACCCGGGCCTGGCCGAGCGGTCCCCGCTGGTGATGGCGGCGACCCTGCTGCGCGACGCCGGCGTACGGCGCGACGACGCCTGCGTGCTGGTCGCGAGGTCCTGGGCATGACCGGGGAGCCGACCGCGCAGCCGCTGCTGCAGATGGCGCTGCGGGTCGAGCAGGACATCTTCGTGATCCGCCAGCGGGGCCGTGAGGTGGCCGCGGTGGTCGGCCTGGAACACCAGGACCAGATCCGGATCGCCACCGCGCTCAGCGAGGTGGCCCGGGACCTGCTCCACGCGGTCGGGGGAGCGGACGTCTCCTTCCACGTCGACGCGGGTGTCGACGGCCGGTTCCACCTCCGCGCCGACCTGGCTCCGGCGGCCCCACTGCCGGACGGCCGGTACGAGCCGCAGTCCGGCGCGGTGTCCCGGCTGGTCGACACGCTGAGCGTGTCGAGCGTCCAGGGGGCTACGGTCGTGAGGATGTCCCGACGAGTCCCGGCCAACGCGCCGACGCCAACCCCGGAGCGGCTCGCCGAGTTCCGCGCTGAACTCGGCCGTACCGCGCCGGCCAGCGCGCTGGACGAGCTGACCGTGCAGAACGGGCAGCTCATCGCGGCGCTCGACGAGGTACGCAGCCAACGCGACGAACTGGCAGTGCTGAACGAGGAGCTGGCCGAGACCAACCGGGGCGTGCTGGCGCTCTACAACCAGCTGACCGAGGAGCTGGAGGAGACCAACCGGGGCGTGGTCGCCCTCTACGCCGAGCTGGACGAGAAGTCGGCCCAGCTGCGCGCGGCGAGCGAGTCCAAGAGCCGGTTCCTGGCCAATGTGAGCCACGAGCTGCGCGCTCCGGTCACCGCGATCATCGGGTTGGGGCGGCTGCTCACCGACTCCTTCTCCGACCCGCTCACCGCCGAGCAGGCTCGCCAGGTCGACCTGATCCGCTCCTCGGCGGCGGACCTGCTCACGCTGGTCAACGAGCTGCTCGACCTGGCCAAGGCGGAGTCCGGCCGGATCGAGCCGGACTGGGCCGAGGTGGACCTGCGCCCGGTCTTCGGCCAGCTGCGGGGCACGCTGCGCGCGCTGGCCACCCGGCCGGAGGTGGAGCTGGTGGTCGAGGAGCCGCCCGCCCCGGCCGTGCTGCGTACCGACGAGGTGCTGCTCGGCCAGGTGCTGCGCAACCTGCTGCACAACGGGTTGAAGTTCACCGAGCACGGTGAGGTGCGACTGCGGGCCGAGCAGCGGGACGACCGGTGGAACTTCACGGTCAGCGACACCGGCCCGGGCATCGCCCCCGAGCTGCACGATCGGATCTTCGAGGAGTTCTACCAGGTGCCGGGTGCGACCCGGGTCGGCGGCACCGGCCTCGGCCTGCCGTACGCCCGGCGGCTGGTGACACTGCTCGGCGGGACGCTGGAGTTAACCAGCGAGCCGGGCCGGGGCAGCACGTTCACAGTTTCCCTGCCCGTGGGCGGAGTGTGACGGTGGACGGCGGGCCGGCGACCGTTCTGGTGGTCGATGACAGTCGGACAAAGCGTTACCTGCTGGTCAGCTGGCTGACCCGGGCCGGGTTCACCGTGCTGGAGGCGGAGAACGGCGCCGAGGCGCTGGCGCGGGTCGAGGTGGACCGGATCGACCTGGTGGTGCTCGACGTCCGGCTGCCCGACGTGAGTGGCTACGAGGTCTGCGAACGGATCAAGGCGGCGCACCCGGCGATGCCGGTGATCCATGTGTCCGCGCACGCCGTGGACGTCGCCGACCGCGCCCAGGGGCTGACCCGGGGCGCGGACGCCTACCTGACCGAGCCGATCGAGCCGGAGGAGCTGATCGCCACCACCCGGGCGGTGCTGCGCTACTACCGGGCCCGGCAGCGCGCCGAGCTGCTCGCCGAGCGGCTGCTCGGGCTGGCCGACACGACGGTGGCGGTGCACGCCGCGCCGACCTTCACCCGGCTGCTGGAGGCCGCCGCAGCGGGCGCCGCGCAGATCTTCAAGAGCCCGGCGGCGGTGATCGCCGAGACGTTCGACGGCGACTGTCTCGCCGGGATCTGCACGGGGCCCGGCGCCGAGGCCACCGTGGTGCCGTGGGTCGTCGACGACGCCGGAGTGCCCACCGGCTCCACCGTCCGGGTGGAGGCGCCGGCGCGTTGGGGGCTGCTCGACTGGCCGGCGGACGACTCGGTGACCGTGGCCGCCGCCCGGCTGCGGGAGGACCGCGCCCCGCTGTACGTGGTGGTCCCGACCGCCACCCAGACCGCCCGGACCCCGGTGCTCGTGCAACTCGCGCAGGCCGTGGCGGCGGCCGTGGAGGCGCAGCGCTCGTTCGACGAGGAGCACCGGATCGCGGTGACCCTGCAGCGCAGCCTGCTGCCACGCCGGCTTCCCGACGTGGCCGGGCTGGACCTGGCGGTGCGCTACGAGCCGGCCAGTGCCCAGACCGAGGTGGGCGGTGACTTCTACGAGCTGGTGATGCTCGACGGCCACCTGCTGCTGGCGATCGGCGACGTGGCCGGCCACTCGCTGCACGCGGCGACCGTTATGGCCGAGCTGCGGCACGCGGTGCGGGCGTACGCGGTCGAGGGGCACCAGCCCGGCGAGATCCTGCACCGGGTCAACGAGCTGATGCGGACCCTGCTGCCGAACGAGCTGGCCACCCTCTGCGTGCTGCTGCTGCACCCGCCGACCGGGCGGGTCCGGCTGGCCAGCGCCGGTCACCTGCCGCCGGTGCTCAGCCTGGACGGCAAGGTCGAGTTCGTGCAGCACTCGGCGCCGCTGCTCGGCGTCCGCGCCCCCCGTCCGGCCGACCTGGAGTTCGTGGTGCCGGCCGGAGCCACGCTGGTGTTCTACACCGACGGGCTGATCGAGCGTCGGGACGCCACCATCGACGAGGGGCTGGCCGCGCTCGCCGCGTCGTCCAGGACGGTGGACGCCGACCTGGAGCGGTTCTGCACCCGGCTGCTGGTGGAGCTGGCCCCACCGGAGATCCAGGACGACGTGGCCGTGATCGTGCTGCGCCGGCACTGAACCGGCGGCAGCCCGGCCCGCCGAGCACTCAGTGGACCGATCGGGCGTACGCGGCCGGTGACACCCCAGCGACGGCCGTGAAGTCACGGACCAGGTGCGCCTGGTCGCTGTAGCCGAGGTCGGCGGCGAGGCCCGCCCAGTTCAGCGGGCCTCCGGCGGCCTGCTCGACGGCCTCCTGGAGGCGGTAACGGCGGATCACCCACTTCGGGCCGACCCCCACGTATTCCGTGAACAGCCGTTGCAGCCGGCGGACCGGGAGGTCGTGGCGCGCGGCGAAGTGGTCGACCCGCAGCACCGTCCGGTCGGTCCGGATCGCCTCGGCCAGCCGGACGGCCTCCTCGACCGCCGGGTCCGGCTCGGGCGCCCAGGCGGTGAGCAGGGCGTCCAGCGCGCGGCAGCGCTCATCGTCGGTGCCCGCGCACACCGGGTCGTCGGGCGGGGCGAGCCGGCCGGCGGGCAGCGGCAGCCGGCGGCCGGTCAGCTCGGCGACCGGCCGTCGCCAGAACGGGTGGAAGCCACCGGGCCGGAACTGGACCCCGCAGACCCGGCCGGTGCCGGTGAGGGTGATTCGGAACAGGTTGCGGCCCACCCCGGCCACCTCACCGGCCTCCGGCCCGTCGCCGTCGCGCCGGAACACCACGTTGACCGCCGGGTGCGGGACGACCCGCTGCTCGAACGGTGCGCTCAACGCCCAGTCGATCAGCCAGTAGTGCTCGACCCACGGGCGTAGCGACTCCGCCGGCAGGCGCCGCCGGAAGTGAACCTCGCGCAGCAACCGGCCCGGGTCCAGGATGCCCCGGCTGTCGCCACGCGGTCGCTGTCGCATTTTTTCAAGACCACCCTCATACGCTGGCCCTATGGCCACTCACACTAGCGATCTGCTGGCGGCTGCCGCGCCGCGAACCGTCGACGTTGTGCGCGGCATCGCCGACGATCAGCTCGACCTGCCCACGCCGTGCCGCGACTACCTGGTCCGGGACCTGCTCAACCATCTGTTCGAGGTGGTGGTGAACTTCCAGGAACTGGCGGTGAAGCGGCCGGTGGAGTGGTCCGAGAAGCCCGACCACCTGGCCGACGGCTGGCGGGACCGGTTCGAGACGGAGACCGGCCGGCTGATCGCCGCCTGGTCGGACCCGTCCACCCTGGAGGGCTTGTCGCCCGGCATGGGCATGCCGCAGACCGTCGTCGGTGGCATGGCGCTGCTGGACCTGACCGTGCACGGCTGGGACCTCGCCGTCGCCACCGGCCAGGCGTACGAGCCGGCCCCCGAGGCGGTGGCCGAGCTGCACGGCCTGGTCGAGCAGTTGGGCCCGACCGCCCGCAAGATGGGCGTCTTCGCCGACCCCACCCCGACCCCCACCACCCAGGACCCCAAGAACCTGCACCACCTCCTGGCCCACACCGGCCGCACCCCCACCTGGCCCTCCATCTCGTGAGCATTCTCCGGCGGTCTTGAGGATGTCCTGGCCGCACGGTGTTCCCGGGCGCCGGGCCGGAGCGCATCTCAAGGTATTTGTCGACGTTGGTCCGCAATCAGCCGTGTTGACTGACAATTATCGATGGGATAAATTCCCATGACTGCTTGATACGAGGGTCTCAATTACGGGGGTAAGGCGCGATGAAGAAGCGGGCTTTCTTGCTTGCGGTTGCCGCTACGGCATCCGTTCTCGTCGGCGTGTCAGGGTCGGCCCAGGCCGCACCGACCGGCTGTTCGGCGACCGCCGTCGGTTACGGCTCCGGCGCATACTGCAGCGGCGGCACCGGAGAGTTCAGGGCAAAGACGCGTTGTGACAAGCCGTGGGCCCCGGACTACGACCGTTACGGCGCCTGGATGGGCGTTGGCACCTGGTCGTCTTTTGCCAAATGCGACAACGGGCACGTCGCTTTCAACGCGACGTGGCAGACGCGGTAGTCAGATCTCTGGATCGCGTGCTGCTCGCGCGGTGAATCCGAAAAGGAAACGCTCGTCGGGTCCGGCGCGGCCGCGCCGCGCGCCTACTTCGTGGCGCAGGACGCACTCGACCGGGAGCAGAGCCTGCGCGACGGTGTCGACACGGGCGCCGACTCGTTCTATCTGTCCACGATGGATCTGGTCGACTCGGCGGTCGCGCTGGCCGTGCTGATCGCCGCCGGAGGGCTGATCGTCGCGCTGGTGGAGGGGGTCGTGTCCCGCCGCCGGGCGTACGCCGCCCTGGTCGCCACCGGCGTACCGCGGGCCACCCTGAGCCGCTCCGTCGCCTGGCAGGCGCTGGCTCCCGCCGTGCCGGCGATCGTGCTCGCCCTCGGCGTGGGCACGCTGCTCGGCCGCGGGCTCTTCCCGAAGGCGACGACGGGCATGTCGTCGGCGGAGATCTGCGACGCCACCGCGGCTCTCTGCGACGATCCGGTGACCCGCCAGCAGTACGTCCGGGTCGTGGAGACCGCCGGGCCGAGCGGATTCCGGAGGTACCGCTCGAACAGTTGGCCTGGCTGGGCGGTGGCGCCTTGGCTGCAGTGCTGGTGACGGTCGGTGTCGGGCTGCTCTTCCTGCGCGCCAGCACCGCCGTGGAGGAGCTGCGTACGACCTGAGCGGATGTAACGCCCCAGGTAGCGGTGCCGCTGTCTGCACCAGAGACCCGGACCATCGGGTTTCCGGCGCCGGACCGGACGGTTCGCGGCGCGGTAAGGGTGGGAGTTCGGCAGATGCACAATCAACCGGGCGGCGCTCCGCCGGTGTTCGTCGATGGGACCGGCCGGCGTCGCCGCCTGACCGTCATCGCCGGGGCCGCGATGGCTCTCGGCCTGCTCACCAGCCTCGGGCTTATCGCCGCCGGGCTCTTCCTGGACACCTCGGTGCCGCTGCCCGGCTGGTCCGACGACCCTCGTGCACCGCTACCGGTGGAGGCCGGCGTGGACGGGATCAACCAGCCGCAGGTCGCCGATCCGCCGTCGCCCTCTCCGGTGACCGGCACATCGGCCTCTCTGCCCAGCCCCACCCCGACCGCCGGCCCCCGGCGCTCCGGCCCGCCGGCCACGGCCAGCGTGCCCCCATCCGCCACCGACCAGCCGGGCCGGGGCGACGAGCATCGCAACACCGCGAGGCCGAGCAGGCCGCCCGGTAAGCCGCAGTGACGATGGCGCGACACGTGGCCCGGCGCGATCCGCGGGCACACTGGCTACTTCTTCTGCTCGGACTGCTTCTGCTGCTCGCGGCGCTCACCGTCAACGGCGTGGTGACCGGTATCGCCGGTGGCTCCGGTGCCCCCGCCGCCGATGGTTCCGTCACGGCCGGCGTACCGGCCCGGGTCGGCTCGGGCGGCCCGGTATTGCGGCTGGATCGGGCGGAGCCAGTCAGCCGAGCCCTGCCGGACCGGACAATCGCGCTGACCTTCGACGACGGGCCGGACCCGCGCTGGACCCCGCAGGTGCTCGACGTGCTGCGCCGGCACGGCGCACACGCGACCTTCTTCGTGGTCGGGGCCCGCGTCAACGAGCATCCGGAGCTGGTTCGGCGGATCCTCGCCGAGGGCCACGAGATCGGGTCGCACACCTTCACCCACGCCAACCTCGCCGCCGTGCCGGCGTGGCGGCGTGACCTGGAGCTGTCACTGACCCGTAAGGCGATCGCCGCGGCGACCGGCCAGGAGACCACCCTGCTCCGGCCACCGTTCTCCTCGGTGCCGACCGCGCTGACCGGGCCCGAGTACGCCGCGCTGCGCGCCGCCGCTGGGACCGGGCACGTCGCGGTGCTCGCCGACCGGGACACCAGGGATTGGCAACGCCCAGGTATCGACGAGATCGTGCAGGCGGCCACTCCGAAGCGGGGGCAGGGCGCCGTGGTGCTGATGCACGACGGGGGCGGCGACCGGGCGCAGACGGTGGCTGCGCTGGACCGACTGCTGCCCACCCTGACCGGCCAGGGCTACCGGTTCACCACCGTCTCCACCGGCATCGACGCCTCGCCGTCGATGGTTCCGGCAGGCGGTGGCACGCGGTTGAGTGGCGCCGCACTGCGCTGGACCCAGACCGGTGCCCGCTGGTCGGCTGGTGCGATGAACCTGCTGCTCGCCGTCGCCCTGGTGCTCGGCGTGGCGCGTCTGGCGGTGCAGGTCTTCTGCGCCCAACGGCACGTGCGCCGGGTCCGCCGGCAGCGGCCGGGCCGGGCAGAGGTACGCGCCCCGGTGTCGGTGATCGTTCCCGCGTACAACGAGGCGGCGAACATCGCCGCCACGGTCCGTTCCCTGGTCGCCAGCGGGTACCCGGCGCTGGAGGTGATCGTGGTGGACGACGGATCGGACGACGGCACCGCCGACATCGTCGAGCGGATGCGGCTGCGCGGGGTACGCGTGATTAAGCAGGCCAACGCCGGCAAGCCGGCGGCGCTGAACACCGGCATCCGGGCCGCCCGGGCGAACCTGCTGGTGCTGGTGGACGGCGACACCGTGTTTCAGCCGGACACCGTGCACCGGCTGGTGCAGGGCTTCGCCGACCCGTCGGTCGGCGCGATCAGCGGCAACACCAAGGTCGCCAACCGGCGCCGGCTGCTCGGCCGGTGGCAGCACCTCGAGTACGTGATCGGCTTCAACCTCGACCGGCGGATGTACGACGTGCTGGAGTGCATGCCGACCATCCCCGGCGCGATCGGTGCGTTCCGCCGGGAGGTGCTGCTGCGGGTAGGCGGGGTGCCGGCGGACACGCTGGCCGAGGACACCGACCTGACCATGCAGGTGCTCAGGGCCGGGTGGCGGGTGATCTATGAGGAGTCGGCCATCGCCTGGACCGAGGCCCCCTCGTCGCTGCGCCAGCTGTGGCGACAGCGCTACCGCTGGTGCTACGGCACGATGCAGGCGATGTGGAAGCACCGGCACGCGCTGCGCGAGTCGGGTGCCGGCGGCAAGCTCGGGCAGCGCGGGCTGCCGTACCTCATGGTCTTCCAGATCGTGCTGCCGCTGACCGCGCCGGCGGTCGACGTGTTCGCCGTCTACGGCCTGCTCTTCCTGCCCTGGTCGACCCTCGCCCTGGCCTGGGCCGGGCTGCTGTTGCTCCAGGCGGCCACCGCCGGCTACGCGCTGCACCTGGACCGGGAGCGGTACGGGCCACTGTGGGCGCTGCCGTTCCAACAGTTGGTCTACCGGCAGCTGATGTACCTGGTGGTGGTGCAGTCGGTGGTCACCGCGCTGATCGGCAACAGGCTGCGCTGGCAGCGGATGGTGCGTACCGGCGAGGCCGCGGCGCTGGTCGGCGCCGGTCGCCGCTGACCGGCCGGCACTGCCGGTCCCCGGACCTGACCGGCCTGCTGATCTCCTGGTCCGCCGGTCAGGTCGGGGCGTGGAAGAGGCCCGCGGACCAGGAGATCAGCAGGCCGACGGCAGCGGAGCAGCAGCAGACGAGCAGGGCGGCGGCCACCACCGCGAGGATCATCCAGGCGGATGCGCGCCGGGCCGCACCCGGCGGCGCAGCGGTCCCCGCCTCGTCCTCGTCGGTCATGGCCGCCCCCCGATCACCGTCCGGCGCGGCCGAGGCGGTCCAGGATCCAGGCGTTGATGAACGCCTCCTCGCGCCAGGCGTCGTAGCGGCCGCTCGGGCCGCCGTGCCCCGCGCCCATCTCGGTCTTGAGCAGGTAGTCGCCGCCCGGGGCGACCGCCCGCAACCGGGCGATCCACTTCGCCGGCTCCGAGTAGAGCACCCGCGTGTCGTTGAGGCTGGTCACCGCGAGGATCGCCGGGTAGTCCACCGGCGCCACGTTCTCGTACGGCGTGTAGGACTTCATGTACGCGTACACCTCGGGGTCGTCGAGGGGGTTGCCCCACTCCTCCCACTCGGTGACGGTCAGCGGCAGCGACGGGTCGAGGATCGAGGTGAGGGCGTCCACGAACGGCACCTGCGCGACGATCCCGGTGAACGCGTCCGGGGCGAGGTTGGCCACCGCGCCCATCAACAGGCCCCCGGCCGAGGCGCCCCGGGCGACCAGCCGGTCGCTGGCCGTCCAGCCGGCCTTGACCAGGTGTCGGGCGCAGGCGACGAAGTCGGTGAAGGTGTTCTTCTTGGCCAGCAGCTTGCCCTGGTCGTACCAGCGCCGGCCCAGCTCGCCACCACCCCGGGTGTGCGCCACCGCGAAGACCACACCCCGGTCCAGCAGCGACAGTCGGGCCACCGAGAACCACGGGTCCATGCTGGCCTCGTACGAGCCGTAGCCGTACAGCTCGCAGGGGGCCGAGCCGTCCCGGGGCGTGCCGACCCGGCAGACCAGCGAGATCGGCACCCGGGTGCCGTCGTCGGCCAGCGCCCAGTCGCGGTGCTGCTCGTACTCGGCCGGGTCGTACGGCCGCCCGTCCGGCCCGGGCAGCACCGGCTTCTGCCTGCGCAGCACCATCTGCCGGGTGACCAGGTCGTAGTCGTACACCGAGTCCGGGGTGACCAGCGAGGAGTAGCGCAGCCGGACCTGCCCGGTGCGGTACTCCGGGTTGGCGTCCAGCCCGACGCTGTACAGCGGCTCGGGGAAGTCGATGTCGTACTCGTCGCCGCTGCCGACCGGTAGCACCCGCAGCCCGGTGAGCCCGTCGGTACGCAGTGACACCACCAGGTGGTTCGCGAAGGCGTCCACGGCCTCCAGCCGGGTGCCGGGGCGGTGTTCGATCAGCGGCACCCAGTCGCCGGGAACGTCCGCCGAGGTGAACGCCAACGCGAAGTCCTCCGCGCCGTCGTTGTGCATGATCAGGAAGCGGTGGCCGTGGTGCTCCACCGTGTACTCGACGCCCTGCCGCCGCGGCGCGATCACGGCCGGCGCGCCGGTCGGGTTGGCCGCCGGGATCACCAGCACCTCGCTGGTGACTTTGCTGTGGATGTCGATCAGGATGAACTTCTCCGACCGGGTCAGCTCCACGCCCACCCAGAACCGCTCGTCGTCCTCCTGGTGGACCACCACGTCGTCGGCGGCAGCCGAGCCGAGGGTGTGCCGCCAGACCCGGTTCGGCCGCCAGGCGTCGTCCACCGTCACGTAGAACAGCACGGAGGCGTCCGTCGACCAGGCCGTGCCGTAGAAGGTGCCGGGGATCTCGTCCGGGAGCAGTTCGCCGGTGGTCAGGTCCTTCACCCGCAGCGTGAACCGCTCGTCGCCGGAGAAGTCGGTGGAGTAGGCCAGCCAGCGCCCGTCCGGGCTGACGTCGAAGGCGCCCAGCGAGAAGAAGTCGTGCCCCTCGGCCAGCAGGTTGCCGTCGAGCAGCACCTCCTCACCGTCCAGCGGCGCGCCGTCCGCACTGACCGGTGGGTCGGTCTCGGAGTCCCGGACCGCGCGCCGGCAGTGCACCCCGTACTGCTGCCCCTCCACCGTCCGGGTGTAGTACCAGTGCCCGCCCTTGCGGGTCGGCACGGTCAGGTCGGTCTCCCGGGTGCGCTGCCGGATCTCCTCGTACAGGTCCGCGCGCAGCTCGGCCAGGTGCGCCGTGCGCTCCTCGGTGTACGCGTTCTCGGCGGTCAGGTAGGCGAGCGTCTCCGGGTCGTCCTTGGCGGCGAGCCAGGCGTACTCGTCGACGACGGTGTCGCCGTGGTGGGTGCGCTCGGCGGGCACCCGCTTCGCCGTGGGCGGGGCAGTCTCGGTGGTCACGGCGGCCACGTTACCGGCCGGCCCGCTCCGCGCGCCGGACCAGCGGCATCCCGATAGTCGCCACCACGGCATTCGAACACATGTACGATGACCGACATGGCTGCAGCAGCGAGTTCCCTCGGCCGGTCCGGAGCCCTCGAGATCACCCGACGGTTGGCGGCGATCTGCGGTCCGCCGTTCGCCCGGCTCGCCGGTCCGGCCGACGAGGTGGCCGGTCGGCCGGCGCGTTGGGTGGCGGTGCCCGGCGGCCCGCACGCCGCGGCCGAGGTGCTGCGGCTGGCCGCCACGCACAACCTGGCGGTGGTGCCACGGGGCGCCGGCACGAAGATCGACTGGGGTGCGACACCCGCGCAGGTCGACATCATGCTCGACACCGGCCGGCTGGCCGGCATCGGTCACGAGCCGGTCGGCGCGCCGGTCGCCGAGGTCGGTGCCGGCACCCCGCTGCGGGCGGTGCAGGCCACTCTGGAGCGCACCGGGCAACGGTTGGCGATGGACGCCCCGTCACCCGGGGCGACGCTCGGCGGGGTGCTCGCCGCCGGTGAGGCCGGCCCGCTGCGGCACCGCCACGGCAGCCCCTGCGACCAACTCCTCGGCGTCCGCTACCTGGGAGCCGACGGCGAGCTGGTCAGCGCCGGCGGTGGCGCACCCGGGCTCGACCTGGCCCGGCTGCTCTGCGGCTCGCAGGGAGCGCTCGGCGTGCTGGTCTCGGCGAGCCTGCGGGTGCAGCCCGTGCCAGCCAGCCGGCTCTGGGTGTCCCGGCCCGTGTGGACGCCCCTGGAGGTGCACGACCTGGTCCGGACGATCCTCGCCGCCCGGCTGGAGCCGGCGGCCATCGAGCTGGACCTGCCGGCCGGGGCGCCCAGGCCGCGCACGCCGTACCCGCCCGGGCATCCGGCGACGACCGCCCGGGAGCGCCACCCGTCGATGTCCGGCCGATCCGGTGCCCCGTCCCGGGCGGGCAACCTGGTGGTGCTGCTCGAGGGTGGCCGGGCCGATGTCACGGAGCGCGCCGAGCGCCTGGTCGGCCTGCTGCACGGGGAGGCGACCGTCGCGCACTCCGCGCCGCCCTGGTGGCGCCGGTACCCGTTCGCGCCCGGCGACACGGCGCTGCGCCTGGAGGTGCCGATCAGCGACCTGCACGCCGCTGTCTATGCGCTGCGCGACGCGGCCGGCGCCCCGGTGCCGGTGCGAGGCTCCGCCGGGCTGGGTGTGGTGCACGCGGCGCTGCCCGGCGCGCTCGCCCCCGACCGGGTGGCGTCCATCCTGGCCGCCGTCCGGGGCGTGCTGCTGGCCCGGCAGGGTCGCTGCGTGGTGGTGTCCGCCCCCGCGCCGGTGCGGCAGGCCGTCGACCTCTGGGGCGAGCTGGCCGGCCTGGCCCGGCTGCGGGCCGCCAAGGAGCATCTCGACCCGGAACACCGGCTCGCCCCCGGCCGCCTCCCCGGCGGCCTGTGACACGAGCGCGCCCGCTGTGGTCGGCCGTGGGTCCAGCCACCGCCGGTGCGTGTCGAGCGGCGGCGGGATGACCGGGTGCGGTCTCAGACCGCGTCGTTGCGGAGCACCAGGATCGCGATGTCGTCCCGAGGCGGCTCGACCGAGAAGTTGATCGCGGCGGCGCGCAGCCGGGCGGCCACCACGTCGGCCGAGTATCCGGCCAGTGGCGCGGCCGCGTCCCGCAGCCGGTCGGTGCCGAACAACTCCCGGCCGCGCCGCCGCTCGGTGACCCCGTCGGTGTAGAAGACCAGGGCGTCGCCCGGGGCGAGCGTGATCTCCGCCGTCGGCGAGGTGATCGTGTCGAGCAGGCCCAGCGCGGTGCCCCCGGCGCCCACGAAACCGGCGCCGCCACCCGCGGCCAGCAGCACCGGCCGGTCGTGCCCGGCCAGGTGCAGCGAGACGTCCAGCCCGTCGCCGTCGCCCGGCCCGACCGCCGCCAGGGCCAACGTGCAGTACCGGCCGCCGCCCCGCTCGACCAACGTCTCGTTGAGTCGCGCCAGCGCCTCCGGCAACGGCTTGCCGTCGCCGACCAGCACCCGGATCACATCCCGGACCAGCCCGGTCACCGCAGCCGCCTGGACGCCCTTGCCCGAGACGTCCCCGATCACCACCAGCCAGCGGCCGTCGAGCATCGGCACCACGTCGTAGAAGTCGCCGCCCACCTCGGCGTCGTAGCCGGTCGGGACGTACTCGGCGGCGAAGCCGATCCCGTCAACCACGGGCAGCACCGGCGGCAGAAGCGACTGCTGGAGCGTCTGCGCCACCCGGCGGCGTTCGGCGTGGATCCGCGCGTTCTCGATGGCCAGAGCGGAGCGCCGGGCCACGTCCTCCAGCACCGACACCTCGTCCGGGTCGTGCCGGTGCCGCTGGTGCCGCCCCACCGTCAGGGTGCCGAGCCGCTGCCCACGTGCGATCAACGGGACCGCGAAACCCTCCATCGGCCCGCCGAGCGGGATCTGCCCCGCGCTGCGGGACGCCTCGCGCAGGCGGGCCTGGATCGAGTCCGGACCCGTCTCGGCCAGCACCTTGTGCAGCTGCGGCAGCACCGACTCGTCCGCGTGGCTGGCCGCCGCCAGCCGCAGCCGGCCCCACTCGTCGGTGGTGTGCACCGCACACCACTGGCCGAGCCGCGGCACCACCAGCTGCGGAATCAGCGCCATGGTCAGCTCGACGTCCAGCGACTGGGCCAACAACTCGCTCGCCTCGGCCAGGAACGTCAGCCATGTCTGCCGGCGGACGTCGGCCCGGCGCAGCCGGTCGTTCTCAAGGTGCAGCGACAGCCGCTCGGCGGTCAGCACCGCCAGCGGCTGGGCGTACGCCGACGGTGCGGCGTCCAGCTCCAGCTCGCCCGCGTACGGGCGGTGCACCGACAGCGGCACCCGGAGCAACTCCGTGTCGGCGCGGGGCTGTCGGCCGAAGCGGGCCAGCACCTGGCGGCCCTGGCCGTCGCCCCGGTCCAGGCGGATCATGCCGCCGGCCGCGCCGACCATTTCGGCCACCCGGCTGAGCAGGTTGGTGGCGAAGTCAGGCAGCGGATCGTCCGCGTACACGTCGGGGGCGGTCTGCATGAGTTCGCTCATCGCGCTGGCGCTCGGCGCGGAGCTGTCGATAGCGGCCCCCGGGCCGGCGCTGCCCGGCATCGACTCGCCACCCGCGGTGCCCTCGGCCGGCGGGTCGACGCCGGGGCGGTCCAGCCGGAACCAGACGCCCTTGCCGGTGGGCAGGTACGTGGTGCCCCAGCGGCTGGCGAAGTGGTCGACCAGCAGGAGCCCCCGGCCCCGCTCGGAGACCTCGTTGATCTCGGTGGCGTCGTTGCGGGTGCCCACGGTCAGCTCATCGCCCGACCCGGGCGCGAAGTCGGAGACGGTCACGGACAGCCCGACCTCGTCCGCCACGACCTCGATGTCCAGTTCGGTACGGGCGTGCTCGACGGCGTTGGTGGTCAACTCCGTGGTGAGCAGCAGCGCCTCGTTGGCCAGCTCGTCCAGGTGCGCCTCGGCCAGCGCCGAGCGGACCACCGCCCGAGCGGCAGCCGGCGTGCGCCGGTCAGCGGGCAGGCGGACACGCCGGACCGCCCCGCTCCGGGCCCCGGCAGTCGCGGGCCCCGCCTCGGCTGACACCCCCGTATCCTCCACCGTCCCCCTACCGGGTGCCAACCCGATCGGCCATTGCCGCCAACTCGCACGAAGGAAGGGCCCCCTGTTAACGCCTGCGGTAGAGCAGGGGCCCCTTCTTAACGTCGACCGGTTAGGCGCGATCGGTGCGGTGCGGCGGGGTTCGGCACCGGGGCGAGGTCCGCGACCGGCCGTTCCGAATCGACGGCATCGAGCGGATTCGAGGGTTAGCAGGAGCTGATCGGCGGGTCGCGAACCCTGGCACTGCGGCGCGCGCGGGCACAATATGGGTGGCGGCGTGTCCGCACGGACCGGCGCCCCCGAGTTGAGCGAGGAATGATGACCACGGCGAAGCAGTCGGTGGCGGATCCGTCCGCAGCCGACCACGAGGCGCTCCTCGGTGAGTTGACCGAGGCGCTGCGGCGGGTCCGTCGCGGCGACCTGAAGGTCCGGCTTCCCCGCCGCGCCGGTAAGGGCGGCGAGGTGGCGGACGCCTTCAACGAGGTGGTCTCGCTCCAGGAGCGCCAGTACCTGGACCTGCGGCGGATCAGCCGGATCGTCGGCCGGGACGGCCGGCTCACCGAGCGTCTGGACGACGAGGGGCTGGACGGGTCCTGGGCGGAGGGGCAGCGGGCGATCAACTCGCTGATCGACGACCTGGGCCGGCCGACCACGGAGATCGCCCGGGTCATCGTGGCGGTCGCGGACGGCGACCTGTCGCAGCACATGGCGCTGGAGATCGACGGCCGGCCGCTGCGCGGTGAGTACCTGCGCATCGGGCGCACGGTCAACACGATGGTCGACCAGTTGTCGTCGTTCTCGAACGAGGTGACCCGGGTCGCCCGTGAGGTGGGCACCGAGGGCAAGCTGGGCGGTCAGGCCGACGTCCGGGGCGTCGCCGGCACCTGGAAGGACCTCACCGACTCGGTCAACACCATGGCGTCGAACCTGACCGGCCAGGTGCGGTCGATCTCGCAGGTGGCGACGGCGGTGGCCAAGGGCGACCTGTCGCAGAAGATCACGGTCGGCGCGCGCGGTGAGGTCGCCGAGCTGGCCGCCACGATGAACTACCTCACCGACACGCTGCGGCTCTTCGCCGAGCAGGTGACCCGGGTGGCCCGCGAGGTGGGCACCGAGGGCAAGCTGGGCGGCCAGGCCGAGGTGCCGAACGTGGCCGGCACCTGGAAGGACCTCACCGACAGCGTCAACTCGATGGCGTCGAACCTGACCGCGCAGGTCCGCAACATCGCCCAGGTCTCCACGGCGGTGGCGCGGGGCGACCTGTCGCAGAAGATCACCGTGGCGGCGCAGGGCGAGATCCTGGAACTGAAGGACACCGTCAACACGATGGTGGACCAGCTGTCGTCGTTCGCCGACGAGGTGACCCGGGTGGCCCGCGAGGTAGGCATCGAGGGCAAGCTGGGCGGTCAGGCCCAGGTACGCGGGGTCTCCGGCACCTGGCGGGACCTCACCGAGAACGTCAACCAGCTGGCCGGCAACCTGACCAGCCAGGTCCGCAACATCTCTCAGGTCTCCACGGCGGTCGCCAAGGGTGACCTGTCGCAGAAGATCACGGTGGACGCCCAGGGCGAGATCCTGGAGCTGAAGAACACGGTCAACACGATGGTGGACCAGTTGTCGTCGTTCGCCGACGAGGTGACCCGGGTCGCGCGCGAGGTGGGCACCGAGGGCAACCTGGGCGGCCAGGCGCAGGTCAAGGGCGTCAGCGGTACGTGGCGGGACCTGACGGACAACGTGAACTCGATGGCGTCGAACCTGACCAGCCAGGTCCGCAACATCGCCTCGGTGACCACGGCCGTCGCGAAGGGCGACCTGAGCCAGAAGATCACGGTGGACGCTCGGGGCGAGATCCTGGAGTTGAAGTCCACGGTCAACACGATGGTGGACCAGCTGTCGTCGTTCGCCGACGAGGTGACCCGGGTGGCCCGCGAGGTGGGCACCGAGGGCAAGCTGGGCGGCCAGGCGCAGGTACGCGGGGTCGCCGGCACCTGGCGGGACCTGACCGACAACGTCAACTCGATGGCGTCGAACCTGACGGCCCAGGTGCGCAACATCGCCCAGGTCTCGACGGCGGTGGCGAAGGGTGACCTGTCACAGAAGATCACGGTGGACGCTCGGGGCGAGATCCTGGAGTTGAAGTCCACGGTCAACACGATGGTGGACCAGTTGTCGTCGTTCGCCGACGAGGTGACCCGGGTGGCCCGTGAGGTGGGCACCGAGGGCAAGCTGGGCGGTCAGGCGCAGGTGAAGGGTGTCTCCGGCACCTGGCGGGACCTGACCGACAACGTCAACTCGATGGCGTCGAACCTGACCAGCCAGGTCCGCAACATCGCCTCGGTGACCACTGCCGTGGCCAAGGGCGACCTGAGCCAGAAGATCACGGTGGACGCGCAGGGCGAGATCCTGGAGCTGAAGTCCACGGTCAACACGATGGTGGACCAGCTCTCGTCGTTCGCCGACGAGGTGACCCGGGTGGCCCGTGAGGTCGGCATCGAGGGCAAGCTGGGCGGTCAGGCGCAGGTGAAGGGTGTCTCCGGCACCTGGCGGGACCTCACCGAGAACGTCAACCAGCTCGCCTCGACGCTGACCACCCAGCTGCGGGCCATCGCGCAGGTGTCCACGTCGGTGACCCGCGGCGACCTGACCCAGCGGATCGCGGTCAAGGCGCAGGGCGAGGTCGCCGAGCTGAAGGACAACATCAACCAGATGATCGTCACCCTTCGGGAGACGACCAAGAAGAACGCCGAGCAGGGCTGGCTGGACTCGAACCTGGCCCGCATCGGCGGTCTGTTGCAGGGCCAGCGGGACCTGGGCGAGGTCTGCCGCATGATCATGACCGAGGTGACCCCGCTGGTCGACGCCCAGCTCGGCGCCTTCTTCCTGGCCGACGACACCGACGGCAGCATGCGGCTGCGGTTGACCTCCTCCTACGGGTACGTGGCGCGGGGGCACGACGTCACCTTCGGGCCGGGCGAGGGGCTGGTCGGGCAGACCGCGCTCTCCCGCCGGACGATCCGGGTCAGCGCCTCCCCGAACAGCCGGCTCACCCTGCGCTCGGGGCTGGCCGAGACACCCCCGTCCGATCTGGTGGTGCTCCCCGTGCTGTTCGAGGGGGAGCTGCTCGGGGTGATCGAGTTCGCCAGCGTGGCGGCCTTCTCCGAGCTGCACCTGTCGTTCCTGGAGCGGCTGGTGCTGACCATCGGCATCGCGGTCAACACCATCCAGGCCAACCGGCGTACGGAGGAGCTGCTGGCCCAGTCGCAGCGGCTGGCGCACGAGCTCCAGGAGCAGTCCGCGGAGTTGCAGCGCACCAACGCCGAGCTGGAGGAGAAGGCCACGCTGCTCTTCGAGCAGAAGGGCAACATCGAGACGAAGAACCGGGAGATCGAGCTGGCCCGGCTCGGCCTGGAGGAGAAGGCGCAGCAGCTCACCCGGGCCTCGGCGTACAAGTCGGAGTTCCTGGCCAACATGAGCCACGAGCTGCGGACGCCGCTGAACTCGTTGCTGCTGCTGGCCCGGCTGCTGGCGGAGAACTCGGAGCAGAACCTCAACCCGAAGCAGATCGAGTTCGCCCGGACCATCCACAGCGCCGGCTCGGACCTGCTCAGGCTGATCGACGACATCCTGGACCTGTCCAAGATCGAGGCAGGGCGGATGGACGTCGAGCCGACCGAGATCCGGTTCGCGGAGATTCGCGGCTACGTGGAGCAGGCGTTCGCACCGGAGGCCGAGGAGAAGGGCCTGGACTTCCAGGTGCGGGTGAGCAAGGATCTGCCGCCGGCGCTGGTCACCGACGCGCAGCGGTTGCAGCAGATCCTGCGCAATCTGCTCTCCAACGCGGTGAAGTTCACCGACAACGGCGCGGTGACGTTGCGGATCGGCCCGGCGGCGGAGAACGTGGTGTTCGACGTTCCGGCGTTGACCAACGCCCAGCAGGTGATCGCGTTCACCGTGATCGACACCGGGATCGGCATCTCCGACGACAAGCTGTCGATCATCTTCGAGGCGTTCCAGCAGGCGGACGGCACCACCAGCCGCCGTTACGGTGGCACCGGCCTGGGCCTGTCGATCAGCCGTGATCTGGCTCGGCTGATCGGCGGCACGATCACGGTGGCGTCGGCGCCGGGGCAGGGGTCGACCTTCACCCTGTTCGTGCCGCACGTGCTGGCCCCGGATGCGGTGGTCGCGCCTGCGCCACCGTCCCCGCAGCGTGCCGGCCTGCCGTCGTCGCTGCTGATGCCGCCGCTGGAGCTGCTGCCGCAGCGGCCGGAGGCGCCGGCCACCCGACAGCTGGACGGCGCGACCGTGCTGATCGTGGACGACGACGTGCGCAACGTCTTCGCCCTGACCAGCGCGTTGGAGCTGCACGGGATGACCGTGCTGTACTCGGACAACGGGGCGGACGGCGTCCGCCTGCTGGCCGAGCATCCGGAGGTGGACATCGTGCTGATGGACGCCATGATGCCGGACCAGGACGGGTACGAGACCACCCGCCAGATCCGGCGTAGCCACCGGTTCGCCGACCTTCCGGTCGTCTTCCTTACCGCGAAGGCGATGCCGGGCGACCGTGAGTCGGCGCTCGCGGCCGGGGGCAGCGACTACATCACCAAGCCGGTAGACCTGGACGATCTGATCGAGTTGATGTCGTCCTGGATCAGCGGCAGCCGGACCGAGGAGACTTCGTGACCCAGATGGCCAAGGCGCTGCTCGTGGACGACCGGCGGGAAAATCTGATGGCCCTGGAGGCGATCCTCCAGGGCCTGCCGGTTCAGTCGGTGGCGGTGGAGAGCGGCGAGGCGGCGCTCAAGCAGCTGTTGGTGGACGACTTCGCGGTGATCCTGCTGGACGCGCAGATGCCGGACATGGACGGCTTCGAGACGGCCAGCCACATCAAGCGCCGGGAGCGGACCCGGCACGTGCCGATCATCTTCCTCACCGCCGCTGACCGGGACGCGCAGCTCGCCCTGCGCGGGTACCAGGTGGGCGCGGTGGACTACCTGACCAAGCCGTTCGATCCGTGGGTGCTGCGGGCCAAGGTGTCGGTCTTCGTCGAGCTGTGGGTGAAGACCCGGCAGTTGGCCGCCCAGTCGGACCTGGTGCGGGAGCGCGACACGCAGTGGCGGCGGCTCACCGACGCGGTCGACGAGGCGACCACGCTGCTCCGCTCCGACGAGCCGGAGAGCCGGGACCGTGCGGTGCGGCTGCTCGAGCAGGCCCGCTGGGGCAACACCTCCTGACCGGGACGCTCAGGCCTCGCCGGGCCGGATGTGGCCGGTGGCGGCGCGCCGGGCCCGCCAGCGCTCGCCCAGCGAGTCGATTTCCTCTTGCACGAAGAGGAAGAAGTCGCGCATCTCGGCCACTCGTTCGCCGGCCGGCGTGTCTGGCCCGAGGGCGGCCACCCCGGACTCGGCGACGTCGATGAACGCCTTGTAGATCCCGGTCTTGGTGATGGTCGCCTCGTACCAGGGGTTGTCCGGCATCCGGTAGCGATCCCGGCGGGACCTCGGGACCGGTTCGCGGACCAGCATGCTGAACTGGGTGAGGTAGCGGACCGCACCGCTGACCGCCGCCGCGCTCACTCCGAGCCGCTCGCCGATCTCGGCGGCGGTCAACGGGTCGTCCGAGCTCATCACGGTGAACAGCACCCGGGCGGCCATCCGCGGAGAACCGACCTCGGCGAAGGTCAACGCCATCCGCTCGACGAATAGGTGCACCGGGTCGTGGCCGTCGGTGGCTGCCATGACGATCTCTCCTGCCTGCTCGTGTGGCCCCGATGGTGCCCCGGATCTCACAGTCTTCACAACTTTGTGAAACGAGTGTAGCTTCCGATACATGGAAACTCCCATTGAGGTGTCCGGCCTGGTCAAGACCTTCGGCCGGACCCGGGCGCTCGACGGTCTCGACCTGACCGTCCGCGCCGGCGAGGTGCACGGCTTCCTCGGCCCGAACGGCGCCGGCAAATCGACCACCATCCGAGCGCTGCTCGGCCTGCTGCGGGCGGACGCGGGGGCCGTCCGACTGCTCGGTGGTGACCCGTGGCGCGACGCGGTGGCCCTGCACCGCCGGCTGGCGTACGTGCCGGGCGACGTGACGCTCTGGCCCAACCTCTCCGGCGGGGAGGTCATCGACCTGCTCGGCCGGATGCGCGGCGGTCTCGACCCGGCCCGCCGGGCCGAGCTGCTCGACTCGTTCGAGCTGGACCCGCGCAAGAAGGGCCGGGCGTACTCCAAGGGCAACAGGCAGAAGGTCGGCCTGGTGGCCGCCCTCGCCTCGGACGCCGAACTGCTCATCCTGGACGAGCCGACCTCCGGCCTGGACCCGCTGATGGAGGAGGTCTTCCAGCACTGGGTCCACCGGGCGAAGGCCGACGGCCGCACCGTGCTGCTCTCCAGCCACATCCTGGCCGAGGTGGAGGCGCTCTGCGACCGGGTGACGATCATCCGCAACGGTCGGGACGTCGAGACGGGCACCCTGACCGACCTGCGCCACCTGCGACGAACCTCGATCGAAGCCGAGCTGACCGGCCCGGTCGACGGGCTGGGGAAGCTGGCCGGCGTGCACGACCTGCGCGTGGACGGGCCCCGGGTGCGCTTCGACGTGGAGAACGGCGCGCTGGACGCCGCCCTGCGCCGACTCACCGAGATCGGCGTACGCAGCCTGGTCAGCCAGCCGCCGACGCTGGAGGAACTGTTCCTGCGGCACTACCAGGCCGAGCCGGCGGTGCGCTCATGAGCGCGTTCACCGGCACGAGGCACCTGGTGCGACTGATCCTGCGCCGGGACCGGGTCGTGCTGCCGATCTGGATCCTGCTGCTGGCCGTGCTGCCGGCCAGCTACGCCGGCACGTACGCCGAGCTGTACCCGACCGCCGCCGAGCGGGCCACGTACCTGGCCGGTACGGCGAGCAACCCGTCGATCGTCGCCCTGCTCGGCCCGGTGTACGGCGACAGCGTCGGCGCGCTCACCGTCCAGCGGGCCGGCCTGCTGGCGTTGATCGCCGCACTGGTCAGCGTGCTCACCGTGGTCCGGCACACCCGGACGGAAGAGGAGGCCGGCCGGCGCGAGCTGCTCGGCGCCACGGTGCTGGGCCGGTACGCCGGGCTGACCGCCGCGCTGCTGGTGACGTACGCCGCGAACCTGCTTCTCGGCCTGCTCACCGCCGGCAGCCTGGTCGCCGCAGGCCTGCCCGGTGCCGGCTCGCTGCTCTTCGGCGCCGGGCTGGCGCTCACCGGCATCGTCTTCGCCACGCTCGGCGGGCTGGCCGCGCAGCTCACCGAGAGCGCGACCGGGGCGCGCGGGATCGGCCTGGCCGCGCTCGGGCTGGCCTTCGTGCTGCGGCTGGCCGGCGACGCGGGGGGTTCCGGCGGCACCGGCGGGAGCGCGGAGTGGCTGAGCTGGCTCTCCCCGCTGGGCTGGTCGGCCCGGGTTCGGGCCTTCGCCGACGAGCGCTGGTGGGTGCTGCTGCTGCCGGTGCTGTTCAGTGCGGTGGTCGCGCTCGTCGCGTACCCCGTCTCGGTGCGCCGCGACCTCGGCGCCGGGGTGTTCCCGCCCCAGCTCGGCCCGGCGACCGCGGGGCCGCGGCTGGCGGGCCCGTTCGGCCTGGCCTGGCGGCTGCATCGGGGCCAGTTGCTCGGCTGGACCGTCGGGTTCGGGCTGCTCGGCCTGGTGCTCGGCGGCGCGGCGGATGCCGCCGGCGACGCGGTGCAGGGCAATCAGCAGGTCGCCGAGATCCTGGCACGGTTGGGTGGCACCTCCGCGCTCGCGGAGGCGTACCTCGGTGGGACGTTGAGCCTGACCGCGCTGGCCGCCGCCGGGTACGGCATCCAGGCCGCGCTGCGGGCGCGGGCGGAGGAGACCGCCGGGCGGGCTGAACCGCTGCTCGCCACGGCGGTGAGCCGGACCCGCTGGCTGGCGGCGCACCTGCTCTTCGCCCTGCTCGGCCCGGCGGTGGTGCTCTCCGTGACCGGGCTCGCCACCGGGCTGGCATACGGCCTCAGCGTGGGCGACGTCGGGGGCGAGCTGCCCCGGCTGCTCGGTGCCGGCCTGGCCCAGGTGCCGGCGGCCTGGGTGCTGGCCGGGCTGGCGGCGTTGCTGGTCGGCTGGCTGCCCCGGTTCTCCACGGGCGCCTGGGCGGTGCTCGCCGGCTGCCTGCTGCTCGGTCAGCTCGGTGCGGTGCTGGAGCTGGACCAATGGGCGCTGGACCTCTCCCCGTTCACCCACACCCCACAGGTCCTCGGCCCCGACTGGACCGTCACCCCGCTGGTCGCCCTGGCCGCCGTGACAGCCGCCCTGACCGCGGCAGCCCTGAAAACCTTCCAAACCCGGGACGTCCCCACCCCCTGACCGGCCCGATCCAAGGCGTTGATCATGAGGTTATTGCCGACAAATGGGACAGGAAGTGGCAATAACTTCATGATCAACAGGGGAGGCGCGGGCCGGCGGGGAGGGGGAGGGGTCAGCCCGCGGGCTGGTCGTTGCGGATCATCAGGGCGCTGCGGAGGCCGGTGATGTCCAGGACGCGGATCAGGAAGTCGCCCACGTGGGTCAGCATCAGCAGGCTCTGGGCATGGCTGGCCTTGCGGCTGAGCACGACCAGGGTGCCCAGGCCCTGCGAGTCGCAGAAGGTGACGCCACCCAGGTCGAGCACGATCCGCGGGGGCGGGTCGGCCAGCACCTCGTTGACCACGGTGGAGAGCTGCGCGGCCGTGAGCATGTCGATCTCACCGGCCAGGCGCAGCACGGCTTCGTCGCCCGTCCGGTGGAGCGTGATGGACAGTTCGGCGCGATCCACCCGGTCAGCCTAGCGCGATCCGGACGACCCGGCCTGTCGAGGCCGACAGCCACCGCCGTCCCGTGTCGGCGCCGCGGCCGGGGGCCGGAGGCGGGTGAGCCCGGTAACCCCAGCCCGGGGTGGCTGCTGATTGGCCGTCCGCCGCTGACACAATGGCGGCATCGTGACCGACACCTTCTCCGCCGGATCCGGCCGCTACCCGGCCGACGCTCCGGCCTCCGAGGCCCTGTTCCACCGCGCCCGCGCCATCGTGCCAGGCGGGGTGAACTCCCCTGTGCGCGCCTTCCAGGCGGTCGGCGGCACCCCCCGCTTCATGGTTCGAGGCGAGGGTCCCTGGCTGCACGACGCCGACGGCCGCCGCTACGTGGACCTGGTCTGCTCCTGGGGTCCGCTGATCCTCGGGCACGCGCACCCGGAGGTGGTGGACGCCGTGCAGGCCGCCGCCGCTCTGGGCACCAGCTTCGGCACCCCCACCCCGGCTGAGGTGGAACTGGCCGCCGAGATCGTCGACCGGACGCCGGTGGAGCAGGTACGCCTGGTCAACTCCGGCACCGAGGCGACCATGTCGGCGATCCGGCTGGCCCGCGGCTTCACCGGCCGCTCCAAGATCGTTAAGTTCGCCGGCTGCTACCACGGGCACGTCGACGCGCTGCTCGCGTCCGCCGGCTCCGGCGTGGCCACCCTGGGCCTGCCCGACTCGCCCGGCGTCACCGGCGCGGCGGCCAGCGAGACGATCGTGCTGCCGTACAACGACATCAGGGCGGTCGAGGAGGCCTTCGCCGCCGAGGGTCCGCACATCGCCGCGGTGATCACCGAGGCCGCCGCCGGCAACATGGGTGTGGTCGCCCCCCGCGACGGCTTCAACCAGCAGCTCGCCCGGATCGCGCACGCGCACGGCGCGCTGCTCGTGGTGGACGAGGTGATGACCGGGTTCCGGGTGTCCCGCGCCGGCTGGCACGGCCTCGACCCGTCCGACGCCGACCTGTGGACGTACGGCAAGGTCATGGGTGGCGGGCTGCCCGCCGCCGCGTTCGGCGGGCGCGCCGAGATCATGGCGCGGCTCGCCCCGGCCGGCCCGGTCTACCAGGCCGGCACGCTCTCCGGTAACCCGCTGGCCTGCGCCGCCGGCCTGGCCACCCTGCGGCTGGCCGACGACGAGCTGTACCGCCGCCTCGACCAGACCGCCGCCGTCGTGGGCAAGCTGGCCGCCGACGCGCTGGCCGCCGCCGGGGTCCCGCACCGACTGTCGTACGCGGGCAGCATGTTCTCCATCTTCTTCACCGACGCCGACGTGGTCGACTACGACAGCGCCCGCACGCAGCAGGTGCCGGCGTTCAAGGCGTTCTTCCACGCGATGCTCGCCGCCGGCGTCTACCTGCCGCCAAGCGCGTTCGAGTCGTGGTTCGTGTCGGCGGCGATCGACGACGCCGCTCTGGAGCAGATCGCCGCCGCGCTGCCGACGGCGGCCAACGCGGCGGCAGCGGCGGGTCACGGGGGGTAGCGGTGAGCGCGAGGAGTGAGCCGGTTTTGCGAGCCCCGCAGTCGCGAACGAGGGGGGCGCAGCAGTGAGCAAGACGGTGGTCCACGTGCTTCGGCACGGCGAGGTGCACAACCCCGACCAGATCCTCTACGGCCGGCTGCCCGGTTTCCGCCTCTCCGAGCTGGGTGTGCAGATGGCCAAGGCCGCCGCGCAGGGGCTGGCCGAGCGGGAGATCGTGCACGTGGTGGCCAGCCCGCTGGAGCGCGCACAGCAGACCGCCGAGCCGATCGCCGCCCAGTTCGGGCTGCCGGTCGGGGTGGACGAGCGGCTGATCGAGAGCGCCAACTGGTTCGAGGGCAAGAAGGTGTCGCCGGGCGACGGGTCGTTCCGCGACCCGCGCAACTGGTGGGTGCTGCGCGACCCGGTGACCCCGTCCTGGGGCGAGGCGTACCGGGTCATCGCGGAGCGGATGTTCGCCGCCGTGCACGCCGCCCGGGTCGCCGCCGAGGGACGCGAGGCGGTGCTGGTCTCGCACCAGCTCCCGATCTGGACGCTGCGCCGGTACGTCGAGCGCAAGCGGCTCTGGCACGACCCGCGCAGGCGGCAGTGCGGGCTGGCCAGCCTCACGTCGTTCCACTTCGACGGCGCGAAGGTGGTGGGCATCGGCTACAGCGAGCCGGCAGCGCACCTGATCGCCCTCTCCGCGACCGCCCGGACGGCCAAGGGCGCCTGATGAACGCCCGGAGGTGGACCGCCGGCCTGCTCGCCACCGTCGCCGCGGTGGCGCTGGTCGGCTGCACGTCGCAGGGCCGGGAGAAGACCTGCACGACCACCTCCGACGGGGTCATCGAGTGCGCTCCGGACCAGCGTTCGGCACCTCCGACGCTCGCCGGTGAACTGCTCACCGGCGGCAGCTACGACGTCAGCGAGGCCCGCGGCCAGGTCGTGGTGGTCAACTTCTGGGGTTCCTGGTGCGCGCCGTGCCGCGCGGAGGCGGACGACCTGGAAGCGACCTACCAGGCCACCAAGGGCTCCGGGGTGAACTTCCTCGGCATCAACGTGCAGGACCAGCGGGACAAGGCCAAGGCGTTCGAGGAGGGCCGGGTCACCTATCCGAGCCTGTTCGACCCGCCGAGCAAGCTGGCGCTCGCCCTGGACATTCCGCCGAACAGCATCCCGGCGACGGTGGTGCTGGACCGGGAGGGCCGGATCGCCACGGTGATCCGGGCGGCGGTCAAGCAGGAGGGCCTGCAACCGATCGTCGAACGGATCGCGGCCGAGAAACCGGCGCCGAACTGATGGGCGAGACCTTCCGGGAGTTGGCCCTGAGCGGGCCGCTGCTGCTCGCCATCGGCGCCGCGGCGCTCGCCGGCCTGGTCAGCTTCCTCTCCCCATGCGTGCTCCCGCTGGTCCCCGGCTACCTCTCGTACGTCACCGGCCTCGCCGGCTCCGACCTCGAAGGCAGTGCAAGGAAGGGCACCTTATTAACGCCTGCGGTAGAGGAAGGGCCCCCTCTTAACGCTGCGGAGGCACGCGACGGCGACGGCGGGGGTGTCGCGGTAAGGGAGCGGATCGCACGGGCCGGTGCCGTCAAGGGCCGGGTGCTCGCGGGAACGCTGCTCTTCATCGCCGGCTTCACCGTCGTCTTCGTGGCCACCGCGATCCTGTTCGCGAGCATCGGTCGGGTCTTCTTCGACTACGAGCGCCAGCTGGAGATCGTGATCGGCGTGCTGATCATCGTGCTCGGGCTGGGCTACCTCGGGATGATCCCGGCCCTGCAACGGGAGTTCCGGATCTCCCGGCTGCCGTCCGCAGGGCTGCTCGGCGCACCGGTCTTCGGCGCGGTCTTCGCGCTCAGCTGGGTGCCCTGCACCGGCCCCACGCTCGGCGCGGTGATGGGCATGGCCACCGCGAGCGGGCAGAGCGACCGCGCCGTGGTGCTCGCCGTGGCGTACTGCCTCGGGCTGGGGATACCGTTCGTCGTCTTCGGGCTGGGTTTCCAGCGCCTGCTCGGGGTCTTCCGCGCCGTCCGGCGCAACAGCCGCTGGGTCACCCGGGTCGGCGGCGCCCTGCTCATCCTGATCGGCCTGGCGCTGGTCACCGGCGGATGGCAGAGCTTCGTGATCTGGTTGCAGACCACCGTCGGGGTGGGCGAGGTGAGCATCTGATGACGGTCGTGGACGACCGGCCGGAGACCGCGGCCCCGGCGCCCCGGCGCCGCCCCAACCGGCTGCTGGCGCTGCTGCGCAACTCGTGGCGGCAGTTGACCAGCATGCGTACGGCGCTGATCCTGCTCTTCCTGCTCGCGGTCGCCGCCATCCCCGGCTCGGTGCTGCCGCAGCGCGGGATCAGCCCGGAGAAGGTCAACCAGTACTTTACCGACCACCCGGATCTGGCCCCCCGGCTGGACCGGATCGGCGCGTTCGAGGTCTTCGGCTCGGTCTGGTTCTCCGCGATCTACCTGCTGCTGTTCACCTCGCTGATCGGCTGCATCACGCCCCGCCTGCGCGACCACGTCCGGGCGCTGCGGTCCCGGCCGCCGGCCGTGCCGAAGCGGATGAAGCGGTTGCCGCAGCACGCGCTGCTGCCCGCCCCGGCGGGTGGCGCGGCGGCCATCGCCGAGGTGCTGCGCAAGCGGCGGTGGCGGGTGGAGGTGCGCGGCGACGAGGTCTCCGCCGAGAAGGGCTATCTCAAGGAGACCGGCAACCTGCTGTTCCACACCTCGCTGATCGCCGTGCTGATCGGCGTCGCGCTCGGCTCGTGGTACGGCTGGAGCGGCAACCGGCTGCTGGTGGCGGGCACGGACAACGCCTTCTGCAACACCCGGCAGCAGTACGCCGAGACGAAGCTCGGCCCTCGGGTCGACAGCGAGGACCTGCCCCGCTTCTGCCTGCGGCTGGACGACTTCCAGGCCCGGTTCCTGGCCTCCGGCCAGCCGGAGTTCTTCAACGCCCGGGTGACCGTCGACGGCCCCGACGAGCCGACCCGCAGCGCGGACTTCTCGGTGAACTCACCACTGCGGTTGAACGACGCGAACGTCTACCTGCTGGGCCACGGGTACGCCCCGGTCATCCGCTACACCGACCGGTTCGGCCGCTCCCAGGTCAGCGACGAGCCGTTCCTGACCACCGGCGACATGGGCCTGACCGGCGAGGGGCTGGCGGCCTTCCCGGACGCGAACGTCGACCCGCGGACCGGCCAGCGCGCGCCGGACGAGCAGATGGCGTTCACCGGCATCTACCTGCCCACGGCCCCGCAGCAGGCACCGTTCGCCCGCTCGGAGTACCCGACCGAGCGCAACCCGGCGCTCAACCTGGTCGCCTACCGGGGCAACCTCGGCCTGGACGCCGGCATCCCCGGCTCGATCTACCAGCTCGACCAGCGGCAGGTGCGGACCGGCAAGGTCAAGGAGGTCGGCACCAAGCTGCTCCGCAAGGGCGAGACCTGGACGTTGGACGACGGCAGCAAGGTCGAGTTCCTGGGCACCGAGCGGTACGTGACCCTCTCCGTGCGGCACGACCCCGGCTCGACGATGCTGCTGATCAGCTGCGGTTTCCTGCTGGTGGGGCTGATGGGGTCGCTGTTCGGGCGGCGCCGCCGGGTGTTCTTCCGGGTGATGCCGGCCGACCCCGCGGAAGGATCTCCGACGGGCGGTAGTAGTTTGATGGAGGTCGGCGGGTTGCCGCGCACCGACTATCCAGGGTTCGCCGACGAGTTCGCCCAGCTCGTCGCCGCGGTCCGCGGTGATGAGCGACCGGGCACGGGTGCTGACTCCAGTGACCGGGCCGGCGTGCGAGAAGGGACCGAGTGATGTCCGCACTCTCCGACAATCTGGTGACCTTCGCGATCCTGGCGTACCTGGTCGCGATGATCTGCCATGCCGTGGAGTACGCACTCGGCAACACTCGCGCCCGGGTCGCCGCGGCTCCCGCCCGCGAGCTGGTGGGCGCCGGCGTCGGGGGCGGCGGCGTACCCGCGTCGCCCGCGCCGGTCCCGCCGTCGGCCGTGGTGGACCGCTCGGCGCGGCGTGCCCGGATCGCCGGACTGATCGCGGTCGGGGCCACCGGGCTCGCGGCCGCGCTGCACCTGGCGGCGCTGGTCACGCGGGGCCTCGCGGCCGACCGGATGCCCTGGGGCAACATGTACGAGTTCGTGCTCACGGTGACGTTCATCGGGGTCGCGGCCTGGCTGGTGGTGCTCTGGAAGCGCCCGTCGCTGCGCAAGCTCGGGCTGTTCCTCACCCTGGTGATGGTGCTGCTGGTGGCCACCGCCGAGCTGGTGCTGTACGTGCCGATCGTGCCGCTGGTGCCGGCGCTCAACTCGTACTGGTTCGTCATCCACGTCTCGACGATCGTCTTCTCGTCGGGCATCTTCCTGCTCGGCGTGGTGCCGGCGGTCGGCTACCTGATGCGCGCCGGGTACGAGCAGGGCAAGCGGAGCTTCCCGTACACCCTGGCCAAGCGTCTGCCGGGTGCGGTCAGCCTGGAGCGGCTGACCTTCGCGCTGCATGCCTTCGCCTTCCCGATCTTCACCTTCGCGGTGATCGCCGGGGCGGTCTGGGCCGAGGCGGCCTGGGGACGGCCGTGGGGCTGGGACCCGAAGGAGACCTGGGCGTTCATCTCCTGGGTGGTGTACGCGGGCTACCTGCACGCCCGGGCCACGCCCAGCGTCAAGCGCAACGTGGCCACCTGGCTGGCGGTGCTCGGCTTCCTCACCATGCTGATGAACCTGTTCGGCGTGAACATCTTCTTCACCGGCCTGCACTCGTACGGCGGCCTCGACTGAGCAGCTCGTCGATTCGCAGGGTGACCTGGTAGGCCACCTCCGGCACGTCGGCCAGTTCGATGCGTTCCGCGCGCAGCGCGAGCTGCGCGTGCAGCTCCCGGGCGACCGCGTCGCGCAGCTCGGCCAACAGGGGTGAGAGTCCGTCCGGGTCCCCGACGATGTACGCGTCCGACATGCCCTCAGGCTCCGCCCCCGCGGGGTCGGGGCGCCAGAGCCGGTGACATTTCCCGCGGTCAGGCGCCGAACCAGCCGGGCACGTCGAGGCGGAACCAGTTCGCGGGGGTGACGCTGCGCAGGTCGTCCTCAATGGCGGTGACCCGCTCCGGGCCGAGCGTGTCCGCCCATCGCTGCCGGAGCTGGTCGAAGATGACCGCCGAGCGTCGTAACCCGTCGTGCCCGCGCTCGGTCATCCGGACCAGCTTGCGCCGGGCGTCCCGCGGGTCGTCGGCCCGCTCCAGGTAGCCGAGGGCGACCAGCCGGTCCACCGTCTTGCCGGCCGCCTGCTTCGAGACGCCCAGCCGCTGCCCCAGCTCGCTGGCGGTGGTGCCGTCGGGGCCGACGGCCTGGAGCACGAACCCATGCAGTGGTCGCAGCTCCGGATGCCCCTCGCGGGCCAACTCGGCGTGCAGGTCGTCGATGAGCGTACGGAAGCCGGCCAACAGCAGCAGGGGCAGCAGGAAGCCCGGCCGTCCCGGATCAGCCGTTGCCATCTTCGACAACCTCGTTTACTATTTCGTCAACCACGTTGACCATCCTACCGGACGCGTCGCCGACACCCACGCTGCGAGAGCAGGTAACCATGTCCGTCTTCACCGCCCACACCGTCGACACCGCGCCCGCCGCCGCCCGCCCGACCGTCGAGGGAGTACGCCGCCGCCTCGGCTGGCTGCCGACCCCGGTGGGGCTGATGGCCGGGTCGCCACAACTGCTCGCCGGCTTCTTCACCGCGAGCGCGGGCTTCGAACAGACCGCCCTCACACCCTTGGAGCGGGAGGTGGTCATCCTGACCGTCTCGACCACCCACGAGTGCCACGTCTGCGTCTCCCTGCACACCGGCAAGCTCACCCAGCTCGGCGCGAGCACCGAGCTGATCACCGCGCTGCGCGCCCGCACGGCGCTGGCCGAGCCACGGCTGGAGGCACTGCGCCGATTCACGCTGGCCGTGCTCGACCACCGGGGCGCGGTGCCCGACGACGAGTTGGACGACTTCCTCTCCGCCGGCTACCAACCACGGCACGCGTTGGACGTGGTGCTCGGCGTCGGTGCGTACACCATCTCCGCCTTCGCCAACCGGCTCACCCGCGCGCCGCTCGACCCGCCGTTGGCCGCCCATGCCTGGACGCCCGCCGCCTGAGCCGCCACCCGCCGTCCGCGCCCGTTGATCAACACGACGTCTGGGAAGTCGGTCTGTCGAACGCTGCGGGACACCCCGACTTCCCGGAAGTCGAGTGGATCTAGGCGCGCGTCGGGACCGGTCCCGGGCCATTGCGAGCGTCACAGCACCCGGCTTCGTCCGCGCGGGACGCGGTGCGGGAGACTGGCGGGCATGGCGGCTCGTGGCTTCCCGTACACCGACCTCAAGGACTTCCTCGCGGCCCTGGAGCGCGCGGGCGAACTGCGCCGGGTCGACGTCCCGGTCGACCCGACCCTGGAGATCAGCGAGGTGGTCACCCGCACGGTCCGGGCCGGCGGACCGGCGCTGCTGTTCGAGCGCCCCACCCGGGGCGAGATGCCGGTGGCGATCAACCTGTTCGGCACCGAGAAGCGGATGGCCATGGCGCTCGGCGTCGACTCGCTGGACGAGATCGGGGCCCGGATCGGCGCGCTGATCAAGCCGGAGCTGCCGGTGGGCTGGTCCGGCATCCGCGAGGGCCTGGGCAAGGTCATGCAGCTCAAGTCGGTGCCGCCGCGCAAGGTGAAGACCGCGCCCTGCCAGGAGGTCGTCTACCGGGGTGAGGACGTCGACCTGAACCGGCTGCCCGGGCTCCAGGTGTGGCCCGGCGACGGCGGGATCTTCCACAACTACGGCCTCACCCACACCAAGCACCCGGAGACCGGCAAGCGCAACCTCGGGCTGTACCGGCTCCAGCAGCACGGCCGCAACACCCTGGGCATGCACTGGCAGATCCACAAGGACTCCACCGCCCACCACGCGGTCGCCGAGCGGCTCGGGCAGCGCCTGCCGGTCGCGGTCGCGATCGGCTGCGACCCGGTCGTCTCGTACGCGGCCAGCGCGCCGCTGCCCGGCGACATCGACGAGTACCTGTTCGCCGGGTTCCTGCGCGGCGAGCGGGTGGAGATGGTCGACTGCCTCACCGTGCCGCTGCAGGTGCCGGCCCACGCGCAGATCGTGCTGGAGGGCTACCTGGAGCCGGGCGAGCGGCTGCCCGAGGGCCCGTTCGGCGACCACACCGGCTTCTACACGCCGGTCGAGCCGTTCCCGGTGCTGCACATCGAGGCGATGACCATGCAGCGCAAGCCGGTCTACCACTCGATCGTCACCTCCAAGCCGCCGCAGGAGGACCACGCCCTCGGCAAGGCCACCGAGCGGATCTTCCAGCCGCTGCTCAAGCTGCTGATCCCGGACATCGTGGACTACGACCTGCCGGCCGCCGGCGTCTTCCACAACTGCGCGATCGTGTCGATCCGCAAGCGCTACCCGAAGCACGCGCAGAAGGTGATGAACGCGATCTGGGGCGCGCACCTGATGTCGCTGACCAAGCTGATCGTGATCGTCGACGAGGACTGCGACGTGCACGACTACAACGAGGTCGCCTTCCGCGCCTTCGGCAACGTCGACTACGCGCGCGACCTGCTGCTCACCGAGGGCCCGGTCGATCACCTCGACCACTCGTCGTACCAGCAGTTCTGGGGCGGCAAGGTGGGCGTTGACGCGACCCGCAAGCTCCCCACCGAGGGTTACACCCGCGGTTGGCCGGAGGAGATGAGCATGTCGCCGGAGGTCACCGCCCTGGTCGACAAGCGCTGGAAGGAGTACGGCATCTGATGGCGGTCCTCGACGCGCCGGCCGAACGGCCGGGCCGAATCAAGTCGTTCCTCAAACTCGTCGCCATCGAACACTCGGTCTTCGCGCTGCCGTTCGCGTACCTGTCGGCGCTGACCGCGATGCAGGTCAACGGCGGCCGGGTGCGCTGGGTGGACCTGCTGCTGATCACCGTGGCGATGGTCGGGGCGCGGACGTTCGCGATGGCCGCCAACCGGATCCTCGACCGGCGGATCGACGCGCGGAACCCGCGTACCGCCGCGCGGGAGCTGGTCACCGGCGCGGTGAGCGTGCGCACGGCCTGGACCGGCGCGGTCGTCGCGCTGGTGGTCTTCCTCTCCGCCGCCGCTCTGCTCAACCCGCTCTGCCTGGTGCTGGCGCCGCTCGCCGTGGTGCCGCTGGTGGTCTACCCGTACGGCAAGCGGTTCACCAACTGGCCGCACGCGATCCTCGCGGTCGCCCAGGCGGTCGGCCCGGTCGGCGCCTGGCTGGCCGTCACCGGCACCCTGGACGGCTCCTGGCCGGCCTGGCTGCTCGGCGCGGCGGTCGGGCTGTGGATCGGTGGCTTCGACCTGATCTACGCCTGCCAGGACGACGCGGTGGACCGGCGGATCGGGGTGCACAGCGTGCCCGCCCGGTACGGCCGGCGCTTCGCGCTGCACGCCTCCACCGTGGCGCACGTGGTGACGTTCGGGCTCTTCGTCTGGTTCGGGGCGGTGGTCGGGTTCGGCTGGCTCTGGTGGGTCGGCCTGGCGCTCACCGCGGTCGCGTTCGCCTACCAGCACCTGGTGGTCACCCCGACCGACCTGAGCAAGGTCAACCGGGCGTTCTTCACCGCGAACGGCTTCGTCGGCATCGCGCTGTTCGCCTTCGCCCTGCTCGACCTGGTGATCCGGCTCGACCTTCGGCCCTAGGCGCTGGTGGGGTAGCGGGCGCTCTCCAGCGTCCAGTCGATGGTGCCGCGCACCGCGTACGCGACCCCGTCGAGGTGGTCGGTGACCGCCTCGTCCAGCGCCGGGCCGAACGACGGCACCGTGGCACGCAGCGCGACGAAGCGCCGCATCGACTCCCGCCAGCGCTCGGCCACCCGGTCCACCGCCTCCGCCGGCGACAGGCCCTGCTCGTCCTGCATGGCAAGCACCAGGTTGTGCCCGCCCGCGGTGGCCCGGTCCCGGTCCAGCGATGCGAGGTCGTTGTACCAGGAGAGCAGGTCGTTGCCGGTGCGGGCGACCCGGCGCAGCAGCGGGTGGTGGTAGACCGGGTCGGGCAGCGGCCGGCCGGTGACGAACTCCACCAGCGGGTACGACACGTCCGCCGCCGACGTGGCCCGCCGCAGCTCGACGTACTCGATGACGCCGGGTCGGCGACCCGCCTCCTTGTTGGCCGCCTCCCGCCGGGTCCCGTCGAGGTGCTGGGCCACCGCGTCGGCGAAGCGCAGCCGCCACCGGGCCGGCATCCGGCGGCGCGGCTCCCGCCAGGCCAGCACCAGCAGCCGCCGCAGCGGACCGGTCAACCCGGCGTGTCGTGCCCGGGGACCGTCGTGCAGCAGCGCCAAGGTGCCGTTGCGCAGCGCGCGGATCTGCTCCGGAGCGAGCCGGCCCGGCCCGTCGCAGGCGTCGTCGACCAGGAAGAACCAGGTGAACAGCGCGGTCAGGCTCCGCAGGTCGGCCTCGGTGGCGTCCGGGTAGAGCCGGCCGGCGTACCGGGCGAAGGCTCCCCGGCTCAGCCGGCGCAGCGCGGCGTCGTCCAGCGGCAGGCCCAGCTCGGGCAACAGGCGGAGCAGCCACTCGTGCACCCGGTCGGCGTGCGGCGAGAGCCGGGCCGGGATCGGACATTCGGCGCGCAGCGTCCAGAGGACCTCGCCGGTCGTCACCGATGCCTCCTGTGCGATCTGCTGCCGGTGCGAATGGCCACCGGCAGCATGCCAGGTCCGCGGGACACGCAGGCGCCCGCCCGGACATCTCGGGCGAGCCACCCGGAGGCCGATCCCGGGGGTGCCCACCAGCGCACGAACCCCACCAGGCAGGCTGGGGGCATGCGGGAACCATGGGTGGTCGGTGTCTCCGGGGCCTCCGGTACGCCGTACGCGGCGGCCGTGCTCGGCGGGCTGCTCGACGCGGGCGAACCGGTGGACCTGATCGTCTCCCGGGCGGCGCGGCTCACGCTGCTCGACGAGACCGGCCGGCCGTTCCGCGACGCGCACTGGGCCGAGGACCTCGCCGCCTGGCTCGGCCGGGACGTGACCGGCGCGGACGTGCGGCACTGGCCGGCGGGAGACCTGGCGGCCGGTCCGAGCAGCGGTTCCTACCGGGTACGCGGAATGGCGGTGGTGCCGGCCAGCACGGCGGCGTGCGCGGGGGTCGCCATCGGGCTCTCCAAGGACCTGTTGCAGCGTGCCGCCGAGGTCAACCTCAAGGAGCGCCGGCCGGTGGTGGTGGCACCTCGGGAGACGCCGGTGACCCGCAGTCACCTTGAGCACCTGATCGCGTTGCACGACGCCGGCGCGGTGGTGCTGCCGGCCAGCCCCGGCTTCTACGGCGCGGGTGCGGCGGCCAGCGCGCAGCAGTTGGTCGACTTCGTGGCCGGCAAAGTGCTGGACGCGCTCGGCGTCCCGCACACCCTGTTCCGACGGTGGTCCGGCCAGCTCGGGGCGGCCCGAAGCTGAGCCTGTCTGCTCAACCCCGCCCGGTCACGCGTACGACGGGTGACCGTAGCGGGACGCGGACCGGACTGCTGCCCGGTCCGCGTAGCGTTGTCCGCACCAGTTCAGTACATGCCGGCGTTGGCCGGACCCGGCCCGGTAGAGGCGGCCGGGCCCACGTTGCGTGGCTTTCCGACCTCGTCCACCTCGTCCAGCATGCCCTCCCCCTCAAGCAGGGCTCGCACCTCGGATTCCCGAAACCGGCGATGCCCGCCTGGAGTCCGGATGCTTCCTATCCGGCCGGCCGCCGCCCATCTCGTCACAGTCTTCGGGTCCACCCGAAACAGCGCGGCGACCTCACCCGGTGTCAGCAGGCGATCTCCAGTGTCCACAGCCCCCTCCTCGCGTCGACGAAGCCCCTGGCTGAACACACTGCCCCCGGCTGGTGCGAGCCCAGAGCCGTCATGAGGGACGTATGGTAATTACAGCACCAGGGACCTGGCCTGTCCGCCAAACGCGAAAAATGCACTGAGTGGGAAGTTAGTAAATGGTACTGGTGCAACCCCTGCCCTGACCGTCTGTTTGTGAACAGTTACTCACTGCTGTGTGCAACGGATACCGAAGGCGTCGCGTTACGCCCAACGGGATAAGGTCACTCTCCGTGGACGCCATCGACCTGAGCCTCGTCGACCTGCTGCGTGGAAACGCCCGCCTCTCGTACGCCGAGCTCGCCCGGCAGGTTGGCCTCTCTGCCCCGGCCGTGCACGAGCGGGTCGGCAAGCTGGAGAACAGCGGCGTGATCCGCGGCTACCGCGCGGACGTGGAGCCGGAGGCGATCGGGCTGGGTGTCACCGCGCTGATCGGCATCGTCGAGGACTCCGGCGCGGACAGCGACGACATGCTCGAGTCGCTCCGGGTGCTGCCCGAGATCGAGTCCTGCTACTTCATGGCGGGGGTGGAGTCCTTCCTGCTCAAGGCGCGGGTCGGCACGATCGCCGAGCTGGAGCAGCTGATCGTGCGGCTGAACCGGACGCCCGGGGTCGCCTCCACCCGTACCGCGATCGCACTCTCCACCAAATGGGAGAACCGCCCCCAGTCGGTCGGCCCACCGGCCGCCTGACACCGCGGCGGTGGGGCCCGGCCTCGCACCCGAGCGCCAGGGGGATCGGCGACCACTCCTCATGTGCGTCCTTTGCTCTGCTTACACCCACGCACCAGTGCGGGCCGTTCTGTGGTGCGTCCGCTGAAGCAGAGCAAAGGAGACCGCCCCCGCGCCGTACCGGCCGCTGCCGAGGGCCGATCGGCGCCGTACCCGCCGCGGCCGAGGGCCGGTCGGCCCTGGTGCCGTACCGGCGGACGGCGGTAGCGTGCGCCGATGACCCCGCTGGGACGTGGAGCGGCCGTGGTGACCGGGGCCGCCGGCGGCCTGGGCCGCGCCATTGCCGCCGCGCTGCACGCCGACGGTTGGTCGGTGCTGCTCACCGACGTCGACCCGGCTGCGGTCGCCGTCGCGGCCGCGCCGCTCGGCGGCTGGTCCGCCGCGCTGGATGTCCGGGACGAGGCAGCCTGCGCCGAGATCGCCGCGACGGCAGCCAGCCGGGGTGGCCTCGGCCTCTGGGTCAACAACGCCGGCATCCTGGTCACCGGCCCCGCCTGGGAGCACGACGGACGGACCCGCCGTCGGGTGCTCGACGTGAACGCGCTCGGCGCGATGAACGGCACCCTCGCCGCGCTCGGGGTGATGCGCGGGCAGGGGCACGGCCACGTGCTGAACGTCGTCTCGCTGGCCGGGCTGGTCGCCGCGCCCGGCGAGACGGTGTACGCGGCCAGTAAGCACGCGCTGCTGGCGTTCAGCCTCGGCACCCTGTCCGACCTGCGGATGGCCGGATATCGGCAGGTACACGTCTCCTGCCTCTGCCCGGACGGCATCTGGACCCCGATGCTGCACGACCGGCTGGACGACCCCGGTGCGCTGGCGTCGTTCACCGGTTCCATGCTGACCCCGCAGCGGGTGGCCGCCCGGGCGGCCCGACTGGCCCGCCGGCCGCGCCCGGTGGTCAGCCTGCCCCGTTGGCGGGGAGCGCAGGTCCGGCTGCTGGACGCCCTGCCTCGACTGGCCATCGGGCTGACCCCGCTGGTCCGGGCGGTCGGCCGGGCCGGCCAGCGCCGTCAGCTCCGCCGGGTCACGTCGGCGGACCGGCGCTGACCTCCTCAGGACCGCTTGCTACTTTGCCGACGTGACTCATCTCGACCGGTGCGACGAGGCCAGCCGGACCTGGGTGACCGAGGCGATCGCCGCCGTCGAGGCGGACGCGAACCGCTCGGCCGACACTCACCTGCTGCCGTTCCCGCTGCCGCGGGAGTGGGGGATCGACCTCTACCTCAAGGACGAGTCGGTGCACCCGACCGGCTCACTGAAGCACCGGCTGGCCCGCTCGCTCTTTCTCTACGGGCTCTGCAACGGCTGGATCGGGCCGCGCACCACGATCGTCGAGGCGTCGTCCGGCTCCACGGCGGTCTCCGAGGCGTACTTCGCCCGGATGCTCGGGCTGCCGTTCATCGCGGTGATGCCCGCCTCCACCTCGCCGGAGAAGATCGCGCAGATCGAGTTCCAGGGCGGCCGTTGCCACCTGGTGGACGACCCGGCGAGCGTGGTGGTCGAGGCCCGCTGGCTGGCCGAGGATTCCGGCGGTCACTTCATGGACCAGTTCACCTACGCCGAGCGGGCCACCGACTGGCGGGGCAACAACAACATCGCCGAGTCGATCTACGCACAGCTGAGACTGGAGCGGCACCCGATCCCGGCCTGGGTCGTGGTGGGCGCCGGCACCGGGGGCACCAGCGCGACAATCGGCCGGTACGTCCGGTACCGCCGGCTGGCCACCAAGCTCTGCGTGGTGGACCCGGAGAACTCCGCGTTCTATCCGGCCTGGCTGGCCGCCGACTGGTCCGTGCGTACCGGGAAGGGATCCCGGATCGAGGGGATCGGCCGTCCCACCGTGGAGGCGTCCTTCCTGCCCGCGGTGGTGGACCGGATGGTCCAGGTGCCGGACGCGGCGTCGCTGGCCGCCATGCGGGCCGGCTCGGCGGTGCTCGGTCGCCGGGTGGGTGGCTCCACCGGCACCAACCTGTGGGGGGCGTTCGGCCTCATCGCCGGGATGCTCGCCGAGGGCCGGACCGGCTCCGTGGTCACCCTGATCTGTGACGCCGGCGACCGGTACGCCGACACCTACTACTCCGACGACTGGGTGGCCGCGAAGGGCCACGACCTCGCACCGCACGCGGCCACCATCGACCGCTTCCTGACCAGTGGCGCCTGGCCCGCCTGAGCCCAGCTCGCCTGAACCCGGCCCGCCTGAGCCCGGCGCACTCAGCGCGGGTCGATCCGTTCGGCGAGCCCGGGGTAGCGCACCACGTACCCGTCGGCGTCCAGATCGATGTCGGCGGTGAAGGTGCCGCTGGCGAACCGCACCCGGCCCGGCCCGAGCCCGGTGTAGATCTGCTCGGCCGCCACCACCTCCAGACCGGGCAGCAGCACCCACGCCGCGGTGATCCGGTGCGGCAGGTCGGCCGGCTGAGCGGCCAGCCCGAGCCGATGGACCGGGAGGGTGTTGAACAGCGGGGACCCGCTCAGGTCCACGTCGAGCGCGTCGGCCAGCCGATCCGGGTCGTCGGTGCCCGGCAGACCGGCCGGGGGATGACCGGCCGCGACGAGTGCCGCGTCCAGGTTGCCCTGCTCGGCGGTCGTCACCCGCCACCGGTCCGCGGCCCGTTCCAGCGTGACTCTGCGCAGCCAGCCCGACCCCTCCGCCTCGACCTCGACCCGGCTGGTGCTCCAGTCAGGTGCGGTGGTCAGCTGGTAGCGGACGGTCCAGGGGATCGGGTCCACGGCGAGCAGGGTGCCCCGGGCCGCCAACCCGTGCCCGTCGTCGAGCACGACCTGCTCACTGCCGGCGGTGTCCGTCCGGGACCAGAAGATCGACTTCGGCATGGTCGGCATGAGCCGGACGTTACGCGACCGAGCCGACATCGGCAGGGCATGCGCGAACGCCGCCGCGGAGCGTGGGCTCCGCGGCGGCGTTCAGTGAATCAGTGGATCAGTGGGTACGGGCCGGCGGGCGCCCGCCGAAGCCACGCCGGTCATCGCGCTGCCGGTCGTCGCGCTGCCGGTCGCCCTGACCGCGGCTCTCCGGGCGGAAACCACCCCGAGCGTCCCGGTCCGCGAAGCGCCGCTCCCCGGCCGGTCGGTCCCCGAACCGGCGCTCGTCGGCGGGCCGCTCGCCCTGCTGCCGGTCGCCGAAACGGCGGTCGCCGGAGGCGCGCTCGTCCCGGTCCCCGTAGCGCCGCTCGCCCTGCGGGCGGTCGCCGTAGCGCCGCTCGCCGGTCGGGCGGTCGCCCCGGCCGTCCCGGTCGCCGAACTGCGGGCGGTCGCCGAAACGGCGCTCACCCTGCGGCCGGTCGCCGTAACCCCGGGCATCCCGATCGGCGTACCGGCGCTCGCCGGTCGGGCGGTCGCCGTACTGCCGGTCGCCCTGGGGGCGGTCGCCGAAGCGCCGCTCACCGGTCGGCCGGTCGCCGTACTGCCGGTCGCCCTGGGGGCGGTCGCTGTAGCGCCGCTCACCGGTCGGGCGGTCGCCGTACTGCCGGTCGCCTTGCGGACGGTCGCCGTAGCGCCGCTCACCCTGCGGGCGGTCGCCGAAGCGGCGCTCGCCGGTCGGGCGGTCGCCGTAGCGGCGCTCACCCTGGGGACGGTCGCCGTAGCGGCGGTCGCCGCCCGGCCGGTCACCGAACCGGCGGGGGCCGCCGGAGCGGTCACCGTAGCCCCGGGGCTCCGCCTCCACGCGGACCGGGACGCCGCTGGGCTCACGGGCGCCGATCAGCTCGGCAAGCGCCGGGTCCCCGAGGCGGACCCGGCTCTCGGCCGGCGCGACGCCAGCCTTCTCGAGCATCGCCAGGGTGGTACGGCGCTGCTTGGGCAGCACCAGCGTGGCGACCGCGCCCGACTCGCCGGCACGGGCGGTGCGCCCGGCGCGGTGCAGGTAGTCCTTGGGGTCCTTCGGCGGGTCGACGTGCAGCACCAGGGTGACCCCGTCGACGTGGATGCCCCGAGCCGCCACGTCGGTGGCGACCAGCACGTTCATCCGGCCCTCGCGGAACTCGGCCAGCGTCTTGGTGCGCATCCGCTGGGTCTTGCCGCCGTGCAGGCCACCGGCCCGTACGCCGACAGCGGCGAGCTGCTCGACCAGTCGGTCGACGCCGAGCTGGGTCCGGGCGAAGACCATGGTCCGGCCGTCCCGGGCGGCGATCGAGGCCGTCACCGGGAACTTCTCGTGCGGCGGGATCAGCAGCATGTGGTGGTCCATGGTGGACACCGAGGCGGTGGACGGCGCGGTGGAATGCGTCACCGGATCGGTCATGAACCGCTTGACCAGCGCGTCGACGTCGCCGTCCAGGGTGGCCGAGAAGAGCAGCCGCTGACCGTTCGCGGGCGTCTTCGCCAGCAGTTCGGTCACCTCGGGCAGGAAGCCCATGTCGGCCATCTGGTCGGCCTCGTCGAGCACCGTCACCTCGACGTCGTCGAGCTGGCAGATGCCCCGCTCGATCAGGTCGCCGAGCCGGCCCGGGGTCGCCACGATGATCTCCACGCCGCGCCGCAGCGCGTCGATCTGACGGTCGTACGGCACTCCGCCGACGGCGGTCTTCAGGAACACGTTGATCGCCTTGCCCAGCGGCAGCAGGGCGTCGTTGACCTGCATGGCCAACTCCCGGGTCGGGACCAGGACCAGGGCGCGCGGCCGCATCGGCCGGGCCGGCTGGCCGGCGGCGACCCGGGCCAGCAGGGGCAGGCCGAACGCGAGCGTCTTGCCCGACCCGGTCTGCCCGCGGCCGAGCACGTCCCGGCCGGCGAGCGCGTCCGGAACGGTGGCCCGCTGGATCTCGAACGGGGTGGTGATGCCCTGCCGCGCCAGTGCGCGGACCAGCGGCTCGGGCAGGCCGAGCGCGGCGAAGTCGACGGGCTCGGCGACCTCCGTCGGGGCGGCGTCGGGCGTCTCCAGGGCGGCGTCGACCGCCGCCGGGGCGGAATCGAAAACGGACGGAACGATGCTGGGGTCAGCAGAGGTGGTCAACAAATGCCTTTCGAGCGGGGCGCATCTTCGCGATGGCCTGCCGCGGCTGTGCCGCCGGATCGCCCGCAAGATCGCCCATGGGCGCGCATCACGCGCGCCGGGTCAGTGATCTCGACCAGTGTACGGCGGTCCGGCGGAGCCGCCAGCCGGTTGCCCGACCGTAGTGGGCGGACTCACCATCGACCCGATCGTCGGCTCAGCCGTTGAGCACGTTGCCCACCAGGCCGTCCAGGGCGTCGTTGGCGAGCAGGACCACCAGCACGCTGATCGCCACCAGCAGCCCCAGTGCGGCGGCCAGGACGATCACCACCCGGGCGGTGCTGGAAGACCGTTCGGCCGGGGTGTCGGCCCAGCCCTGAGCCAGGATGTGCCCGGTCAGGGAGCCGGAATTCTCCACGGCGCTGGCCGGCAGCGCGATCGTGGTGTAGCCGGGCTGCTCCCCGCCGCCGTAGACGGTGCCGGCCAGATCGGAGCCGCCGTCGTACCGCCCGCTGCGAGCGGCCGCCGCGCCCCGCCCAGCCGGCACGCCCGCCGGGTTGGACCCCCGGGAGCCGCCGGTGTCGTTTCCGCCCGACGGGACACCGCCCGCGGTGGACGGCGGCCAACTGGGCACCACCGGCGCGGGCACCACCGGCGGGGCCGAGACCGGCGCCCCGGTCCATCCACCGCCGCCCTGGGTGGGCTGCGCGGCAACCGCTGAGGCCGACCAACCGGCCGGCGACGCGGAGGCCCGCACGCCCGGGCCGGACGACGAGCCGTAGACCGCCGTGGAGCCGCGCCCGGCGGGATCGGCGGGCGACGCGGTGGCCCACCCGGTGGGGCTGGCCGGCGGCGCGGAGACCGACGCGGTGGCTCGCACGGCCGGCGGCCCGCCGGGCGTCGCGGGCGGCGGCGGGAAGGGCGGTGCCGGCATCGGGCCGGGCTGCGGGGGTGGCCCGGGCACCGGCGGGCCGGGTGGCGGTGCCGGTGGGCCCGGAACGGGTGGTGCGGGTGGGCCCGGAACCGGCGGCACCGGAGCCGGCGGCGGTGTGGGTGGGCCCGGGATGGGCGGCAGTGGCGGCGTGGGCCGGGGCCCCGGTGGCGGGGTCGGCACCGGACCGGGCGGGTACGGCCCAGGGCTCGGCGCTGGCTCGGGCTCGGGCGGCGGGGTCGGGCCCGGTGGTGCGGGGGTCGGCTCCGGGGTCGGAGGCGTGGGCGGCTGGACGGGCTCCGGAGGCTGCGCCGGTTGGGGCGGCTCGGGGCTCACCGGAGCGGAGCGGTAGACGGCGGGAGCGCTTGGCCGGGAATCCGGGGTGCCCACCGCGCCGGCCGTGACGCGGCTGTTGGCGGACACCGTGGCGCTGGCCCGGGCCGGGGCGCTCGAGCCGTCCCGCTGCCCGGGCAGAGACCCGCCGGTCGGGTTGGCCGATCCGGTCGCCCGGTAGGTGGTCGCGCTCACCGGCGCGCTGGCCGGGAGGTCATCCGGCGCCGCGGCGGCGGTGACGACACTGGCGCGGGCGCGTACCGGAGCGGCGGCCGGGTCAGCCTCATCGGGCGCCGGCTGCCCCCCGTCCGCGTCGGCGGAGCTGGCGGGAGCGTCGGTGCCGGCGGAATCGTCGGCGGCACCGACGTCACCGTCGGCGGGGGTCTCGACGGCGGCACTGACGGTGTCGGCGCTGGGTGCCGGGTCAGTTGTTCCCGGTCCCGGCTGGTCGACCGCGACGGGGGCGGCCTTCTCCGCCGGATCACTCTGCTCGGCCATCTCCGCCCTCCGTGCCACGCTCGCACCCGGACCCGTGACACCGGGCCGGATGTGCCTGGATGTCACGGTGCCACAGATCGCCCCGAGCGGACAGCCGGAGCCGATTGTGGCGCCTCAGCTTCCGGTGCTCGGGCTGCCCGTCGTGCTCGGGGTCGGGCTGTCGCTGGACACCCCGCTCCGGCTCGCCGACGGCGAGCCGGCCGGGGTCGAGGTGGCCGGCGCACTGGTCGGTGGCGGTGGCGGCGTCGTCGGCGTCTCGCTCGGCGAGGTGCTCGGCGAGGTGCTGCCGGTCGGGGTCGGGGTCGGGGTGCCGGTGGGCGTCGGGGTGGCCGATCCGGTCGGCGTCGGCTTGGTGGTCGGCGTGGGCTTGGTGGTCGGCGTGGGCTTGGTGGTCGGCGTGGGCTTGGTGGTGGGTGTCGGCTTCGTGGTGGGCGTCGGCGTCGGGCTGGTCGGCGCGCTGGGCGTCGGGACCGGCACGGTCGGGGCCGGCACCGCGCCGATCACCCGGGTGGCGGCGTACAGCCGGGACCAGCGGACGACCGAGACCTTGACGACGTCGCCGGTGGTGGGCGCCTGCACCATCTTGCCGTTGCCGATGTACATGGCGACGTGGTGGATCGTGGTCCAGCTGCTGCCGGAGGCGAAGAAGAGCAGGTCGCCGGGGAGCAGCGCGGTCTGCGGCACCGTCCGCGAGCGGGTGGCGGCGTACTGGTCCCGGGAGACCCGGGGCAGCTGGAAGTAGTCGGCGCCGGGCGACCGGTACGCCGCCCACATCAGACCGGAGCAGTCGAACGTGTCGGGCCCCTCCTCCGACCACTCGTACGGGTCGCCGAGCTGGGCGAGGGCGTACCGGACCGCGGCCAGCGCCCGCGGGTGCGCCGCCATCCCGCTGACGTTCTGGCCGACGAGGTAGCCGGCACCGAGCTGCTGCTCGGCGGCCTCCTGCTGGCGCTCGATCTCGATGAGCTGCGCGGCGTTGTCGCGGCGCAGCTTGAGGAGGCTGGCCTCGGCCGCGCGCAGCGCCTTCTCCCCGACGGCGAACTCCGCCTCGGCGGCGTCGAGCTGGGTCTTGGCCGTGGTGTGCGCCTGGTAGGCGGACTGCTCGCCGCTGCGGGCCCGGGAAAGCTCCCCGGCCACCCCGGTGGTGCCGCGCTCGACCTTCTCGCCACGGGCGATCCGCTGGAGCCGGCTCAACCCCTGGATGTCGTCGGCCAGGTCGCCGGGCGGTAGCGCGGCGGCCGCCTTGAACGCGTCCGAGGCGGCGACGTCGGCCGCCTGCTGCGCCCGGAGGAGATCGTCCTGCGCGGTCGCCAGCGCCTTGCCGGCCGCCTCGAGCTGGGCCTGCGCGTCCGCGCGTTTCTGCTGGCTCAGCAGCAGTGCCTCGCCGAGGGCGCCGACCTGGGTCTCGCCGGCGGCGATCTGGGCGGCCAGCGGGCCGTTGCCGACGTTCATCACCGGCGGGACCGGGACACCGGCGACGGGTGCGCCACCGGGCAGTTGGAGCGCGCCGACCACCGCCGGGCGCGAGCCGGTGTCCGGCACCGTGGTGGGCACCCCGGGCTCGGCGTACGCGGGGGTGGCGAGCACGGCGGCGGCGATCGCGCCGAGCAGGGCGGCCCAGAGCTTCGGACGCAGCACCGGCGAGATCACCGGGCTCCGTCGTCGCTGCCGTCGCCCGCGCCCGCTGTCGACCATTCCGCTCCCCGTCCCGCTGCCCGTCGCCGCGCTCGGTGGCGCGGCCGTCGGGACGGTACCAGTGTGTGTTCCGCCCCACCCTGTCTTACCGCACGCGGGCAGTGATGTCGATGCATCGCCGGGTTACGGGAGGCTGAGAGTCTGGTGAAGTCGGTCGCTGTCGCCGACCGTGCCGCCGGGCCGGTCGGCGTCCCGACGTACGCTCGACCGGGACCGCAGGTGGAAGGGACGTGCCATGGACGCCGGACTCAAGCGTGAGCTCGAAGCGAAGGTGTACGCCGGTGAGCGGCTGACCCGTGAGGACGGGGTCGCCCTCTACGACAGCGACGACCTGGCCTGGCTGGGGCGGCTGGCGCACCACAAGCGCACCGAGCTCAACGGCGACCGGGTGATGTTCAACGTCAACCGGCACCTCAACCTGACCAACGTCTGTTCGGCGTCCTGTGCGTACTGCTCGTTCCAGCGCAAGCCGGGCGAGAAGGACGCGTACACGATGCGCATCGACGAGGCGGTCCGCAAGGCCAAGGAGATGGAGGACGAGCAGCTCACCGAGCTGCACATCGTCAACGGCCTGCACCCGACGCTGCCCTGGCGTTACTACCCGAAGGTGCTGCGTGAGCTGAAGGCGGCGCTGCCCAACGTCAAGCTCAAGTGCTTCACGGCGACCGAGGTGCAGTGGTTCGAGAAGATCAGCGGCCTGAGCGCCGACGAGATCCTCGACGAGCTGATGGACGCCGGCCTGGAGTCGCTGACCGGTGGTGGCGCGGAGATCTTCGACTGGGAGGTCCGCCAGCACATCGTCGACCACGCCTGCCACTGGGAGGACTGGTCGCGCATCCACGCCCTGGCGCACAGCAAGGGCATGAAGACCCCGGCGACCATGTTGTACGGCCACATCGAGGAGCCCCGGCACCGGGTCGACCACGTGCTGCGGCTGCGCGAGCTGCAGGACGAGACCAACGGCTTCGCGGTCTTCATCCCGCTGCGATACCAGCACGACTTCGTGGACTCGGCGGACGGCAAGATCCGTAACAAGATCCAGGCGCGCACCACGATGGCCTCGCCGGCCGAGTCGTTGAAGACGTTCGCCGTCTCCCGGCTGCTCTTCGACAACGTGCCGCACGTGAAGAACTTCTGGGTGATGCACGGGCTCTCGGTGGCCCAGCTCTCGCTGAACTTCGGCGTGGACGACCTGGACGGCTCGGTGGTCGAATACAAGATCACCCACGACGCCGACTCGTACGGCACCCCGAACACCATGCACCGCGACGACCTGCTGCACCTGATCTGGGACGCCGGCTTCCAGCCGGTCGAGCGGGACACCCGCTACAACGTGGTCCGGGAGTACGACAAGGCCCCGTCGCTGGCCGAGCGGCGCGCCGAGCCGCAGCAGGTGTGGGCCTGAACCGCCACGTACCCTCGCAGTCGATGACTGAGCAACGAGGACCGGAGCGGCAGGGCGGCTTCCCCCGACGGGACGCCGAGGGACGCGTCCGTACCCTCGGCGATCTGCTCGGGGTGTGCCTGGCCGGCCTGGTCATCGGTGCGCTGGCGCTCGTGCTGTTCGACTGGGCGTTCGCCTCGATGGGCGCCGGCGACTTCGGGCACACCAACGGTTGGCTGGCGGTGATCCTGCCGGCGTGGCTGTTCTGGGACGATTTCCGGGCCTGGGAGTTCGGCGCGGCCCGGGTGGTGGCGGCACTGGTCGCCGCCGCCGTCGGGGTGTTCGCGGGGCTGCTGATCGCCGGTCTGGGCGCCGGGTTGCCGCCGCTGCTGTCCGGAACGTTGGCGGCGGCGGCGTTCACCGTGGCGTACGCGGCGGTCTGGTTCCCGGGCGTCCGCTGGCTGGCCCGCCGGACCGGCTGACCCCGACCGCCCGCCGGGCGGATCGACCTTCCGCCGGCACCGGCGGGTGACGGAGAACGGAGTGGTGCGGGTGAGCGCGGCGGTCAAGTACACGCTGGGTCGGATCGGGCTGTTCGTCGCCGTGCTGGCGGGCCTCTGGCTGATCGACATGAGCGTGTTCCTGAAGCTGATCCTGGCGCTGGCCTTCTCGGCCGCGCTCTCCTTCTTCCTGCTGCGCGGCTGGCGGGAGGAGATGGCCGAGGAGATGGCCGGCGCGACCGAGCGCCGCCGAGCGGAGAAGGAACGCCTCCGCTCGGCCCTGGCCGGCGACGACCAGCCCCCCTCCACCGACCAACCCCCCACCGACCAGCCCCCGCGTTGATCATGAAGTTATTGCTCCGACACGCCGATCGGCCGGGCAATAACTTCATGATCAACCACGCTCTACCAGTTGGTGGAGCCCGAGACCTTCGGCCAGGGCTTGCTCGTCGGCTTGATGAGGTATGCGACGCCGCCCGAGCCGCCGGAGACGCCGCCGGTGGCGTTGACCCGCTTGGTCCGCAGCCAGATCTGCTCGAACTGGGCACGCTTGTAGACGTTGCGCACCACGTCGTTGCTGGACGAGGCCGGGTCGTTGACGATCACGTCGCCGTCGGCGGTGAAGCCGACCACCACGAACAGGTGCCCGGAGGTGCCGTAGTTCGCCCCGTCCAGCTCGCTGGCGAGGAAGGACTGACTGGTCACCACCGGAATGCCTGCGGCGATGAAACGCTCCAGCTCGTCCAGTGAGTGCAGTCGGGTCACCCGCCCCTCCAGGCCGGGGAAGCTGGCCGCGTACGCGGTGTTGAACGGCCAGTTGCCCGCGCCGTCGTACGTGTAGTCGTAGGTCATCCGGGCGGCGTGGTTGACCGTCGGGTCGGGGTAGGTCGGGTCCACCCAGGAGGTGTCGGCCGCGGACGGCCGGCGTCCCCAGTACTCGACCACCATCTCGGTCGAGGTGGGGGAGCACCACGCCTCACCACCGCCGTCGTACTCGGGGTAGTGCCCGGAGTGCACGTTCTGCGAGTAGCGCGGCACCGGCAGCTCGCGGCCCCAGGCGATGTGCCCGGCGCTCGGCGTGACGGTGAAGCGGTCCGGCACGGTCGAGCTCATCGTGCCGAGCATCCGGACCACCGGCGCGGCGGTCTGCCCGGGCGCCCGGTAGAGGGTCAGTCGCAGCTGGTACGACCGCAGCAGCACCCCGACGGCGGCGTCGTCGATGCTGAAGGTGTCGGTCCAGATCGTCGACCAGGGGTCGCCCTGCCGGTTGACGCTGGTCCTCCTGATGTCACTGTCGCCGGACGCCCAGCGGCCCATGACGTACCACGGGGTCTGGTCACCGCTGGTGTAGCTGCCCTGCATCTCCACCTGGATCCAGGTGCCGGCGGGGGTCTCGGCGTTCCAGGACGCGATCAGCTCGGTGGCGTCGAAGCCGACCCGGGTCACCGGGGAGGTCCAGGTGCCGTACTCCCAGCTGCGGGTGACGCCGGTGTGCGGGTCGGCGTACTCGGTGGTGCCGGCCGGGCGGGCCAGCGTGACGCCCGATCGGGCGCCGGGCACCACGCGGGTGCCGGCCCGGCTGCCCCGGTGCCAGTCGGCGGGCCCGGACCAGTCCTGGAAGGTGATCTGCTCGTCGTGGGCGGTTGCGGGCGGTCGGCCGCCGGTGAGTGGTGCGGCGGCTGCCGCGGGTGCGACGGTGGTGAGCAGGGCGAGCGCGGTGACGCCGGCGAGGGCGGCCGTGCGTAAACGGGATCTGGCCATGGGGGCTCCGCGGTGTCGAGAGGGACATCGTTGCTGGTCAGTGTCGCCGCCGGAAGGAAGTTTCGCCAGATGTCGACGGATGGAAAATCATTGCCGCCGCGATGATCCGCCTGGGATGCAAGAGGCAGCGACGGATATTGATATGACCATGTGACAGGTGGTGAAGTGTCCTCCACCGAGCGGGTTCTCCCGCCCTTCGAGGAGGTAGTCCATGGCCCTCCGCACGCCCATCCCTCTCCGCCGCGTCCTGGTGCTCGCCGTCGTCACCGGGCTGGGAATCGTCACCGTCGCCACCGGGCCGGTCTTCGCGCGGCCGGCGCCGGACCGGACCGCCGAGCCGGCCGCCGCCGGCTACCGGGTGCTCGGCCCCCGGACCGTCGCCGACCGCAATGCGGTGGCCCGCACCGGGGCCGCCATCGACTACTCCGAACACGGCGTGCTGCACGTCTCGGCCACCGCGGGTGAGGCCGCCGAGATCGGCAAGCTCGGCTTCCGACTCGAACCGCTCGCCCCGCCGCCGAACGCCGAGCGCGGCGCCGGAGAGATGGGCACACTGGCCTTCCCGCCCGCCGACTCCAACTACCACGACTACGCGGAACTGACCGCCGTCGTGAACCAGGTCGTCGCCGACCATCCGGCGATCGCCCGCAAGATCAGCATTGGTTCGTCGTACGAGGGCCGCGACCTGATGGCCGTGAAGATCTCCGACAACGTGGGCACCGACGAGAGCGAGCCGGAACTCCTCTTCAACGCCCAGCAGCACGCCCGCGAGCACCTGACCGTCGAGATGGCGATCTACCTGCTCAACCTCTTCACCGACAGCTACGGCTCCGACTCCCGGATCACCAACATCGTCAACGGCCGGGAGATCTGGATCGTGCCGACGGTCAACCCGGACGGTAGCGAGTACGACATCGCCACCGGGTCGTACCGGTCCTGGCGCAAGAACCGGCAGCCCAACAGCGGCTCCTCCAACGTCGGCACCGACCTGAACCGCAACTGGTCCTACAACTGGGGTTGCTGCGGCGGCTCGTCCGGCTCCACCTCGTCCGAGACCTACCGTGGACCGTCGGCGTTCTCCGCGCCCGAGACGCAGGCACTGCGCAACTTCGTCAACAGCCGGGTCGTCGGCGGAACGCAGCAGATCAAGGCCAACATCGACTTCCACACCTACTCGCAGCTGGTGCTCTGGCCGTACGGCTACACGACCGCGAACACCGGGCCGGGGATGAGCGCCGACCAGTACAACACCTTCGCCACCATCGGCCAGCAGATGGCGGCCACCAACAACTACACCCCGGAGCAGTCCAGCGACCTCTACATCACCGACGGGGACAGCATCGACTGGATGTGGGCCACCCACGGCATCTGGGCGTACACCTTCGAGATGTATCCAGGATCGTCCGGCGGCGGTGGTTTCTACCCGCCCGACGAGGTGATCCCCGCACAGACCTCCCGCAACCGGGAGGCGGTGCTGATGCTCAGCGAGTACGCCGACTGCCCGTACCGGGCGATCGGCAAGCAGGCGCAGTACTGCGGCGGTGGTGGCGGCACCACGGTCTGGTCGGACACCTTCGAGACCGCGACCGGCTGGACCATCAACCCGTCCGGCACCGACACCGCGACCCTCGGGGCCTGGGAACGGGGTGCCGCCCAGGCGACCACCTCCTCCGGGGCCAAGCAGCTCACCCCGTACGCCGGCGCCAACGACCTGGTCACCGGTCGGCTCGCCGGTTCGGCGGCGGGTGACCACGACGTCGACGGCGGGGTGACCAGCGCCCGGTCCCCGGCGGTGACGCTGCCGTCGACCGGCACGCTGACCCTCTCGCTGGCCTGGTACCTGGCGCACGGCTCGAACGCCTCGTCGGCGGACTACCTGCGGGTGAGCGTGGTGCACAACGGTGGCACCACGGCGCTGCTCACCCAGGCCGGCGCGGCGAGCAACCGCAACGGCAGCTGGGCGGTGGCGAACCTCAACCTCACCCCGTACGCCGGCCAGTCGGTGCGCATCCTCATCGAGGTGGCGGACGCCTCCGGCGCCAGCCTCGTGGAGGCGGCTGTGGACAACGTCACCATCAGCGCCTCCTGATCGGATGGGGCCCCGTTCCGCCCCTGCGGGGCCCCACCACCCGTTTCTGACCCCCGCGATGCGCGACATATCGCCGTCGGTCGGTCATCTCGCCCCACCTTCCCGGGGCCAAGGTGATCGACACGCGGCGATTGGCCCTTGATCGATCCGGCACGTCCAGGCGGTGCGCTACCGTCTTAGCGACCACTCCGCAGCGAAGCCGGTGCGAAACCGGCGCTGTCCCGCAACTGTGATGCCCCGTCCTGACGGCGGGGACGAGCCAGGTCGCCTGCGGATCGGTCGCGACACGCGCTCTCGAGGAAGGGCGCCTCGTGGGCGGGCGTACGAAAGTCCCTGTCGGCGAAGCACCACACTCCTCGACCGACAGGAGGTCCCATGTTCAGACGTACCCCCCGGCTCTTCGCCGCGACCCTCGCGGTCGCCGCACTCGCCCTGGGCGCGTGCGCGGAGAAGACCGCCGACGAGCCGACCGCGAGCGGCAGCTCCGCGGCCGCCAGCTACCCGGTGACGGTCGGCTCGCTCACGCTCGACAAGCGCCCCGAGAAGATCCTCTCGCTCTCGCCCACCGCCACCGAGATGCTCTTCGCCATCGGCGCCGGCCCGCAGGTGAGCGCGGTCGACGACCAGTCCAACTATCCGGCCGACGCGCCCAAGAGCGACCTGTCCGGCTTCCAGCCCAACGCCGAGGCGATCGCCGGTAAGGGCCCCGACCTGGTGGTGCTCGCGAACGACACCAACAAGATCGTCGACCAGCTCGGCAAGCTGAAGATCCCGGTCTACCTCACCCCCGCGGCGGTCACCCTGGACGACTCGTACCGGCAGATCGCCGAGCTGGGCACGCTGACCGGCCACGCCGACCAGGCGACCGACGTCGCCGGCCGGATGAAGGACGACATCGCCAAGCTGGTCAAGGACCTGCCGCAGCGCGCCGAGAAGCTCACCTACTACCACGAGCTGGGCCCGGAGCTGTACAGCGTGACCAGCAAGACCTTCATGGGCTCGCTCTACAGCCAGGTCGGTCTGGCCAACATCGCGGATCCGGCCGACGCGGACGGCAAGAGCGGCGGTTACCCGCAGCTGTCCCAGGAGTTCATCGTCAAGGCCAACCCGGACTTCGTCTTCCTGGCCGACTCCAAGTGCTGCCAGCAGAACGCCGACTCGGTCCGGGCGCGCAGCGGCTGGGCCGGGCTGAGCGCGGTGAAGAACAACCAGGTGGTCGCGCTGGATGACGACATCGCCTCGCGCTGGGGCCCGCGGGTCGTGGACCTGCTCCGGGTCATCATCGACGCGGTCGCCAAGGTGCCCGCGTGACCGTCGTCCGTCGGTGAGCGCGAGGAGTGAACCGGGGTTGCGAGCCTCGCGGTCACGAACGGAAGAAGGCTCGGTGACCGGGGAGCCGCTGGTGGCCACCCCGGCGCCACCCACCCGGCCGGCCGCGACGCCACCCGCGTCGCGGCCCGCCGGGCTGCGCAAGCGCTGGCTGGCCGCCGGCGTGGTCGCGGTGCTCCTCGCGCTGGTCGCCGGGGTGTCGCTCGGCCCGATCAGCCTGCCGCCGGGCAGCGTCGCCGCCGAGCTGCTCAACCTGATACCCGGGGTGCACCTGGAGAGCGGGCTGACCGAGCGGGAGATCGCCATCGTCACCGAGCTGCGGCTTCCCCGGGTGGTGCTGGGCCTGCTCGTCGGCGGCCTGCTCGCCCTGGCCGGCGGCTGCTACCAGGGGGTGTTCCGCAACCCGCTGGCCGACCCGTACCTGCTCGGCGTGGCAGCCGGCTCGGGGCTCGCGGTCACCGCGGTGATCGCCCTCGGCGGCGTCGGCCGGCAGGGCGCGATCACCGGCCTGCCGCTGACCATCCCGCTGGCCGCGTTCGCCGGCTCGCTGCTCGCCGTGACGATGACCTACCTTCTCGGCGGCGCCGGTGGGCGGAGCCGGTCACCGGCGATGCTGATCCTGGCCGGGGTGGCGGTCTCCGCGTTCCTCTCCGCCGGGCAGACGTACCTGCTGCAACGGCACTCCGACAGCATCCAGCCGGTCTACTCCTGGCTGCTCGGCCGGCTGGCCACCGCCGGCTGGCACGATGTGCTGCTGGTGTTGCCGTACGCCGTGCTGACCACCGTGGTGGTGCTGCTGCACCGCCGCGAGCTGGACGTCCTCGCGGTCGGCGACGACGAGGCGAGGAGCCTCGGTCTGCACCCGCAGCGTTCCCGCTACCTGCTGATCGCGGCCGCCTCGCTGGGCACCGCCGCGGCGGTCTCCGCGACCGGCCTGATCGGCTTCGTCGGCATCATCGTGCCGCACACCGTCCGGTTGCTCGCCGGGGCGAGCTACCGCGTGATCCTGCCGCTGTCGTTGCTGTTCGGCGCCGCGTTCCTGGCGCTGACGGACGTGGTGGCCCGCACCGCCGCCGCTCCGGCCGAGATTCCGATCGGGGTGGTCACCGCCCTGCTCGGCGGCCCGTTCTTCGTGCTCGTGCTGCGTACCGCCCGCCGGGTGCTCACGTGATCCCCGAACCCGCCGCCGGCCCGGACGACGCGGCCCGCGCGCCGGCGGTCGAGGTGCGGGGGCTGCACGTCAGCCTGGGCGGCACACCGATCCTCACCGGCGTCGACCTCACCGTCGCCGCCGGCGAGTGGGTCACCGTGATCGGCCCGAACGGCGCCGGCAAGTCGACCTTGCTGCGCGCCGTCGGCGGGTTGCTGCCCGCGCCGGGGGCGATCTCCCTGTTCGGTACGCCGAGCGCCGCGCTGCGCCGCCGCGACCGGGCCCGGGTGGTGGCCACGGTGGCCCAGTCCCCGGTGGTGCCGCCCGGGATGTCGGTGCTGGACTACGTGCTGCTCGGGCGTACCCCCTACATCCCGCCACTGGGCCGGGAGTCCGCCGCGGACGTGGCCGCCGTGCACGACGTGCTCGACCGGTTGGACCTCACCGGCTTCCAACGCCGGGAGCTGGCCACCCTCTCCGGTGGTGAACGGCAGCGGGTCTTCCTCGCCCGGGCGCTGGCCCAGGGCGCGACGCTGCTGCTGCTCGACGAGCCGACCAGCGCGCTGGACATCGGCCACCAGCAGGAGGTGCTGGAGCTGGTCGACCATTTGCGCCGCGAGCACGGCCTGACCGTGCTCGCCACCATGCACGACCTCTCCCTGGCCGGCGAGTACGCCGACCGGATGGTGCTGATCGCCGACGGGCGGGTGGTGGCCGTCGGGAGCCCGCACGAGGTGCTGACCGAACACCTGCTCGCCACCCACTACCGGGCCAGCGTCCGGGTCGTGCCCGGCGCGCACGGGCCGCTCGTCGTCCCCGTCCGCCCCCGCTGAGCCCGGACGGTCAGTCCCCGTCCGGGCCGAGGTCGATGACGGAGAAGAGGGCCCCCTGGGGGTCGCGCAGGGCGGCGAACCGGCCCGCCGGGTTGTCCCGGGGCGGCACCAGGATGGTCCCACCGAGCTCGGCGGCGCGGGCCGCGGCGGCGTCCGCGTCGGCCACCGCGAAGTACACCGTCCAGTACGCCGGCAGGTCGGCCGGGAAGTCGTCGGCGAACGGCGGCATCATCCCGGCGACGATCTGCGTACCGAGCCGCCACCCGGTGTACGTCATCCCGCCGACGGGTTGGTCGTCCGGCTGCCAGCCGAACACCAGCTCGTAGAAGACCTTCGCGCCCTCCGGGTCCGGGGTGACCAGCTCCGTCCAGCTCATCGCGCCCGGCACGTTGAACACCTCGGCGCCAGGCATCGCCAGCGGTTGCCAGACGCTGAACGTGGCGCCCGCCGGGTCGGCGAAGACCGCCATCCGGCCCCGGTCGAAGACCTCGAACGGCGGCACCACGACCTGTCCACCCGCGCGTTCGACCCGACCGGCGACCAGTTCCGCGTCGTCCGTGGCGAGGTACGTCGACCAGATCGGCACCTGGTCCGGGATCGCCGGCGGCCCGGCTCCGGCCACCGACCGCCCGTCGAGCTGGAAGATGGTGTACCCGCCCGCCTCCGGCTCCGGTGTCACCCGGCCGGTCCACCCGAACAGCTCGGGATAGAAGCGCCGCGCGTCGGTCAGGTCCGGGGTGGCCAGGTCGGCCCAGCAGGGCGTACCCGGCGGGACGGTGCTCACGTCAAGACCCCTCTCGGCCCGGCGGCCACGACGGCCCCCTGCCGGAATCCTGGCACCGTCCGGCCGCGGCCCGGGGCGGAAACGGACGAATCGTCAGCTGAACCGGCGACCCTCGTCCCGCCGGTACGCCCAGCCCGCGAGCGTGGCGAGCAGCACCACCCAGACGCCGAGCATGATCACTGACAGCGGCTCGATCTGGTAGTCGCCCACCGCGGCCCACATCAGCTCGGCGGCCCCCCGGGTGGGCAGGAACGGCGCGATCGTCTCGATGAACCCGGGTGCTTCCCCCGGTGCGGAGAGCAGTCCGCCGCCGAACGCGAGCGGCAGGAAGACGACCTGCGCCACCACGATCGCCGCCTTGCTCGGCAGCGAGTAGCCGATGGCGAGCCCCATCAGCGTGAACGGGACCGAGATGACGGCCACGGTGACGACGGCCAGCAGGAACGCCGCCGGGGTGATCTGGGCCGCGGTTAGCGTCGCGCCGATCACCGCGACCGGGATCAGCGAGAGGTACGTCAGCGCCAGGCCGGCCAGCACCCGGCCGGCGAACCGGGGTGCCGGCCCGGCCGGCAGGGTCCGGGTGTACGGATTCCACGGCTGGTCGCGGTCCTCGGCGACACCGACGCCGTACTGGAAGATGTTGGCGCTCATCACCGAGAAGGTGACCATCGACGCGGTGGCGAAGGTGGCACCGACCGGGTCGTCGCCGGCGAACGGCACCACGAAGAAGATCATCGCGGCGGCCGGGAAGAAGGCGCTGCCGAAGACCGCCACCGGGATTCGGATGATCTCCAGGAGCTGGTAGCGGGCGTGAACCAGGGCGAGCTGCACGGTGATTCGCCTCCTCAGGCGGTGGTCGGTCGGCTGCCGGCGGCGGCGGTGGCGGGCTGCGCGGGCTTGCCGCCGGTGGGCTCTGTCCCGGTGGCGGGCTCGCTCCCGTTGGTGATGGCCAGGAACGCCTCCTCCAGCGAGGTGGGCCGGACCTCCAGGTCGGCGAAGGCGGTCCCAGCGGTGACCAGCGCCCGGACCAACTGGTCGGCGTCGGTGGTGAGCAGGTGCAGCCGGCCGTCGATCCGTTCGGTGCGGACCACGCCGGGCAGCTCGGGCAGGTCGTCGGCGACCAGGCTGACCCGGCGTACGCCGACGATGCCGCGCACCGCGTCCACGGTGTCGTCGGCGAGCACCCGGCCCTGCCCGATCACCACGACCCGGCGGGCCAGCGCCTCCACCTCCTCCAGGTAGTGGCTGCTCAACAGGACGGTCCCGCCGTCGGTGTGGAACGCCCGGATCGCGTCCCACAGGGTGTGCCGGGCGGCCACGTCCAGGCCGGTGGTCGGCTCGTCGAGCAGCACCAGTCGGGGCCGGCCGACGAACGCCAGCGCCACCGCGAGCCGGCGGCGCTGCCCACCGGAGAGGCCACCGGTCTGTCGTCGGGCGAGGTCACCCAGGCCGAAGCGGTCGAGCAGTTCTCCCCGGGGCACCGGGTCCGGGTAGTGCGCGGAGACGAAGTCGACGACCTCACCGACGCGCAGCGTCCCGGGTAGGCCGGTCTCCTGCGGGGTGACCCCGATCTGTCGCCGGGACGCCGGGTCGCGGGGGTCGCCGCCGAACAGCTCGACCCGCCCGGAGCTGGGTCGGCGCAGACCGACCAGCAGGTTCATCAGGGTGCTCTTGCCGGCGCCGTTCGGGCCGAGCAGGCCGACCAGCTCACCGGCCCGGACGTCGAGGTCGACGCGGTCGAGGGCGAGGACGTCGCCGTACCGGCGGCTGGCCTGGTCGGCGCGGGCGAGGATCATGACTGCTCCTTCGACAAGGTGGGGTCGAGCAGGGTGCGGATGGTCTCGGTGTACTCCTCGAACGCCAGCCGGCCCCGCCGGCTGAGCCGGATCAGGGTGGCCGGGGTGCGTCCGCGATGGGTCTTGCTGATCTCGACGTAGCCGGCGTCCTCGAGCTTGCGCAGGTGCACGGAGAGGTTGCCGGCGGTCATCGCGAGCAGCTCCTGCAACCGGGGGAAGGCGATCCGGTCGCCGTCACCGAGTGCGGAGAGGCTCGCGACCACACGCAGCCGGGCCTGCGCGTGGATCACCGGATCCAGCTCGGTCACTGGCGGTGCCGCTGTCGCAGCCGCCCGACCGTCCCGGCGACCAGGATTCCGCCACCGCCGGCCACCGCGATCACCAGCGCGTGCCAGCCCGGGCCCGCGAACGTGCCGATGACGTTGATCAGGCTGATCCAGACACCCAGCCGGAACAGGTTCCGGTCCAGCCAGATGGCCCCGCCGGCCATGTGCAGCGCACCGGTCAGCGCGACGGCGGTCGCCGACCAGAGCAGGGCCCCCAGGTCGTGCGGCAGGTGGTCGACGACCCGGCCGACCGCCGCGTACACGCTCAACGAACCCAGGGCCCAGGAGCAGCCGTACCAGAGCCCGCGCCGGGACGAGTCCCCGGTCACCTGCCCGTACGCCCGTGCGCCAACCACCGCCTGGATCAGCGCGGCGACCACCAACAGGAGGAAGAGCACGGTCACGGGCAGCCAGTCGGGCATCCGGACCAGCATCCGACCGTCGGGGGAGAAGCGCAGGAAGAGCAGCCCGAAGCCGACCAGCCAGGCGACGCCCCACGGCCAGTAGAGGAGCCGGGCGTCCGGTTCGAGTCGGCGTGCGGTCGCCCCCCGCTGCTCGCGGATCAGTTGAAGCGCCGCCGCGGCGGCGGGGGGTGGCAGGTCGTCGTCGGGTTCCACGCAAAGTACTTTACGCTGCAAAGTCAATGGGCCGGTTCTCGCTGCTGTCGCCCGGGGCACCGGCGCCCGCGCGGAGTGCCTATGGTGGAGAACTGTGCGGCTGACCCGTCGCACAGGACACAGGGGAGGGTCCGTGTCGAGCCCGAGTAGCGAGCTGGAGGTCCAGCCGGAGGCCTTGACCGCGTTCGCCGCGTCCTCCACCGACCGGGCGGCCCGCTTTCGCGAGCTGCACCGCTCATTCGGCGACGGGCACGTCCCGCGGCACGCCTTCGGGGTGATGCCGGCGTCGTTCGGTCTCGCGGCGACGTACGCCGAGCAGTTCGAGGCGTGCCTTCAGGGGCTGGCCGACGGCGCCGAGGTGATGGCGGACATCGCCGAAGGTCTCCGCGACACCGCCGACGCCTACACCGGCACCGACGTGGCCAACACCGACATGTTCGTGCCCGGCCGGCCGGCCGCTCCCGACGTCATCGCGCCCGGCCCGTTGTCCCCCGGCGCTGGCGCCGGCGGCCCGACCGGGCAGGTGTCCGCGTGAGCACCGAGGCGTTGCAGCGCAACAAGACCTACTTCGAGCAGATCGTGTCGGGCACCCCCGACCCGTTCAAGCCACTGTCCAACGCGGTGCTCTGGCCCTTCGAGCAACTCCTCGAACTCGTTGCCGGCGAGCCGGACGACCTGATGAACGCCGCCCAACTCTGCCTGACCACCGGTGCGGCGGTCCGCGAGATCGCCGGCGAGCAGGTCCAGGACCGGGCCCGGCTCCGCGGTGCCTGGACGGGCGACGCAGCCGAGAGTTTCCACGCCTCGATGGCCTCGGTGGAGGAGGCGATCGAGGAACTGGCCCAAGGGCTGGACGGCACCAAGGAGGTGCTGGTCGACGCGGCCAACGCGGCGGTCGACGCGTTCAACCTGCTGGTCGAGCTGATCCTGGAGTTCCTGCTCTGGTTCCTCACCGAGGTGATCATCGCGGCGGTGGCGGCGGCGCTCAGCGCCGGCATCTCGCTCGCGGCGACGGTCGTCCGGGTGCTGGCCCGGCTCGCCACCACCGTCGGCCGGATGGTCAAGATCGTGGCGCGGTTCGCCGAGATCCTGACGAAGTTGGCCACCAAGATGCAGAAGGTCGCCGAGCTGCTGATGAAGTACCGCCGGGCGGTGCTGGAGATCCGCAAGGCGAAAAAGGCGTACCGGGCGTGGAACAAGTCCGGCTGGTCGGCCGAGGCCAGGGCGTTCCAGATCGAGAAGTTCAAGACGCTCTTCCCGGGCAAGTTCCTGATCAACCACACGTCCCCGGTGAACATCCCCGGCATCGGCGGCGCCCTGCTGGACACCGGAGTCGGGCTGCACGACATCTCGGACGGCACCAAGGACCGCAACTACCTGGTGGACGGCACGTACCGCGAGGATCTGGGCCCGTACACCAAGGGCGTGCAAAATATCTTCGACTCCATCCTGACCTGAGAGGGACCGACATGACCTTTCCCGGTTTGGACCGCATCGAGGCGCTGGCCCGCAACCTGGACGGCTGGCAGCGCGAGTTGGCCAGCAAGATGACCGAGATCGAGCAGAGCAACGCCGAGGGGGTGAGCGACTCCGGTCTGGTCCGGGTCACCGCCGCCGCGGACGGCACGATCGTCTCGTCGGAGATCGACGCGCGGGCGATGCGCCTCGACTCGTACACCCTCGCCGAGGAGTTCACCGCCGCCGCCAGCCGGGCCCAGCAGGCGGCCGCCGCCCGGGTCCGCGACCTGGTGGGCGAGGTGATCGGCGACGCGCCCGGCGCCGGACGGCCGGCCGGCGACCGCCCGGACCGATACTGAGCCGATGGCGGACATCAGCTACCAGGAACGGCTGACCCAGCTGGTCGAGCCGGGCGAACAGGTGCTCGCCGTCGCGAAGACGGAGGTCGCCCACGGTGTCCTGCCGGCCGACCCGCCGACCACGGAGCAGCCGGAGCCCTCCCGCGCCGGCGGCGGGGTCTCCTCGGTGCTGCTCAACCTGATCTCGCCGCTGGTGTCCTTCCCGGCGGGGGACCGGATCGTCGACCGCATCACCCACGGGGTGGCCGGCCGGGGCGTCCCCGGCTCGTTCGCCTCGACGCTGCAACACTCGCGGCGACCGGTGCCCCCGGCGGTCATGCTCCACGACACGGTCCTCGCCGTCACCGACCGGCGGTTGCTCGTGTGCGCGTCCGGGCCGGTGAAGCTCTGGTCGAGCCGGGCCGACGACGAGCAGGCGGTGGCCGACACCCGGGTCGTCTGGTCGGCGCCCCGGGCCGCGGTGGTCGACGCCCGGGTGGGTTGGCACCGGCTCAACACGAAGCGGCTCCGGGTGGAGTTCACCGACGGCTCGTGGTTGGCCTTCACGGTGCCGATCGCCGAGCCCGGCAAGCCGCTGCGCGAGATCGCCTCAGCCCTCTCCGGTCGCTGACCAGGTCAGCAGCGGCGCGGGCAGCGGCTCGCGGTGCAACACCGCGAGCCGGGACACCGCCCGGGTCAGCACCACGTACAGCCGGTGCAGCCCGCGCGCCTCGGCCGCGACGATCGCGGCCGGCTCGACCACCACCACGTGGTCGTACTCCAGGCCCTTGACCAGCGTCGCGGGCACCACGGTGACCCGCTCCGCGTCGGCCACGTCGTCGGCTGTGGCGGTCGGGACGCCGGCGGCGGCCAGCGCCGCGCGCAGCCCGTCGACCGCGTCGTCCGCGGCGATCACACCGACCGAGCCGTCGTGCGCGAGCGCCGCGCGCACCTCGGCCACCGTCGCGGCGGTCAGGTCGGTCACCGTACGCACGTCCAGGCCGCCGTCGCGGCGCAGCGACTCGGCCGGGGGTACGTCCACCGCGAGCGCCGGCAGCAGCCGGTTGGCGAACGCGACCACCGCGGCGGGCACCCGGAAGCCGACCGTCAGCGGGACCACCACCGCGTCCGGCTTGCCCAGGTGGGCCAGCGACTCCCGCCAGTTCGTCGCCGACCACGGCGAGGTGCCCTGCGCGAGGTCGCCGAGCAGCGTGACCGAGCCGTGCTCGCTGCGCCGGGCGATGGCCCGGCACTGCATCGGCGAGAGGTCCTGCGCCTCGTCCACCACCACGTGCCCGAACCCGGAGGGCCGTTCCAGCAACCCGGTCGCCTCATCGATCAGCACCGCGTCGGCCGCGGTCCAGCGGGTCGCCTTCGCCGTACGGGCCGGCTTCGCCCAGGTCAGCAGCGCCTGCTCGGTGTCGCTGAGCAGCCCGTCCGCCGCGGTGGCGAGCCGCGCCGGGTCGGCCAGCAGGCCGTGTACGAGGCCCTCGGGGGTGAGCGCCGGCCAGACCGCGTCCAGGAGATCGGTCACCGGTCGGCATCGACCCATCCGGCGCAGCCAGGCGTCGCTGGGCGACTCCGCCCGCCGCGCCTCGGCCTGCCGTTGCAGCAGGCTCACCACCCGCGCCCGGACCCGCTCCCGGCCGGTGCCGTACGGCAGCCCCTCCCGGCGGGTCTCCTCGACGATCCGGTGCAGCGGCTCCAGCCCGATCCGCCACCGGAACGAGCCGTCCGACACGGTGATCGAGTCGGTCGGCGTGCCGATCTGTGCCTGCACCGCGCGATGCAGCACGCTGGCCATCCGAACGTCGTGCTTGAGCGCGGCGACCGCCGGCGACTCGACCGCCCGGACCGGCACCCGCGAGATCAACTCCTCCATGGTGGCCTGCTCGACCTCAACCTCGCCGAGTGCCGGCAGCACCGCCGCGATGTACGACAGGAACGCCCGGTTCGGTCCGACGATCAGCACACCCGCGCGTCGCAACCGCTCCCGGTGCACGTAGAGCAGGTACGCGGCCCGGTGCAGGCCAACCGCCGTCTTCCCGGTGCCCGGCGCGCCCTGCACGCAGATCGAGTCGGCCAGATCGGCCCGGACCAGCTCGTCCTGCTCCGGCTGGATGGTGGCGACAATGTCCCGCATCGGCCCGACGCGCGGCCGCTCGATCTCGGCGGTGAGGATCCGGCTGGTCGTGCCCAGCTCCTCGCCCCGGTCCAGTCGCTCGTCCTCGAAGCTGGTCAGCACTCCGTTGCTGAACCCGAACCGGCGCCGGACCGCCACCCCCTGCGGATCCCGCGCGCTGGCCCGGTAGAACGACCGGGAGACCGGCGCCCGCCAGTCCAGCACCAACGGCTCGCCCAGCTCGTCGCTGACATGCCGCCGCCCCACGTGGTACCGCCGCCCGTCATGATCGCCGCTGCCGCTGCTGGCCTCCCCGGCGGTGGTGTCGGCGCCGGTTGTGCCTGTGCGGCCGGCGGTGTCCGCGCGGCTCGTGCCTGCCGCGCCGGTGGTGTCCGCACCGGTTGTGCCGGTGGCCCTGGTCGTGCCCGACCCGGCGCTGGTGCCCGTGCCCGAGGCGTCGTCGCCGGTCCCGCTGTCCGTGGTTCCGGAGAAGTCGAGGCGGCCGAAGAAGAGCGGCGTTGTCGGATCGTCGGCCAGTTCGGCCACCCGACGGGACAACGTGCGGCCGAGCGTCTCTGCCGCGTAGGCGTCGCCGGCCACCTGGTCCCCGGTGGCGAAGAGGGCCTCGGCCCGCTCCCGCATCCGCCGTAGCGCCTCCCGCGAGGTGGCGAGGTGCGCGCGCTCGGCGGCGAGATCCGTGTCGAGGTGGGTGTCGAGGTCGAGTGCGGGCATGCTGACGTCCCATCGTTCACATCTGCTGCGCGCTCGCGTGTCCGGGGGCGGATGGCCGGCCGCCCGGCGCGGGGACGTCCGTTCCGGTGCAGCTCACCTCGGCCGTCAAGCGGCCTGCAACTCTACGCTTCCGCGCCCGACGCTTCTACCGAATTACCGACGCGACCACCCGATAGAGACGGCGTGGCGCCGCGGCGGCGTCGCTGAGGTCGCGGCGACGCGGTGTTGGGGGCGCGGCGACGCGGCGTTGGGGAGGTACGGCGCTGGGAGCGCGCCGCTGGGGCGCGGCGATGCGGCGTTGAGGGAGGCGCGGCGCTGGGGCGCGCCGGTCGGGGCGCCGCGACGCGGCGTGGGGGAAGTGCGGCGCTGCGGGCGCGCCGCTGCGGGCGCGCCGCTTGGGGGCGCAGCGATGCGGAGGCGCGGCGATGTGGCCCGGCGCGGCGTACTGCCGGAGCCCTCTGGCGCGAAGGCATTGCCTTTCGTGTCAGCAGCGCCGGTGGTAGAGGTTGCGGCGCGGGGTGCGGAGCGGGTCGAGCCAGCGGGGCGGGAGGAAGTCCGGCTGGCCGTCCGCCGCGATGCGGACCGTCCAGTCGCCCTGATGGAGGAGGCGGTGATGGTAGCCGCAGAGCAGGACGGCGTTGCCCAGCGCCGTCGCGCCGCCGTCGGCCCAGTGTTGGACGTGGTGGCCGTCGCACCATCGGGGTGGTCGGTCGCAGCCGGGAAAGGCGCAGCCGCCATCCCGCAGTATCAGTGCGCGGCGCAGGGGCCCGGTGAAGAGCCGCCGCTGACGCCCGACGTCCAGGACCTGGCTGTTGCCGCCCAACACGGCGGGCAGCACGGAGGCGTCGCAGGCGAGGCGACGGACCGACGCTGGCGTGAGGCACGCCCCGGTCTCCAGGTGCGCAGCGCCAACCGGCAGATCTCGCCGAGCGCGTCCGCCCGGCGTTGACCGGGGCTGCGGTCGTCGTGCGCGCCTGCCGGGGCGCACAGCGGATCGATCGCCTCGCGCAGCAGGCTCGCGGTCTCGGTGTCGAGGCTGCCGCTCAGGCGTACCTGCCCGTCCTGTTGCTCGGAGAGGGTGACGTGCCGGCCGGCCTCGGCCCGCTCGGCGGCCCTCTCGAGCGCTGCCAGCTCTGCCTGGTCGGCCAGGTCCGGCGCGACGTGGCTGAGGACACGGGCCCCGAGACGGCTCAGGATGGCCGGGTCGAACCGGTCGGCCCACGCGATGAGCAGCTGGGTGGCCTTGTCGGTTACCTCCGGCCCCGCCTCGACCGGAAGGTCCCCGATCGTCTCCGCCACCACCCGGCCCTGCTCGACGGTGATGGCACCGGTGAGCAGGGCGTCGCGCACCGCGGACGGCGCGGCGTCGACGGTGGCGGCGAGCTGGACCAGCTGGCGGGCGGATCGACCGGAGAGTCGGAGCCGCTCCCGAAGCCAGACTGCGGTGGACGAGGCGCCCTGGGCGACCGCAAGGCCGCGGGCGTCCAGCTCGCGCACCAGCCCGAGCTGGACGGTGGCCAGCCGCTGCGCGACCGTGTGCGTCGCGTCGAGCGACGCGAGCAACTCGGCGTCGGAGAGCGTCCACGGGGCGGCCTCGGCGCAGTCGTCGACGGCTCCGCCCGCCTGCGCCAACGCCCTCAACATGAAGCGAAAATGGAACAGGTGTACGACACTTTCCCTGATCTGGCGCAATGCCGCTGCGCCGCTCTGACCCGCGCTCTGGAGGCGGCAGAACGCCGACGACGCGGGCGCGCTCTGCGCGGCCTGCGGGGGTGATGGCGGCTGGCGCCTGCGGCCGGGATCATGGGGGTATGACCGAGGCCCGCCCCGAGCCGCGTTGGATGATGATCAGTGACCCGCAGGTGATGCGGGCGCTGGCCCACCCGGCCCGGATCGCGATCATGGAGTATCTGAGCAGCCGTGAGGGTGGTGGGACCGCCACCGAGTGCGCCGAGATCGCCGGGCTGTCACCGAGCGCGACCAGTTACCACCTGCGGGCGCTGGCGAAGTTCGGCCTGGTGGAGCAGGCGCCGAGCCGGGGGGACGCCCGGGAGCGGGTGTGGCGCACGCCCAGTCCGAGTTGGATGGTCGACGCGGGCCGCGAGGCCGGGCCCGAGGCGCGCGCCGCCGAACAGGCGCTGGTGGAGGCGCACGCGGTCCGGGCCATGGAGCGGACCCGGGACTGGCTGCGGCGCGCCGGGGACGAGCCCGCCGAGTGGTACGACACGGCGCTGTTCAACGACACGCTCCTGCTGCTCACCGCCGAGGAGTTGGCCGAGCTGAACGAGGCGGTCGTGGCGCTGTTCAGGCCGTACCGCCTTCGACGGGGCCGGGCCGACCCGCCGCCGGGGGCCCGCGCCGTCTCCGTGCAGTACCGGGTGGTGCCGCTGGCGTAGCGGGATTGCGTCGACCAGATGTGAAGGATTATTTTCGAAGTATGGCCTTCACATCTGACGAGTCGCGCTGGTCGGACGTGTGGCTCGCCGCCACCGCGCGCGGCACCACGATCTGCGGTGACTTCCTCGCCGCCACCGCGCTCGCGCTGGCGCTGCAGGGCGCCGGCGCCGGCGGGCTCGCCGTGTCAGGGCTGCTGCTCGCCGCCACCCTGCCCCTGGTGGTGCTCGCCCCACTCGCCGGCCGGCTCGCCGACCGGGTGGACAGCCGCACCCTGCTGGTGACCGTCGGGCTGGCCCAGGCCGCGATCTGTGCACTGCTCGCCCTCGTCGACCAACCGGTTCTGGTGGTGGGGCTCGTCGCACTGCTCGCCTGCGGGCTGGCGGTGACCCAGCCGTGCCTGGCGGCGCTGCTGCCGGCGATGGTCCGCCCGGGTGACCTGCCACGGGCGGGCGCGATCAGTCAGACCGCCGTCTCCCTCGGTGCGCTCGGCGGCCCGGTGCTGGCCGGGCTGCTGGTGGGGCAGTTCGGCACCCGCGTACCGCTGCTGCTCGACGCCGCGACCTACCTGGCACTGGTGGTCGCCGGTCTGCTGCTGCGGACGCGGCGCGGTGGTCGGCGGACCACCGCGGTGGTCACCCCGGCCAACCCACGCGGTACGGCCCCCGCCTGGCGGCTGCGCCGGGACCCGCTGATGCTCGTCATGGTGGTGAGCACCGCAGTGGTGATCGCGGCGATCGGCGGCATCAACGTGATCGAGGTTTTCTTCATCCGGGAGACCCTGAACGGGTCGCCGACCACGTACGGCCTGGTCAGCGCCGCCTGGATGGCGGGGATGCTGCCCGGTGGCTGGCTCGCCGCCCGGCTCGCCCGCCGGCTGGACGACGACGGCGCCCTGGTCCGTGGGGTGCTGCTCACGCTGGCCGGGTGCAGCCTGATGGTGCTGCTCGCCGCAGTGGTGCCGGCGGCGAGCCTGCTGGTGCCGCTCTGGCTGGTGGGGGGCGCGGCCAACGGGGGCGAGAACGTCTTCGCCAACCTGCTCACCGCTCGGCGGGTGCCGGAGGCGATGCGGGCCCGGGCGTACGCCAGTTACGGCGCGGCGGTGCAGGGAGGCTCGATGACCGGCTTTCTGGTCGGCGGCGCGCTGCTCACGGTCGTCCCGCCCCGGCCACTGATCGCCGCGGCCGGCGGGGCCGGACTGCTGGTGGTGCTGGCCTTCGTGCCGGTCGTCGCGCGGGTGGTACGCCGGCCGTCGCCGAACGACCCGGGCGGACCGCGGCACCAGCGGTGGACCGGGCCGGATGCGGGGTTGGCCACTCCGGGCGGACCCGCCGAGCCGGAGCCGCCGACCAGGGATACGGTCGGATCATGGCTGAGCGCATCGCACGTCCCCGGGTCGGGCACATCCAGTTCCTGAACTGCCTTCCGATCTACTGGGGTCTGATGCGCTCCGGTGCCCTGCTCGACGTGGATCTGCACAAGGAAACGCCGGACCAGTTGAACGCCGCCCTGGTCGCCGGTGACCTGGACATCGGCCCGATCTCGCTGGTGGAGTACCTGCGGCACGCGGACGAGCTGCTGCTCCTGCCGGGCCTGGCGGTGGGCAGCGACGGGCCGGTGCTCTCGGTCAACATGGTCTCCACCCGCCCCCTCGGTGAGCTGGACGGCGCCCGGGTGGCGCTCGGCTCCACCTCACGGACCGGGGTGCTGCTGGCCCAGCTGCTGCTCGCCGAGCGGTACAACGTCCGGCCCGACTACTTCCGCTGCCCGCCGGACCTGACCCAGATGCTGCTGGAGGCCGATGCCGGGGTGCTGATCGGTGACGTGGCGCTGCGGGCGCTCTACGAGGCGCCGAGCCGGGGGCTCACGGTGACCGACCTCGGGCAGGCTTGGCGGGAGTGGAGCGGCCTGCCGATGGTCTTCGCGGTCTGGGCGGTCCGACGCGACTTCGCCGCCGCTCACCCGGGGCTGGTCAAGGAGGTGCACGAGGCGTTCCTGCGCTCGCGTGACCTCTGCCTGGCCGAGCTGGACCAGGTTGCGGAAGCGGCGGCCCGCTGGGAGACGTTCGACGCCGCGACGCTGGCCACGTACTTCCGGACCCTGGACTTCTCGCTGGGTGACCGGCAGGTCGCCGGTCTGCGGGAGTTCGCCCGGCGGGCTGCCGCGCTCGGCGAGGTCCCGGCGCTGCCGGAAGGCGGCCCGGAGTTCTTCGCGGGCTGAGCCGCCGGATCCGCGCCGAGCGGGCTGAGCCCCCGGTTTCGCGCCGAGCGGCCTGGCCCGCCAGGCGCGGCCGTGGAGCGTGGGTCAGACGCCGGGGCGGAGCAGGGCCTCGGTGATCTTCTCGCAGTTCTTCATGCCGTAGTCGTAGCCCATGCCGATCGGGTACTTGACCATCACGCCCATCGTCCAGGTGTCGCCGATGGCCAGGCAGTTGATGTGCATCTCCTGCTCCCTGGTCCGGTCGATCCACCCGTTCTTGATGGCGATCTGCTTCCGCTCCGCCGCTGGGAACGCCTTGCGGATGCCGAAGTCACCGGCGCCGCGCACCAGCCGCATCTCGTTGAGCAGCCACTTGGTCCACTTCGGTCCGGCGGCGGTGCCGTCGGCGATGCAGTTGCCCAGCCGGGCGGTGTCCCGAGGGGAGAGCGCCGTGCGGCTCCAGCCGCCATCGGGGGCGACGCTGCTGTCGGTTAGCTTGCACATGGTGAGCAGCCGCCGGATCGAGGCGGCGCGGCCGACCGAGTTGTAGAACTGCTCGGCGCGGGTGTTGTCGCTGTCCCGGATGATCCGTGTCGCGTCGGCGAGCTTCGCGTCGCTCGGGGTGTCGCCGGCGTCGGCCGTGCGGCGCAGGTAGTCGGCGACGATCCACGACTTGATCATCGAAGCGGTGGTGCTGGTCTCGTCCATGTTCTTGGAGCCGATGATCTTTCCGGTCCGACGGTCGAGCACGCTCCAGGAGTACCAGCCCTCGATGTCGAGCTTGAGGTCCTTGGCCTGGAACGGCAGCGGCTCCAGGGACGGGCTGGGACTGGCGCTCGGCGGCATGGCCGGCTGACGGGCGCTGCGGTTGGTGGCCCCGCCGGTGGACCGGTCGCTGGTCGTTCCGGCGTCGCCCCACCGGACGGCGGCAGCCGACTCGAAGGGCGACCCGGGCAGCAGCCGCAGCGACACCAGGACCAGCCCGATCAGGACGACCGCGATCGCGATCATCCGCAGCGGGGACGCCTCGCGACCGCCGCGACGCTCGGCCCGACGGTTGCCGGCCATCAGAGCTTCCCGACCGGCTGCTGCGGCACCTTGAGCGCGGCGCCGGGCTGCGGGGTGACGAGCTGGGTGGCCACGCTGGCGCAGACCTGCGCGCCGTAGTCCAGCCCGCTCTTGATCGGGTAGCGCAGCATCACCGCGAGGCTCCACTTGCCGTTGACCGCGAGGCAGTTGACGTGCCAGTTGCCGTCGTAGTTGATCGGCGTCCAGCCGTTCTTGATGCTGACCGGACCCTGGGCGGTGATCGACTTTGGCAGGCCGTTGATGATGCCCCAGCGGCCACCGCCGTACTCGCTCTTCTGGTCCTTTTTCGCGGTGGTGCCCCGGACCTTGCTCATCTGATCCAGCACCCACTTGGTCCACTTCGGGCCGGCGGCCTTGCCGTCGGCGATGCAGTCGCCGAGCCGGACCGCGTCGCGCGGGGACATCCGGGTGAAGCTCCAGTAGCCGGTGTAGGGCTCGACGTTGCCGCGCTTGGTGTCGGTCAGCCCGCAGATCGTGATCGCACGCTGGATCACCGCGTCGGGTTTGCTGCTCTTCGACGCCTTGTACGAGCCGCCCGCAGCGGCATGGACCTTGTTGGCCGCGGTGTCGTTGCTGTCGATGATCGCGAGCCGGGCCGCCTCCTTCAGCGACGCGGTCGGCTCCTTGTCCTTGAGCTGCCGCAGATAGTCGGAGACGATCCAGGCCTTGATCATCGATTCGGTGGAGCTGGTCGCGGTCATGTTCGACGATCCGGAGATCTTGCCGGTCTGCCGGTCCAGCAACGCCCACGAGAAGAACTCGCCCTTGAAGGCCACCGACACCGGGCCAGCGGCGAGTGTGGGTGGTGGCGGTGGGGTCGGTGCGGGCGCGGCGACGCTCCCGGCGCCGCCTCCGCCTCCACCGCTGCCGTCGCCGGCGAGCCGGGCGTACGCGGCGGGGACCAGCAGGACGCCACCGAGCAGGACCGCCACGACGGCGAACACCATGATCACGCGGGATCGCATGAGTTGGGTGAGCTCCAGATGTCAGGGCCGGGGGAGACCGGCTTGTTGTCCGGGGCGACCGGTGCGATCGCCGAGGCCGGGGGAGGTGGCCTCTGTGGAGACGGCGATTCTGGGCAGCCGATCGTGTGACCGGCAGAAGTGTACGTCCGGACCGGCCGACCGCCAGAGCCCGACACCTGGCAAAGCGCGATAAAGGTGGGATGTCGCGCCGGTATGAGGCTTCTAGGCGGATTCACCTTTGCCGAGTGAGCCAAGTCATAGCCGACGCGGTCGCCCTGGGTAAAGAAGGAAGCGCCCAGGAGTGACCGAACGTGACTCGGGTTTCCTGTTACACCCCCTGGTGCATCGGGGCGCAAGCTGTAACACTTGTCCTCATGTATGGCAATGACTTCTCCGCCCCGGACGACGCAACCGGCGGCGGCCTGCTCGGCGAGGTCGAGGCGGCCGAGGCGGAGCTACGCGCCGCAGCCGCGCGGCAGCGGCGCGGCGGCCCCGCGCCGGACGAGGACCTGGCGGCGTACTTCACCGCGGTGGTCGACGCGGAGCAGAAGATCGAGCCGCGGGACTGGATGCCGGACGCGTACCGCAAGACGTTGATCCGGCAGATCGCCCAGCACGCCCACTCCGAGATCATCGGCATGCAGCCGGAGGGGAACTGGATCAGCCGGGCGCCCTCGCTCAAGCGCAAGGCGATCCTGCTGGCCAAGGTGCAGGACGAGGCGGGCCACGGCCTCTACCTCTACGCCGCCGCCGAGACCCTCGGCATCAGCCGGGACGAGCTGGTCCGGCTGCTGCTCGACGGGCGGCAGAAGTACAGCTCGATCTTCAATTACCCCACGCTGACCTGGGCTGACATGGGCGCGATCGGCTGGCTCGTGGACGGCGCGGCGATCGTCAACCAGGTGCCCCTGTGCCGCTGCTCCTACGGCCCGTACGCGCGGGCGATGATCCGGGTCTGCAAGGAGGAGTCGTTCCACCAGCGCCAGGGCTACGAGATCCTGCACACCCTGTCGCACGGCACCCCGGCCCAGCAGGCGATGGCCCAGGACGCGGTGGACCGCTGGTGGTACCCGTCGCTGGCCATGTTCGGTCCGCCGGACGGCAACTCCACGCACTCCACGCAGTCGATGGCCTGGAAGATCAAGCGCTTCTCCAACGACGATCTGCGCCAGCGCTTCGTGGACATGTGCGTCCAGCAGGCGGAGGTCCTGCGGCTCCGCATCCCCGACGCGGACCTGCGCTGGAACGAGGAGCGGCAGGCGTACGACTACACGCAGCCGGACTACGACGAGTTGATGCGGGTGATCTCCGGCGACGGGCCGTGCAACCGGGAGCGGATGACGCGCCGGCGGGCCGCGCACGCCGAGGGCGCCTGGGTGCGCGAGGCCGCCGCGGCGTACGCCGCCAAGCGGGCTGGACAGAGGGAGAAGGTGGCGGCGTGAGTACCGAGAACACCCCGTTGTGGGAGGTCTTCGTGCGGGCCCGGCGCGGGCTGTCGCACACCCACGTCGGCAGCCTGCACGCCCCCGACGCCGAGCTGGCCCTGCGCAACGCCCGGGATCTCTACACCCGGCGGCAGGAGGGCGTGTCGATCTGGGTGGTGCCGGCCAGCGCCATCACCGCGTCCAGCCCGGACGAGAAGGACGCCTTCTTCGACCCCGCCGCCGACAAGGTCTACCGCCACCCCACCTTCTACGAGGTGCCGGACGGGGTGGCCCACCTGTGAGCGGGCGGAGCGAGCGAACCAGTCAGCTCAGCGGCGCGGCGCGTTGCGCCGCCGAGCGAAGCGAGGTGGCGGCGTGAACGGCCCCGTCGACTTCACCCTCGCCCTCGGCGACGACGCGTTGATCGCCGCGCAACGGCTGGCCGAATGGACCACTCGCGCGCCGGAGATGGAAGAGGACATCGCGCTGGCGAACATCGCCCTCGACCAGCTCGGCGCAGCCCGCCTGCTGCTGTCGTACGCGGGCGAGCTGGAGGGCGCCGGCCGGGACGAGGACGCGCTGGCGTACCTGCGCGACGACCGCGAGTTCCGCAACGCGCTCCTGGTCGAGCTACCGAACGGCGACTTCGCGGTGACCATGGCGAAGCTGTTCTTCCTGGCGGCGTACCAGCTACCGCTGTACACCGCGCTGGCCGGGTGCCGGGACGAGCGGCTGGCCGCGATCGGCGCCAAGGCGCGCAAGGAGTCGGCGTACCACCTGGACCACGGCGCGTTGTGGGTGAAGCGGCTCGGCGACGGCACCGAGGAGTCGCACCGTCGGATGCAGGCGGCCGTCGACCAGGTCTGGCCGTACACCCACGAGCTGTTCGCCGCTGATCCGGAGACGCCGGTCGACCCGGCCACCTTGCGGTCGGCGTTCGACGACACCGTCGGCCCGGTGCTGGCCGAGGCGACGCTCACCCGGCCCGAGGGCCGCTGGGCGCCGGCCGGCGGGCGGACGGGCGTGCACACCGAGCACCTGTCGTACCTGCTCGCCGAGATGCAGGTGCTGCACCGGGCACACCCCGGAGCTAAGTGGTGAGCGACGCGAGGTCGGCCGCGGCGAGCGTGGTGGACCCGGAGATTCGGGTGATCACCATCGACGAGCTGGGCATCCTGCGCGCGGTCGAGAAGGATCCGGGCAGCGGGCGGGTCGTCGTCACCATCACCCCGACGTACACCGGCTGCCCGGCGATGGACGTGATCCGGGCCGACATCCGCCGCGCGTTGGCGCTCGCCGGTCACCCGGACGCCGAGGTCCGCACGGTCTACAGCCCATCGTGGAGCACCGACTGGATCTCCGACAGCGGGCGGGCGAAGCTCGCCGCCGCCGGGATCGCCCCGCCGGCCCCGGTGCCCGCCGCCGGCGTGGTGCCGCTGACCCTCGCGGTCCGCTGCCCGCACTGCGGCTCACCAGAGACCGAGCAGGTCAGCCGGTTCGGCTCCACCGCGTGCAAGGCGCTGTGGCGCTGCCGCTCCTGCTCCGAACCCTTCGACCACCTGAAGGCGCTGTGACAGTCACCATCACCCGGCCGGTCCGCCGCCGGCCGGTCTTCCACCCGCTGCCCGTCGCCGCCGTCGACCGGCTCACCGACGACGCCGTGGCGGTCACCTTCGCCGTACCAGAGGAGTTGCGGGAGACCTTCGCGTTCCGCGCGGGTCAGCACCTCACCGTGCGACGGGTGACCGAGGACGGCACGGACGTGCGCCGCTCGTACTCCATCTGCTCCACACCGGACGACCTGGCCCGGCACGGCCGGCTGCGGATCGGGGTGCGGGAGGTCCCCGGAGGCGCCTTCTCGGCGTTCGCCTGCGGCGCGCTGCGCCATGGCGACACCGTCGAGGTGCTGCCGCCGCTGGGCACCTTCACCACGGCCTTCGCACCGGACCGTGTGCGGCACTACGGCGCGGTCGTCGCCGGCTCCGGCATCACCCCGGTGCTCGCGCTGGTCGCGACCGCCCTGGCCGTCGAGCCGGCCAGCACCTTCACCCTGGTGTACGGCAACCGCACGGCGAACACGGTGATGTTCGCCGAGGAGTTGGCGGACCTGAAGGACCGGTATCCCACCCGGCTGCACCTGGTGCACGTGCTCTCCCGGGAGCAGGGCGAGTCACCGCTGCTCTCCGGGCGGATCGACACCGAGCGGTTGGGCCGGTTGCTGGGCACGATCGTGCCGGGCTACGCCATCGAGGAGTGGTTCCTCTGCGGGCCGTACGGCATGGTGGTCGACGTCCGGGCCGTGCTGGCCGAGCTCGGGCTGCCGGAGTCGTCGGTGCACACCGAGCTGTTCCACGTCGACGCGCCACCGGAGCCGGTGCGCCGCCCCACGGACCAGGCGGGCGCCGGGGCCGAGGTCACGATCGTGCTGGACGGCCGGTCGTCGAGTTTCACGATGGGCCGCGAGGAGCGGGTGCTGGACGCCGCGCTGAAGGTGCGCGGCGAGCTGCCGTACGCCTGCAAGGGCGGTGTCTGCTCGACCTGCAAGGCGAAGGTCGTCGACGGCGCGGTCACGATGGCCCGCAACTACGCCCTGGAGCCCGACGAGCTGGCCGCCGGCTACGTCCTGACCTGCCAGTCCAGCCCGACCACCGACAGGCTCACGGTCGACTACGACGCGTGAGGATGCTGTCCCGCCTGTTCCGCGTGGAGATCGACCCCAACGTCCGGGCCGCGGCCGGGGCATTCAACGACCCGCTGCTGCGCAGGCCGGCGCTGGGGCGCTCGTCACCGGAGCTGGAGGGGCGTGTCGGCCCGTGAACGGGCGACGTAGGCTCGGGGTGTGACGGTGAGCCGGGAGATCGACGACATCTTGCAGCGTGGCGCGGACGGCGGGCGGATCACGCCCGAGGAGGCGCTGCTGCTCTACACCGAGGCGCCCTTCCACCCGCTGGGCGAGGCGGCGGACGCGGTGCGCCGGCGGCGCTACCCGGACAACGTCGTCACGTACCTGATCGACCGCAACATCAACTACACGAACGTCTGCGTGACGGCGTGCAAGTTCTGCGCGTTCTACCGTGCGCCGAAGCACGCTGAGGGGTGGACGCACCCGACCGAGGAGATCCTGCGCCGCTGCGGTGAGGCGGTCGAGCTGGGCGCGACCCAGGTGATGCTCCAGGGCGGGCACCACCCGGACTACGGCGTCGAGTACTACGAGGAGCTGTTCGCCTCGGTCAAGCAGGCGTACCCGCAGCTGGTCATCCACTCCATCGGGCCGAGCGAGATCCTGCACATGGCCAAGGTCTCCGGGGTGAGCCTGGACGAGGCCATCGCCCGGATCAAGGCCGCCGGCCTCGACTCGATCGCCGGCGCCGGCGCGGAGATGCTGCCCGAGCGGCCCCGCAAGGCCATCGCGCCGCTCAAGGAGTCGGGTGAGCGCTGGCTGGAGGTCATGGAGCTGGCCCACCGGCAGGGCATCGAGTCGACCGCCACGATGATGATGGGCACCGGCGAGACGCACGCGGAGCGGATCGAGCACCTGCGCATGATCCGCGACGTGCAGGACCGCACCCGCGGGTTCCGGTCCTTCATTCCATGGACGTACCAGCCGGAGAACAACCACCTCAAGGGCCGCACCCAGGCGACCACGCTGGAATACCTGCGGTTGGTCGCGGTGGCCCGGCTCTTCTTCGAGACCGTGCCGCACCTGCAGGCGTCCTGGCTGACCACCGGCAAGGACGTCGGGCAGCTCGCGCTGCACATGGGCGTCGACGACCTCGGCTCGATCATGCTGGAGGAGAACGTCATCTCCTCGGCCGGAGCGCGGCACCGCTCCAACCTGCACGAGCTGATCGGGATGATCCGCTCGGCGGACCGGATTCCCGCGCAGCGGGACACCCTCTACAACCGGCTCGCCGTGCACCACACGCCGGCCGACGACCCGACCGACGACCGGGTGGTCTCGCACTTCTCCTCGATCGCGCTGCCCGGCGGCGGCGCCGGCCGTTCCCTGCCGCTGGTCGAGGTCAACTGATCCTGGTCGAGGCCCGGCCGTTCGGCTGAGCGTGGCTCATGCTCCCGCCCGGCCGCCTCGGCGGTCCGGGTGGTCCCGGTCGCTGCGGCGGCCAAGCTGCCGGTCAGGGGTGGTGGAGTTGATCGTGCGCGGCTAGCGTGCCGCCTCATACCCTTCGTCACCGTGCACGATCCACACCGGCGACCGCCGGCACCGTCGATGGGCGGATCAGTGGAATCGGCACGACCGTGCTGGTGGCGGGTGGTCTGATGGTGCGGGTCGAGCGACGGCGCGAGACAGTCCTCCATCGGCCCGTGCGGGCCGTTCACATAACGCACAGCGGTACGGGCGGGATGGGTGACCATTCCGCCCGTACCGTCTGCTCCCTCCCGACCGGACGGATGAAAGCGGCCCCGCCGGCTGGCGCGGAAGATCGACCTTCGATAACGTCCGCTCGTTCCGCAACCATTCTTTCTTCCCTATCCCCGGGGGACCGATGACACCGTTCCACCGCTCGGCCCTGGCCCGCGCGGGCGTCGTGGCCCTGCTCGCGGCCGGTGGCCTGGCCACCGTGGCCGCCCCGGCCCAGGCCGCCGACCAGGCCGACCTGGCCCTGGTGCCGCTCAGCTACGAGTTGGCGAAGGGCGTCAAGGAAGCCAAGGCCAAGCCGTTCAAGTTTCAGGTGGACAACACCAGGAGCACGGTCGACGCCAAGGACGTCCGGGTTACCGTTGAGACCAAGGGCCTGAAGGACCGCAAGGTCGGTGTGCTCGCCTGGGACGGCTGCGAGGTCGCCGGCACCACCTTCAGCTGCCTCCTCGGCGACCTGGCTGCCGGCACCACCGAGGACTTCGGCATCCCGCTGTTCTCGACGGGTGGTCGCGGCGCGGCCGGCACGCTGGTGGTCACCGTCAGCTCGGCCACCGCCGATCCCTTCACCGACGACAACACCGTCGAGCATGAGATCACCGTGGCCAAGCCCGGCTACGACCTGACCACCTGGGTGCAGGACGTCTACGCCGACGTGGTGGTGGACGGTGACGAGACGGGCGAGGCCGGTCGCACGTCGGTCCGGCCTGGCGAGACCGCCCCGCTGGACTGGGCGGTCTACAACGACGGGAGCCGCAAGGCCACCGGCCTGGCGTACGGCTTCACGCTGCCGGCGGGCGTCACCTTCGCTGAGCTGCCGGAGGGTTGCGTGGAGCAGCCGCTGAACGGTCTGGCGAACGCGTACTGCGAGGACTCCGGCGTGGTGCTGAAGCCGGGTCAGTTCTACACCGCCGATGTGCGGGTGCGGGTGCGGATCGGCGCGGACGTGACCGAGCCGGTGCTCCGGCCCGGGTTCCTCTTCGCCGCCGGCCTGGACGCCGCTCAGGGCAGCCCTGAGGAGCAGCCGCAGGTGGCGACCAGCGCGCAGCGCCGGGCGTTCACCGAAACTGACCACGGGGACAACATCGCGCAGTTCGACGTGTTCGTCGACCTGACCGTGCAGCCGACCCCGACCCCGACACCGACTCTCACCGCGACCTCCACGCCCACGGTGACGGCGACGCCGACCCCGGGCGGCACGACGACCCCGGGCGCGACCACGTCGCCGGGCGCGGGTGGCGGTGGCGGTGGTGGCGACGACGACGGCGGGCTGCCGGTGACCGGTGTGCAGGTCGGCCTGATCGGCGGCATCGGCGGCATGATCCTGCTCGCGGGCGGGGCGCTGCTGGTGCTCTCCCGCCGGCGCAAGGTCGTCCTGGTCGCCCCGGGTGACGAGAAGTCGACCGACTGACGCTGGCACGACGTGCGGGCGGGGTGGGTGACCACCCCGCCCTTTTCGTGTGCCGGGATCCCTGCCGCGCCACCCAGCGACCGTCGGGCGGCGGACGGCTGGCAGAGTGGAGGGGTGAGCCGTACCCCGCAGGGCCAGCGCGCCAGCCTGGACAAGCAGCCGCACGAGGTCGCCGCGATGTTCGACGGCGTAGCCGAGCGATACGACCTGACCAACACGGTGCTCTCCTTCGGCCAGGACCGCTCCTGGCGTCGGTCCACCCGGGCGGCGCTCGGGCTGCGACCGGGCGAGCGGGTGCTGGACGTGGGCGCCGGCACCGGTGTCTCGACCCGGGAGTTGGCGCAGTCCGGGGCGTACGCGGTCGGTGCGGACCTGTCCCTCGGCATGCTGCATGCCGGCAAGCGGGCCCGGCCCGAGGTGCCGTTGCTGGCGGGAGACGCGCTGCGGCTGCCGTTCGCCGACGCCAGCTTCGACGCGGTGACCATCTCCTTCGCGCTGCGCAACGTCAACGACACCGACGCGGCCCTGCGTGAGTTGGCCCGGGTGACCCGGCCCGGTGGGCGGCTGGTGGTCTGCGAGTTCAGCACCCCGGTCAACCCCGCCTTCCGGACGGTCTACCTGTCGTACCTGATGCGGTCGCTGCCGGTGGTGGCCCGCACGGTGTCCAGCAACCCCGAGGCGTACGTCTACCTCGCCGAGTCGATCCGGGCCTGGCCGGACCAGGCCGCGCTGGCCGGGCGGGTCGCGGCGGCGGGCTGGGGACGGGTGGCGTGGCGCAACCTGACCGGCGGCGTGGTCGCCCTGCACCGGGGCATCCGCGAGTAGTCCGGCCCGCGCCGTCGACCGACACCGACACCGACGATATTCCGGTTTCGTGAATATCAGTCTTTAGTCCACTTTGCGTCGTACGCTCGTCCGCATGACCCGAGCAGAGCCGGCGGACCCGGTGGCCGCCACCGACGACGACGCGGCCGAACTCATCGCGCAGTTGCGCGCGCTGGCGGGCGCTGATCCGGCGGACGTCCGGCAGGTCGTCGCCGAGGTGTTGGCCGCGCTGGACCGGGCGGCCGGCGGCGCGCTACGCGAGCACCTGCCGGAGACCATCCGGGTCGACGCGGGCCTGGACGCGCCCAGTCCGGCCTGACACCTGCCTGCTGTGGACGGTCGTTGACTGTCACATCTGCGAGTTAGGTACCCCTGATCCTGGGCAGGTATGACGCCGGTCATACACTCGTCCCGTCTGGCTTGTGAAGCATTTCACGAGCGTGCGGGAGGAGGCGCGGATGACCGCGGTGGAACACGATGCCGACGTCATCGTCGTGGGCGCCGGTCCCGGTGGATCGGCGACGGCTTACCACTTGGCGCGGCACGGCGTACGGGTGCTGCTGCTGGAGAAGACCGAGTTCCCCCGGGAGAAGGTCTGCGGCGATGGGCTGACCCCGCGCGCGGTGCGCCAGCTCGTCCGGATGGGCGTGGACACCTCGCCCGAGGCCGGCTGGCTGCACAACCGGGGCTTGCGGGTGATCGGCGGCGGGGTGCGCCTGGAACTGGACTGGCCGGAGCTGGCCAGCTTCCCCAACTACGGGCTGGTACGCACCAGACTCGACTTCGACGACCTGCTCGCCCAGCGGGCGGTGGCCGCCGGCGCCAAGCTGCGGACCAACGTCAACGTGCTCGGCCCGGTGCTCGACGGCGACGGCCGGGTGACCGGCGTCGAGGCCGAGGTGGGCCCGGGCAAGGAGCCCGCCACCTTCCACGCGCCGCTGGTCGTGGCGGCGGACGGGGTCTCCGGCCGGTTCCCGCTCGCTCTCGGGCTGGCCAAGCGGGAGGACCGGCCGATCGGCGTGGCCGTCCGGCGCTACTACCGCTCCCCGGTCAAGCACGACGACAACTACCTGGAGTCCTGGCTGGAGCTGCGCAGCAAGGACAGCGGCGACAACCTGCTGCCCGGGTACGGCTGGATCTTCGGGCTCGGTGACGGGCGGGTCAACGTCGGCCTCGGCGTGCTCAACTCGTCCTCCGCGTTCGGCAAGACCAACTACCGCCGGCTGCTCACCGACTGGCTGGCGAACACGCCCGTCGACTGGGGAATGACCGACGAGGCCAACGCCGACGGCCCGATCCTCGGCGCCGCGCTGCCGATGGGCTTCAACCGGGTGCCGCACTACACCCGTGGCGTGCTGCTGGTCGGCGACTCCGGCGGCATGGTCAACCCGTTCAACGGGGAGGGCATCGCCTACGCCATGGAGTCCGGCGAGCTGGCCGCGGAGGTCGCGTTGCAGGCCCTCGCGCGGCCCGCCGGCCCGGAGCGGGAGCGGGCGCTGATGGCGTACCCGAACGAGCTGAAGGCGCGGCTCGGTGGCTACTACCGGCTGGGCGGCATCTTCGTGAAGCTGATCGGTCGTCCGGAAATCATGCGGATCGCCACCAAGCACGGAATGCCGCATCCGACGCTGATGCGCTTCGTACTCAAGCTGCTGGCCAACCTGACCGACCCGCGTGGCGGGGACGCGATGGACCGGGTCATCAACGCGATGACGAAGGTAGCGCCAGCGGCCTAGATGGACCGTGTCGGTGCTGGTCACAGCCCCGGACCGGACAGAGATCGACCCCCGCCGGCAGCCACCGCGAGGGACGTGAATAGTGTGATTTTCGTCAAGCACCGAGGGCAGGGAAGGACGAGCAGGAGAAAACGATGACGCTCTCGCCTTACGCACCGATCATCGGGCTGTTTGCCCTCGCCGCGGCGTTTTCGCTGTTCTCCGTTGGCGCCGCCCGCTTTGCCGGTCCCCGTCGTTACAACAAGGCCAAACTCGAGGCTTACGAGTGCGGCATCGAGCCCAGCCCCCAGCCGGTCGGCGGCGGGCGGTTCCCGATCAAGTTCTACCTGACGGCGATGCTCTTCATCGTCTTCGACATCGAGATCATCTTCCTCTACCCCTGGGCGGTCTCGTTCGACGCTCTGCCGATCTTCGGCTTCGTGGAGATGGTCCTGTTCATCGTCGCGGTCTTCGTCGCGTACGCCTATGTGTGGCGGCGCGGCGGCCTGGACTGGGACTGAGGAAGGAACGTCAGATGGGCATCGAGGAGAAGCTTCCCGCCGGCGTCCTGCTCACCTCGGTGGAGAAGCTGGTCAACTGGTCCCGGAAGTCGTCCGTGTGGGGCGCCACCTTCGGCCTGGCCTGCTGCGCCATCGAGATGATGGCCGCCGGTGGTCCGCACTACGACATGGGCCGCTGGGGTATGGAGGTCTTCCGGGCCTCGCCCCGGCAGGCCGACCTGATGATCGTGGCCGGCCGGGTGAGTCAGAAGATGGCGCCGGTGCTGCGCCAGATCTACGACCAGATGGCCGAGCCCCGCTGGGTGCTCTCCATGGGCGTCTGCGCCAGCAGCGGCGGCATGTTCAACAACTACGCGATCGTGCAGGGCGTCGACCACGTCGTACCGGTCGACATGTACCTGCCCGGCTGCCCGCCCCGGCCGGAGATGCTGATCGACGCGATCCTCAAGCTCCGCGAGAAGATCATGTACGAGCCGCTGGGCCCGAACGGCCGCAAGATGCTGGCGGCCCGCCAGGAGCGTGGCGACGTCCCGGTCGTGCCCTACGGCTCCATGCCGTCCTCGTACCGCAACGACAAGGCCCGGCGTGCCGAGTGGACCCGGGCGGTCCGCGAGGGGCGCGAGGAGCAGCTGCGAATCGAGAACTGGATGAACGCGCAGAACCACCTCCACCCGCAGGTAGGCCCCAAATGACGTCACCCACCGACAAGCCCAACGACGGCGGCGTGCCGGTACCGGTCACCCCGGCCGGTGCCAGCAGCACCGCCCCCGCCGAATACCCGCCAGCCAGCCCGGCGGGCCGCGGGATGTTCGGCAACCAGGGCACCGGCGACGTGTCCGGCTACGGCGGCCTGGTCCGCCAGCGCGAGCCGATCGAGGAGGCCGCCCGGCCGTACGGTGGCTATTTCGACGAGGTCCGCGACGCGCTGGAGGAGGCCTACCCGGCCTTCGGCGACGCGATCGAGAAGGTCGTGGTCGACCGGGGTGAGCTGACCCTGCACGTACGCCCGGAGCGCATCGCCGAGGTCTGCCAGGTGATGCGGGACGATCTGGCGCTGCGCTTCGAGCTGTGCTCCTCGGTGTCCGGCGTGGACTACCTCGGCGCCGACGAGCGCCGGCTGCACGTGGTCTACCTGCTCACCTCGATGACCTACCGGCGTCGGGTCCGCCTGGAGGCCGCCGTCTCCGTGGAGAGCCCGCACCTGCCCAGCGTGACGGCGATCTACCCGACCGCCGACTGGCAGGAGCGGGAGGCGTACGACATGTTCGGCATCGTCTTCGACGGCCACCCCAACCTGACCCGCATCCTCATGCCGGACGACTGGGAGGGCCACCCGCAGCGCAAGGACTACCCGCTCGGTGGCGTGGCGGTCGAGTACAAGGGCGCTGAGATCCCGCCGCCGGACCGGAGGAGGTCCTACCAGTGACCACGTCGAACTACGCGACCGAACGCGAGACCACCGAGGGCAGGGTCTTCACCGTCACCGGTGGGGACTGGGACTCGGTCGTCTCGAGCACCGACCCGATCAACGACGAGCGGATCATCGTCAACATGGGTCCGCAGCACCCGTCCACGCACGGGGTGCTGCGGCTGATCCTGGAGCTGGAGGGCGAGACGGTCCGCGAGGCCCGCTCGGTCGTCGGCTACCTGCACACCGGCATCGAGAAGAACCTCGAATACCGCAACTGGGTCCAGGGCTCGACGTTCGTGACCCGGATGGACTACCTCGCGCCGATCTTCAACGAGACGGGTTACGCGCTGGCGGTCGAGAAGCTGCTCGGCATCACCGACGACATCACCGAGCGCGCCACCACCATCCGCGTGCTGATGATGGAGCTCAACCGGATCTCGTCGCACCTGGTCTGGCTGGCGACGACCGGCATGGAGCTGGGCGCGATCTCGATCATGCTCTACGGCTTCCGCGAGCGGGAGTACATCCTCGACATCTTCGAGACCATCACCGGCCTGCGGATGAACCACGCGTACGTCCGTCCGGGCGGCGTGGCGCAGGACGTGCCGGACGAGGCGATCGTCAAGATCCGCGAGTTCCTGAAGATGATGCCGAAGAAGCTCAAGGAGTACGAGGACCTCCTCTCCGGCCAGCCGATCTGGACCGAGCGGACGCAGAACGTCGCGGTGCTGGACGTGACCGGCTGCGTGGCGCTCGGCATCACCGGGCCTGTGCTGCGTTCCGCCGGGTTGGCCTGGGACCTGCGTAAGACCATGCCGTACTGCGGTTACGAGACGTACGAGTTCGACGTGCCGACCCACCCCGACGGCGACGTGTGGGGCCGCTACCTGGTCCGGCTCGCCGAGATCCGGGAGTCGATGAAGCTGGTCGAGCAGGCGCTGGACCGGCTCCGGCCGGGCCCGGTGATGGTCGCCGACCGCAAGATCGCCTGGCCGGCGCAGTTGGCCATCGGCGTCGACGGCATGGGCAACTCGCTGGAGCACGTCGCGAAGATCATGGGTCAGTCGATGGAGTCGCTGATCCACCACTTCAAGCTGGTCACCGAGGGCTTCCGGGTCCCGCCGGGCCAGGTGTACGTCGGCATCGAGTCGCCCCGCGGCGAGTTGGGCGTGCACGCGGTCTCCGACGGTGGCACCCGGCCGTACCGGGTGCACTACCGGGAACCGAGCTTCGTCAACCTCCAGGCCCTCCCGGCGATGGCCGAGGGCGGCCTGATCGCCGACGTGATCGCCGGCGGCGCCTCGCTGGACCCCGTGATGGGTGGTTGTGACCGATGACTTTCACTGACACGACGCGCGAGCGGGCGCGCGAGATCATCGCCCGCTACCCGGCGGACCGGTCCCGCTCAGCGCTGCTGCCGCTGCTGCACCTGGTCCAGTCGGAGGAGGGGTACGTCTCTCCGGCCGGTGTCGCGTTCTGCGCCGAGGTGCTCGGGCTGAACAAGGCCCAGGTCGGCGCGGTAGCCACCTTCTACACCATGTACAAGCGCAAGCCGACCGGCGACTTCCTGGTCAGCGTCTGCACCAACACGATGTGCAACGTGCTCGGCGGCCAGGAGGTCTACGACACCCTCGCCGAGCACCTCGGTGTCGGGCACGACGAGACCACCGCCGACGGGAAGATCACCCTGGAGCACGCCGAGTGCCTGGCGGCCTGCGATTACGGCCCGGTGATGACCGTCAACTACGACTTCTTCGACGGCGTGGACTCGTCCACCGCGGTCGGCGTGGTCGATGAGCTGCGCGCCGGCGGCCGGCCGATGCCGACCCGCGGCGCCCGGCTCTGCACGCTCAAGGAGATGGCGGTCCAGCTCGCCGGTTTCGCCGACGAGCGGGACGGCGCGGTCGCCGACGGCGGGCCGGGCGAGCCCACCCTGCGCGGGTTGCGGCTGGCGCAGCAGCACGGCGTCTCGGTGCCGGGCTTCGACCCGAACACCCCGATCCGCAGCAAGGCGGAGGCGGACAATGCGGCCGCCAAGGCGAAGGCGGCCGAGGCCGCCGCGACGCCGGTTGAGGCGCCCGCCCCGCAGGTCAGCCCGGTGAAGGGTGGCGACGGGGCGTCCGCTCCGACGGGTACGCCCGGCAACGCCGGCGCCGGCCAGCCGGCGGAGACCTCCCCGCCGACCCCGCGCGACGCGCAGGAGGCGGAGGCCGCCGGTGTGGCGACCAACGCGCCGGCCGGTGACGGCAAGCCCGCCGGTGACTCCACCGGCGCGCAGGAGCGCAACCTCAACGAAGCGTCGGCGAGCGCCGATGGCGCGACCTCCACCGTCGCGAGCGAAACGGGGGCCCAGAAGTGACCACTCCCCGCCCGGAGACGCTGGCCAAGCTGACGCCGGTGCTGACCAAGCGCTGGCTGTCGCCGGACGCCTGGCGGATCGGCACGTACGAGCAGCTGGACGGCTACGCTGCGCTGCGCAAGGCGCTCAAGGCCCACCCGGACGACCTGATCCAGCTCATCAAGGACTCCGGGCTGCGTGGCCGGGGCGGCGCGGGCTTCCCCACCGGTCTCAAGTGGGGCTTCATCCCGCAGGGCGACGGCAAGCCGCACTACCTGGTGGTCAACGCCGACGAGGGCGAGCCGGGCACCTGCAAGGACCTGCCGCTGATGACCCACGACCCGCACTCCCTGGTCGAGGGCGTGATCATCGCTTCGTACGCGATCCGGGCCAACCGCGCCTACATCTACATCCGGGGCGAGGCGGTGCACGCCGCGCGCCGGCTGCGCAACGCGGTCCAGGAGGCGTACGACAAGGGCTACCTCGGCCGCAACATCCTGGGCAGCGGCTACGACCTGGAGCTGGTGGTGCACTCGGGCGCCGGGGCGTACATCTGCGGCGAGGAGACGGCGCTGCTGGACTCGCTGGAGGGGTTCCGGGGCCAGCCCCGGCTGCGCCCGCCGTTCCCGGCCACCCACGGCCTGTACGCCAGCCCGACGGTGGTGAACAACGTCGGCACCATCGCCAGCGTGCCGCCGATCGTGCTCGGCGGGGCCGACTGGTGGAAGACCATGGGCACCGAGAAGTCGTCCGGGCCGATGATCTACTCGCTCTCCGGCCGGATCGCCAACCCCGGCCAGTACGAGTGCTCGATGGGCGTCACGCTGCGCGAGCTGCTGGAGCTGGCCGGCGGGATGCAGCCCGGGCACAACCTGAGGTTCTGGACCCCGGGCGGTTCGTCCACCCCGCTGCTCGCCGCCGAGCATCTGGACGTGCCGCTGGACTTCGAGGGGGTGGCGGCGGCCGGGTCGATCCTCGGCACCACGGCCACCCAGATCTTCTCCGACCAGGACTGCCCGGTCTACGCGACCTACCGGTGGCTGGAGTTCTACCACCACGAGTCGTGCGGCAAGTGCACCCCGTGCCGGGAGGGCAACTACTGGATGGTCCGGGTCTACCGGCGGATCCTCGCCGGCCAGGGCACCCACGAGGACCTGGACACCCTGCTGGACACCTGCGACAACATCCTCGGCCGCTCGTTCTGCGGCCTGGGTGACGGCGCGACCAGCCCGGTGACCTCGTCACTGAAGTACTTCAAGCAGGACTACCTCGACTACATCGAGGGACGGACCGCGCCGAAGCTCTCCGACAAGCAGCTGGTTGGAGCTCACTGATGACGGACGTAGCCAAGCAGACCGACACGGTCACCCTCACCATCGACGGCGTCGAGGTCACCGCCCCCAAGGGGACACTGCTGATCCGGGTCGCCGAGCAGATGGGCACCGAGATCCCCCGGTTCTGCGACCACCCGCTGCTGGCACCGGCCGGCGCGTGTCGGCAGTGCCTGGTCGAGGTGGAGGGGCAGCGCAAGCCGGTCGCCTCCTGCACACAGGCCGTCGCCGACGGCATGGTGGTCCGCACCCAGCTCACCTCCCCGGTGGCCAAGAAGGCGCAGGAGGGGGTGATGGAGCTGCTGCTCCTCAACCACCCCCTGGACTGCCCGATGTGTGACAAGGGCGGCGAGTGCCCCCTGCAGAACCAGGCGATGTCCACCGGCCGCACCGACTCCCGCTTCCACGAGCACAAGCGGGAGTACGAGAAGCCGATGGCGATCAGCAGCCAGGTGCTGCTGGACCGCGAGCGTTGCGTGCTCTGCCAGCGCTGCACCCGGTTCTCCGAGGAGATCGCCGGCGACAAGTTCATCGACCTGATGGGCCGGTCGTCCACCGAGGAGATCAACATCTACCGGGACGACGCGTACGGCGAGGAGGGCGACGCGGGTGACGTGCCGTTCAACTCCTACTTCTCCGGCAACACCGTGCAGATCTGCCCGGTGGGCGCGCTGACCGGTGCCCAGTACCGGTTCCGTGCCCGGCCGTTCGACCTGGTCTCCAGCCCGAGCGTCTGCGAGCACTGCTCGGCGGGCTGCGGGCAGCGCACCGACTGGCGGCGCGGCAAGGTGCTGCGCCGGCTGGCGGGCGACGAGCCGGCGGTGAACGAGGAGTGGAACTGCGACAAGGGCCGGTGGGGCTTCCAGTACGCCCGGGCCACCGACCGGCTGACCACCCCGCTGGTCCGCGACGAGCGCACCGGCGAGCTGCGCGAGGCCTCCTGGAGTGAGGCGCTCACGGTGGCCGCCGAGGGGCTGCACGCGGCCCGCGAGAGCGGGCAGGGCACGGCGGTGCTCACCGGCGGTCGGCTGACCGTCGAGGACGCCTACGCGTACGCGAAGTTCGCCCGGGTCGCGCTGAACACCAACGACATCGACTTCCGGGCCCGACCGGTCTCCCGCGAGGAGTCCGACTTCCTGGCCAGCTCGGTCGCCGGGGTCACCGACGTCACCTACACCGACGTGGATAACGCGCCGGCGGTGGTGCTGGTCGGCCTGGAGCCGGAGGAGGAGTGCCCGATCCTCTTCCTGCGGCTGCGCAAGGCGTACCTGAAGAAGACCCTGACGGTGTACGCGCTGGCGCCGTTCGCCACCCGCGGCCTGGAGAAGCTTGGTGCCAAGCTGGCCCGGGTGGTGCCGGGCGAGGAGGCGAGCGTGCTCGCCGAGCACGCCACGGTCGCCGAGGCGCTGAGCGCGCCGGGCGCGATCCTGATCGTCGGCGAGCGGCTGGCCACTGTGCCGGGCGGGCTCTCCGCCGCGGCGGACGTGGCTCGGCGTACCGGCGCGAAGTTGGTCTGGGTGCCGCGGCGCGCGGGTGACCGCGGCGCGGTCGACGCGGGCTGCCTGCCCAACCTGCTCCCCGGTGGACGGCTGGTCACCGAGCCGGCCGCCCGCGCCGAGCTGGGCGAGGCGTGGGACATCCCGGCCGGGGTGATCCCGAGCCAGGCCGGTCGGGACACCGATCAGATCCTGGCGGCTGCGGCGAACGGGCAGCTGGGCGCGCTGGTGGTCGGCGGGGTCGACCCGGCCGACCTGGCCGACCCGCGGCTCGCCGAGACCGCCCTGGACGCGGTGCCGTTCCTGGTCAGCCTGGAACTGCGCGGCAGCGCGGTGACCCGGCGGGCCAACGTGGTGCTCCCGATCGCCCCGGTGGTCGAGAAGGCCGGCAGCTTCCTGGACTGGGAGGGTCGGCTTCGTCCGTTCGAGGCGGTGCTGCAGACCGCGGCGATGACCGACGGCCGGGTGCTCGACGCGCTGGCCGCGCTGCTCGACGTGCGGCTCGGCACCGCGGACGTGCCGAGCGTGCGCCGCGAGCTGGGCACGCTGCCGGCGACCCGCACCCAGCGGCCGGCGCCGCCGTCGGTGGCGCCGGGTACGGCGCCGCGCCCGGGCGCCGGGGAGGCCGTGCTGGCCACCTGGCACCAGCTTGTCGACCTGGGCACCCTGACCGACGGCGACGAGCACCTCGCCGGCACCGCCCGCCCGCCGGTGGTCCGGCTGGGCAAGGGCACCGCCGAGGCGCTCGGGGTCGCCGATGGCGACCCGGTCACGGTGGGCACCGACCGGGGGGCGCTGACCCTGCCGGCGGAGCTCACCGAGATGCCGGACGACGTGGTCTGGCTGCCGACCAACTCACCGGGTTCGACCGTGCGACGCAGCCTTGGGGCGACGTCCGGCGCGGTCGTGCGGATCTCCGTCCCCGCACCGAGCGCGGCCGTCCCGGCCGGGCGGGTGGCGGCGGACGAGGCCGGTCTCCCGGGTCCGCTCCTCAACGCTGGGGGTAACCAGTGAGCCCGTCTTACCTGGCCCAGGACCCGACGCTGGCCGACTTCGGTCGGGATCCGTGGTGGCTGGTTCTCATCAAGATCGTCTTCGCGTTCGCCTTCGGTCTGGTGGCCACCCTGCTCGGCGTCTGGTTCGAGCGGCGCGTGGTGGGCTACATGCAGGTGCGGCCCGGCCCCAACCAGGTCGGCCCGTTCGGCCTGCTGCAGACCCTCGCCGACGGTTTGAAGATGGCCTTCAAGGAGGACATCCTGCCGAAGGCGGCCGACAAGGTCGTCTACTTTTTCGCCCCGACCATCTCGGTGATCTGCGCGGTCACCGCGCTGGCGGTGGTGCCGTTCGGCCCGATGGTGAGCATCTTCGGCCACCACACGCCGCTGCAGGTCACCGACGTGCCGGTGGCGGTGCTGTTGCTGCTGGCCTGCTCCTCGATGGGCGTCTACGGCATCGTGCTGGGCGGGTGGGCCTCCGGCTCGACGTACCCGCTCCTCGGCGGCCTGCGGTCGAGCGCCCAGATGATCTCCTACGAGGTCGCCATGGGGCTCTCCATCGTGGCGGTGTTCATGACCGCCGGCACGATGAGCACCAGTGGGATCGTCGCCGCCCAGGGCCACGGCACCCAGCTGTCCATCTTCGGCCAGCAGATCCCGGCGCCGGGCTGGTACGCGATCCTGCTGCTGCCCAGCTTCATCATCTTCTTCATCGCCACCGTGGGTGAGACCAACCGGGCGCCGTTCGACCTGCCCGAGGCCGAGTCGGAGCTGGTCGCCGGCTTCATGACGGAATACAGCTCGCTGAAGTTCGCGCTCTTCATGCTCAGCGAGTACGTCGCGATGGTGACCATGTCCGCGGTCACCACCACGCTGTTCCTCGGCGGTTGGCGTGCGCCGTGGCCGATCACCATCTGGGAGGGCGCCAACTCCGGTTGGTGGCCGATGCTCTGGTTCTTCGGCAAGGTGATCGCGCTGGTCTTCGTCTTCGTGTGGCTGCGCGGCACGCTGCCTCGGCTGCGGTACGACCAGTTCATGCGCTTCGGCTGGAAGGTGCTGCTGCCGATCAACCTGGTCTGGATCCTGGTCCTGTCGGGCCTGCGTTCCATCGAGGACTGGGACGCGCGCGGCAAGATGATCGCGGTCGGCATCCCGGCCGGCATCCTGCTGATCGCCACGCTGTTCTGGCCCAGCCGCCGACCGCAGCCGAAGCCGACGACTCAGGAACAGGTGGACAGCCGCCCGTACGGGAGCTTCCCGCTGCCACCGATGGATCTTCAGGTACCACCGAGCCCGCGTATCACGCGCGTGGTCGCCGAGCGGGAGCCGGCCAACATCGCCACCGGCTCGGACTCCAGGGAGGTGTGACGTGGGCACGATCACCGGAACGTTCAAGGGCTTCGGGGTCACCTTCTCGCACATGTTCAGGAAGGTCGTCACCACCGACTACCCGTTCAAGCCGCCGGTGTCGGCGCCGCGCTATCACGGGCGGCACATCCTCAACCGGCACCCGGACGGGCTGGAGAAGTGCATCGGCTGTGAGCTGTGCGCCTGGGCCTGCCCGGCGGACGCGATCTTCGTCGAGGGTGGCGACAACACCGACGAGCAGCGTTTCTCGCCGGGCGAGCGGTACGCCAGCGTCTACCAGATCAACTACGCCCGGTGCATCTTCTGCGGGCTGTGCATCGAGGCCTGCCCGACCCGTTCGCTCACCATGAGCAACGAGTACGAGCTGGCCCGGGACAACCGGCAGGATCTGATCTTCACCAAGGAGCAGCTGCTCGCGCCGCTGCTCGAAGGCATGGAGCAGCCGCCGCACCCGATGCGTCTGGGCGACAGCGAGAAGGACTACTACGTGGGCGCGTTGGACAACCCGGGCACCTCCGCCGGGGCCGAGACGTCCCCGATGGGCCCCGGCCGCTACCAGGTCGAGGAGCACCCCGGCGTGACGTTCCCGGGCGCCGAGCAGGCGGCCCAGCGAGCCGGCGCGGGCAAGGGAGACGGAGCATGACAACGGAGACGGTGCTCGCCGCGGCGGGTTCGGTGCCCGGCGGCGAGGCGGTCACCTTCTGGATCCTCGCCCCGCTGGCGCTGATCGGGGCGATCGGCATGGTGGCGGCGCGCAACGCCGTGCACTCGGCGCTCTGGCTGGTGCTGACCATGCTCTGTCTGGGCGTGTTCTACGTGCTCCAGGCCGGTCCGTTCATCGGCATGGTGCAGATCATCGTCTACACCGGCGCGATCATGATGCTCTTCCTGTTCGTGCTGATGCTGGTCGGGCGGGACTCCTCGGACTCACTGATCGAGACGCTGCGCGGCCAGCGGGTCGCCGCGATCGTGCTTGGGCTGGGCTTCGCCGGCCTGATCGGCAGCGGCCTCTACCAGGCGCTGGACCAGACCACCGCGGTCGGCCTGGAGCAGGCCAACGCGGAGGGGAACGTGCAAGGCATCGCCCGGCTGCTGTTCACCAAGTACGTCTTCGCGTTCGAGCTGACCTCGGCGCTGCTGATCACCGCCGCGGTCGGCGCCATGGTGCTGGCGCACGTCGAGCGACGTAAGCAGGACAAGATGGACCAGCCGGCCACCATGCGGGCGCGCTTCGCTCCGGGCAGCTATCCCGGTCCCAAGCCGGGCCCCGGAATCTTCGCGACCTCCTCCTCGGTGGCCACCCCGGCCCGGCTGCCCGACGGCCGCCTGACCGACCGCAGCACCCCGGCGATCCTTCCGCAGCGTGAGCTGACCGCCGAGGAGACCACGCTGAAGGGGACGGACAAGTAATGGACGGGTTCTTCTCGGTCGAGCCGAACTACTACCTGGTACTCGCCGCGGTGCTGTTCACCATCGGCGCCGCCGGGGTGCTCGTACGGCGCAACGCGCTCGTGCTGTTCATGTGCGTGGAGCTGATGCTCAACGCGGCCAACCTGACGCTGGTCACCTTCAGCCGGATCAACGGTGACCTCAACGGTCAGATCATGGCGTTCTTCGTGATGGTGGTGGCGGCGGCTGAGGTCGTGGTCGGTCTCGCGATCATCATGTCGATCTTCCGGACTCGACGCTCCGCGAGCGTCGACGACGCCAACCTGCTCAAGTACTAAGGGGCAAGCAAGTGGAAGAGACTGTGCAGTACGCCGGTGCCACGGGCTTGCTCAGCAGCGTCTGGCTGCTCGTGGCGATCCCGCTGGTCAGCGCGGCCATCCTGCTGCTGCTCGGCCGGCGGGCCGACCGCTGGGGGCACTGGTTGGGCGTCGCCGCCATCGGTGCCGCGTTTGTGCTCGGCCTGGCCTCCTTCTTCCAGCTGCGTGGCCTGGAGAACAAGTCGGTCGAGCTGAGCCTCTGGGACTTCATCGCCGTCGGTGATCTGCGGGTCGACTTCGGCCTGCTGTTCGACCCGCTGGCCGCCGTCTTCGTGCTGCTGATCACCGGCGTGGGCTTCCTGATCCACCTGTACGCCGTGGAGTACATGGCGCACGACGCCGGCCGCCGCCGGTTCTTCGCGTACTTCAACCTGTTCGTCGCGGCCATGCTGCTGCTGGTGCTCGGCAACAACTACGTGATGCTGTACTTCGGCTGGGAGGGCGTCGGTCTGGCGTCGTACCTGCTGATCTCCTTCTGGTACGAGCGGCCGAGCGCCGCCACCGCCGGCAAGAAGGCCTTCCTGATGAACCGGGTCGGCGACGCCGGCCTGGCCATCGGCATCTTCATCATGTTCGCCACCCTGGGCACCACCCAGTACGACGAGGTGTTCAACGGCGTCGGCGCGCTGGCCGGTTCGACCGTGCTGGTGCTCGGCCTGCTGCTGCTGCTCGGCGCGACCGGCAAGTCCGGCCAGTTCCCGCTCCAGGCGTGGCTGCCGGACGCGATGGAGGGCCCCACCCCGGTGTCGGCGCTCATCCACGCCGCCACCATGGTCACCGCGGGCGTCTACCTGATCGCCCGGTCCAACCCGATCTTCTCCGCCAACTCGACGCTCCAGCTCGTGGTGGTCAGCGTCGGCGCGCTCACCCTGCTGATCGGCTGCATCATCGGCGCGGCCAAGGACGACATCAAGCGGGTGCTCGCCTGGTCGACGGTGAGCCAGATCGGCTACATGTTCCTCGGCGTCGGCCTGGGCGGCGCGGCGTACGCGCTGGCCATCGTGCACCTGCTGGCGCACGGCTTCTTCAAGGCCAACATGTTCCTGGGCGCCGGCTCGGTCATGCACGGGATGAACGACCAGGTGGACATCCGCCGCTTCGGCGGGCTGTCGAAGTACATGAAGATCACCTGGCTGACCTTCATGATGGGCTGGCTGGCCATCATCGGCATGTTCCCGTTCTCCGGCTTCTTCTCCAAGGAGCCGATCATCGTGGCCGCCTTCGAGCGGTCGGACTGGACCGCCTGGCTCTTCGGCGGGGCTGCTCTGCTGGGCGCCGGGCTGACCGCGTTCTACATGACGCGGCTCTTCGTGCTCACCTTCCACGGCCCGAAGCGCTGGACCGAGGACATCGAACACCCGCACGAGTCACCCGCGCTGATGACCATCCCGCTGGTCCTGCTGGCGGTCGGCTCGGTCGGTGCCGGCTTCCTGCTCGCCACCTCGGTCCCGGACTGGCTGACGGCGACCGCCGGGCTGGGCGCCCACGAGGAGGCGCACGAACCGGTCCTCTCGCACACGGTGATCACGGTGCTCTCACTGCTGGTCACCGTGCTGGGCGCCGGGCTCGCCTGGTTCCTGTTCCGGGCCGGTACGGCCACCGCGCCGCAGCCGGCCGGCGTACTGGTCACCGCCGCCCGGCGCAACCTCTACACCGACACGGTCAACGAGGCGGTCTTCGAGAAGCCGGGCATCTTCCTCACCCGGGCGCTGGTCTTCCTCGACAACCGGGGCGTCGACGGACTGGTCAACGGGCTCGCCGCCGCGGTCGGCGGTGGCTCGGCCCGGCTCCGGCGGCTGCAGACCGGCTTCGTCCGCTCGTACGCCACCTCGATCCTGGCCGGTGCGCTGCTGGTGATGGCGGCGTTCCTGGCGGTGCAGGCCGGGTGGTTGGCGTGATCGACCTCTTTCCGGCCGCCCCCGCCGGCGGACCACGCAGTGACGACGGAGGTAAGGCCGAATAATGTCCAACTTCCCGTTCCTCTCGGTGCTCACCGTGGCGCCGCTGGTCGGCGCCCTGGTGGTGGCGTTCCTGCCGCGCCACCGGCCGGAGCTGGCCAAGCAGGTGGCGTTCGCCTGGTCGCTGCTGGTGCTGGTGCTCTCGGTGGTGATGTGGGTCAGCTTCAACGCCGGCGGTGACCGGTTCCAGTTCCGCGAGTCGTACTCGTGGATCCCGAACTGGGGCGTCAGCTTCACCTTCGCCGCCGACGGCATCGCGCTGGTGATGCTGATGCTGATCGCGGTGCTGGTTCCGCTGGTGATCCTGGCGTCCTGGCACGACGCGGAGTCGTCGAAGCGGTCGGTGCCCGTCTACTTCGCGCTGCTGCTGGTCCTCGAATGCACGATGATCGGCGTCTTCGCCGCCGCCGACGTCTTCCTGTTCTACGTGTTCTTCGAGGTCATGCTGGTGCCGATGTACTTCCTGATCGGCAGCTACGGCGGCCACCAGCGGCAGTACGCGGCGGTGAAGTTCTTCCTCTACTCGCTCGTCGGCGGCCTGTTCATGCTGGCCGCGGTGATCGGGCTGTGGGTGGTCGGCGGGAAGACCTTCGACTGGCAGGCGCTGTCGCAGGTCGACATCAGCACCGGCACCGAGCGTTGGCTGTTCCTCGGCTTCTTCCTCGCGTTCGCCATCAAGGCGCCGTTCTTCCCGTTCCACACGTGGCTGCCGGACGCCGGTGGCGCCGCACCGGCGGGCGCCGCGGCGCTGCTGGTCGGCGTGCTGGACAAGGTCGGCACGTTCGGCATTCTGCGCTACTGCCTGCCGCTGTTCCCCGAGGCGTCGAAGTGGTTCGCGCCGTGGGCGCTGGCGCTGGGCGTGATCGGCATCGTCTACGCCGCGCTGCTGGCGGTCGGCCAGAACGACCTCAAGCGGCTGGTGTCGTACACCTCGATCGCGCACTTCGGGTTCATCGGGGTGGGCATCTTCGCCTTCACCACCCAGGCCGGCACCGGCGCGGTGCTCTACATGCTCAACCACGGTCTGGCCACCGGCCTGCTCTTCCTGGTGGTGGGCATGCTGATTACCCGGCGCGGCTCGGCCCTGATCAGTGACTTCGGTGGTGCCGGCAAGCTGGTTCCGTTGCTCGCCGGGGTGCTCTTCTTCGCCGGTCTCGCCTCGCTCGCGCTGCCCGGCACCGCGCCGTTCATCTCCGAGTTCCTGGTGCTGATCGGCACCTTCACGGTGAACAAGCCGGTCGCGGTCATTGCCACGCTCGGCATCATCCTCGCGGCCGCGTACGTGCTGTGGATGATCCAGCGCACCACCCAGGGCACGCTCAACCCGGCACTGACCGAGGTCGACGGCATGCGTAAGGACCTCAACCTGCGCGAGAAGGTCGTGGTCGCCCCGCTGATCGCGCTGATCGTGCTGCTCGGCTTCTACCCCAAGCCGGTCACTGACGTGATCAACCCCGCCGTCCAGGCGACCATGGACGACATCGGCAGGACCGACCCCGCCCCGTCGGTGGGCGGCACCGTCCAGGAGGCAGGCCGGTGAACGCGAGGAGTGAGCTTGCGAGCCCCGCAGTCGTGAACGAAAGGTCGGCCCAGTGACCGAGTTGAAACTGCCGTCGCTCAACTACGCGGCGCTCGCCCCGATCATGATCATGCTGGGCGTCGCCCTGCTCGGCGTGCTGGTCGAGGCCTTCGTTCCCCGGCGCCTGCGGCACGTCGTGCAGCTGACGCTGGCCCTGCTGGCCGTCCTCGCCGCGCTGACGATGGTCGTCCTCAACGCCGACGACCGGATCATCACCGCCGGTCAGGCCCTCGCGGTGGACGGTCCGACGCTCTTCCTCCAGGGCGCGATCCTGGTGCTGGCTGCGATGGCGCTGCTGCTGATCGGTGACCGCTCGGTGGAGCGCGGCGGGGCGTTCGTCGCCCAGGCCGCGGTGACCGCCGAGTCGGCCGACGACCGGCGGCAGGCCGAGGGGCGCAACGGGCTCACCGAGGTCTACCCGCTCACCACGTTCGCGATCGGCGGCATGCTGATCTTCGTGGCGGCGAACGACCTGCTGACGATGTTCATCGCGCTGGAGGTCTTCTCGCTGCCGCTGTACCTGCTCTGCGCGCTGGCTCGTCGCCGGCGGCTGCTGAGCCAGGAGGCGGCGATGAAGTACTTCCTGCTCGGCGCGTACGCCTCGGCGTTCTTCCTGTTCGGCGTGGCGCTGATCTACGGCTTCACCGCCGGCATCCCGGGTCGGGTGGCCGGGGTCGACTTCGCCACCATCAACGCGGCGGTGACCGAGTCGCCGGCCAGCCCGGTGCTGCTCTTCGCCGGCATGGCGCTGCTCGCCATCGGCCTGCTCTTCAAGGCCGGGGCGGCCCCGTTCCACGTGTGGACGCCGGACGTCTACCAGGGCGCGCCGACCCCGGTCACCGGTTTGATGGCCGCCTGCACCAAGGTCGCCGCGTTCGGCGCGCTGCTGCGTGTCTTCCACGTCGCGTTCGCCGGCGCCGCCTGGGACTTCACTCCGGTGCTCGGCACGGTGGCGGTGCTGACCATGCTGGTCGGCGCGGTGCTCGCGGTCACCCAGACCGACATCAAGCGGCTGCTCGCGTACTCCTCGATCGCCAACGCCGGCTACCTGCTGGTCGGCGTGCTGGCGCCGAGCCGCGAAGGGCTCGCCGGCACCATGTTCTACCTGGTCGCGTACGGCTTCTCGGTGCTGGCCGCGTTCGCGGTGGTGACCCTGGTCCGGGACGACGACGGGGAGGCCACCCACCTGTCCCGCTGGGCCGGGCTGGGACGACGCTCGCCGTTCTTCGCCGGGCTGTTCACGTTCATCCTGCTGGCCTTCGCCGGCATCCCGCTGACCAGCGGCTTCATGAGCAAGTTCGCGGTCTTCGGGGCGGCGCTGGACAGCGGTCACGCCTGGCTGGTGATCGCCGGTGTGCTGACCAGCATGGTGCTGGCCTTCCCGTACCTGCGGGTCGTGGTGATGATGTGGCTGTCCGAGCCGGGCGAGTCCACGCCGACCGTCACCGTGCCCGGCGGCCTCACCTCCGCCGCGCTGATGATCGGCGTGCTGGCCACCCTGGTGCTGGGCATCGCCCCGGCGCCGCTGCTCGACCTGGCCACCGGAGCCGCCGACTTCGTGCGCTGACCAGAGCCTCGGCAATCCGGGGGCCGGCACGCGTTCGCGTGCCGGCCCCCGTGCGTATCCCCCGCCCGGAGCAGGTAGAAGGGGTGTGGCATGGTTGATGCGTGGTGATTCCGGCTGGCCAGCGTTCAGGTGCCACCGGTTCCGGCGGTCGCCGGGGTCGGGCGAGCACGAGTCAGTTCGGCGCGCTCGGCCTCCATCTCGCCGATCCCCGCGTCGAGGCGTCCGTGCTGGGTCTGCTGGACGGGGTCGAGGTCGAGTTGCGGGCCAGTGTGGCCAGCGCCGACCCGTTCGTCACCGAGGCCGCCCGGCACCTCGTCGAGGCCGGCGGGAAGCGGTTCCGGCCGTTGCTGGTGGCGCTGGGCGCCCAGTTCGGCGACCCCACCAGCCCGCGGGTGGTTCCGGCGGCCGTGGTGATGGAGCTCACCCACCTGGCCACGCTCTACCACGACGACGTGATGGACGAGGCGGCCGTGCGCCGGGGCGCGCCGAGCGCGAACTCCCGCTGGACCAACTCGGTGGCCATCCTGGTCGGTGACTACCTCTTCGCCCGGGCCGCGGACATCGCGGCCGACCTGGGCCCGGAAGCGGTCAGGTTGCAGGCGCGGACCTTCGCCCGACTCGTGCACGGCCAGATCGCGGAGACCGTCGGGCCGCGCGCCGGCGACGACCCGGTCGCGCACTACCTGCACGTGATCGCCGAGAAGACGGGCTCCCTGATCGCCACGTCGGCCCGGTTCGGCGGCATGTTCAGCGGTGCCGCCCCGGAGCACGTGGAAGCCCTCGCCGGTTACGGCGAGACGATCGGCGTCGCCTTCCAGCTCTCCGACGACCTGCTGGACATCGCCTCCGAGTCGGTGCAGTCGGGCAAGACGCCCGGCACGGACCTGCGCGAGGGTGTCCCCACACTGCCGGTGCTCTACGCCCGCGCGGCGGACGACTTCGACGCGTCCTCGGTGCGGCTGCGGGAGATCCTGGCCACCGGCCCGCTGACCGACGACGCGCTGCACGCTGAGGCGCTGGGGCTGCTCCGGGAGAGCCCGGCGCTCAAGCGTGCCCGGGAGACCGTGCGCAGCTACGCCGAGGACGCTCGCGCGCGCCTGGCCCCGCTCCCGGCCGGCCCGTCCCGCCGTGCCCTCGAATCGCTCTGCGACTACATCGCCGACCGCACCAGCTGATCTCCGGCTCCGTTCGCCCCGGCGGCGATGCGGCTCAGCAGGCGGCTGCCGACGAGCATCAGAGCGGCGGCGAGCAGCATGGACACCGCCGCCGTGGTCCACATCGTCGGGTAGCCGAGGTGGGCGGCGAGCGGGCCGAGACTCAGTGGGCCGAGACAGCCGCCCGCGTACACCCCGGTCTGGGTGATCGAGGTGGCGGCGGCCGGGGCCTGCGGGTGGAGCCGGACCACCGCGAAGTTCACCAGACCGGGCCAGGCCCAGCCCAGGCCGAAGCCGAGCACCACGCCGGCCACCAGCGGCACCGTGCCGGTCAACGCGAGCAGGCCCAGCCCACCGGCACCGACCACCAGCATCGCGGCGATGAGCGCGATGTGACCGCCGGTGCGGCGGTCGGCCAACCAGCCGGCACCCACCCGGGCCACCACGCAGACCGCGCTGCCCAGGGTCAGCGTGAGACCGGCGAGGGCCGGTGAGAGCCCCCGGGCGGCCGCTGAGTCCACCAGGAAGGTGCCCAGCGCGTTGGCCGCGGCCGCGGCCAGCGCCGCCGCCACACCGATCACCACCAGCGCCACCGTGGCCCGGCCAGCACGTGTGGCGCCTGCCCGCCGGGCGCGGCCGGGCACGTGCCGGGGTACGGCGGGCAGCGTCGTCAGCGCCGCACCGGCGGCGGCCACGAACGCCCAGCGCCAGCCGGCGGTGAGGGCGATGGTGGGCACCGCCGCGCCGGCCAGCAGGGTGGAGACCGGAATGGCCGCCTGCTTGACGCCGAACGACAGCCCCTGCCGGCGGGTCGGGACGTGCTGCGCCAGCACGGCGTTGCTGGCCAACTGACCGAGGGCGTTCGCGGCGGCGCTGAGCGCCAACAGCCCGACCAGCGCCGCATACGACCGGGCGAACACCGCCACGGCGAGCATCGACGCGGCGGCCAGCACGATGCCACAGCGGGCCACCATTGCCGGCCCGTACCGCTCGACCAGGCGACCGGAGGGCACCGAGGCCAGCGCGCTGACCCCGAAGTAGACGGCCACGGCCAGGCCCAGACCGGCCGGCGAGAACCCGAGGTCCGCGCCCATCTGCACGGCGAGGCCGCCGAGCAGGAAGACGGGCAGCACGCAGGCCACGGTGGTGAGGACAGCACCGGCGCCGGCCCGGATCGGGCGGGTGCGGGCGGTGTCGGGATCGGGGGTGAGGGCGGTGTCGGTCATCGTCCGGCAAACCTACGCGAGTCGCGCTCGGACCACTCCCGGTGACCGCCGGTGCACAAGGCGTGGATGGTGATCTGGCATCCTCGACCCGAACAGGCATTTCGCACCGGGCCTGTTTTTCATATGGTGTAAGTCCCCGGCGGCGGAGGTGGTTGTGCGCGACCCCTTGGCAGAACCTTCGGACCTGATCCGCAGCGTGTCCCGAGCGCTGCGGGTGCTGGAGTCGGTCGGTCGCGCCCCGAAGGGCCTGACCGTCAAGCAGATCGCCCGGCGCTGCGAGCTGACCGTGGCCACTACGTACCACCTGGTCCGCACCCTGGCCTACGAGGGCTACGTGATCCGTCGGGAGGACGGCACGTACATCGTGGGGTTGGAGGTGGCCGACCGCTACCGGGAGCTGGTGACCGCGTTCCGGGGGCCGCCGGCGGTCGGTGAGACGCTGCGGCGGGCCGCCGCGGACACCGGCTACAGCCACTACCTGGGCCGTTTCGTCGGTGGCCAGGTCGCCCTCACGGCGGTCGCCGAGGGCCCCCGGTCGCCCTACCTGGAGGACCTGGTCCCCGGCTTCGACGAGGGGGCGCACGCCACCGCCCTCGGCAAGTCCCTGCTCGCCACCCTCACCGCCGAACAGCGCTTCCGCTACCTGCGGGAGTACGGCATGCGTCCGTTCACCACCGCGACGTTGACCAGCACCGAGACGTTCGAGGCCGACCTGGCCGCCGGCGACCGGCGGGGGATGCAGTTGGAGCTGGGCCAGTTCCGCCAGGGGGTGGCCTGCGCGTCCGTGCTGGTCACGCCGGACAAGGACATGGAACGCCGGGTCGTGCTGGCCTGCGCGCTGCCCGCCAGCGAGATGATGACCTCCGCCCGCGTGGTCCGGGCCAAGCTGCTCACGGTGGCCCGCGCCGTCGCCGACGGCATCGCCGCCGACCACTGACCCGGACGCCGAGAGGCCCTCTCCCCGGCTGGGAGAGGGCCTCTCGTGGCGGTCCAGCGCCGGACCGCCGGAGCAACGTCAGCTGCCCACCGGGCCGCCGTCCAGGCGCCAGGTGACCACCACGCCGGGCTTGGCGTAGTCGCCGTCCGGCCAGTTGGAGGCCGGGTTCTCCACCGAGGCCCCGGTGATCTCACCCGGGTGCTGCACGGCGACGAAGACCGAGCGGTTGTCGCCGGTGATGAACGGGCCGCAGGTCTCCGCGCCGAGCGGCACGGTCAGGAACTGCTTGAGGTGCCCACGCTCCGGGCCCTCCACCGCGGTGGCGAAGAGACCGTCGTTGCTGCCCAGCGCGTTGCCGTCCGTGGAGACCCACAGGTTTCCGGTGGCGTCGAAGGCGATGTTGTCCGGGCAGGAGATCGGGGAGACCCTGGTCTTGTCGTACCCGGCGAAGAACGTCGACGGGTCGGTGGGGTCGCCGCAGACGATCGGCAGCGACCAGGCGAACGTCTCGGCGGTGTTGTCGCCGCGGTCCTCCACCAGCTCCAGGATCTGCCCGTGCTTGTTGGCGTTCCGCGGGTTGGCCTCGTCGGCCTTCGGGCTGCTGCCGACGCCCCGGTTGGTGTTGTTCGTCAACGCCACGTACACCTTGCCGGTGAGCAGGCTCGGCTCGACGTCCTCGGGGCGGTCCATCTTGGTCGCGCCGACCCTGTCGCCGGCGAGCCGGGTGAAGGTGAGAACGTCCGCGGCGGTCATCCCGTCGACGAACGAACGGTTGCCGCTGACCAGCTTGATCCAGCGGCCCCGGCCGTTGAACGCGCCGTCGGCGGGGAGCTTGCCGGAGCCGTCGATCTCGGCCGCGCTGGTCTGGTCCAGCTGCGCCACGTACAGGGTTCCGGACTCCAGCAGCGTCAGGTTGTGCTTGCGGGCAGCCCAGGAGTTGCCCTTCATGAACCTGTTGTCCGAGACGAACTTGTACAGGTAGTCGAACCGCTCGTCGTCGCCCATGTACGCGACCACGTGGCCGTCCCCGGCCACGATCACGTTCGCGCCCTCGTGCTTGAACCGGCCCATCGCGGTGTGCTTGCGCGGGCGGCTCTCCGGGTCGAACGGGTCGATCTCGACGATCCAGCCGAACCGGTGCGCCTCGTTGGGGTGCTTGGCCAGGTCGAAGCGCTCGTCGGCGCGCTCCCATTTGCGGCTGCCGCTGGGGTAGCGGGACGCCGTGCTGATGCCGTAGCGGTCCAGCTTCGGCTTCAGCTCCGCCGGCGCCCCGTCGGCGCCGACGAAGTACTGGTTGAAGTTCTCCTCACCGGAGAGCACGGTGCCCCACGGGGTCACGCCGCCGGCGCAGTTGTTCAGCGTGCCGACAACCGTACGGCCCTTCGGGTCGGCGGCGGTCTTCAGCCAGGCCGAGCCGGCCGCCGGGCCGGTCAGGTCGAACCTGGTGCCGAGCGCGGTGATCCGGCGGTTGTACGGCCGACGGCCGTTGTCGACCGGCTTCCACTGCCCGGTGCCGGCGACCCGCTCGATCTCCAGCACGGACATGCCGTGTGCGGCCATCGCGGTGCGCAGCTGCTCCACCGAGAGCCCGTCCAAACCCGGGAAGCCCGGGAACATGAGGTCCTCGTTGGTGTACTCGTGGTTGACCACGAGCAGCGCCCGGTTGCCGCGCTTGTCCAGCGGCAACACGCCCACGAAGTCGTTGTTGTAGCCGAACTGCCGGGACTGCGCCGCGGCGGTCTGCCGGTGCACGTCGAACTCGGGCGCGCCCGGCACCACCGGGTCACCCCACTTGATGACCACGGCGTGGTCGTACCCGTTCGGCACGACCAGCGTGTCCAACTTGTTCGGCGGGATCGGCTTGAACGTCAGCGCGCCGCTGCCGACACCGGTGCTGGGGCGTCCGAAACCGAACGCCTCCGGGACGTCCGGGATCGCGGGGGCGGCCATGGCGGGCGCCGCGCCGGCCGCCGCACCACCGAAGCCGAGGACCAGCGCGCCGACCGCGCCGGCCCGGACCACGCCGCGCCGTGAGACCTCGGCGTTCACCACATCACCGAAGTACGCGTTGTCGGAGGTGTTCGGGACCGGGTGGTCACAGGCGTTTCCGCAGCGGTAGAGACAGGTCATGGCGTCACGGCTGCCGTGGCGAGTGGCACCCAACAGCGGGAGCAGCCGGGGACGGTCGCTCATGGAAGGAGCCTCCTGGGAAGGTCGGTGGCACGCGGGATCAGTCGATGGCCGGGCGTACCAGCCGGACGCTAGGAGGACGCGGTGAGCGGTCGTCGGCCGCGATGTGAACCAGGCGTGAACACCTCCGCGGGCGCCAACCGCACGTAACCGGTCTGACCTCGGGCTGAACCGATCGGCGTGACCGCACGTATTCACGAGCGGACGCACCGCCCGACGCGCGCCGGGAGTGAGGAGACCGCCATCAGCGACCACGACGCCCAACTGCTGCGCGCGCTGCACGACGAGCACGCGGAGGCGCTGTACGCCCACGCCCTCCGGCTGGTCAACGGGGATCGGCAGCGGGCTGAGGACCTGGTGCAGGAGACGCTGCTGCGGGCCTGGCGGCACCCGGAGTCGCTCGATCCGCGACGCGGCTCGGTGCGGGCCTGGCTCTTCACCACCGCCCGCAACCTCGCCATCGACGCCTGGCGTCGGCGGTCCACCCGGGTCGGTGAGGTGTACACCGACGAGATACCGGAACCGCCGGAGGTGATCGACGAGGCTGAGCGCGCCGTGGAGGCGTGGACCGTCGCCGAGGCGCTGAACCGGCTCAGCCCGACCCACCGTGAGGTCCTGGTCGAGTGCTTCTACCAGGGGCGGTCGGTGGCCGAGGCGGCGTCCCGGCTCGGTGTGCCGCCGGGCACCGTGAAGTCCCGCACCCACTACGCGCTGCGGTCATTACGGTTGGTCCTGGCTGAGATGGGAGTGACGGGATGACCCGGTGCGAGTTCGCGCACGACGACGGCGCGTACGTGCTGGGCGCCCTGGCCCCCGCCGAGCGGGCGGCGTACGAGCGGCACCTTGCCGGCTGTGCCTCCTGCCGGGACGCGGTCGCCGAGATCGCCGTCCTGCCCGGGCTGCTCGGTCGTCTCGACCCGGCGGGTCTGGAGCAGTTCCTGCCGCCACCCGCCCCGCCCCGGGTGCCCGCGCTGATCGAGGAGGCCAGGGCCCGTCGGCGGCGTGAGCGGTGGGCAACCCGCCGGCGGTACGCGCTGACCGGGCTGGTCGCCGCCGCGTTCGCGCTGGTGGTCGGCGTGGGCGCCGCGACGGTGCTGCGTGGCACCCCGGGTTCTCCGGGGAATCCCGGGCCGCAGGTGTCGATGGTCGCCATGCGGCCGGTGGCCGCCGCCGGGCCGGTGCACGCCGAGATCGGGCTGACCGGCACCGACTGGGGCACCGAGGTGACCATGCGCTGCGGGTACGACCCGCGGACCGGCTACGGCAAGGCGTACACCTTCCGGTTGGTGGCGCGTGGGCCCGACGGTGCCACCGAGCAGATCGGCTCCTGGCTGGCCGCGCCGGGCGACGCCCTGCAGTTCACCGGCGCCACCCGGTTCACAGACGCCGAGCTGGTCAGCGTCGAACTTCAACGTGCCGACGGCACCCCGGTCCTGTCCTACGCCGTCCCCTGACCCCGGATCAGGGTGCGGGAACGGGGGTGCGAGGGGTGGCGGCGCGGGCGTGGGCGCGGGTGCGGTGGGACTGGCGGACGGCGTCGGCGGTGAAGACGACGAGGGCGAGCCAGACGAGCGCGAAGCCGGCGAGGCGGGCCGGTGGCATCGGCTCGTGGAAGATCAGCACACCGCAGCCGAGCTGGAGGATAGGCGCCAGGTATTGGATCATGCCGAGGCTGGTCAGCGGCAGCCGGTTGGCGGCCCCGGCGAAGAGCAGCAGTGGGATTGCGGTGGCCGCGCCGGCCAGCACCAGCAGCGCGGTGTGCCCGGCCGAGACCTGCCCGAAGGTCGACTCGGCACGCCGGGTCAGCCAGGCCAGGTAGCCCAGCGCGGGCAGCGCCAGCACCGCCGACTCGACGAAGAGCCCCTCCGCGGCGGGCAGCCCGAGCCGCTTCTTGATCAGGCCGTAGCCGCCGAAGCTGAACGCCAGGGTCAGGGCCAGCCAGGGCAGCCGGCCGTAGTCCACGGCGAGCACCGCGACCGCCGACGCGCCGATGCCCAGCGCCACCCACTGCGCCAGGCGCAGCCGCTCCCGCAGCACCGTCACCCCGAGCAGCACCACCACCAGCGGGTTGATGAAGTAGCCGAGCGCGGTCTCCACCACCCGGTCCGAGTTGACCCCGTAGATGTAGGTGCCCCAGTTGATCGCGATCAGGGCTGCGGCGACGACGATTCCGGCCAGTGCCCAGGGCCGGCGCAGCAACGCCCGCAGGAAGCCGACGTTGCGCAGCGCGGCCAGCAGCAGGGCCACGAAGACCACCGACCAGACGATCCGGTGGGCGAGAATCTCCAGCGGACCGGCCGGTCGCAGCAGCTTGAGGTAGAGCGGGAAGAAGCCCCAGAGCAGGTACGCGCCGAGGCCGTAGAGGTATCCCAGGCGGAGTGACGTCACGCCTTCACCGTAAGGGGTCAAACCGCGCTTTGTTCCTTTCCGGTGACCGGGGTCACCGGTGGACGCCGGTCGAGCTGCATCCATCGCGTGGGCTCGTCCAGGGGAGCGAAACCGACCCGTGCGTACACCTCGTGCGCGTCGTTGGTGCAGAGCAGGATCCGGCGTACGCCCAGCTCGGCCAGGTGGTCGCGGACGCCGGCGGCCAGCCAGCCGCCCAACCCGTGACCCCGGGCGGGGCGGTCCACGTACACGTCGCAGAGCCAGGCGAACGTGGCGCCGTCGGTGACCACCCGGGCCACCGCCACCTGGCGGCCGTCCCCGGGCCGGTAGACGCCGAACGGCAGCGAGCCGGCGAACGCCCGGACGACCGTCTCCCGGTCCCGGCCCAGTGCCCAGTACGCGTCGGTGGACAGCCACCGGTGCAACCGATCCAGATCGAGCCGGGCGGGATCGGTGCTGAGCAGGTGGCCGTCGGAGCGGGTCAGCGAGAACACCGCATGACGCTAGCCGCCAGGGCCGGCCCCCGCGCCGGCCAATTCCCGGACTCTGGTCACCGGACCGCCCGGGCTCCGGCCACGGCCGGGGCCCCGGGCGGTCCGGGTCGATCCTGGTCAGTCCCGGTCGAGGATGGCGCCGAGGATCCAGGTCACGATGCTCACGAAGAGCGCGCCCAGCACGGCGGCAGGCCAGAAGCCGTCCACCGAGAACGGCAGCCCGGCCTGGTCGGCGATCCAGCTGGTGAGCAGGAACAGCAGCCCGTTCACCACCAGCGCGATGAGACCCAGGGTCAGGAGGTAGAAGCCACAACCGACGGTCTTGATGATCGGTTGGAGCACCGCGTTGACCACGCCGAAGATCGCCGCCACCAGGAGCAGCGTGGTGACCGTCTCGACGGTGGAGTTCGACTCCAGAGTGATGCCCGGAATGAGGAGTGTGGCCAGCCAGAAGGCCAGCGCCGTGGTGGCCAGCCGAATCAGCAGCCCTTTCAGAAAACCCATGGCGGGGATCGTGCCACGGACCGGGCAGCGGCGTAACCCGCCGATCGACGATCGGATCGGTTCAGCGTCGCGCGGGCCGTCCGATGAGCTGCGCCTCGATCGGGGTGGGGGAGAGCAGCGCCCAGCGCAGCGCACGCCGGTTCACCACGGCCACCATGTCGTCCCGGATCCGTGTCAACCACTCGGCCGAGCCGCCCAGCCCCAGCGCGGTGCCGGCCAGCGCGGCCTCGGTGGCGTCCAGCGGTTGCAGCACCGCCAGGTCGGCCCGGGTCAGCGCGTCCACGTCCGCCGGGGTCAGCTCGTCCCGGACCACCAGGGTCGCCCGCCAGGGCGGACCCGGCTCGGCGTCGGCCGGCACCGGCCCGGCGTCGACCACCAGCAGCAACGGCCGCAGCGCCGTGCCCACCCCGTCGGCGACCGGCGGACCCGGCGGAATCAGCGGGATCGTCCCGCCCGGCGCGCCCACGCCCCGGACGAACGGCTCCCAGGCGCGGGGGCGTCCGGTCTGGACAACCACCAGGGCGCCCAGCGCCATCGCGCGCAGTGCCACCAACTGGGCGGCACGCACCCCGCCGACCAGCAGCACCCGGGTGCTCTCCGGCCGGAACAGCCGAACGGTGACCGCCCCACCGTGCCGGTTCGTGCCGACCATCATTCCCGCCCCGCCGAGGGTCAGCTCCCAGTCGTCCAGCGCGGGCCGCGACTGCGCACCGGGCGTCGCGAGAGCCAGCGGCAGCGTGCGGGCCAGCCCGGCCAGGTGCGCGCCGTCCAGCCGACTCAGCTCCCCACCAAGGCCGGTCACCAGCCGGTCCAGCGCCTCCGCGGCGGCGGTCAGCTCCGTCGCCGTTCCGGCGGCCAGGCGTACGGTCAGCTCGGTCGGCACCCCCGTCGTGCCGCTGACCGGCGGCGGGCCCGCGCAGAGCGAGACCGTCGTCGCGGTCGCCGGCAGCGCCAGCAGCCGTGGCACCAGCCGGGTCGCGCCCGCACCGTCGGCGCGCGGCCAGCGGCTCAGGCGGAAGGTGGCCTGGAGGAGAGCGCCGGACCGGAGCGCCGGCCAGGACTCCCGCACCGGATGGCCGTCGTGGTGGGCCAGCTCGACCAGGACGCGCAGCGCCGCCGGCACACCGAGCGGCCGGGCGGTCAACGGCCGGAGCCGGCGGACGATCCGGCGTACCGTGCCGGCGAGCACCCGGCGCAGGTCCTCCTCGGACCAGCCGTCCACCCGCAGCACCCGGACCGCGAGCACCGCCCTCTCCCGCCCGGCGAGCCGCCCGTCGGTGAGCTGCCGGTACGACGTGCCGACCGTGCCGCCCGCCGCCGGCACCGGGGCCGGCGTCCCGGCGAGCAGCAGTTGAATCCGCAGCGGCGGCACGTCCGGCCCAACGGGCGGAAGCAGCGCGGACGGTGTGGGGACGGCCCGGGACGCGTCGCCGAGCAGGTCGCCGGAATCGCCGAGCTCCAGCAGCGCCACCATGCCGCCGGTGTCCTCCAGCACCGCGGCCGGCCCGCCGGAGAACTCCGTCGAGCGGACCACGGTGCCGGGGGCGATCAGGCCGAGCAGCTCCGCCGGGCCCGCCGGCCCGGCCAGCGCGCGCCGGCGGGTCAGGTGCCCGGCGGCGATGGCCAGCCATTCGAAGAGCCACCGACCGCGGACCCGGACCCAGGCGGTCGCCACCAGCAGCACCGCCGCCAGCAGGGCCGCGACCGTGACCGGCACGCCCCGGCCCAGGGCGGCGAGGACGAGCGCCACCGCGACCTGCCCGGTGACCAGCTGACCGGCGCGTACCCCGGTGCCCCCGCGCCGACCCACGGAGGCCCAGCGGGCGATCGGCGGCCGGCGGTGGGGGCTGCCCCGCTCGGCGACTCCGGCATCGGTGCCGCTGGACCCGCCCGCCCCGGCCCCCGGCGGGCCAATTCCCTGCCCGATCGCTGGCGCGACAACACCCGGCCCGGGCCCGACCGCAGTCGCCGATTGCGACCCTCCGGTGGTTGTCGCCGGCACCGCGCCTCCTCAGGGAGTGTGGACCGCGCCGGCCGGTCGGCCGCTCCCGCGGCTCGTCACACGCCGCTACGTGGCTGCGGCACATCGTAAGCGACCGATGTCCGTCGTGGTTGTCCACAGGGGAGAGGCGAGGGGTAGCAGAACCGCAACCGGGCCGCTACCGTCAGCCACGAAGTTCGTCGCTGACCCGCGTCCACCGTGCTCGACGACCGGGCCACGCGAGCGGCGCACCCCCAGGGTGGGCGCGTCGACGGCCAGTCACGACCGAGGAAACGAGGTGACGTCCGGGTGTCCCAGACTCAGGCAGAATCCGCGGTGATGCAGCAGACCGCCGCGAAGTTCGAGCAGGTGGATCAGTCGTTGCAGTCCATGCTGACCGGCCTGCTGGCCGAGCTGGAGGTGTTGCAGCAGGCTTGGCGCGGCGCCGGCGGGCGGTCGTTCGAGCAGGTCAAGCAGCAGTGGTCACAGGACCAGGCCGCGCTGCACCGGGCGCTGCGCGAAACCGCCGGAGCGATCCGCACCGCCGGCCGGAAGTACGACGTCTCGGACGACGAGGCGGCCAGCCGGGTGGCCGGCACCAACCGCGGCGGCATCCAGCTGCCGCTCTGACCCCCGCTCGGGAGGGAGATCCGATGGACCACGGTGTGCTGGTCGTCAACTTCGCCGCGCTTCAGCAGGCAGGCGTGGACATCCAGAAGGCGCTGAACACGCGCGACTCGCAGCTCGGCCAGCTCGAACGGGACGCCGCGCCGCTGGTGGCGAGCTGGGCCGGCGAGGCCCGGCAGGCGTATGAGCAGCGCCAGGCGCGGTGGCGGTCCGCCTCGCACGACCTTCAGGCGATGCTGCGCGACATCAGGCTGGCGGTGAACGACTCGGCCGCCGACTATCTGGACACCGAGAAGACGAACACCGGGCTGTTCCAGTGACCTAGATGTGCTGTCCAGGGAGGTTGGTCGAGGCGGGCCGCGAGCGCTGACCGTGTGTGGGTCGGCGCTCCGGCCGCGCCTGATCGGGGAGCGGGGCGGTCGGGTGCGAGGGTCAGGCCGGGTCGGCGGGCCGCCAGCGTCGGCGGGCACCCCGGGGCAGCGTCAGGGCGAGCAGCACCACCGTGACCGCCGTCGTGCCGATCACCGCGCCGACCAGCAGGGCCCGGTCCCGGGCCGTCGCCCGACGAGCCTGGCGCGCGACCAGCGCCGGATCGGCCCGGTCGTCGGCGAGCGCGGCGACCGTCCGAGGGCCGGCCGGTCGCCCGCCACCGGTCTCGGTGACCGCCCGGTACGGGTTCAGCACACCGGCGCCGTACCCGCCGCCCGCCCCGGGTGCCGGATCGGTGGTGGCGACGATCCGCTCCGCCACCTGGGCGGCGGTCAGTTCGGGTCGGTACTGGCGCAGCAGCGCCGCGGTGGCGGCCACGAACGGCGTCGCGTAGCTGGTGCCCTCGACCCGGTGGTGGCCCTGGCCGGGCGCGGCGGTCAGCACCTCGCTGCCCGGTGCCACCAAATCGACATAGGGGCCGGTCTGCGAGAAGCCTGCCCGCCCGCCGTCCGCCCCGATCGCACCCACACCGAGCACCCCGTCGTACGCGGCGGGGAACGGACGCGGGTTCCCGCTGTCGTGCAGGTTGCCGGCGGCGGCCACCAGCACCACGTCCCGGTCGACCGCGTACCGCACGGCGGAGCGGACCTCCGGGTCGTCGACGTACAGCACCACGGAGAGGTTCACCACGTCGGCGTCATGGTCCACGGCCCAGCGGATGGCCCGGGCGAACTCGCGGGCGCTGACCGTACGCCCCGACTCGCGCCCCTGCACCACCTGCTGCTCACTCACCCGCACCGGCAGAATCCGGGCGCCCGGCGCCAGGCCGTGGAAGGCGACGCCGGGTCGTGTGGTGCCGCGGCGATGATGCTCGCCACGCCGGTGCCGTGACCGGCGCAGTCCCTGCGGCCGTCTCCGCCGGAATCGAGGAGGTCGGTGCCGGCCAGCACCCGCCCGACCAGGTGGGGGTGCGCCCGGTCGACCCCGGAGTCGACCACCGCCACCGTCACCCCGGCGCCGGTGGCCAGCGGCGCGAGCCGTGCGGGGTCGTACCGCTGCTGCGGCCAGGGCAGGGCCGTGACCGGCCGTACGGGGGCGAGTGGGGTGGCGCAGGCCGGAGCCGCTCGAAGTGCGGCACCGGCGGCGACGGCCGGGGCGGCCGCGCCGGTCAGCAGGGTGGCCGCCAACCCTGCCAGGACCGGGCGCGCAATCGACCGGGACATCGACGGCCTCCGTATGGTGTCGGCTCCGGGACGGGATGTTATCGCCTCACGGGCGTCCCGGCAGACCGCCGACGGCCAGCCATTGTGATCTTGATACCACCTTGTAGGTTGTACGCGATACCTGTGGCCTGTTCTCGGAAGGAGAGGTGGCCGTGACCGAATGGGAGCCGGCCACGGAGGCCGAGGTGGCGATGCGGGACGCGCTGCGCGCCAACGACCAGGAGCTGTACTTCCGGCTCCTGTCCCGCACCGATCTGCTGTTGCCGGTCTCCGCGCCAGCACCGCCCGGTCAGGCACCCCCCGGCTGGGGCACCTGGACCACCGGTGGCCGGACCCACGTGCTGGCGTTCACCTCCGCCGCCGCGCTGCGGACCTGCCTCGGCGAGCACCCCGGCAGCAACCGGCGCATCCCCTTCACGGAACTCGCGGTCGGCTGGCCCAACCACGAGTGGTGGCTCGCGGTCAACCCAGGGCTGCCCGTCGAGGGATACCTGCCGGCCTGGTTCGTCGCCCAGCTCTCCCGGGGTGACGTCCGGCTGCCCGGCCGCGCCATGGGTGCCCGCGCCCGGCTGGAGCGCGCGGAGACCCTGGCCCGGTCCAGGACGGGTGTGACCGGTCGCGACGTTCCGACCGCCCCGGGATCCACGTCGCCCGGGCCCGACCCGGTGGCGACCCCGCCCGGGCGGCCCGCGCCGACGCGTGGCGCGGTGCCCCGAATGGGCGCTCCGGCGGCCCCCGGCACGTCGTCCCGAACGCCGGGCCCGGGTGAGCTGTCGCGGCGCGGAGAGGACATGCCCGCCGCCGGTCAGCGGTACCCGACCGGCCCGCCCCGACCCGGCGGTCCGGGCGCCGAATCCATACCCACGAGCCGGCCCGCCGCGTCCCGGTTCGCGCCGTTGAAGCCCGCCGACCACCCCGGTGTCGTCCCGGCTGACCAGCCGGCTCCCGGCCCGGCCTGGCCGCCTCCGAGTCGGCCGGGCGCCGACGTCGACGGCCCGGCCGTCGGCAACGGCAGCGCCCAGAGCGGCGGGCGTTCCTTCTTCGAACCTGCGTCCGGCCGGGATCGGGCGGCCGGTCCGACCTCGGGTGGGGGCCGACCCGGCGACCGCGCGGTGCCGCCGTCCCGGTTCGGGCGGGGCAGCCAGCCCTTTCCGCGTCGCCGTCCCGCCGACGCACCGGCCGGCGATGGCGCGACCGTGGCCTTTCCGATGCCGGATCCGGACGCCACCCGGCCGCTGCGGCCGCCAGCCGGTGACCCGGGCGTCTCCAGAGGAGTACGCGCACCGGCGCCGGACGACGAGCCCACCCAGCCCCTGCCGCCCCACCGGCCGGCCCCGCTCGCCGAGGAGCCGACCCGCGCCTTCCGGTCGCCCGGTCGGGCCACCGGCGAGCCGCCGCTGACCCGGCCCGCTCCCTCGGCCGACGAGACGCAGGCGATCCCGCGCGGCCGGCCCGGCGACCCGGGCCGGTTCGAGCCGGTGGAGGAGCTGCCTCCGTCCATCGCGGAACCGGTCTCCGGCCCGCCCGCGCCGCGCCGCGGCTTCACGCCCATCGTCATCGAGGGCACCATCATCGAGTCCCGCGACCTCACCGAACCGGTCGAGGCGAGCAGCGTGGCCGACGCGACCGCGCGGCCAAGCCCGAAGTCCGCCGCCCCGTCGTCGTTCGGCTCGTCCCCTTCCGGCCCGGACTCCGCGGCGTCGCCGTCGTTCGGCCCACCGCCTTCCAGCCCGCCCCCGTTCGGCCCGCGTCCGTACGGCCCGGTGCCCTCCGGTCCGCGTCCGTTCGACCCGGCGGAGGCCGGTTCGGGCGTGGGTGGTCCGGGTGAGGGTGGTCCGGCGGACGCGGCGCTGGGTGGTGTGCGCGTCGACGACCCGGTCGGTGTCCGTCCGGGCGGGGTGGATCCCGCCGACCTCGGCGGAACACCCGTCGGCATGAACGGCACGGATCGGGCCGGCCGCGACGTCGGCGGCGAGCAGGTCGGCCCGGACCTCGGCAGCCAACCGCCGCGACCTCACGTGGAGAGCGGTCCGGAGTCGGCGCGGCCCGACGCCGACGACATCGGGCACCGCCCGGTCCCGGTCGGCGACGGGCAGCCCGCGCCGGCGGAGGCCTCGGCCCCGGTCGAGTTCCTGCCCGCCAACACGGTGGAGGAGGACCTGCTCGGCGCTGCCGGCGCCGGCAGCACGGATACCTTCCTGTCCACCCTGCTGCTGGCCCGCGTGCTCCTGCCGGCGGCACCGGACTCGGTGCGCGGCAGCCGTCCGGGCGACCCGGGTTTCGTATGGCGTACCGGGCAGTTGGACGGCGAGACGTACGTCGTGGTCTACACGTCCCCGGAGCGTCTCGCCGACCACGTTGACGGTGATGTCGACATCGTCCGGGTGAAGTTCGCCCAGCTGATCCGGCGCTGGCCGGACGAGGACTGGTCGTTCGCCGTCAACCCCGGCACCCCGGTCGGTGCGAAGCTGCCCGGCGAGCAGATCGTCGCGCTGGCGAACTGGGCCGCGGAGGTGGGGCTCGGCGACGACCTGGAGGTGGACCCGGAGGAGCAGCCGGTCGAGGCGGAGCCCGCAGCCCGCCCCCGGTACGCCCCGGCGGCGGTCGACCCCGCCCGGCCGACCGTGATGCAGAAGGCGATCGCACCGAGCCAGCTCGCGTACTACCTGGATCGGGGGTACGACCGGGTCTCCGGCTTCGTGCACCGGGCCGGGGAGCTGGCGCACCTGACCACGCCGGCCCAGTTGTACGACGCGCTGGGCCTCAGCTACCCGGGCTCGCCGTTCGCGCGGGACGCCGAGGAGATCTACGTGCTGCGCTGGCCGGCGCACCGGCCGAGCCTCTACCGGATTCCGTACGGGGGTCAGAACGAGCCGGCGATGCGGGCGATGGAGGGCTGGGTCATTGAGCGTTCGCCGTTCCGAGGCAACGGCTTCGCGCCGGGCGAGAGCAGCGACGTGGTGGCCGAGTTCAAGGTGGACAGCGCTCGGCTGCCGTACGGCGCGCAACTCTGGCGGGTCGGCGCGGACGGCACCGAACGGGTGGTCGCGGTGCTCGACACGGACGCGGTGCTGTGGCGACGGGTCGGTGAGGCATGATGCGGGACGGCTACGTGGCCCGTTGGCAGGGCCGGGAATACCAGGCCAGCCCGGACGGCGATGACATCCGGCTCTACCAGCCGGAGCCGGGTGAGGGCTTCGAGGAGGTCCGCGCCGGCCGGTACGTGCGGGTGCTGCCGGCGAGCGAGATCGACGACCTGGCGTACGTGCGGACCACCTGCACCTGGCAGGGGCAGCCGTTCATCGTGCTCGGCGAACACGACGCCTGGCTGCGTGTGGAATACACCGGTGGCCGCTGGCCGGTGGCCGAGGCGATGCGGCTGGAGGTGTTCGACTTCGGCGTCTACCAGGGCTGGGCGCCGGCCGCCGAGGTCACCGACCTGCGGGAGCAGAGGGTCTGACCGGTCAGGACTTGGCCCAACGCAGGATCTCGCCGAGCACCAGCTCCGGTGCCTCCAGGTGCGGGAAGTGCCCGACCCCGTCGAGCAGTCGCCACTCGTACGGCGCCACGACGTACCGACCGGAGCCCAGGGCGGTACGTGGCAGGGCGGCGACATCCAACGCGCCGTGCAGCTGGAGCGTCGGAGTGACCAGCGGCTTCTGCATGAGGCGGACGAACCGGTAGCCGTGCAGGCGCAGCAGCGAGCGGAACGCCCAGCGGTATCCCTCCAGTGCGCAGAACGCGGCCTGCGGGATGCGCATCGCCTCCCGGCAACGCTCGGCGTACGCCTCGAAGTCCGGCCCGGCCACCCAACGTGGTCCGCCCCACCGGTGCAGGATCTCCTCCACGGCGGCCGCGCCGTCCCGGGTCAGCACGTGCTCGTAGCGGGGGAGTTGGAACTTCAGCGCCGGGGTGGAGGCGGCGAACTGGCCGCGCGGGTCGGCGAAGATGGCGGCGCGCAGCCGCAGCGGGTGTGGTGCGCCGAGTACCACCAGCCGGCGAACCAACGACGGGTGGAATGAGGCCACCGTCCAGGCGACCATGCCGCCGACGCCGCTGCCGACCAGGGTCGCCGACCGCTCGCCGAGCGCGCGGATCAGCCCGGCCATGTCGGCGGCGAGGGTGTAGCCGTCGTACCCCCGGGGTGGCTTGTCGCTGGCGCCGTAGCCGCGCAGGTCCACCGCGACCGCGCGGAAGCCGGCGTCGGCGACCGCCGGCAGCATCTGGTGCCACGCCCACCAGTGCTCCGGAAAGCCGTGCAGGAACAGCACCATTGGCCCGGTCCCGGCCTCGACCACGTGGAAACGGGTGCCGTTGGCGCCGACGAAGCGGTGCGTCCACGGCCCCTCGGTGAGGACACAGGACTCGTCGACGGCTCCGCCGCGCTGGTCGGTCATGGCAGACAGCCTAGGACTCGGTCGCCTTCGACGGCCCTGGTGGTCGCCTTGAACAGGGGGAAGCCCGGGTTGTCCCCTACCGACACGAGTGGCCGGGGGCGGGTCAACGAGTGATGATGCTGGCGCGTGCGGCAGGTCACCCAAAGGGCGACGCCCGGGCAGGTGACCTGCCCGGGCGTCGCTGGTTGGTGCGGGATCAGTGTCAGCTGATCCGGATCTTCATCGAGGTGCCGTCCTGCTCCAGAACCTTGATCTTGGTTCCGGTGGCGGGGAGCTTGACGCCGTGGTTCGGCAGCTCCGCGTACCAGTACTTCTGGGTGTCGTCGAACTGCGGCTCCGCGGCCTGACCGCGGATGTACTGCGCCTGGCTGTTCAGGTGCAGCGTGAACGAGTCCGCCTTCTTCAGGCTGAACGGCGCGTCGTAGACCTGGACGCGGGCCCGCCACGCGGCCCCGGTCAGGTTGTAGATCGGCCGCGGGTGCGCGTCGATGATCATGTTCCGACCCTCACCCGGGTGCGCGAACGTGTCGTTGTCCGCGAACCGCAGGTTCCAGTAGGAGATCAGCAGACCCTCCTGGTACGCGTAGTGGTCCACCCAGTCGGGCCGGGTGTTCGCGTAGCCGAAGAAGTACGGGCCGGTCTTCAGGTACTTGTCGTACGAGGTGTACGACCGGGTGCCCGCGATGTAGTAGTTGTCGAACTCGCGGGTGTAGGTGGCCGCGACGACCTCGAAGCCACCGGCGAGGGCCCAGCCGGCCGCGCCGGTCTCGGCGCCGTCGGAGAGCACGGTCTGGCCGTCAGCGGTCACGGTGATGGCGTCACCGTAGAAGCCACCCTCGGACACACCGCCGTCGGTCTGGTAGCGCAGCCGGAACTGCGCGACCTTGCCCGCCGCCACGTTCATCGGGATGTTGATGTCGACCCACTGGCCGTTGCTGCTGCCGTCCAGCGCGTACCGCCCGGCGGAGATCTCCTGCAGCGGCTGGCCGTTGGCGGTGCCGGGCAGCGTCGTCCAGGTCTGGCCCCCGTCGAGGGATGCCTCGAAGAACATGTAGTCGAACCCGGCCTCGATGCTGTAGCGGCCCTTCATGGACAGCGAGGCCGACGACTTCCCGGTGAAGTCCAGCGTCCGGGTCATCGAGCTGTTGAGGTCATCCTCGTTGCCGGAGAAGAACTGCTGGGTCCCCTCGAACGGCGCGCCGTTCTCGAAGGTGTACTCACGATCCGGCAGGACGACCACGACGCCCTGAGCCTCCGGCGAGTTGTACTCCTGCGGGCCGAGCGTCAGCGTGCGCTTCTGCCCCGCGACGACCGTCTCGTGGTCGAGCCAGCCGAGCTGGAGCTTGTTCCACGCACCGAGGTCGCCGCCGCGCTCGCCGATGCCGTCGTCGTTCTTGGCACCGAGCCGGCTCTGGGCCATCAGGGTCCAGTGCTCGTTGTTGTTGTCCCCACCACTGACGACGTTGTAGTCGTCCGGCAGACCGAGGTCGTGGCCGAACTCGTGGTAGAAGACGCTACGGCCGCCGTTCTCCGGCTGGATCGTGTAGTCGCCGATCCAGACGCCGGTGTTGCCGATCTGGGTGCCGCCGGCCGGGAAGTTGACCGGACCGGTGTTGCCCTGGTCGGAGGCGAAGGCGTACCAGCGGTGGCTCCAGACGGCGTCCTCACCCTGGTGCGGGTCACCGTCGGCCTCGTCACCGCCGGAGTGGACGATCTGGAAGTGGTCGATGTAGCCGTCCGACTCGTTGAAGTTGCCGTCGGAGTCGAAGTCGTACCGGTCCCACTCGTCCATCGACTTGACGTCGGCGGCGATCTGGGCGTCGGTGCGACCCGAGGCCTTCTGGTCGGCGACCCACTGGTTGGCGGCGTCCCGGACCAGGGCCCAGGTGTTGGTGCAGACGTTCGAGGCGCACGGGTAGCCGCCGGAACGACCGTAGCGGGCCTCGTTGTACCGGACCTTGACCCAGTCGGTGACCTCACCGTCGACGCTGTAGCGACCCGAGGACTGGGCCTCGTAGTACTGCTTCAGCGACTCGTCACCTGGGTTGGTGCCGAAGTACACCTGCCGGTAGTGGTCCGCGTTGAAGTCCGGCTGCCAGACGGTGGAGTTGTCCACCGCCCGGTTGGGAGCCGGGATCTCGTTGTGGAGCGGCCCATCGAAGCGGGTCGGACCAGCGGTGTTCGGGTCAGTGTCCTGATCCGGGTAACTCGGGTGCCGCTCGTTGCCGAACTCGGCGAGGATCACGAAGATCTTGTCGGTCCGCTCCCGGGAGAGCTCGACGTACTGATCCTTCGTCTTGGCCGCACCCGCCTTGGCCGCGCGGGCGGTGACCCCGTCGGCCTGGGTCTTGCCTACCTTGACGACCGTGCTGCCGTTGACCTTCTCCGCCTTGGACTTGCCGGACAGGACCTCGCTGAGGCCCTCCTGGCGCAGCGCGCGCCGCTTGTCCTCCAACGGGTTCGGCAGGTCGTGGTCCGCATAGGCGGGCTCGGCGACCGACGGAGCGGCCGTCGGCAACTTCGGCTGCGGCGCGGCACTGGCGGACGGTCCGAACGCCAGGCCTGTCGCCGTCAGTGAGAGCCCGAGCAGACCCACTGCGACTTTGCGCACGTGGTACCTCCGGTGTGAGGGAACCCGGCCCAAACAGGGGTACGGGCCGGTGATAGATCGATCCCACTAGTGGGACCAATGGTGAACATAGACACTGCCGGGACGGGTGGGAAGACGGGCGCGTCGATTTATTGCAAGATTTTGTTGGGAATGCTTTTCACCGTCACACCCCTGCGCTTCATCAGCGACGCTGACCAGCATGGATCGGCCGAAGGCGCTTTTAGTGACGTATTTCGATCAATGCGATCGGGCATACGACAGTGGGGCCGGCGGCGTCTCCGCCACCGGCCCCACCCACCCACCTGAAGATCAGTTTCTGATCCGCACGACCATCTCATCGGTCGGCTTCTTACCCTGCTTGACGATCTCGATCTGAGTGCCGCTGCCGGCCACCTTCACCGAGTTCTGCTCGTTGCCCGCCGTCCAGTAGCGGTTCACCGCGCTGTCGTCGAAGACCGGGTTGGCCTTCAGCTTCGGCAGGGTGACCGGCACTCCGTTGAGGTGGAAGGTCTGGGCGGGCTTGTCGTACCGGCTGAACGTCGCGTCGAAGCCGTTACGGCGGTTGGTGATGGTGCCCTGGCCCTTGACCGTGATCGCGCCCGGGCGGACGTCGACCGGCAGGTCCAGGCCGTACCCCGGGTGCTCCGAGGTGTTGTTGTCGCCGTACGCGTAGTTCACGTACCAGACCAGCATGCCGGGCTGGTTCGCGTACCGCTCCACCCAGTTCGGCCGGGTGTTGGTGAAGCCGTAGTTGTACCCACCGGTCCGCAGGGCGTCGTCGTACCCGAAGTAGGTCCGGTTCTCCGCGATGTAGAAGCGGGGGTACGAGTCGGTCACCGAGCCGCCCATCCGGGTGAAGCCCCGGGCGGTCCACTCGGCGGCCAGCGTCTCGGCGTCGTCGGTCCACGCCGCCGTGCCGTTCTTGACCAGCGAAATGTTGTCCAGGAACACGCCGGCCAGGTGCTTGCCGCCGTCGCTCTGGTAGCGGTAGCGCAACTGGATGGCCTTTCCGGCGTACGCCGCGAGGTCGTAGTCCAGGTCCACCCACTTGCCGCCGGACGACCCGTCGAGACCGGTCTCCCCGACGTCATTGAGCGGGCTGCTCAGCGACGCCCAGGTGGCGCCGTTGTCGGTCGACACCTCGGCGTAGAAGAAGTCGTAGTCTTCCTCGGTGTCGTACCAGGCCTTGGCGTTGATCGAGGCCGAGCTGGCGCCGGTCAGGTCGAGTTGGCGGGTCAGGCTGTTGTTCAGGTTGTCCGCGCTGCCGCCCCACCACTCGTTCGACCCACCGAACGGCGTGTTGTAGGTGCTGGTCTGCTCCTGCGGCGGCAGGTTGACGACGACCGCCTGGGCCTTCGGCCCATCGCTGTCACCGGCCGGCCCGAGCGTCACCTGGGAGGTGCCCTTGCCGTACTCCACCGTGGAGTGGTTCAGCCAGCCGAGGAAGAGCTTCGACCACGGGTCCATGTAGCCCGGGGTCGTCCCGATGTCGTCCTTGCCGTGGCTCAGCCACGAACCGGAGGACATCAGGCTCCAGAACCCCACGCCGTTGTCGCCGCCGGCCGTGTCGTACAGGTCCGGCAGGCCGAGGTCGTGGCCGTACTCGTGGGCGAACACGCCCAGGCCGCCGTTCTCCGGCTCCGTGGTGTAGTCGCGGATCCAGAGGCCGGTGTCGCCGATCTGCACGCCACCAGCCAGGTTGCCGGCCGGCCCGGCCTTGCCCATGAGGTCGGTGAAGGCACCCCAGCGGTGCGACCAGATGGCGTCCTCGCCCTCGGCGCCACCGCCGGCCTCCTCGCCCTCACCGGCGTGCACCGCCTGGAAGTGGTCGATGTAGCCGTCGGGCTCGTTGAAGTCGCCGTCGCCGTCGAAGTCGTACCTGTCCCAGATGTCGAACTGGGAGAGGTACTCCTTGATCTGGGCCGGGGTCTTGCCGGCCTTGACCTGGGCGTCGTACCAGGACGTGGCGCTGTCCTTGACGAAGTTCCACGAGCCGTCGCTCTCGGGGATGGCGTTGGAGCCGTACCGCGCCTCGTTGAACGGCACGGTGACCCAGTCGCTGACGTCGCCGCCGACGGTGTAGCGGCCGCCGGACTGCTTCAGGTAGAAGTCCCGCATCGACTCGCCGCTACTACCGTAGAACATGTCCAGGTAGTGCTGGCGGTCGTAGTTCGACGACCACGAGGTGCTGTTGTCGTCGGTGGTACCGCCGTCCCAGTTCCGGTCCGGCTCCTGGATTTGGCCGACCACCGGGCCGGCTGCCCCGCCGGTGCGCGGGTCGGTCTTGTCGCCGAAGTTCACCAGCATGGTGAAGATCGGGTCGACCTTCGGCGGCTGCTGGTACTCGACGAACCGGTCCTTGATCTTGATGACCTTCGAGCCGTTGCGGGTTTCCAGCTTGGCCTTGCCGGAGAGCAGGTCGGCGATGGCCTGCTTGCGGATCTCCCGCTGCTGATCCGCCTTCGGGTCGGGGAGGTTGTCCCGGCCGTGCTCCGCCTTGTCGGATGAGGGGGTCGGGTTCGCCGCCGGGGCGCCGGAGGCCGGCGTCGCCACGACTCCCGCCGCCAGCAGCGCGGCCGTGGCGGTGGCCAGACCGGCTGTGACTCGTCTCCTCAAAGGTCTCCTCCTTTGTGGACCTGTGTTACATGACAGTGAACGTCGAAGCAATCACTGTCATGATGTGCGCCACACACCTTTACAGAGAGTCCGGCCGGTTGTCACGAGTCGATCAAGCGGGCCGAAGGTGGTTTTGGAGGGTTCTGGGGCGACAAATCATGACCAGATAGTCGTGGCCTCAGGCAACTATTTACATCACGGTTCTATCAAGATCATCAATTCTGCACGGGATTATGAGGTTCCCGATCTCCAGCGCCCGAGCCGACGAGAACGTCACGCCGTGCGGTGGGACCGAATGCGGAACGGCCCGCCCGGAGCGTGGTGCTCCGAGCGGGCCGCCCGTTGATCCGTCGGACGACAGACCTGTTGCGGTCAGTTCCTTGCCGGGGTGACGTACACCGTGGCGGACGAGTTGTCCCGTGCCGCCTTCTTGATGGTGAGCGAGACGCCGTAGTTGACGCCCTGGTCGCCGGGGTTACCGGTGCCCAGCACGATCGCGCCGCCGCCCAGGGTCACGCCGTAGAACTCCGGCGCCGGGCTGCCGTCCGGGTGGGTCACCCGGGTGGTGTACGGCGCGTTGTTCCGCGACGGCAGCACCACCGAGGCGTCGTTGTCCCGGGCGTACGCCGCCCCGTCCCGCATCTCGATGCCCGGGTACCAGCCCTTGGCGTCGGTGAACGCCTTCACGCCCGGCTGGGACTTGAACTTCGTGCAGTAGGCGCTGTACGGCTCGTCCGCCGCCTCCAGGCACTCCGTGAAGGGGTACGTCTTCTGCAGCGTGAACGCCGCGTTCGCCGACTGCGGACGGCTGGGCAGGTTGTCCGTCACCGACGGGTCCTTCACGGCCGCCTCGCCCTTACGCCGGTACGGGTCGAAGTGCGAGTCGACGATGAGCAAACCACCCTTCGCGCCGTAGCTGGGCAGCGCGGTCATCTGCCCGGTGACGTGGTTGACGTCGCCGAGCGCGGTGTCGCGGTACCAGACCAGCATGCCCGGGGCGTTGTACGAGATGCGGTCGACCTTCCACGCGTCGTGCGAGTAGATCGTGTCGTAGGCGTACTTCAGGCCCTTGTCGAAGCCGTCGAAGTTGCGCCACTCTGCCAGGTAGAACTGGGCGTGGATCTCGGTGCCGCTGGAGACCTTCCAGCCGGCGCCGGTGGTGTCGACGAAGGTGCCGCCGGTGGCCGTCCAGCCGTTGGCGCCGCCCTCGACGTCGTCACTCCAGGTGGTGGCACCGCCGCCGGTGACCGAGAAGTCGTCGACGAACCAGTTGCGCTCCTGGAACGCCTCGTCGGTCGCCTGGCGCAACCGCAGCTGCACGGTCGCCCCGGCGTGCGCCGACAGGTCGACGTAGTCATGACGCCAGCCGTTGGTGCTGCCGGTCAGGCCGTACTTCTTGCCGCCGAAGTCGTTCATCCGGCCGTTCGGGTCCGGGTAGCCGTCCGGCGTGGTGACCACCGTGCCGCCCTCGTCGTACACCTTCTGCTCAGTCCAGGTCGTACCGCCGTCGGTCGAGAGTTCGACGAAGCCGTAGTCCCAGTCCTGCTCGATGATGTAGTTGTTCCACATCCAGAACTTGGCGTCCGCAGCCGCCGGCACGTCGACCGAACGGCTTAGCTTGACGTCGGCCCACTCCTGGTCATTGTTGCTGTGCCACATCTTCGTGCCGCTGTGCGGCGTGGCCAGCGTCGTCACCTTGTCCGGCAGGTCGACCTTGATGCCGTCCTCGGAGTCGATCGGCGTACGCGAGCTCTGTCCGAGCTTCACCTCGCGCGGGTTAGACCCGGGGCGGATGGTCAGCGGATCGGCCCAGCCGAGCACCCACTTGTCCCAGATGCCCATGTGGGTCGGCAGCGCCTGGAAGATCTCCCCGGAGTGCGAGCCCGAGGCCATCAGGTCCCAGAAGTCCACGTCGGAGTCGGCGTTGCCGGAGGTGTCATAGAGGTCCGGCAGGCCCAGGTCGTGGCCGAACTCGTGCGCGAAGACGCCGACACCGGCGTCCTCCGGCTGCACGATGTAGTTCGACACCTTGATGTTCGTGCCCGGGATGGTGTAGCCACCGGCGACCGTGGAGGAGTGCGCCCAGACGGCGTAGACACCCTCTGCGCCGCCACCGCGGGACTTGCCCTGCCCGGCGTGCACCAGCACCAGGTGGTCGATCACGCCGTCCGGCTCGAAGACGTTGCCGTCCCCGTCCCGGTCGGCCTGGTCCTCGATGTCGTAGTCGGCCCAGGGGAAGTTCGGGTCCGTCGCGGCGAGCGCGTCGATCGCGTCGGTCGCCAGACGACCGGCGCCGGCCGGGTTCTCCGGGTGGCCGTTCATCGACTGCTCACGGCCCGGTACCCAGTTGCCGTTCTCGTCCTGGAAGCAGCGGTTGGCGGCGTACCATCCCTCCGAGTGCGGCACAGTGACCCACGGGCTGGCCTGCCCGGCAACCGTGTACGCGTTCTTGGACATTTCCAGGTACATGTTGTGCATGGTGCGACCGGACAGGTCGATGCCCCGCTTGCCGTCCGGCCCCTTCAGGTCCTTGCGCACCCGCTCGGTGATGCCCGTCTTGCTGTAGAGCATCTTGTCGAAGTGGGCCGGCGAGAAGTCCGGCACCCACATCGAGTTGTTGTCCTCGTGCGGCAGGGTCGCCGGGTTCGGGATGTTGTTGTGCTTCGGGCCGTTCTGCACCGTGCCGGGGACGCAGGTCCGGTCCTCGAACACCGTCTTCGGGACCATCACCCCGGTGAAGTCGTCGTTCGCCTGGTCGTTGAACTCCACCAGCAGCGTCAGCAGCTTCGCCGTCTGGGTGGTCGGCGACTGCTTGATCTTCCGGGGGCTCTTGCCGGTTTTGATCGACTTCGCTTCGATCTTGGCCAGCTGCCGGGCGGTCACCGGGTTGCCCCGAGCGTGCTTCTTGTCGAATGCACGCGCATCGTCGACGGCGGGGGTGTAGACGCCACCCTTGCCCTTGACCTCGCGGCCGGAAGTGTCCGGCTGCACCTCGGGCTCGGCGTAGTTGATGTAGTGCTCGTCGGCCCCGATCACCGCCCGGGGGGTGGCGGCGGACGACGTCTGGGCTGCCGCGCTGCCGGTCACGGTCAGTGACGTGGCCGCGAGGGCGATAGCGGGCAGCGCGACGAGTAGTCGTCGTCGCGCCCCGGACTGCGGTTTGTGGTTCATGCCGCTCCATTTCTCGGGCACGGGGAGGAGGACGTTGAGGTAGCCGACCATCGATCTGATGTCTGTCGAACTCTCCCAACCTGCGTGAACCTAAATCACAACCGGCCCAAAGCACAGAGGCGGCCCGCCGCGTATGTCCGTTCAGCTTCTCCGGACTCCTCCGACTGACCGATGTGACAGTGCTGAGGCGGTGTGGGTCGTACCCGTAAGAAATGACGGAGGGTGGCGGTCCGCACGGACCGCCACCCTCCGATATGTACGCCTGCCGTCAGTCCTCGTCGGCCTTCGCGCCGCTCATCCCCGAGGAGATCAGCTCCATCACGGACGAGTCCTGCAACGTCGTCACGTCACCGAGCGACCGGTTCTCCGCCACGTCGCGCAGCAACCGGCGCATGATCTTGCCCGAGCGGGTCTTCGGCAGCTCCGGCACCAGCATGATCTGCCGCGGCTTGGCGATCGGGCCGAGCGTCTTCGACACGTGGTTGCGCAGATCGGCGATCAGCTGCTCACCCGCCGCACCGGCGATGTCGGTGCTGCCGCGCGGAATCGCGAAGGCGACGATCGCCTGCCCGGTGGTCGGGTCGGTCGCGCCCACCACGGCCGCCTCGGCCACCGACGGGTGCGACACCAGCGCCGACTCGACCTCGGTGGTGGAGATGTTGTGCCCGGACACCAGCATCACGTCGTCCACCCGACCCAGCAGCCAGATGTTCCCGTCGTCGTCCTTCTTCGCCCCGTCACCAGCGAAGTACATGCCCTCGAACCGGCTCCAGTAGGTCTCCAGGAACCGGTTGTCGTCACCCCAGATGGTGCGCAGCATCGACGGCCACGGCTCACGCAGCACCAGATACCCGCCACCGCCGTTCGGCACCGACTGGCCCTGGTCGTCCACCACGTCGGCCGCGATGCCCGGCAGCGGGGTCATCGCCGAGCCCGGCTTGGCCGCGGTCACCCCGGGTAGCGGCGAGATCATGATGGCGCCCGTCTCGGTCTGCCACCAGGTGTCCACGACAGGCAGCTCGCCCCGGCCGATGTTCTGCCGGTACCAGATCCACGCCTCCGGGTTGATCGGCTCACCGACGCTGCCGAGCAGCCGCAGCGAGGACAGGTCGAAGCCGGCCGGGATCTCGTCGCCCCACTTCATCATCGTCCGGATCAGGGTGGGAGCGGTGTAGAGGATGGTCACCCCGTACCTGTCGACGATCTCCCAGAACCGGCCCTTGTTCGGGGTGTCCGGAGTGCCCTCGTACATCACCTGGGTGGCGCCGTTGGAGAGCGGCCCGTAGACGATGTAGGAGTGACCGGTCACCCAGCCGATGTCGGCGGTGCACCAGTAGACGTCCGTCTCCGGCTTCAGGTCGAAGACCGCGTGCGTGGTGTACGACGTCTGCGTCAGGTAGCCACCGGTGGTGTGCAGGATGCCCTTCGGCCGCGCCGTGGTGCCGCTGGTGTAGAGGATGAACAGCGGGTGCTCGGCGTCGAACGGCTGCGCGGTGTGCTCGGCCGACGCGGTCTCCACCGTCTCGTGCCACCAGAGGTCCTTCGACGACCAGGCCACCTCCCCGCCGGTGCGGCGGACCACCAGCACGTGCTCCACGGATGGGCAGTTCGCCACCGCCTCGTCCACGGTCGGCTTCAGCGCCGACGGCTTGCCCCGCCGGTAACCACCGTCCGCGGTGATCACCACTTTGGCGCTCGCGTCCTGGATGCGGTTGCTCAGCGAGTCGGCGGAGAAGCCGCCGAAGACGACGCTGTGCGCGGCGCCGATCCGGGCGCAGGCCAGCATCGCGACCGCCGCCTCCGGGATCATCGGCAGGTAGATCGCCACCCGGTCGCCGGCGGTGACCCCCAGCTCGGTCAGTGCGTTCGCCGCCCGGCAGGTCAGCTCGTGCAGGTCGGCGTAGGTGATGGTGCGGGTGTCGCCCGGCTCGCCCTCCCAGTGGATGGCGACCTTGTCGCCCCGGCCCGCCTCGACGTGCCGGTCCAGGCAGTTGTACGCCACGTTGAGCTGCCCACCGACGAACCACTTGGCGAACGGCGGGTTCGACCAGTCGAGCACCTCGTCCCACTTCTTCGACCAGGCCAGCCGGTCCGCCTGCTTCGCCCAGAAGGCGAGCGGGTCGGCGGCGGCCTCGGTGTACGCGTCGGCGGTGACGTTGGCGTTGGCGGCAAGCTCGGCCGGCGGGGGGAACTGGCGCGTCTCGTTCAGCAGATTGGCCAATGCCTCGCTCATGCCGTGACTCCTCGTCCTCGGGTGACCTGCGTCTCGCTAGGGTAGTCGTGGGGCTTCCGGCAGGCGACCGCTGCCCGCTTCCCTCGCGCCGAGCGGCCTCCGCCGCGCGCCCGACGGCCCGCGCAGTCGTGCCCGCGTCGGGCGCGCTGCGGCGGGCGGTGGCCCGGGTCGCGTTGCGGGCGGGTGCGGCCCCGGAGGCCGGGCCGGGTCGCTAGCGTGGCGGGGTGACCACGGACCCGCTCGCCCCGCTGCTCGCGCTCGCCGACATCGCCGCCGCCGTCGAGCAGGCCCGCGAGCGGTTCGACCAGGCGCTCGGGCACCGCGCGCTGCGCCGGCACGGCGGCCAGGTCGCGGCCGAGGTCAGCCTCCGGTCCGCGGTGGCCAGCGCCGCCCTCGAGGGGTACGCACACGAGCGCGAGGCGGTTCGCGCCGGCACCGTCACCGACCCGGTGCTCCAGGGGGCGCTGCGGGTAGCCGGTGCCCTGCCCGGGCTGAGCGAGCTCTGGCCGAAGGCGCCCCGGCAGGCCCTCGCGAAGCTGCACGTACTCGCCGCCCGGGACATGGTGCCGGAGGACGAGCTGGGCCGACCGGTCGCCGACCCGGTGGTCGCCGCCAGGCTGGACGGTCTCGCCGGGCTGGTCGCCGGTGGCACGAAGGTCTCCCCGCTGGTGCTCGCCGCCGTGGTGCACGGGGAACTGCTGAACCTGCGCCCGTTCGCCGGCCCGTCCGGCGTGGTGGCCCGCGGCGCCGCGCGGCTGGTGCTGCTCGCCAGCGGCTTCGACCCGCGCGGCCTGCTCGCCGTCGACGTCGGCCACCGCGAGCGGGAACCCGAGTACGTCGGCTCGGCCGGCGCCTTCGCCACCGGCACCCCGGACGGTCTGCGCTCCTGGCTACGCCACTACATGGCGGCCGTAGAGGTCGGCGCCGACCAGCTCACCGCCATCGGCGACGAAATCCTCGCCGCCACCTGACCCCGCGCTCCCGCTCCTGTCGATCATGGAGTTGTGGTGGCTCACAAGAAACGCGAAGAGCGCCAATACGCCCACCACAGGTCCATGAGCCCTTTGCTCTGCTTACACCCACGCAACAGGCACTGTCCGGATAGCGGGCACCAGGTGTTGCGCGGGAGGGTGGGTGTGGAGGTCAGGCGGTGGCGGCGGAGCGGGTGCGACGGTGCCGGCCGTACCAGGCGATGCCGATGGCCACACCCACGCCGACCCCCAGTGCCGCAGCGGCCACCGGGACGGCGGGACGCTCCCGCAATCGACGGCCCAGCGGGATCGGGTGGCGGAACTCCAGCACCGGCCAGGCGTTCTCCGAGGCCAGCTTGCGCAGCTGCCGGTCCGGGTTGACCACACTCGGGTGGCCGACGCACTCCAGCAGCGGTCGGTCGCTGTACGAGTCGGAGTAGGCGTACGAGTCGGCCAGGTCGTAGCCCCGGGCGGTGGCCAGCTCGCTGACCGCCTCGACCTTGCTCGGGCCGGCCGCGTAGAACTCGACCTCGCCGCTGTACCGGCCGTCCCGCACCGTCATCCGGGTGGCGATCACATCGGTCACCCCGAGCAGTTCACCGATCGGCCGGACCATCTCCTCGCCAGAGGCGGAGACCAGCACCACGTCCCGGCCGGCCGCCTGGTGCTCCACGATCAGCGCGGCGGCCTCGGCGTACACGTAGGGGTTGATCAGCTCGTGGAGCGTCTCCGCGACGATCTGGCGGACCTGCTCCACCGGCCAGCCCTTGCAGAGCGCAGCCAGGTAGTCCCGTGTTCGGGCCATGGTCTGCTCGTCGGTGCCGCCCAGCCGGAACATCAGCTGCGCGTACGCCGACTTGACCACGTCACGCCGGGTGATCAGCCCGTCCCGGTAGAACGGCCGACCGAACGCCAGGGCGCTCGACTTGGCGATGACGGTCTTGTCCAGATCGAAGAAAGCGGCACTTCGGCCCACGGCGCGAAAGTCTAGCCGGATGGTCTATGGTCGGCGGGTGCCCGGGGTCAGGCCACCCCTCGGACCTGCGGGCCGGCGCCACCACCTCCGCTCAGCGTGATCACGCTCACACTCCGCAAGGAGATTTTCGCAGTGAGTGGAGTGGACACCACTCGACGTGACGGGCCCGCTCAGGCAGACTTGTCCGCACGACGAGCTTTCATATCTCGGAAAACAGACAGACCCTCGGCGGTTGCACCCCCCGTGACCGCTGAGTGGTTCGGCTCGACCCCCCCGGAGCCGAACCTTCGACGACCCCCGTCTCCCCCCGACGGGGGTCGTCCCTTTGTCCTGGGAGCGCTCCGTAGCAGGTCACAGGTCGTCCTCCTGCCCGTCCAGGTCGTCCAGGGACGGCGTTTCCCCGACCGGAGGCAGCAGGGAGGCGGCAGAGCGGTCGAACGCCTCCAGGACACGTGCGGCGTAGTCGTCCGTGGTGTGTGCGTATAACGATTGAGCGTCGTGCCCGGAGCGTGAGCCGAGTCAGTGAGTCCGGTCCGTCGATGTTCCTGGCGGTCACGGAGCTTCACCGCGCGCTGTGGCCAACATTGGCGGAGTGTCACGCAAGTCCTGATACCGATCTGTCACGCAGGTCCCGAGACCGGACACCGGCCTGCCGGCGTGTGATCCGACATTTGATGTGTGACTGGGATGCGATCGCTGCGAGCGCGCCACACCAGGTCACAGGTCGCCTCGGTCCTCCAAAACGCCCTCCCGGGAGGGGTCACTCCCGACCTCCGCCGCCGCGCCGCCGCTTCGGCCGGGCGATCTCGCCCGCGATCGGCAACCAGTAGAAGGGGATCAACGCGGTGATCACGGCCACGCCGAGGACGGGGACCAGGGCACCCAGCACAACTCCGGCGGCGATCCAGAACGGTGCGATCCGGAACCGCCTGCTGATGGCTCTCGCGCCGGCGGGATCAACGGTTCCCAGCAGCCGACGATCACGGCGCGCGTACGCCCAGATCGCGTTGAACAGAGTGGCTGCCACTCCGAGCGAGATGCCGTAGAAGACCACGGCGGTCCGCTGCCCATGTCCGTCGCGGAACGCGGCGGCCAGCACGGACGCGGCGAATGGCAGGAACGCGATGGTCATCAGCAGAAGAGTGTTGAGCAGCAGGACCACCCGGTCGGCGGCGCGCAGGTGGTCGAACATGACGTGGTGGTTGGCCCACACCTGCCCGATGAGAAGGAAGGTGAGGGCGTAGGCCAGGTAGGACGGCCACAACGCAGCGAGACCGTGGGTCAGGTGCCGGGTGTCCTGCGGTGGATGGATCTCCAGTACGAGCAGGGTGATGGAGATCGCGAAGACGGCATCGCTGAAGGCGACGAGCCGCGCGGGTTGGCGCTCCATCCCGAAGGCCATCGACTTTGCTGGTTCGCGAACAGGTTCTGCCACCGCCCAAGCCTGAGATACAGGACCTGCCTATACGTGCAGGCGGGCGGGCGTGTCACCCACCATCCCGCCCCGCCGGCCGCCCGGGGTCGGTGCTCGTGCCGGTCGCGTACCAGTTCCGACCGACTCGGCTGACCGAGGGCAGCGGGGCCGCTCCTATGTGTGCGGCCCCGCTGCGCGTTCCATCGAGGCGGAGCGTCGGTCGGACAGGCCGCGCACATAGCAGATCAACTGTCACGCCGGGCGTTGTCCACAGCCCGCGGCGTTGTCCACAGACAGCGTCGCCGGGGCGGTCTGCGGGGCGGATTCCGAGCAGGGTCGGCGGCACAACCGAGCCCGACCGCTGGAGGCCGCGATGCCACCCCGTACCTCCGTTCCGCCGATCCGCCGGCTACCGCTGGTCGTCACGGAGGACGGCGACTTGCTCGACGACCTGCTCCGGCTCGCCGCCGCCGGCGGCACCGAGGTCGAGCTCGCCGCCGACCCGGCCGCCGCCCGCACCCGTTGGCTTCCCGCGCCGCTGGTGCTGCTCGGTGCCGATCAGGCGCAGTCGTGTCTGCGTGCCCGATTGCCGCAGCGGCCCCGGCTGGTGCTGGTCGGTCGGGCCGGCCAGCTCGACCCCGGCTGGCAGATCGCCGAGCTGATCGGGGCCGAGCACGTCGCCATGCTGCCCGCCGCGGAGCCGTGGCTGGTCGATCGGTTCGCCGAGCAGGGCCCGGACCGGCCGGACGGTTCCGGCGCCCGGATCGTCGCGCTGCTCGGTGGCCGGGGCGGCGCCGGGGCGAGCGTGCTGGCCGGCGGGCTCGCCGTGACCGCCGCCCGGGCGCGGCTGCGTACCCTGCTCGTCGACGCCGACCCGCTCGGCGGCGGTCTCGACCTCGTGCTGGGCTGGGAGCAGCTGGACGGGCTGCGCTGGCCGTCGCTCACCGGCGCGGACGGGCGGGTCGACGCCCCCGCGCTGGTCCGGGCTCTGCCCAGCCGGGGCGACCTGGTGGTGCTCTCCTGGGACCGCGGCGACCTGCTGGCCCTGCCCGCGGCGGCGATGGCCGCCACCGTCGACGCTGCCCGGCGCGGCCGGGACTTCGTGGTCGTCGACCTCCCTCGGCAGTTGGACGACGCCGCCATGATCGCCTTGCAGGCGGCCGATCAGGCGTTCGTCGTCGTCCCGGCCGAGTTGCGTGCCACGGCGGCCGCCGCGCGAGTGGTGGCCGCCGCCGCCCCGCACTGCGCCGCGCTCTCGGTGGTGGTACGCGGCCCCGCACCGGGCCACCTGCGGGCGACCGAGGTGGCACGGGCGCTCGGGCTTCCCCTCGCCGGCACGCTGCGCCCCGAGCCGGGGCTCTGCCGCGGTCTTGAACGGGGCGAGGCGCCGGCCGCCGCCGGCAAGGGACCGCTGGCCACGCTCTGCCAGCGGATCGTCTCCGACCTCACCGGCGTGCCCGCTACGGGTGCGGCATGACCGGCCGGCCGGAGGAGCACACACTCGCCGCCCGGGTGCGGCAACGGATCGCCGCCGACACCACCCCGGTCACCCCGGCGGCGATCGTCTCCGCGGTGCGGGCCGAGCCCACCACCGCGGTGCTCGGTGACACCGCCGTCCTGCGGATCGCCGACCGGGTCCACGACGACCTCGTCGGCGCCGGGCCACTGGCGTCGCTGTTGGCCGACCCGGAGGTGACCGACGTCCTCGTCAACGGGACTCGGGTATGGGTCGACCGTGGGTCGGGGCTGCACCAGGTCGCCGTGCCGGTTGGCTCGGTGGAGGACGTCCGGCGGTTGGCGCAGCGACTGATCGGCAGCGCCGGGCGGCGGCTCGACGACGGCTCCCCGTACGCGGACGCGCGGCTGCCCGACGGCACCCGGCTGCACGCCGTGCTGCCGCCGGTGGCGACCGAGGGCCCCTACCTGTCCCTGCGGACCTTCCGGCACCGCCCGTTCACCCTCGATGAGTTGGTGCGCCAGGGGACGGTGCCGCGACCGGTGGCACCGCTGCTCGCCGCCGTCGTCGCGGCCCGGCTGGCGTACCTGGTCACCGGCGGTACGGGGTCGGGCAAGACGACCCTGCTCAACACGCTGCTGGGAATGGTGCCGGCCACCGAGCGGATCGTGCTGGTGGAGGACGCCGCCGAACTGCACCCGGGGCATCCGCACGTGGTGGGGCTCCAGGCGCGAACCGCCAACGTCGAGGGAACGGGTGTGGTCAGCCTCGCCGACCTGGTCCGGCAGGCGTTGCGGATGCGCCCGGACCGGCTGGTGGTCGGGGAGTGCCGGGGCGGTGAGGTGGTCGACCTGCTGGCTGCGTTGAACACCGGCCATGACGGGTGTCGGTTCTCACCGGAGATTTCAGTACGCCAAGATTCTTTTCCGTACAAATTTCAGCGACGTCCCGATATTTCAGCCGGCTCTCCTGCCTTGGCCAAGCGCCCGGGACGAACGCGGCCCGCGCTGCCGCACCGGCGCAATCCGTGACGAGCGGTACCACGTGCCCATCACCCTGCAGAGGCAGCCGGGCACCTGGCGCATCGATCTGTCCGTGTGGCTGCGCGATCCGCACGCCACCGCCCGGCACGAGGCGCTGCGGGAGTCCATCACCGACGAGCAGTGGGACGCGGTCCTGCCGATCAAAGACGTGTGGCACCGGCTACCGGGCTACCCAGACCAGATCGGTGGCCTGGTGATCTACGCCGCCGTCCTGGACCACGGCGTTCGTACCCCCCAGCAGTTCGCCGCCTGGCTGGTCGAACACCGGCCCGCCCAGCCCTAGGCGGCACCCGCCCGCCTGTGAATGGCTGAGGCTATCCGTAGATAGGCCTGCCGGGCCCAGTTCTTCCCCCGCCCTCCTACTCTGCGCCTTCGCGTATGGCGCGCCAGGTGATGCCTGCTGACGTCCACAACAGGGCACCTGTCACGACAAAGACCGACGCGGCGCCTGCGGCACCGGCCACCACGCCGGCCCCTAGCGGCACGAGAACCTGACCCAGTCGATTCCCGGTGAGTCTGAGCGACAGGGCGGATGCGCGGTTCGGTTGTGACACCAGTCCGACGACCCAGGTCATGGTCAATGGTTGCCCAATGCCCCAGAAGAAGCCGGCAATCGCCAGCAGAAGCGCCATTGCCATGGGCTCGCGAAGGAGCGGCACCGCGGCCATCGGCAACGCCGAGCACAACGTGGCGGAGACCAGGAGCCAGGGGCGTGGCAAGGACTTCAGCAGGCGCGGCAGGACGGCGCGAGACACGACTGACGCCGTCGTCCTCACGGTCAGCAGCAGCGAGACAAGGATCACGCTGAAGCCAAATTGCTCTCCGAGAACCGGCAGGTAGGCCGAGAGCAGGTCCATCGAGGTCAGGACCACCAGGCTGCTGAATAGCGCAGGCCGCATGCCTGGGATCGCCAGCATTCTGAACACGGACTGCTGCACGTCCCTGGCGGACGTTCCGGCGGGAGAAGAGCGTTCACTTAGGACGAAAGCGAACGGTGCCGCGGGCACTGCGCCAGCGATCATCGTCAGGAGCGCCGGGGTGGTGGCCACAGAGCGCTCGTCGCTGCTCGCGGCGGCAACGAGCCCGGCCAGGGGCAAGCCGACCGACTGGCCAATCGACACGCTCAATGTCCAGCCGGCGAACCGGCGGTCGAGTTCGTGGGGCTTCGAGAGGATGGGTACGAGACCTTGCCCGGAGACCGTGGTCAGGATCTGGCCGAATCCCAGGAGCACATTGCCGAGGGCGAGGACGACCAGGTCACCACTGACCGCGACCACCAGTACGGAGACCGCAGTAAGCACCACCCCTGTGCGAAGTACGGCAGCCGCGTGCCGCCGGTCGACAGCCCGCCCCACCTGGACGGCCACGATCAACGGCACAAGCGAGAACAGTGCCGTTATGATCCCGATGGCCAGGGCGTCGCCGCCCAGTGCGAGGGCCCGATACGACACGAGTACGCGGACAGCGTTGTAGACGGCCTGGAGCAGTGCTGTGGAGACGCATAAATGGAAGAACCAACGCTTCGCCGTCGGCCTTTCCCAGAGTTGAGGCACGGCCGGTCCTTCTCAGGCGAGCTCGAAGAGCGCGGCCATGCCCTGACCACCGCCGATGCACGTTGTCTCCAGTCCGTACCGGGCGTCGCGGCGTCGCATCTCGTGCGCGAGGGTAGTGAGGATTCGAACGCCGGTGGCGCCGACGGGGTGGCCCAGCGAGATTCCCGAGCCGTTGACGTTGACGCGGTCCAGGTCGTCGTCCTTGATGCCCCACTCGTCGAAGCAGGCCAGGACCTGGGCGGCGAACGCCTCGTTCACTTCGATCAGGTCGACGTCGTGGAGGGTCAGCCCGGCGCGGCCCAGTACGGCTGCTGTCGCTGGTACGGGGCCGATTCCCATGGTCGCGGCAGGAACACCCGCTACTGCCCAGCCCACCAGCCTGACCATCGGGTCGAGCCCGAGATCACGAGCGCGGTCCGGCGTGGTGACCACGCACGCCGCGGCACCGTCGTTCTGGCCGCTGGACCATGGACACGGACTGCAGCGCGCCACGGCCGCGAGCCTTGGTGCGGTGCAGCACGTAGGCGACGAGGAAGGAGAGCACCGTGCCGGCGGCGGCGGCGAGCAGAGCCACCACCACGCTGTTGCCGGCCGCACTGAGGAAGAGGTCGGAGTGGAGAACGGTGCCGAACGAGCTGAAGTCCACCGAACCCGGCTTGGTGAGATCGCGGAACGACATCATGTACGGGGAGGTGCGCACCGCGCTCAGCACCAGCGCGGCGATCGGGAGCACGATCGACAGCGTGAAGTACAGCAGGGCGAACGCCACGGCTGGCCATCGCAACCTGCCCAGGTGGATGCGTCGCAGTAGCGTTGCCCTCCCGGCTCGACAACCCAGGTGGATCGAGCATCGGAGGACGCGGTGAGTGGCACGTCAGATCGTGTGGTCATCGGGATGGACCCGCACAAGCGCTCTGCCACGATCGAGGTCATGGCCGGCGATGAGACCGTCGTCGGCGGCGGCCGGTTCGACACCGACCGCGACGGCTACATGGCGATGAGGAAGTACGCCAGCCGATGGCCGCACCGGGTCTGGGCGATCGAGGGCTGCCAGGGCATCGGTCGGCACATTGCCAACCGGCTACTGGCCGATGGCGAGCAGGTCCTCGACGTCCCGCCGAAGTTGTCGGCCAGGGTGCGGGTGTTCGCCACCGAGCAGGGCCGCAAGACTGATGCCACCGACGCTCACTCCATCGCGTTGGTCGGCACCCGCATGGCCGGGCTGCGCCCGGTGGTCAATGATGAGCAGCTCGCTCTGCTGCGGATTCTGGTCGACCGGCGCCGCTCCCTCGGTGAGGACCACACCCGGATGGTGTCCCAGCTGCACCAACTGCTGCTGGAACTGATTCCGGGTGGGGCGAAGAAGAGTCTGTCCGCCGCCCAGGCCAAGGCACTGCTGGCCACGGTCCGGCCCCGTGACGCGGTCGGCAAGGCTCGACGGCGGGTCGCCGCGGAGCTGATCGGTGACCTCGAACGGGTCTACCGGCGCTCCAAGGAGGCAGACAAGGAACTGAAGGACCTGGTCGCCTCCACCGGCACCACGTGAGCAGGGAGGCGCCGGCGGGCAGCGGGTCGGCCCGGCGGGCGGTGGACGCCGAGCAGAGCACCTGGCCGCCGTGCGCGGCGGCGGCGATCCGGGCCGCACGGTGCACATCGGGGCTGGCGTACTCGCCGTCGCGTGGTTCGGCGTAGCCGGTGTGCAGGCCCATCCGCACCCTCGGCGCGGCCTCGGGGGTGGGCCAGTCGTGGCTGGTCAGGGCCCGCTGGGCGGTGAGGCAGGCGGTCAACGCGGCGGTCGCGTCCGCGAACGCGAGGAAGAACGAGTCGCCCTCGGTGAACAGCTCCGCGCCGCCGGTGCCGGCCAGTGTCCGGCGCAGCAACCGGCGGTGCTCGCGCAGCACCGGTCGGTAGTCCGGGCCGAGCAGTTGGGCGAGCCGGGTCGAGCCCTCGATGTCGGTGAACACGAAGGTCACCCACCCGGTCGGGAGCTGGATCCGTTCCGCCATGCGTCGAACCTCCGCCCGTGACGTCGGGTTCATGCTGCCCGAAGCCGAGCGGTCACGCATCGTGAGAACGGCCCGGCCGGGCTCGGACTCAAGGTGCCACTCGGCCACGCCCAGGGCAAGGTCGGCCCTCCGCTCGGTGGTTGTCCGGCGCTCCCGGGGCTCGGGCCGGCAGGCCTCGGCCCACGATCGTGCCCGCTCACGGGGCGGGCCAGCCCCGCCGGGGACCGGCTGACCGGTTCCGGCGGGACTGGCCCTAGGAGTGGTGCCGGCCTCAGCCGGTACGCAGGGCGATGTTCACGGTGTTCTTCGCCCCCCGGACCGTGGTCACCGTCGACGCCGGCTGGAATCCGGGCGCGGCCGCGGTGACCTGGACCTTCTGGTTCTTCGCCAGCCGCAGCTGGTAGCGGCCGTGGGCGTCGGTCACCACGGTGTAGCTGACCGGCCCGCAGCCCTGTTGACCGTGACCGTCGGCCTGGTAGTCGCCGCAGACGGTCACGGTCGCACCTCCGACCGCGCCACCGGTGGCGGCGTCGGTCACCGTCCCGCTCAGCGTCGCCCAGTTCGGCGGCGCCTCGAAGTGACCGGTCACCGCCACGTTGCTCCCCGGGTACGGGGCGTCGGTGAGCACGACCAGCCGCGCGGCCAGGTCACCCGGCTGGGTGACCTCGTCACCGTCGACCCGGACGGTCACCCGGACCGAACGGCCCGGCGCCACGTCCAACTCCCGCTTGTCCACCGACAGCCACGGCACGTCCGCCGTACCGCCGCAGTAGTCGTACCCCGGCAGCATCTCGGCGCTGAGCTGCGGGTTCCACAGGCCCACCGAACCACCGACCCGGTACACGCCGCAGGCGGTGGCGGCGTCGGAGGTCGGGAGGTTCACGTTGGGCAGGCGGCCCCAACTGTCCGAGACCGGGTCGTACTCGATTGCCTCGTTGGTCAACATGGAGCCGTTCTGCAGGCCGCTGAAGAGCTGCAACTTGTCGTAGGCGCCGCTGGCGCCCATGGCGAAGACGCCGTACGGCGCGTCCGCGCCCCGGGTCCATTCGCCGCTGGCCGGGTCGAACACGAAGGTCGACGCGACCATGTTGTCACCGTCGTACCCGCCCGCGCAGACGACCCGCTCGGCGACCCCGGCGCAGCCGGGAGCGTTCACCCCGACCGGGTAGTCGGTGAGACGGGTCCACGAGTCCTGGATCGGGTCGTACCGGTAGACCGTCGCGGCGTGCGCCGGGCAGGACTCGAAGCAGCCTCCGACGACGTAGAGCCGCCCATCGAGCGCCGCGATCGCGGCGTCGCTGACGGGCTGCGGCAGGTCCGCCGCCCGTCCCCAGGAGTCCTGGGCGGGATCGTAGACGTACACCGTCTTGAGCACGGTGCCCTGCATGCTCGTGCCACCGACGACGTACATCTTGTCGTCGAGGAAGATGCCGGACCCGTTCGCGACCGCCTCCGGGGAGTCGGCGATCGGGCTCCACGTGAGAGTCACCGGGTCGTAGACGTACCCGCCGCGGGTCATTCCCTCCAGGAAGCCGTTGGTGGTCCCACCCACGGAGTAGAGCTTGCCCGCGTGGTAGCCCGCGGCGTTGTACAGGATCCGGGTCGGGTAGTTGGCGATCCGGACCCACGGCTCGACGGCCGGGGTCGCGTCCTCCGGACTGGCCAGCTCCGCCGGCTGGACCGGCTGGCCCGCCGGCGCCTTCGGCAACGGTCCCGTCCTCGGCGGATCCACCTTGACGCGCCGCAGCGGCGCGCCGGGCTGCTCGGCGACCCGTTGACCGGCCGGGCCGGTGGGGGTGACGACCTGCTCGCCCAGCTTGACGTGCACCGGACTAGTGCCGTCGTTGGTGAGGGTGAGGGTACGGGTGGCCGACTTCCCGAGCCGCGTGGTGAGGTCGAGGCTCTCTGCGCTGACCTTCAGGTGCCCGGCGCGCAGGCGCCAGTCCTTGGTGGTGACGCGGTCCGGCGACACGGTGGTGCGTGCCTCGCCGGTGGCGTACCGGGGGTAGCTGACCGTGAACGTCGGCTTGGCCTGCGAGCTGAACAGCCAGTAGAAGCCGTCCGGCAGGTTCGGGTCGAGCGGCGTCGCGGCGCTCACCGCGAGCTCGCTCCGGCTCGCCTTGTCGACCAGCTTCGCGCCGTCGACGGGGTCACCGGTGTTGTCGTCGCGCACCACGCCGGTGACCAAGCCACCGGGGGTCGGACCGCAGGCGCCGACGGTGACCTCGTCCACCTGCCACAGGGCGATACCGCTGCCGGCGTAGTGGAAACGCAGCCGGGTCCGCGCCTGACCGGCGGCCTGCGGCAGCGGAACGCTCACCGGCCCGAGCGCGTTCTCGGTGTTCTTCTGCCAGACGGTAGTCCAGGTCGAGCCGCCGTCGACGCTCAGGTCGATGCCCACCCGCGCGGTCCCGCCCTCACCCAGGTAGAGCGTCTTGAACGCGAGTTGCGGTGCGCTCTGACCCGACAGGTCGACCACCGGCGAGACGAGGTTGGTGTCCTCCTCCGTCAGGTCGTTGTGCCAGGAGTCGGCGGTGGCGAACCCGGCAGTGCCCCCGGTGACGTTGTCCAGACCGCCAGGCTCGTCGAACTGCCAGGCGTGCCCGCCACCGAGGTTGTCCTCGACCGTCCAGCCCGCCCGCTCGGCCGGGTCCGTCCAACCCTCGAAGTTCGCCCGCAGCGGGTACGCGTAGCCGGGCGCCAGGCACGACGTCTCGTCGATCCCCGCCCGGACGTCCCGGACCACGGCCCCCTCACCGACCGGTACGTCGACCGCGCTGGTCCGGTAGCCCGGGTAGAGCGGGGTGACGATCAGGTGGTAGGTCGAGTCGGCCGGCAGGGTCAGCTCGTAACGGCCGGTCTTCGGGTCCGTGAACCACGGTTCGACCGGCAGGCCGGGCGCGTTGATCCGCGCGTACAGCGGCCAGCCGTGTCCGGAGTCGTCGGTGACCGTTCCGCTGACCTCGACCTCGGCGCTGCGCTGGAGGCGGATGTCCCGGGTGGCGTTGGCGCCGGCGGTGACGGTCGCCGACGCGGTGCCGTCGCCGTAACCGTAGGCGGAGGCGGTGACGCCGTACTCGCCGGCCGAGAGCGTGGCGGCGTAGCTGCCGTCGGCGCCGGTGGTGACCGTACGGTGGATCGGGCCGCTGATCCGGACCTCGGCACCGCTGATCGGCTCGCCGGTCTTCGCGTCGGTGACCTTGCCGGCCAACTGGCCCGTCTCGCCACGCGGGGCCTCCGCGATCGCGGTGTAGGCGTCCAGCTTGCCCTGGCCCCAGACGTTGTTGTTGGTCGGCGTACCGCCGCAACTGGTGTCGCTGACGTCGACGGCGACCTGGTCGAGCACGGCCGTGGTGCCGGCGATGTCCCCGATGAGTCCGGGCGCGGCCGACCACAGCAGGGCGATCGCGCCGGCCACGTGTGGGCTCGCCATCGACGTGCCACTCAGTACGCCGTAGCCGCCGCCCGGAACGCTGGAGCGGACGTCCACTCCGGGGGCGGCGATGTTCGGCTTGGTGATGCCGCCCGCGCCGGGGCCCCGGCTGGAGAAGTACCCGATCTTGCCGTTCACGTCGAAGGCGCCGGCGCTGTAGGTGGACGCGTAGTCCCCCGGGGTGCCGGAGGTGTCGCAGCCTCCCTCGCCCGCGTTGCCGTTGGAGAACATCGGGAAGATGCCGGCGGCCCGCCAGTCCTCGACGATGTCGGCGAACCACGGGTCACTGGCGGCGCCGTTGTCGGTGCCCCACGAGTTGTTCACGATATGCGGGCGCAGATCCGGCCGCGGGTCCTGGCCGGCCAGGTTCGTCGGCGCGAGCATCCACTCCGCCGAGGCGAGCAGCGCGAAGTCGGAGCAGCCCCGCTCCTCGCAGCCCTTGGCGGCGATCCAGCGGGCACCGGGCGCGACACCGATGTGGTTGCCGGGACCGCCGTCGCCGACCATCGTGCCCATCGTGTGCGTGCCGTGCTGGTTGTTGTCGCAGGGCGCGAGCGACGGCGAGCCGCAGACCTGGGACGGATCGAACCAGTTGTAGTCGTGCGAGAAGCCGGCCTCGCCCGTGTTGCCCCGGTACGACTTCACCAGGGCGGGGTGGTCGAACTGCACGCCACTGTCGATGCTGCCCACGACGATGCCCTCGCCGCGCGTGCCGTCCGCCCACACCCGGTCGGCACCGATCGCGTGGACGCCCCACTCCACCTCGTCGACGTCGGCGACCTGCTGCGCCTTCAGCGGCTCCGGCAGCTCGTACATGCGGTGCACCTGAATGGCGCTGACCTCGGTCTCCTTGGCGAGGGTCTCGGCCAGGTCGAGGGTGCCGCGGGGGACGTAGACGGTGTTGGAGGCGTAGAAGGTGTGGTACTCCACGCCCTCCGCCTTCAGCCGGCGGACGACGTCGGCCTGGCTCTTCTCGGCCGTCTTTCGCAGCGCCTCGACGACCGCCGCGCCGCGCGCGTTCCAGTCCTTGACGGCCGACGCCGCGGACAGGTCGGCGCGGTCTTCCAGGCGTACCCAGAACGGCTGCACCGGAAGGGTCCGCATGCTCGCCCGCAGCTCCGGCTGGAGCTTCTCCGGGGCTGCTGCGGCGGGCTGGCCGGGCCCACCGGTCACGGCCGTCACGCCGGCCACCAGGCCGAGCGCAGCGACTAGGCTGACGAGCTGGGACCAACGTGCACGCCGGGCGGTTCGGACGGTGCTCATCGGGCACCTCCCGCCCGTGGCGCGACGGTGACAGGGCCGGCGCACGGGAGCGCCGGTTCGGGCGGTGTCGCGCTCCGCCAGGTCGGATCCAGGGGTACTGCTTCGGTTGGCACGCTGCGCACTCTCCTTCGGCGAGTCGACTCACGACTGCGCCCGCCGGCTGAGCCGATCGGCCATGGTCGCGAGCGCACCCGGCACCGGCACAGGTTTCCTGGCGAGCGCGCCTGCCGACGATGCCACCACTGCCGATTCGGCAGAAGGCGGTTGTGACGTCCGGTTCACGCCACCGGCGGGAACAGGATGGACATCAACCCGGGGTTGCCGCACGATGAACGGGTGCTGCGGATCTTGGGGGTCACGGCGGCCGAGCAGGCGCTCTACGAGTGGTTGCTCGAACGCCCGGTGGTTCCCCTTGAGACGCTCGACCGGTCGGCCGCCGACCAGCCGTGGCGAGGGCAGGCCCGTGCGCTGCTCGCCCGGCTCGAGGAGTTGGGGCTGGCGCTGCGACTGCCCGGGGCGCCGGCGCGATTCCAGGCGGTGGCACCGGACGAGGTCTCCGATGTACTGACCCTCGCCGGTGAACGCGCTCTGTCCCGCGCCCGGGCCCGGCGCGCCCGGCTGGCGGCGGTCTTCCACGCCGGTCAGCACCCGCACGACGCGGGAGGCCTCGTCGAGATCCTGCACGGAAAGCAGGCGATCAAGCAAGCGTTCATCGACGTCCAGCTCAGCGCCCGTCATGAGGTACGGGTCTTCGACGCTCCGCCCTACGTGGACGTCCCGCCCCTGAACGAGCCGGTGGAGTTGGAGCTGCTGCGCCAAGGCATCCACTATCGGGTGATCTACGACCGGCGGGGGCTCGACGATCCCGGCCGGCTCGCCGACTTCGCACAGGGGCTCTCCGTCGGCGAGGAGATCCGCGTCTCCACCGTGCCGATCAAGCTGGTGCTCAGTGACCACCCGCTGGCGCTGCTCCCGGTCCACCCCGAGAACGTCGAGTCCGCCATGCTCGTCCGCGACCCGACCCTGATCGAGATGCTCGGCGCGCTGTTCGAGATCACCTGGGAGCAGGGCGTCCCGTTGCAGGTACGCGACGGCCACCCGCAGCTCGTGGAGGTCGGCGACGCACCGTCGCCGGTCGAGGGCGAACTGCTACCCCTGCTCGCGGCCGGGCTGACCGACGCGGCGATCGCCGCCCAGCAGGGCTGCACCGAACGCACGGTGCGTCGCCGGATCAGCGCGATGCTGCGGCGGTTGGGGGCGGCCAGCCGGTTCCAGGCCGGCTACCAGGCCATCCGCCGCGGCTGGATCACCACGTCCGGAGGCGTGGTCTGACAGTGCCGACGCATCCGGAGGGCGACCTCGACGCGACCGGCCTGACCGCGGTCGAGTCCGCGGCGTACGAACTGGTCGTCGCGCAGCCGGGTGCCACGGCGGTCGACCTCGACCGGTCCTGGATCCGTTCCGAGCCGCTGCGTGACGCGCTCGGCGCGCTCGCCGCCGCCGGGCTCGTCGTGGCGGGCGACGACGACCCGACCACCTACACGGCCGTCGACCCCGAGGTCGCCCTCGACGCACCGATCCGGGCGTACGAGCGGCGGTTGCAGGCCGCCCGCGAGAACCTCCACCGCCTGGCCGCGGTCCACCGCACGGACCCCAGCCTCACCGACTCGACCGCCGTGCTGGAGGTGGTCAGCGGGCGCGAGGCGGTGCTGGAACGGCTCCACCGCCTCCGGCGTACGGCCGAGACGGAGATCCTCTGCCTGGACAAGCCCCCGTACCTCGACGGGGCCGGCACGACGAGCGGTGGGGTCGAGCTGCTCCGGCGAGGCGTGCGCTCCCGCACCATCTACGAGCGCTCGTCCCTCGAACAGCCGGGCGCCCTGCACGGGCTCGAACAGCTCGTTGCCGCCGGCCAGCAGGCCCGGGTACTGCCGACCCTGCCACTCAAGCTCTACCTCGCCGACGGCCGGTACGGCCTGCTCATCCGCCGGCCCGACGACGAGGGTGGGAGCGCCGTGCTGCTCCGGCCCTGCGCGCTCCTCGACGCCCTGGGGCACCTCTTCGAAGGGCTGTGGCGGTCCGCCCTGCCACTGCAACCCTCTCCGGCCGCGCCACCGAACCACCGCCCTCCGGTCGAGCACCGACGGCTCATCGCGCTCCTGCTCTCCGGGCTCACCGACGAGGCGATCGCGCGCCAGCTCGGCGTCGGCTACCGCACCGCGCAGCGACACATCGCAGCGCTGATGGCCTCACTCGGCGCCCGTACCCGGTTTCAGGCCGGTGTGCAGGCCGCCCGCCGGGAAGAGCGGGAAGAGCACGAACCGTAGGAGCCGCTGTCGCCCGGCTCAGCAGCCGCAGATTTCGGCTTTGCCGACTCGGGTGGCGGACACGCTATCCTCATCCGCCGCCTTGCTCCGACCTCGCCGGGGCGAAGTGTGGCCCAGAACCCAGCTCTCCACCAGCGGGCGAGCTCAGCGAGAGTTCAGCAGCGCCGTTCCCGCTGAGCTTGCGCGGTCTGGATCAGCCAGCGGCCGTCGTCGTAAAGGACCGCCTTGGCCACGACCGGGTAGCGGGTGCTCTGGCCGGGCGCGGAAACCGCCTCACCGGTGCTCTTGCGGACCACACGCCAGTTGCCGTGGTCGAAGCAGTCCTCGATCTGCACCGTGAAGGGCCGAGAGCTGACATTCACCTGCGTCGCCTGCGGCGACCAGGACGGCGTGCCCGCGTTGATCAGTCCCTGCTGCTGGTGCTGCTGCAGAGTCAGCCGGATCTGCGTCAGCAGCGGGTCAGCCGTGTACCGCCGCAAATCCCCGCCCGAGACGTCACTGGTCGCCATCGCGGCCAGCTGCGCCTCCCGATAGCTGTTGTAGGCGGCCAGGGCGTCGGCCCGGGCCTCGGCGGCCTCCGCATCCTCGGTCGAGGACGGGGCGGCGGCGGTCGCTGACGGGGTGCTGGTGGGAGCCTCGGTGAAGGAGGAGCACCCGGCGCCGGCGACGGCCAGCACCGCGGTGGCCGCACGTACGCGTCGGCGGGGCCCCGTCGTAGTGATGATCAACGCCTCTTCCTTCCCGGTGCAGGGTTAAGCGGTTGATGGACCTGCACGGCATCGGACCGTCCGGCGCCGCCCGGCTGCTGGTCGAAATCAGCGACATCACCCGGTTCCCGAACCGAGCCCACTTCGCCTCCTGAAACGGCACCGCCCCCATCGACGCGTCATCCGGCGAGCAAGTACGCCACCGCCTCTCCCGCGCCGGGAACCGACAGATCAACCGGGTACTGCACAT
>NZ_JBIALB010000015.1:0-169221 GCF_042872965.1 Micromonospora sp. NPDC005087 | reverse complement strand
CCACTCCGGGCTAACTGCCGTGATCACCTGCACCCCCGGCATCCTGCCCGATCGTCCTCAACAGACAGACGCCAGGGTTACGAGACATCCCTTAGACCGGCACCTGCGCCGCTGCGATGAAGAACGAGTCGTGCGCTCGGGTCTATCCGCGGCCGGTACGGCGCTGTACGACTTGCTGCTGCGGGAGTGCAGCGCCTACATCATCGAGATGATTCACGCGCTGCCCATGGGGGCGGGCTCCGTGGCGTTCGCGGAGCTGCTTCGCCGTGAACGGCAGGTCCTCGAGGACGTCCGCGCGGTACTGGAGCGGCTGCCGGCTCGTCGCGGTGTCTCCGACTTCGAACGGGACTACCGGCAACTAGTGGCTAACCGCATGGACACCATCGAGTTCTATGGTGCCACCGTCAGCGAATCCAGCCGTCACTATCCCCTCTCTGTTGCCTACCTCAATCTGAGCGTGAGCGGCGAGTTGCGGCTACAGAGGACCACTGCGCAACGGGTCGTCACGCACGACGGGCAGCCGTCGGCCGGTCCGGCCACGGCTCGCGTCGACGACGTGCTAGCGGCCAGCCGACGTCTGTTCGTCCGCGGACAAGCAGGACTTGGCAAGACGACGTTGCTGCAATGGATTGCCGTAAACAGTGCCCGGAGGACCTTCGGAGAGCAGCTACGCGACTGGAACGAGTGCGTTCCATTCTTCGTGCCGCTGCGCCGGCATGCCAGCGTCGATCTGCCCGCGCCCGAGGACTTCCTCTCCGAGGTGGGCCGGCATATCTCCGCAGAGAAACCGCCCGGCTGGGTACATGAACAGCTGCGGTCCGGGCGTGCCGTCGTGCTCATCGATGGCGTTGACGAGTTGGCCGAGAGCCGCCGCCTGGAGGCCCGTCGCTGGCTACGAGACCTCGTCGCGGCATTCCCGCTTGCCCAGTTCGTCGTCACTTCACGACCGGCCGCCGCCCCAGCCGAATGGCTCGGACGGGAGGCCTTCGACGTCGCCGAGCTTGAGCCGATGAGCCGTACCGACATAGCGGTCTTCATCGCACGCTGGCATGAAGCAATGCGGCACCAGACCACCCGTCGAGATGACCACGCCGAGCTGACCTACTACGAGGGGCGTCTTGCCGGTTCCCTGACCGAGCAACGTCACCTTCGGCAGATGGCGTCTTACCCGCTGCTCTGCGCCCTACTGTGCGCCCTACATCGAGATCGCCGCGGGGACCTGCCCCGCAGCCGCATGGAGATCTACGAAGTAGCCCTGCACATGCTGCTCGAGCGGCGCGACAGCGAACGTCGCGTTGGCACGCCGGGCCTCAGCCGGACAGACAAGACACTTCTGTTGCGCGACATCGCGTACTGGCTGATCCGCAACGAACGCTCCTCGGCACCGGCCGAGCGGATCCGTTCGCGCATCGCTACGAAGCTCAAATCGATGACGCAAATAGGCTCATCAGCGGACGAGGTATATAGGCTCCTGCTCGAGCGCAGCGGACTGCTACGTGAAGCCGTCGAAGGCGAGATGGACTTCGTGCACCGCTCGTTCCAGGAGTACCTCGCCGCTGCCGAAGCCGTCGCCACCGACGACATCGGGGCCCTCGTTTCCCACGCCTACACCGACTTCTGGAGCGAGGTCGTTGTCATGGCGGCAGGTCACGCGTCCGTCACCCAACGCAGCGAACTGCTCCAAGGGCTCCTGGATCCGCAGCGACAACGAACAGTCCTCCGTGACCAGCCATGCGCTGCGGCTCGTCGCCGTGGCTTGTCTGGAAACCTCGCCCGAGCTTCCACCGCATCTTCGGCAGAGCCTGAAGAAGGTCACTGCCGACCTACTACCGCCCAAGACTATGGCCGCAGCCCGACTCCTGTCCCGTACCGGTACGTTCACCCTCGACCTACTGGCACGGTCCCAACCCAAGAGCGCAGACGAGGCTGCCGCCACCATTCGCGCCGCCGCCGAGATCGCCGACCCCGCAGGACTTGCTCTGCTGGCCCGTTTCGGCCACGACACCCGCAAGGTGGTGCGTCGCGAACTCTTGCGTGCGTGGCACCGCTTCGATGCCGACGAATACGCACAGAAGGTCTTGGCTGACCTACCGTTGAAGGACGGCTACCTGGAGATTGACGACCCCAATCAAGCTCCAACACTGCGCCGCTTGTCTAACCTGACGTCACTCTACTGCTCGTATCGTCAGAGTCCCTCAGGCCTTAGCTTCATGTCAGGGCTCCCCCGACTGACCACCCTGAGCACCCAAGACGGCTCCATCGCCGATCTCAGTCCGCTCGCCGGTACAGGCCTCGTCGAACTCGATATCTTCGGGTGGCGTAGCCCCGAGGAGTCACCGCGGGACCTGTCCCCGCTGCCGGCGGCAACGTCGCTCGAAGTACTGCGCCTGTGGAGTGGCCGGGTCAGTAACACAGCGGCGCTCGCTCGGTGCCAACGACTCCGCAAGCTCCGACTCGACTACCTCGACACAGTCGACGCCTTGTCAGATCTCTCTCCGCTTACCGACCTGGACCTATTGGGCATCGGGCACATCGAAGACCTCTCAAATCTCAGCCCGCTCTACTTCCTTAGCTCACCGAAACATATCGGCATCACTGGGTGCCGCGTCGCCGATCATCTCCATCACCTCACGCGCTGGGCAGACCATCTAAGTGAGCTGAGTCTGCGCGAGTTCGAGAGCATTGATCTTGCCCAGCTTGCGGGCCTGGAGCGACTGAAGTTCCTCGACCTGCAGACCTCGCGTGCCGATAACCTCGGGGCTCTCGCCCACCTGCCACACCTGGAATCCATCTGGTGCACCGCCGAGATGACCACCTTTGCGGAGCTGCGCAAGCTCCTGTCGCTGCGCTACGTCGTCGTGTCCGGTAAGTTCGCCGAGGGCGTCGACCTGTCGGCGTTGGCCGACAGAACGGACCTGACGATCCGCGTTCCGCGCACAGCCGTTATCCACGCCCCGAAATCCGGCGGGCCTCGGATACTCAAGACCGGCTTCTGACTGCGTCCTTCGCCCCAAGCCGATGGAGGTCGAGAATCTCTAGCCGAGCCTCCACGCGACGAGCTCACCTGATCTTCGAGAGGTCGACTATCCGGTGAGGGTCTGTCCCAAAAGCGCGCCGCATCCCAGCGGCGGGCCTCCCCTCGAGCTTGAGTCCATAAGGGTCACTATGGTGTCCACGCCTGTAGGCGCCGTAAATCCGGCCGAGTGCCGCGACGGTCCTGCCAGCGACGACCGAGGTGAGGGGCTGGTCGTCAGTACCATCTCGCCAGCAGGTGAACTACCGTGGGCGTGCGGCGCCATCCGGGGCGCCGCGGGCCTCGGGAGGTAGACGAAGGGTGGGCGCGCCGGAGTCCAACGCCGGGGACGACTTCCACTTCTGGTGGGCCGCGAGCCGAGCGCTCGCGCTCATCGAGCCCGGGACGGAGAGCCGGCTCCTCGTGGTCGAGGGACTCGCTCAGATCGACGACCCTGACGACGAGTACGAGATCGTCGACGTCGCCGAGTACATCGGAGGTGCGGACTTCAGCAGCGCCACGACGCTCCTGATCTCGCAGCTGAAGTACAGCACTCGACACCCCAACCGGGCCTGGACCGCAGCGCAGATCTGCCGGAAGCGGAGCCGTCGCCGCAAGGATGAGTCCGCAGAGAAGACGAGGTCGGTGATCGCGGACCTGGCGGACACGTACAAGCAGCTGGTGGCCGACGGCGGCCGAGACTTGGTGCTCCAAAAGGTGCAGATCCGTCTCGTCAGCAACCAGCCGGCGGACCCCTTGCTGGAGGGCAGCATCGCCGCCGCTGCCGCGTGGGCCCGCGGGAAGGGAGCGGCTGCGCGGCGCGCCGCCATGCTCAGCGCGCTCCCTGGCCACGAGTCGAAGGTTATTCAAGACCTCGCCGACGCCGTCGGCCAGCGGCTGACCAGCGCCGCCTTCTGCGACTTCCTCACAGTGCTCGATCTCTCGCAGGCCGGCGCCCTCGATCGGGCAGCCCTGGCCCGCAGCGTCCGAGCCGGTGCCGCCGAACTCTCCCCGGGGCGCGGCCCAGACTCCGCTCGGCGCCTGTTCGAACTCGTACGGCAGCAGGCACTCCCTGAGTCGCGCCGAAAAGGGATCACCGCAGCCGACGTACTTGCCGTGCTGGACGTAGCTGACCGACTCGACCTCTACCCCGCGCCAGCTCGGTTTGCGGACCTGCCAGACCCGCTGCCCGCGCCCGGCGCCCCCGCGATTGCGGAAGCCGCTTTTGCGCACCTCGGGGGGATCGTCGTCGCGCACGGCCCCGCCGGCGCCGGGAAGACGACGGCGCTGCGGCAGGTGGCCGATCACCTGCCCGCCGGGTCGACGGTGCTGCTGTACGACTGCTACGGCGGCGGCGAGTACCTCGGTTCCGGGGAGGAAAGACACACCCCGCAACGCTTCGTGATGCAGGTGGTTAACGAGCTGGCGCAGCGGTGCGGGACGCCGCTGCTCTTGCACCCGCCTGTGCTGGACGCCGACCTGTGGCGGCATGCGTCCCGGACGCTGACCCGGGCGGTCGACACGCTCGACCCTGGCGCGATCCTCGTCCTGGCAGTGGACGCGGCGGACAACGCGGCCGTGGCCGCGACCGAGCGGGGCGACGCGAGCTTCCTGCCGGGCCTCGTCGGGCTGCCGCTGCCCCCACGGGTCGCCGTCATACTCACGGTCCGTAGCCACCGCGTCGACATCACCGGGGCGGCGGGTGCCCCCAGGGTGCAGGTGGTCCCGTTCGACGTCGCGACCTCGGTCGCACACCTGCGCCGGCATCGGCCTCAGGCGTCGGAGACGGACGCCGCCGCGTTCCATGAACGCACCGGGGGGAACCCCCGGGTGCAGTTCTACGTGCTGGAGCAGGCGGCCTCGAACGACTGGGACATACCGGCGTTGCTCGGGGCGTGTCGTCGGACACCGGAGCCGCTGTTCGGTGACCTCGTGGGTTCGGCGCTGAAGGGCAGCGGCACCGACGCCGACGGGCAGCGGTGGCTGGCGCTGATGCTGGCCCTGGCCCGCCCGGTGAGCACGGGAACCCTCGCCGAGGCCCTCGGTGTCGACGCGACGGCCGTGTCCGCTTTCGCCGATGGCTTGACCCCTGGTGTGGAGGTGGTCGAGGGCGCGATCCAGTTCCGCGACGAGGACTTCGAGACGTACGTGCGCGACCAGGTCGATCCGGGCAGCATCGTCGCGGCGCACGGTCGGCTCGCCGACCTGTTCCTCGCCACGCGCACGGCGGACGCGGACGCGGCCGCACACGTGGCCGACCATCTGTTCGCCGCAGGCCGCCACGACGAGCTGCTGCGGCTGGTCCTTGATGAGGACTCCCCCCGAGGGATCGCGGACGGATTTCGGCGAGAGCAGGTGCAGGGCCGCCGACTGGACCTCGGCGTGCGGGCGGCCGCGGCAACAGATGACGCTGCGGCCGCGGTCAGGATCGCGGTCAGGGCCTGCGCCACCGCTTCCCGGCTGGACACCCTCTCCCGGCTGGTCGACTCCCGGCTCGACCTGGTGGCGCGGTACGCGGACGTCGACCTGCTGCGGGCTTACGCACTTAAGCAGAGCCGCGACGCGTGGCTCGGGCCCATCCACATGCGGCTCGCAGCGGCGCTGGCGAGGGACCCCGAGCGGCGCGCCGCCGCTCGCGAGGCGCTGGAGAGCGCCGACGCGTGGCTGCGCCGGTGGATGGCCGGCCGCGAGGATGAGACCCGCCACTGGGATGTCGAGGCGGACGACGTGGCCTGCGCGGCCGAGGCTTACTACCGACTCGATGGGGTCGACGCGGCGATTGCGTGGTTGCGCCGGTGGCGGCCGGCGAAGCTCGCGCTGAATGCTGCGGCCGCGCTCGCCGCCCGCATCGCCGGCGAGGTCAGCCCCGAAGCGGTGCGGGAGGCGCTTCGCGCACCCGGTATTCCCGCAGTCGCGCAGGCGCCGTTCCTGGCCTACGCGGCGTCCCCGACCGTCCGCCCGGCCCCGGACTGGATCGAGACCGTCGTCGCGGCGCTGCTGACCTCGGATCCTGGGGAGGCTCAGCCATGGCAGGTCTGCCTGCTCGAGGTGGTCGTCCGCCACGGCCGCCGAGAGTCAGCGGCGGCCCTCGCGCGGCACTGGGCCCGTGACCTGCCCTCCCACTCCTGGGCGTTCGGCAACCGGAACTCGGATGGGGCCGCGGCCCTGCGCTGCCACGCTGTTGCGGCGGCCCTCACTGGAGTCGACCTCGACGTCGATGCGCTGGTCCCGGCCTCACTGCAGCCCCGCGAGGCGAGGGACGGACACTCCGACGATCCGCAGGGGCGCGAGCGGGGCGAATGGATCCGGACGGTCCGCTCCCTGAGTGCAGTCGCCGTCCTAGCGGCGCAGGCCGCCGCGGGCGACGATGTCCGCGACTCCGTGGTCGCTGAGATCGACGGCGTACTCGCCGTGCGGCTCGACGCGGCCGGACACCGGTGGTTCAAGTACGACCTGTCGTTCCGCGCCTGGGCGCCGCTCGCCGCGGAAGCCGCCGCGGACGCCGGTGCGCCGGCCGACGTACTGGACCGGCTCGCGGACGCCCCCCCGAAGCTGCTCCGCGACGGCGCGCCGGAGCTGTGGCTGGACCTCGCCGAGGTGCTCGCCGCACGGGCTACCCATATGGATCGAGCCGCCGAGCTGTGCATGCGGGCGGCCACGGCGGCCCGAACCGGCGCTTATCCGGCACCCGACCGGCTGGACCTACTGGCCCGCGCTGCCGACATCGCCGGAAGGATCGCGCCGGCGCTCGGCCGGCAGCTCTTCGTCCACGCCGTCGACGCCGCTACGGGCATCAATGACGACGCCGCGCGGCTGCTCTCCGTATACGCGGACCTCGCGCACCGGGCCACGCTCGCGCCGGACGACCGGGCGCAGATCGCCGCACGGCTCGTGCGCGCGGCCGAGGACCTGGCCCCGCACGTCACCGATCCCGAGGTCGTGCCATACAGGGAGGTCGCCGGCGCCGCCGCTCGCCTCGACGCGGCGGTCGGGCTCGCCGCGGTGAGCCGCTGGGACGACGAAGCCCGAGTGCGCGTGGCGTCGACGCTGCCCACGGCACTGTTCGGAGCGGTCGACGGCGGCGGCGTCACGGCCGATGAGGCCCTCGCGCTCGACCACCTCGTCGACGAAGATGGGGCACGGCTGAACTTGCAGCTGGCCCTCATCGAGCGGATACAGCCTGGCGCCGCCAGCACGGCTGCGGCGCGGCTCGCGCTGGTACGAGCTGCGCGGTGGATACGCCACCACGTCCCGGCACGCTTCCAGCCTCCGCTCGCCCGCCGGCTGCTCGACGCGGCGACGGACCGTGGCCTCGACGCCACGGTGCGGGCCGAGCTGAACTCGGTCCACGCGCTCGCGCTCCCGAACGACCAGATGCCCCAACATGCCGGGAGCCGTCAGTGGTTCGGCGGTGACCCCTCGCCTGCGGCGCAGGCGCTACTGGATGCCCCGGAGACGCGGAGCTGGACGACACTCCTCGAGGACGTGACAGTCCTCGAGGACGCCCACGTCTACGGCGAGCTGCTGCGGTCCTTCGTGTCCGCGGTTCTGCAGTCCACTCCAACCGCGCAGCGGCCGGACGCGCTCGCCGCCCTCGCCGCCCTTTCGGGCCGCCAGGCGGCCGACACGGTGCTGCCATTGCTCGCCGACTTCGTCGGACGTTGGCGCGAGTGGCCCGGCGTCAGCGAGTGGGCGAGGGCGGAGCTGCCCGGCCTGCTCGCCCGACACCTCACCGACCTGGCGTGGCGGGACGACCCAGCGACACTGGTCGAGCAGCTTCGGGCGCTCGCCAACGACGATGCGATCCGCCGCGCTGTCCTCGGGGCGCTGCCGGAGTCACGGCCGCGGCTGACCGCCCACGGCTGGCAGAACATCGCCGCGCTCCTCGGCCGGTTGTGCCGTCCGGACGACGCCGCGGAGGCCCTCGTCGGGCTACTCGCCGATCGCACCTCGGGGGCTGCGGCGAAACCCGCCAGCGCCGTCGTGGGTGGCCCGGAGCCGGGACTGCTTCCCATGCTGCTGTGGAGCGCCTTCGGGCATCCCCGCCGCGAGATCCGCTGGCGTGCAGCACACTCCGTCCGCGACCTGCTGACACGTGCCGACCCGGTTCGGGCTGCCAGCCTCGCCGCCGGGTTGGTCCGCTGCCTGGATCTCGCCGATGCCGGCCCCTATCGGGACCGGGGATTGCACTTCTACCGGCTGTCCGCCGTCGCCGCGCTGCTCGCTGCGCTGGCGCGCGTCGCCTCCGACAGGCCGGACCTCCTCGCGCCTCATGCCGAGACGATGATCCGGCTCGCGACTAGCCGCGAGCTGCCGCATGCCCAGATCCGTGAGCTCGCCCGCGCGGCCGCCCTAGCCGTCACCACCCGTCTCGCTGCGGTGCCGGAGGAACTCCTCGGCGCGAACCAGCCGGTGGTACGCGCGTCGGACCAGCAGCACTCCTACCGAGGAGACGACGGCCGCGTCTCCGACGACCGGCGCTACCGCTTTGACCAGATGGACACGATCCCGTACTGGTATGCACCGCTCGCCAGGTTGTTCGGCGTACCGGTCGACGCGGTTGCCGAGCGCGCCGAGCGGTGGATCCTCGACAGGTGGGGACTCGGCGAGGACGACTGGATTACCGACGCCCGCGAACTGCGAGACGAGCGGTCCTGGCGACGGGTGCACAACGACCACGGGTCCATCCCCCGGAGGAGAACCTCCGCCTGTATCTCGAGTACCACGCGATGCTGGCCGCGGCGGGCGAACTCGTCGATGCAGGGCAGGCCATCCTGGTCAGCTCGGAGTGGGAGGACCGGCCGGATCCGTGGCGGGACTGGCTGCAGGAGGCCCTTCCTGCTTCCACCTCCACGTGGCTCGCCGACCTCCGCAGCGCCGTCCCGGTCGAAGCGGAGTTGTTCGGTCACCTCCCTCCCCTCGACGAGTGGGACGATCCAGACCCCGACGACTACGACCGTGCCCTCGGGCTAGTCGACGGCCGCCTTGCCGAGTCGGTGATCGTGGCCGCGAGCACCAACATCTCTCGGTCCGGCGCGTATGGGGACACCTACATCTCGTCTGCCCTGGTCGCCACGGACCACGCCGCCGATCTACAGCGGGCGCTGGCCGCTGCTTCGCACCCAAGAGACTTCAAACTGCCGGACGAGGGCGAGGATGAGTTCGAGGTCAACCACGGCCAGTTCGTCCTGCGCGGGTGGCTCAGCCGCTCCAATCACACGCCCGATTCCCTTGACGAGCACGACCCCTATGCACACGGACTGCGCGCGATCCGTCCGCTGCCCGGGCGCCGGTTCCGCGAGGCCGCCGGGGTCACTCCCGACCCGACCGGCCTCGTCCTGCTAGCCCCAGACGGAACCGTCGTCGCTGGCGCCGAGCAGTGGGCCGATCCCCGGACGGACGACCAGGAAGTCGTCACCTCGTCTGGATACCGCGTCCGGGTCGATCGCGCCGCGCTCCTGCGCTACCTGACGGACACCGACACCAACCTGATCGCGGAGGTCCAGATTGGACGACACCGGCGCAAAGTCGACACCGACGAGTACCGGCCAGCCCGAAGCCGCATCTACCTCGTTGACGCCGCCGGAGGGGTCACCGTCCGCTGACCCGGTCACCGCACTCGGCGAGCGCATCCTCGCCGAACTCGGCGACGCCCGAACCAACGACACCCTCACCCGCTGGCTGGCCCACCACACTGCCGGGCTCCTCGACGCAGCCGACCGTGCCCGCGCCGCCGGCGATCCCGACGCCAACGTCCGCGCCGCCGAGGCCCGCGCCGCGATCCTCGACCTGTGGGAGCACCGGTCGGCGTGGCCGGGCGGATGGCCGCCGTCTCGCGCCGCCGCGATTGTCCACCTCCTCGAGGACCTACCCGATCTCGAGGACCCCGGCTGGTTCCGCGCTAGTGCCCTGAGCCGGTTGCAGGACCTCCATCACCACGTTCTCGCCGTACTCGCCGACCTCGTCGCCGGCGACGGCGACGGTGTCGAGGAGGGCTGGCTTCTAACCTATGGCGATCGCCTGACGCCCGACGAGGCGACACTGCTGACCCGCGCCGCCAGCGCGCCACGACGCCTCGACCGCCTTCTCCATCGAAGGGAGCCGGAAATTTCGCGGCTGAGGCGTCGCCTTACGCAAGGCGAGCCCGGCCCGGCCGCCGGGAAGGATGACAGCGCACAGCCTGACGACAGTGGGAGCACTATCCCAGTTGAGGAGGACGCCTCCCCGACGCCTCACCCCCTCGTCCAGCTCGCGGATGCCTACCGCGACAGCATCCTCGACCTGGTGCGCCACGCGGCCACGGGAACTGGGGGCGTCGAGGGTGTTAGCCAGCACAGCAGAGGGTCATGGCGTCGACGGGTTCCACGGAGATAGGACGGTCTGAGCAGACCGTCGCGAACCCTCCTCCACAGCCATACATCCTGACGTCATAGCGGAAACCGCACCTGCGGGCCTGTCGAATGAACGTGTTACAGACCGCCGAAGATCTTGGCCAGACCTACGCTGTCATGCCGAAGCGTTCCCGCCGGAATTCTGCCGTGACGTGGTCCCGGTCGCCCGTTCGTCGAAGTGATCGGCGGATAGCAGGTCGTCGGCGGACATCGCCTGCACGTCCATCTATGGTGGCCCCGGTGTGTCTTCGGCACCGGACAGGGGCAGGGCATCCACCCCGCCATCACCTTTCCCGGGCCGAGGGAGTGCTGGTCAGGTTCGGAGCAGTGGGCGGGCGCTGGCGCAACGAACTGACGCGTGCCGGACCTGTCAACTCGCACCAGGTGGGCCGGCGCGTTGCAGCGTGGACAGGCGGGGAAAGACGCCGCCGGCGGCCGGACGGGTGCGCCCGTGCGTGAGGCAGGTCCACTCCCCTGCCCGCAGCGTCGGCGTCAGCCGCCCCCACTCCACGGTCACCTTCAGATGGTACGGCACCTCAGCGCATCACTCCCTCAGAGCAGGGGTGGAGGAAGACCGAAAGGGGGTTTGGCGCTAACGCCAGCGTCGTCCTCGGCACGAAACGACACCAGCGAACCCGGGTGAGCAGCAGCCCTCTACCCCCGGTCACTGGTGAGGAAGTGGGCGACGGCGAGTAGCAGAGCTACGGTGCCGCCGAAGGCACCGCCGCCGGCGATGATGGCCAGGGGAACGGGGACGCCGCCGGCGACCGACAGCAGTCCGGCCGCCGTGGCGACGAGCGCGGCGGTCAGCACGATCAGGGCGGTCCACAGCGGGCGCGTGTTGCCCGTGGGGGTGGTGGCGGGCGAGGTCATCGGCGGCTCCTTCTCATCTCGTTGCACGCCCGAACGGACGTCGCGGTTGAGAGTCGCCGCGCCCTACGACAGCACGTGATAATCACCCTTATCACGTGCTGTCGGCCTACTATGCTCAACGTGAGCAGGCCCACCGCCAACTCCTCTCGCGTCCGCCCGCGCTCGGCAGGGCTCGGCCCCGGCGCCGGTGCCCTGATCCCGGCCGCGTCGCCACCGTCCGACCCGCCCTTCCGGGTGCCCCCGGCGGATGCGTGGACCGAACCCGAGATCATCGACCTCTGCGTTGAGGACCTGCCGCTCCCTCCCGCCCGGACCAGCGAGCGGCGGAACTTCGTCACGGTGACGGTGGCGTGGCTGCGCTCGCGCCGCTCGCCGCACACCCGCCGCGCGTACTACGCCGACCTAGCGCACTTCCTGTTCTGGCTCGACGACCTCGCCCGGGACCCTCTGCGGGCGAGCCGGCCGGACCTGGACGGCTACCTCACCGCGCTGCGCGCCGGCAGCCCGCCGCCCAGCCCGGCCACCATCAACCGGCGCCTGGCCACCCTGTCCTCCTGGTACGGCTACCTCGTTGACGCCGAAATGGTCACCCGTAACCCGGTCACCGCGATCGACCGGGAGCCGCTCGATCGGGACTTCTCCCCCACTGTCGGTCTCACCGTGGTCGAGGTGCGGGCCCTGCTGCGCGCCGCCGACGACGTGGTGGACATTCGGACCCGCCGCAAGACGGCTGTAACCGCCTGGCTGGTCGACGTCGCCGAACGGGACCGGCTGCTGCTCGGGCTGCTCGTCCACCTCGGCCTGCGTGTCGGAGAAGCGCTCGCGCTGCGGTGCGAGGACCTGCGCCACGACGCTGGGCACCGCAGCGTCGTCATCCATGGCAAGGGCGGCCGGCGCCGCCAGCTGCCGCTGCCACCCGCTCTGCTGCGCCTGCTCGACCCGATGCTTACCGAGCGCCGACGCGCCGCTGACCGAGCCGCCGCCGAGCAGGGCTACATCGACATGCAGCCCGAGATCGTCGCAAAGCTCCAACGGCACGGTCACACCGCGGCGGAAGCTCGATATCGGGCCGAGCGGATGATCGCAGCCGCCCGGGGCAAGGAGTTCGACAAGATCGCCGGCAAGACGGCGGCCGACCTCGCCAGAGTCCCGGTATCCGGGCTGCTGTTGCGCACCATCCGGACTACCGGCCCGGTCACCGATCACGACCGTGAGAAGCCACTGACGCAGGCGGCGGTGTTCGCCACCGTCCGCCGCCTCGCCCGCGCCGCCGACCTGCCCGCCGCCGAGCAAATCAGTCCACACAGCCTGCGGCACTCCGCCGCCACCGCCGCGCTCGATGACGGGGCGCCGCTGCGCGAAGTGCAGGACTTTCTCGGCCACGCCGACCCGCGCACCACCCGCCGCTACGACCGCAACCGTGGCTCGCTGGACCGCTCCCCCGTCCACCGCCTGGGCGTCCTGTACTGCGAGTGACCAGCGCTAGCGTTATTTCCGGGCCGGAAACTACGGACGGCCCCAGAGGGCTGCGATGACCCGCACCGGCGCAGCTGCGGGTCACGCTCCTGGATGCCGTGATTAGCGCCCGCGTCCAGTCAGCGTGACGTCCCGGCGTGCGCCTGGTGCGGTCAGCGGTAGAGACGAACGGGTGCACAGATTCTTCATGATCATCCGCTGACGCCCGCCGGATAGGTCGCACCACCAGCGGGGGGTGACGGGCATCGGCGGCACGCCCATCTGTGATGACCGCGGTGCGTAGCCGGCGGCGGGCAGGGACAGGGTGTCCATCCCACCATCACCGCACCCGGGCCCGCCGTTTGACGTCCTGGCCGATCAGCCGCCGGCGATGACGTGCTCACACACACCCGGCGGGGCCGGTAGCCGCCCGGGACGTCGGCGCCGATGGTGTCCCAGAACGCCGGCGAGCCGTCCATGTGCCCGCCAAGCGTGTGCCACAGGTAGCCGGGGTTTTCCCTGCGCAGGGCCGCGAGGCCGGCGGCGGCTAGGCCGCGGCGGCGGTAGGCCGACAGGGTGTGCGGCTGCTCGACCCAGCCGATCCGGCACCGGTGACACAGCTGGTAGTCGACTCCCCTACCCCTGCGTCAGGGTGAGGTTACCCAGACCTGGCTGGCACCGATCGGGTCGATTGCGCGCAGGTTCACCGGCACGTCGAGCACGACCAGGTGCGCCCGCTCGTTCTCGCCTCCGCAGGGCGAGATCAGGCCGCGCACCGCGTGCTCAACCTGGTCGTCGCCGACGCCGGGCTCCGGCGCCCCCAGCAACCGCGCGGCGACCTCGGCCGGGGAGGGGCCGCCCTGCCACTCGATCTCCCAGGTTCGGCCGCCGTTGCCGGGCCACCAGTCGAGATGGGTGGCGCCGTTGAGCGCGCTGGTTTCGCGCAGGGCCGACATGACCCGTCCCAGCACCCCGTGGTACTGCTCTGGGTTGTCCGGCAGGTGGTGCACATCCGTCATGGCCTGCTCAACGAAGCGGGCCGGGGTCAGGCCCGCCCTGCCCCTGGTTGATTCTGCCGATAACCGTCGGGGGCACGGCGAGGTGCCGTCGCCTCAGTGGTGGAGGGTGGGTCAGTCGACGCCCGAAGAGACTCGAACCCCTAACCTTCATCCTTAGATTTTGTTTCAGAATCGGAAGCCGAAAAGTCCACCTTCATCAAAGCTGTCGGTGAGCCTTTGTTCGAGGACATGGCCGGCCGGGTCGAAGCCGCGGCGAACGGCTTTGTCAAGTTCGTCGGAGTTCAGCGTGACGATGTACTGGAGCCCCTCCTGACGACTCACCTCGGCTGCGAGGGTGAGGGCGCGGGCGAGCTGGCGTTCGTCGACGCCGTCATAGAGGTGGCTGTCGTGGACGAAGAAGTCCGGTGCTCGCCCGTTTCTGTGCGCTAGGACGGCGACGGTCAGGTCGAAGCAGAAGATGACCATGTTGCCGATGCCGCCGCTGTTGTCGCTCGCGATATGCGTCTCGATCTTCAGGCTGGTTTCGCCTGGACCGATACGGAGGTACGCCTCGCGGTTGGCGCCATAGAGGGCTTGGGCGTACTGGGCGAACAGGACGACCGCATCGTTGACGATGGGCCGCCGCTCTTCGATGTCGGTCTCCATCTCCTGTTGGAGACCGACGCGCTGTTGCTTGATCTCACGACGGTTTGATTCGAGCGCCTGTGCGGCGTCGAAGCGGTGCCGGAGAGCTCCGAGATGTGCCTGCTCCTGGGCCAGGATCTGTTGAAGGGTGGTCAGCGCGTCGAGTGCGCCACCTTCGTTGAGAGTGCGCAAGGTTGCAGCGAGTCGGTGACCGAGTTGTTCTCGCTCGGCCTCGCGTTGCTGGAGACGTGATCTGATCGCCAAGGCCTCTTCGTCCAGGTACTGGCGCCGGTTGCGGACAACGGATCCGTGGAACGCCCGTACGTCGTCGAAACTTCGACGGACCTGGTCGCCGAGCACCACGCCGAGTTCTGCGTAGGCCGTTTCGAGGTAGGCGAGGTCGGGATCTACGGTTTCGTCGACGGCCCGTTCGAGGTCGGCGAGGTTGCGCCGGTCGATGACGTCGTCGTTGCGGAGCTGGCGGATTCGCTGGTCGGTCTGGTCGGCTTGGGCGCGGAGGTTGTCGTACTCCGGGACCACCCGGAAGTTCTCAATCCGTCGTTGGATCTCCACGACACGGTGTTCCGCAATGGCGATCTGGCCTCGGAGCTCCGCGGTCTGACCGATGATTCGTCCAAGAACCGGATCGGAGGCGGCTTTACGGAGCTGCTTGCTGACGGCTTCGCGGGCTTGTAGCTCGCGGTAGCGATCGGCAAGCCGCCAGTCCAGTCCGAGTAGGTATGCCAGCGACGTGGCCGCTTCAGCGTTCGCCTGGCGGGCGAAGCTGCGGGTGGCCTCGTTGAAGGCGTGCGATCCGACTCTTCGCATGAGGAAGCTAAAGAGGCTACGGCCGGTGATGCCCGGGTGTTCGACCGGAAGGTTGAAAAGATCCCGTTCGATCAGTGTCTGCCACTCGGGCAGCGTGACCTGGCCGTCGCCGAGGTCAAGTTGGTCTGAGCCAACTCCTGCAGGCAGAGGCCGTAGGCGGATGGTGCCAGCGCTTGCTCCCGTGCGCTCGACGGTGAGCCCTTCGGGCAGGCCGGGCCAGTCCAGGTTCAAGGCGAACGTTGTCTGCCGAAGCTTCGGGTGAGCCGGCAATGAGTTCTTGTCCGCGCTGCCGCCCAGCAGGAAGTGCAGAAGTTCGATCATGCTGGACTTGCCGGCGCTGTTCCGGCTGTCGGTCTCGGCCGAAGCGCCGGTGGTATCCGCGACCAGGATGTTGAGGCCAGGATGGAATGTCAGGGCCTTGAAGCGTGGATCATCGGCGCTCAAGTGCCGCAGCATCTGCCCTCCTCCTGACCAGGAGTTCGTTGTCCAGCTCGACAACTCCGAGGGCATACAATAGGTCAAGAGCTAGCACAAACCACCAGAAAGGTACCGGGGCGTGGTGATCATGGTTGCGACGCCATTGCCGCAGTCTCGCCCATGCCTGGCTCACCGTGAGCGGCCCGTCCATGATCTCTAGGATCTGGGCACCCACGGCGATGAGCGAACGCTGTGGCGTGATGCCCTTGGTCGGGATGATCATGTTAGCGCAGGTTCCCGGGCTGGCGGAGTCCAACCGGTTGGCGGCTCCGCGAGGATGTCGCAGGTCTCGAAGAAGTAGGCCAAGATAACGGAGAGGGCTCTCGCACTCGCGCGGTCGAGGTGGCGGTTGCCCGCTACGTACTTTTCGAGCTCGTAGATGACGTCGGCGGCTGTCGAGTAGACCGTCGCGATTTCACGGTAGTAGGCGTTGAAGTCGGCTGCCACCTCGTCTCGCTCGGTGACGTCCGTGAGCCCCTGGTAATACTCCTCGACGAGGTGGGTGTGGAGCATCCCGCGACGGAGCATCTCTCGATCATCCTCGTCGAGCTGGTTGTAGTCCATCTTCAGCGCAGATACTTCCCGCGGCGACTGCTGTCCGTTGGCTTGTCGCCGGCGTTCGACGAGATGGTCCAGGAGGGGCTTGAGGTCCTCTAAGCCCACGCCGTAGACGACGTCCTCCACCGGGATGGGGGCGCCGAAGACCTCTTCGATCTGATACTTCACCAGCCGAAATAGCTCGCCAAGCAGCTGACGTGGCCCTAGGGTTTCGAACGCCAACGGGGCGTGACCGCGCCGCGCTTGCGCCAGCAGTTGGGTGATCTCGGGGTGCAGTCCGCGCCGCGGGTCGTTGTAGACAAAAACGAACGTCTGGAACTCGCCCGCTCGTTTGGCCAGCGCGCCGGTCAGGTCACCGGTGAACTTCTTCTTCACGTCGCGGGCGCTGTCCGCGTCGAAGGTCTCTGGCGCGTAGCAGGCGTACAACTTACCGTCGTGAAGGCGCAGGCCGTCCGACGAGAGATCGCCGATGTTCCCGTGGGTCCGAACCTCGACGAAGTCGGCGTAGCGGGCGGTCATGATGCGGATGAAGAAGTCCTCGAACGCTGATCCGTTCAGGTCCGCCATCCGATCGCGGAACATGGTCTTTACGAACATGCGTTCCGTGAAGCTGAGGACCTCCACGAACACCTCCAAACAGACTGCGAGCACCGAACGTATCCGGTCAGTGCGGATGGGTAAATGACCAGAACGACCGATGGCTTCGAAGCGGTCTGTTGCGTTGGGCGAAAGCATGATCGGCTTCAGCGGGCACGATGTGGTCTGCTTGGCCGGTGACGTCGTCGTCTCGTGTCCGGATCCCCGCCGGCCGCCGCGCCATCGCACTCGACAAGCGCAGCATGGAGGTGCTGCTGTTCGGCCTGGTGCCCATCTGAGTCAGCGTTCCGCACGCACCCGGGCATCGGACGGCAGACAGCAACGCTTCGACCCGTTTTGGTTGGGGCCGGGCCGACGCCGCGAGCGGCGTACATGCTGGCGAGGAGCTGGGAGGGCGCCGTTGGGGCCTATTGCGCTTTGACCCTGTCTCACATTCGACGCGACGCCACTCTCACCGGAGTCGAGCTAGTTGTTCTCGCCGGGCCACGTCCATCGATCCGGCCTTCGATGTCGGTCGCCGGCGTCGCCACCGCCGCCGCGTCAACCACTCAGCGGTTGCGGCTGCTGGTTAACCGGGCAGGGCTCACGCCGATCCGGTCGCACGACTTGCAGCACGCTCCGTGACCCCTGCCGTTCACCAGTCGGCGGCGCTGGAGAAGCCGAGGCGTAATGCCTGGTCGCGGATGACGCCGAAGGTTGCTGGTTCCGCCTCGTCCTTGACCGCCAGCGCCACTCGGGGGACATCGTCCCAGATCGGCGGCGTCGTGCCGGTCAGCAGGTGGGCGAGGAGCCGGGCGAACAGGGCCGGCGCCTGCGTGAGGCGTTCGTCGGTCCAATCGTCGAGGGTGTGGTGTTCGGTGAGGCCGGCCCGGTGTCTCGTTGCCAGATCGACGCCGACCGCCAGTGAGTCCGTCAGCCACGGGATCCAGGTCGCGAGCGCCGAGGCCTCCCCGAACGTCAGCGCCGTGGGCACGCTGTTGAGGCGACGCTGCCAGTAGCGCTGCATCCACCGCTGCCACTGCTGCTCGACGACGTCCGGCGCTAGGTTGCCGAGCGTGTCCGCCACCTCGCTCATCCATAGGATCCGCTGTCCTTCTTCGGCCCGGGCGGTGAACTCCTCCACCCACGTGAGCGGATCGGTCGAGCCGTATACGGCGATCGCGGCGAGGTGTGCCGGCAGGGCGCGGCGTAGGTCGTCCGGCAGCCGAGCGGCCTGGTTGACAGCGTCGAGGTAGGCGTTGCGAAGTCCTGCCTCGAACAGGTCGTCGGTGATGCGACCGGTTGCGAGGTAACCGGTCCAGGTGCGCACCGGACGGTCCTTATCCCCGTCTGCGGCCCAGGCCATCAGCGGAAGCAGGAACTGCGTGCACCAGGGGCGGTCGGCACCAAAGAGGAACGCCAGTTGGCCGGTCAGAACGGGCTGAGCCAGCCAGGTGGGCCCTTCCGGTCCGCTCAGCATGGCTTCGAGCGGGCGCCGGAGTTCTGGCGGCAGACCGTCCCAGGCGTCACCGGCGGCGGCCCAGTCGGCCGAGACCGCCCGGCCCCAGAACTGCGCGAGCTGCCCGGCTGGCCGGTTGATCGCCAGCGTGAACCAGTCGCGTCCGCCGTCGGGCGGATCAACCGGCCCGAGCGCGTCCCACAGGAGCTCGGCTAGTTTTCGCGCCTCCGGAAGCAGATGCCACTTGGTTGCGTTAGCGGCGTCGACAATGCTGCCGACCAGTAGCCGGGCGACGCTGTCGGCCACCGCTTCGAGTTCCAGGTCAAGAATGCGCTGCACCACGGCGACGGCGGTCGCCCGGTTCAGCGGTGCCGCCGACCAGCCGTCAATCACTGCGGAGATGATGTCGATGGGTGGCTCGGCGACCGCCAAAACGGCGAATCCGTCGCTGGGGTGGTCGTGAATAGTGGCCGTGAGCACGCGCAGCGCATCGTTCCAGTCAGGGCCGTCAAACGGAAGCTGCACGTGCTCGTATCGCCGCAGTTCCGCGACTGCGGCTGCCGGGTTCGCCGTGATCCGCTCGTGCAGTTCATCGACGGTCATCGGCGGCTGCTCCGGAAGGGTCCTGACCTCGATCCGCGAGCGTAGGAGTTCGGGATCTTCGCGCGCCTGGAATCGTGGATAGGCGGCCTGGAGTTCCTCGAGCGCGGCCCGCGCCGACGTCAGGGCGGGTGCCGATCGCACCAGCCAGGTCAGGGCGTTGAAGCGCAGGTAGGCGACGTGCTCGTCGTCGCGGCCGGTGACCGGCAGGGTCCGGATGTCGGCCACCAGCGCATCCGCCTCGGCGGCCAGAGCGTCGGGCAGCGCGTGTGCGATCAGGTGGTACACCTCGGGCCGCAGTTGGTGTTCGAAGAGCCAGCCCGTCGTGCGCAGCCAGGCGAGCTTGGCCGTCGCGTCGATGTCGGTGCGATGGGTCCAGCCGTGCAGGGCGAGCCGGTGCAGGATCGGCACGCCGGAGGCGGTCCAGGTGTCGAGGTAGCCCGGACCGGAGGGCCCACCGGCCGCCAGCAGAGCCTCAACGCAGTCTCGGGCGGCGTCGATGAGCGCGTCCACGGACTGGCGGATCTCGTCGCCAGCATCACGCTCGATCTTGTATCGGCTGAACGACACGGAATCCCAGCCGGGTCGTGCCGCCCCGGAGACGGTTAGTAGCTCCGAGATTCGTCGTAGCTGGCGGTCCGCGATCGCCAGGATTGCGGCGGCCGCCTCGGCGAGGATCGGCCGGAAGACCTCTGTCCAAGCCTCGTCCAGGTGGTCCACGGAGCCACGCAGGGTGATCTCGAACGATGGTTTCCCGCCGGAGGCCCAGGCACGTTGCCGGAGACGGGGTTGCGTCAGGCTGTCGAACAGCAGCAGGGCCACCGCCCGATCCGCAGGTGAGCCGCACTTCAGCAGCGCGTACTCGAGCCAGTGCGTGTCCTCGTCGCCGGCGTGCTGGATCAGCACCACGAGCCACGGACCAAGCCAGGAGGGCCGCGGTCCGGATCGGCGGTGCAGGTGCCGTCCCAGGGCCTCGCATAGCACCGGCGCAGGCAGGCCGCCGCCGTCGTGCAGGACCGCCAGGGCCTCCTCCGTTCGCGTCTCCTCCATGACGAATCGCTCGACGAACCAATCGGCGAGCACGACGGTGCAAGGATCGTGCGGGGCGTCCGCACGGAACATTGCCTGAAACTGCGAGCGCCGGGCGGCCCACGACAACCACCCCGGAGGATCGGCGAGCTCGGCGAAGAACCTCACACGGTCCACGTCACTGAGAACGTCTTCGAGGTACGAGTCCTCCTCGGGCACTAACGACGGCGGTGCCCCCACCAGCTGGGCGATCCGCTGCCGATGGTCATTCAGGCCCATGGACGTCAGTTCCGCCCAGCCGTTCAGCGAGTCGGCCAGCGCCGCGTGCGAGTCTCCGACGACTTCGTACCTGATCGGAACAACGCGGTACGTCTTCCAGACGTCGCGGTCCGCGTCATGTGTGAGCGCGTAACGCCGCCGTCTCGCGCCGCCGATGCCTCGGGCGATCAGCCGCATGACCGTGTCGTTGTGGCTGTAGCCGATGAAGAGCACCGTGTACCTGGCGAACATACGCTCGACGAACCGTGCCGCCCAGGCGTCGGTCAGGTAGGCGCGCCCGAGGTCCCCCTCGGTTGCGATGAGATGCCTGGACTCCTGGGTCAGGTCGCCGTGCAGGTACACGATGCCGTCGAAGTCGTCGCCCATCGGCACGGCCGGGCCACGGTACTCGGTGAAAGCTGCGCCCAGGTTTCGCAGCGCTGCGGACAGGTGCAGGTCATAGTTCGTGGTCACGATCCGCACCGGCGAGCCCGACGCGGCAAGCCGGGCGATCGCCCGGTGCAGGTCGTTCGGCTCCGACGCGGCATCGCCGATGATCGTCTTGATGATGTGGTGGACGTCAACGGCCCGGTCCTCGATCCGGCCCAGCAGTACGTCAGGATGACCCTGCAACTCCGCCTCGTCGAAGTCCTGGCGGGCATCGACGGCAATCTGCCTGGCAAGGCCCACGAACGACGGCAGTCTCGCCGGTGGGTCGACCGAGGCGCCGGCGCCAACGAACAGCACCAGGTTGCCAGCCCTGAACTCGTTGACCAGAACAGCCGGAATATCAACCTCACGAATCCACATCGCTGCCAACGATACGGTGCGAGGCGATCGCGGCGCCGCCCCAGCCACCACCGGGGTGTGGGACTGAGATCATCTACATCACCCTGCGACTGTCGGGGCAACCTGCTCGGCAGGGTGCTGTGGCTCGCTGATCGCTTGAGGCCCATCATGGTCGAGTGATGCACGATTTGAGCCGGCTCGGCGAGCGTCCCTTTGAGGACCTGTGCCGGGCGTTGGCCGTCCATGTTCTTGGAGCCGGTATTCAGGCGTTCGGCGACGGTCCCGATGGAGGGCGCGAGGCGACCTTCGAGGGACCATTGGCCTACGCCCGGGTGGACGGTCCGTGGAACGGCTACGGGGTGTTGCAGGCGAAGTATCGCCGTGTTGGGCCCGGCAGTAAGGACGCCGAATGGCTCTGTCAGCAAATCACCCGTGAGCTCAATGCATGGCTTGACCCGAGCCGTCGACGGGTGAGTGTAGGTCGACGGCCGGAGTATTTGATCATCGCCACTAACGTGCGGCTGTCCAGTGCGCCTTCCACTGGTGGCATCGACCGGGTGAGTGCTCTGCTGCTTGGCTTCGCCGATCGGCTCGGCCTCAAGGACTTCGCCCTGTGGGAGGCCAACACGCTGTCGATGTACCTCGACGCCCACCCCGAGGTACGGCAGAGCTTCTCCCACCTCATCTCACCAGCGGACGTGCTTGCGAAGACCTTCACCACGCTGGGCCGTATCGACGATGCCCTCCGCCCGCTCGCTATTGAGGTCGGTCAGGGGACGCCGGGCAACCAACGGGCGTTCCGAGCGGCCTACCGGGCCGCTGGCGGCCCGAAAATTCTCGGAGAGCCGACCAGTGAGGTATACGACGACGGTCCCGGCTGGGTGCAGCATTTCTGCGGCGGCCCCACCAAGCCCGAGGCGGTGATCTGCGCTCGGGCCGGGCGTGACCCGGTTGCCGTAGATGCCGCGATCTGGGACGCGTTACGGACGACCAGCCCGGGGCAGTTCGCTGATGTCGGTTACCCGGTTCGGTCAGCGTCGTCCGCGTTCATCGATGGCACTTCTCGCACGGTCACCTTGGACGGCGGCCAGTGGGGGCCGGGCGAACTCGTTCGCCGCGACGACGGACCATGGCGCTGGCAACCACAGCTGCGCTTCAGCTTTGAGACGCGCGAGCGGGACCGGTGGACCTCCGCCGGCGACCGCATGGACCTGCGTTTGCGGTGCGCGGCACGGCTGCTCTGGCAGCACACCGAACGGGCCATCGATACGGCGGGACGTAAACGTCTGCGTGCCGCCTTGACCGCCGGCCCGCTGCCCGCGCTCGCGACGGCATTGGCCGGGCGGTTAGGCCTGTCCGCTGACATTGGAACCTGGGAACGCACCCCGGAGGACGAGGGGTACAACGACCAACGCTTCGCTAGCTACCGTCTTCGTCTCATGGGCCAGTCCGGCCGCACAGCCCTGGGACTATGGGCATGGTTCCAGCTACCCGACGGCTTGCAGCCCACCATTTTGGCCCTCATTGACCTCCGCATCGACGTCACCGCCTTGTCGGCGCCAGGCGGGACACCGAGCGAAGCGCTCACCCGCTTTGAGCTCGCCGATCTACACCGCTTCTACGCAGCAGCATGGACCACAGCACATCACCACCTTCCGCTCGCTGTGACCGCGAACCCGCAGGACCAGGCCCCCGCAGGACCGACCGTGACGGAACTGCACTTACAAGCCGAACATGCGAACACACCGGCCGACGGTCACGCCCGTGACCTGCAGGAATTGCTCGACCTGAGGGTGCTCGGCGAGCCCACCCGAAACTCGCTCCCCTGCATGTCGATCGCCGTCACCTCCGCTCCGGTGCTGCCGACACAGGTCGACACGCTCGTCAGCGACGCGCTGCAGCACATGGCCGCGGGATTCGGCTTTCTGGAACCCGAAAATGACGTTTGAACTGTTGAACGGCCGCCAGAGGCTGTCTCGTGCGGGGATAGCTGGCAGGCTATGGGGATGCCGGCACGTGATCGGCGCCACGATGCCGAGTCGGCAAGAGTGACATCCAGTCGGGCCGCCCGGCGCTCCTCTTGCTGCATCGATAATGCCAGGGCGCGCCGCGAGGTGTTGCGGTTGGACAGTGCGACCAGCAAAGCGAGCAGCGCCATGGCCGCCGATGCCACGGGTATCCCCTGTGTCCAGCCAGGATTCGACGACATGGGCGGCTGGGCGAGAACCAGGAGCATGTGGCACAGAATGCCCGACGGAACACCCCCGTGACACCGGATGAACGGCCCAGGCCGCGACAGTGATGGCGTGATCGGCGCCAGGATCTGGCGGAATCACCGGAGCTCTTTGGACTGTCAGCAGCGTAGTGCCGGGAGCTGGGTATCCGCGGGGTCGACATCGTTCATCGAGCCATCAGCGCTCTGAGCAGGCTAGACGCCGCACCCGCAAATCTTCAGCAAGCGATCACAGCAGTACCGCTCTGTGACCAATTATTGATCTTCAGAACCAGGAAACAGCAGTTCAGCAGCGTGCCGTTGAAAGATACACGGTTTAGGAAACCGATGCTCTATCCCCTGAGCTACGAGGGCGCGAGGGCCCAGCGTACCTGCCAGCGCATACCGACGATTGCCCAGGAGTGCCCACCCGTGCCAACCGGTGTTCGCCGCCGGTGTTCCGACCGGCGGAGCAGACACCGAGCATGCGATCATCGTCCGCGGACATTGCTGCCCACCGCCTTCCGGCACGGACCACGGGTGCCCAGCCGTGCCCATGACTCACCGAGCGATTTCCGAGCATCCGCCCCACTCGCTAGCGAGGCCCCCGTGGAGCAGCTCGATCGCGGCGTCTCGGTCGTGCTGACACAGATCGTTGTCGCGTCCGGTCAGCACCGGCGGGATCTCGTCAGCCTGCCAGTCGTCGACGGTGACCTTCGGCGGTGCTGGCGAAGTCGCGTTCATCGGTGTTGCGGTGGTGCCGGTAGAACCATTCGGGCACCCCGGGCTGCATCGAGGCGGGTGCGGAAGATGCCGTCCTGGATGTCCCGGGCGGTCTCACGTAGTCGTCGCCGGTGGTCGTCTTGGATCGGACCGGGTTGTGCGTCGTGTAGTTCGGACTGGACCAGCCTGGATAGTCGCTCGCGTTCGACGGCTACCCGGCGCTGGCCTGCGCAGATCTCGTGGGCGAGCTGGAAGGCTGCCAAGGACGGGATGACGAAGCTGAGCAGGGTTTGGACGATGGTCGCGCCGGTGAGAAGTCCGGCGAGAAAGCCGATGGCTGCCCAGAGGATCGCCGCGGTCACCACCCAGTTGCTGTAGCTGCGGCGCAGCCGGGCGTCCCACGCAAGATTCTGCTCTTCGGCGATGAGGACGTCGTACGGGTGGTGCACCCCGTTGGTGGGGTCGTACCAGCCGCTGGTGATCCGCTGGTCGCGTGCCCCGCCCTGCTTCAAGCACGGACAACACCCGCCACGCGGTCGGATCAGAGGCCACCGGGCCGAACAGGCCGGCCTGGTCACGCAGCACCGCCAGATCCGCGATCGCCTCACCGCCGTCGGCGAGCATCACCGCCACATCGACCGCGACCCGGCCCGGGTCAGGACCCGCCCGCCGGACCCGCAGCGGCGCCAGAGCATCACCGAACGCGCTGGTCAACCCCGTGACATCAGCCAGGTCACCCAGCAGCCGAGCGCCGGCATGCGCGACGACACCCCGCCCGTCAGCAGTGGCAACGATCTTCGGACGCGACCCGGTAGCCTGCATCTAAGGGATGTCTCGTAACCCTGGTGTCTGTCTGGTAAGGATGATCAGGCAGGATGCCGGGGTGCAGGTGATCACCGCGAGGCAGCCGGAGTGGATCTTCCCGTTCACCGGGCTGCAGCCCGCCCAGTTCCGCACACTGGTCCGGCTGGTCGCCGAGCGTGGCGGTGACGGCATCGCCGATGGCCGGCCGGGACGGCAGTGGGCCCTCAACCTCGCCGACCGGGTGCTGCTGGTGGCCGCGTACTGGCGGACGAACCTGACCATGCGGCAGATCGGCCCACTGTTCGGGGTGTCGCACTCCGCGGCACACCGGGTCATCGACACCCTCGCGCCGCTGCTGGCCCTGGCGCCGGTGCGCAAACGGCCGGTCGTGCAGATCGCGATCGTCGACGGCACCCTGGTCCCGACCCGCGATCATCGGCTGGCGGCCCGGAGCAAGAACTACCGGTACTCGACGAACCTGCAGGTCGCCATCGACGCCTCCACCCGCCTGGTCATCGCCGTCGGTGACCCACAGCCCGGCAATCGCAACGACACCATCGTCTACCGCACCTCCGGCATCCAGGAGAAGCTGGACGGGCGGCCGGTGATGGCCGACGGCGGCTACCGCGGCAACCCAGAGGTGATCATGCCGTACCGCAAGCCCGCCGACGGCACCTCGCTGCCGGACTGGAAGGAAGCCCTCAACGTTGAGCACCGCACCGTCCGCGCAGGGGTCGAACACGCCCTGGCCAGGATGAAGTGCTTCAAGATCCTGCGCGACTACCGCCGCGCCGCCCACACATTGGCCGACGCCGCTTCCGGCATCGCCAACCTCCACAACATCATCCTCGCCAGCTGACCACCGGCCTGGTGCCGGGCAACGCTTTCACCCAGTTACGAGACGTCCCTTAGAAAGTGCCCTCCGTGGCGAATTGGTTGAGACCCTCAGCAAGTCCCATCCTTCCAGCCCAGAGGGCACTTTCACGTTCTCGACCCGCCACCACAACGAGCCTTCATGAAGGCGCGAGGCTAACGCTTGTCGTCGAGAAACTTGCAGGATTCAAGCCATAGCCGTACTGCGGAAGCAGCAGCAACGGTAGCGACGAACTGCCAATCCTTCACGCGATCCGGCTCCCCGAAGTCAGCAATCCCGCGCATAACCAGCCACGGGATCTCAACGTCCCGACACGCTACGGCGAACCCAGCTCCTTCCATCTCCGCCGCCCCGGCCCGCCTCGATGGACCGACCCGCCCCACCCGCTCCGCGATGCTTCCATCTTCAATGAGCTCGTCTGCCGCCAAAATATTCTTTAGCTTGAAGTCGGGTCGATATGTCGATAGATCAAGCGAGTCGGGAACCGACAAATCATCGAGGTCTGAGGTCGCCGCACCAATGCGCTTCGCAATGATTTCATGCCAGCCTCGTCGGCTAGGGCGGAAGGAGGTAATTTCGCGGGCAATCCTGATGTCGGACGTAAAGGTATCACCGTCCTGCTGCTCCCCCGACTCGGTCACGATGCGGCGACCGTAGTCGACCACCTTCTCGGCAAATACAACATCCCCCAGGGTCACCTGTTTACTATGGCCAGCGGCCATACCCACCAGGCAACATAGACGAGCGGTGTAGGTAGAAAGCACCGTGTGGAGGAACGAAGACATGCTGCTGTTGCCGTCGGTCCCGGATTTTGTGATAACACCTTTTAGTGCACGCTGTCCTGGCGGCCGAGCCAACTCGACGTCGTAGAAGTATGCCCCTCGCCATGAATAGTCCGGGTCGCGCCTTGGGTCAACGTCGAAGGCGACTTTCGCCCCGTCGAACTCTGGCTCCTTGACCGTTACTACGATGAAGTCCACACTCCCGCGAAGCACAGGCCAATCTTCGAGCTGCTTCAATATTTCGCCGGCAACCTCGTCACGCAATCCTCGTGAACCAAAGATAGCTGCAGCGTGTACAAGAACCTTTGAGCGAAACCCCGGATCGAGCTGCCGTGCGGACCACACCAGATCATCAAACATGATTGAGGCAACATCATCAACTTGCTCCTCGCGTAGGAGAGCAAGCAGAGCGAGGACATCCCCCTCTGTTGGCTTTCGACTCATGCCAAACCTGCCGATGCGAAATCTTCTTCTTCAATCCTTTGCATGGGCACCCGTGCCGTAATTTGCGGCTGCCAGGCGTACAGGGAATGTCGGTCTCCCGAAGTGCTGGGAGAGAGATCTAGCAGGGCGCATACAGCCAGTACAGAGAGGTTCTTCGCCCTAGCGATTCGTTCTAGCGCCCACATTGTCTTACCATCGCCGATGAACTCGTCAATCAGTACGACCTCTTTAAGGGCAACCGAATCCAGCTCTTGGGACCAGGGCGCGCTTTCGTCGAACAACTCGTCAGGCCGAGTCCCGTTGATCACCTTTTTTATCGCCGGCCGAGGAATTCGCACGACCCTGGCACCTGAGAGCAATGAAACGTAATGCGACAGCTTGCTCGAGCCGACCTCACCGTCTGGAGAAACCAAGAGAATGTCTTGGCCGACTGTCTTTGTCCGTGCTCGCACCGACATCCAGAGCTTGTCTGCGAGCCAGCTCCCGTACTGCTCTAGCATCTGCGGGATGTCAGGCACAGCGCGATAGCCAGCTCGGTGTGCGGGGACAGCCTCCTCCTCCTTCGTCCCGCAGAGTCGGACCAGCTCCCAGAACTCCCCGGTGGTGAGAAAGCTACTTAGCTCCTCATGCCGCTTCGTCTCTCCGAAGATTGCTAGGCGGCAGTCCTTCGCAGGTTCCGTAAGCTGGCTCACCGATAGGAAGTAATCGATGTCACGTTCCTGCCCGTAACCATCCTCGATCCTGCGACGGCCGAACCGCTCCTGTTCGCCGTCGGCGCAGAGGACGGACAAGATACGGAGCGGCCGAGGGTTCAGCCTCGCTTCTAGCGCTGAGACCTTTTCGAGTAGCGACGTTCCGGTGTGGACTACGGGAACCACCAAGAGGACGGACTGGCCTTGATAGTGATCTACCGTGGCGAGGGGATCCGTGACCTCCGCATAAGAATGCACCGGCAGAGAGTCTGCCCTGATACAAGAACCCCTAAGAGGGTTGGCTAGCCAGTTCGCCACCGATTCGTGGTAGACGACGAGATCCGGTCGCCGTGCCCGATCATCGACGCCGATGGCCTCATCCAGCAGTTGTCCAAGCTCATTTTGTGCACGCTGGGCATCGAAGTAGTGGCGGAGAACCTGTCTACCGCTGTGCGAGCCATGCGGATGGAACCAGCCGAGCCGGATAATCAGCTTACGACGTAGTAAGTCGATAGGTGCATTACGAACCCGTGCCAAGGCAGCACCGTAGTCGTCTTTGTTGACCTGCGGCGCGGATGAGCTGCCGTCGTCGCCTAAGATGATTATTTGCTCGGACGCCAGATGTGCGGACAGCGGGTGCCGGAGTCCATCGGTTCCTGCCTGCGTGCCCGGCAGTAGGACGACAAGCACCCGGTTGTTCCATTTGCCGCTAGCGAAGCTGGCCGTGATTGCCGATGCGATGTGAGTTATGGCCTTTGGTCGGAGGAATAGCTCCGTGTTGACCATACGGGTACTGACCGAGAGGTCCAGTATGCCGAGGCCAACCCGTTCCGGGATAGCCTCCAATGCCTCATACAGCGGCTGGTATATGGACCATTCCTCGCCCAAGACCCGCGCTGTTTCCACCGTGTGGAAAGGCAGGGCGGATGCCTCGTAGGACAACGTCCTACCACTAACGAGTCTGGCAACTTCCTTATAGAAGGCGAACTGCTTCTCGTCCGGCTCCTCACCGGATCCTAGTCCGAAGCGGACGAGATCAAAGGAATTGTGGGGCATCTCGGGTGTCCTCCAGTCCGGGGAGGGCGGGAACTCAGCCCGCGAATGGAAGAGTCACCACGATAAGATTCCCGAAGAATTCCGCTCCCTCTGACTGATTGAAAGTGACCTCGGGAACGGGATTGGCTGGACCTCCGTCAATTTGTCGCCTGGCGTCCAATACGAAATGAATCGATTTTTTATAGACGTCTAAGCGTCCGTGAAAAATATCGGTCACAGCGCTACCGAGAACCGTCAGTCCGCCATCTAGGGGTAGATGGGACGCCCTCTTTACGTCGGTCGCCTGCAGAGTCGCCAGCGCAGCGTTCGGCGATTCCGCGGCAAGGTTTAGGACCTCTGCGGCGTCGGATTCCATGGCCTTGCGTCCACTCGTGTTGGCGGCGTTTATTGCCCTTTTCGCCTCGTCCGACTGTGGATCGTGCGGCATGGCTGCCCCGTCATCCCACCAAAAGGCAATTTCCAGGCAGGGTCCGGTCTTTCCTTGAAGCCCGTAGTGCGCGGCGACGATGCCCACCCGCTCTTCGCGGCCAACTGACGCAGCCATCAGAGTCTCTAGGACGACACGCTGTGCAACGTCGCTGCCTTGGCCGCCTAAGTCGCGATCTAAGGCAGACAGGACGTGCCTCGACAGCCAGGTGGCTGCGTATTGGACAGCTGGTCCATGCCTCGTACTCCTGCCAAGAGGCACAACCTCAAGTGGAAAATAATTGAAGGGGAGGGTCGGCCGGCTGTTCAGCACGACTTTGGCGGTCGGCCGGGCGTCGGGTAGGGCTAGGCGCAGCAGGCTGTCTGTCGTAACGAGCTCCGACAGCGGAGTGTCAAGGGCTGTGGCCAAAGCCTCAGGAAACGCGAACTCACGGAGGAAATTGATCATCTCGGGGTGCTCGGGCAGGCGAATAGTGGTGTGGAGGCCGTACCGCCGGCGTTCTACCATCCTTGAGACGATGTAAGTCATTCCGGCTACATCATAAAAAGAGCAATCGGACAGGTCCAAGATGCAATTCTGCTCACGCGTCCACTCTTTGCTAATCGCCCTCCAGACTCCCTGTAGGTGGGCTGTTCTGGCGTCGCCGGAGATTGGAATGACCAAGCCGTTGTCGTATGCGCTTGCATGAGCTTTCATCTCGCGATCTAGTAAACGCGACAGCAGGCGGCTCAGACGACTTTCCACCATCTCCGCTCTAATCTTTGCGAGCTGTAGCGCTATGGACTCGGACCAGGACGCATCGTAGTGTGCCGTCGCTCGATTGGGTCGCGTCATGGCTGGGCCACCGCCATGGTCCAAGTCGAGAGCTGGACCAGCCCTGCTGCTCTGAGATCTTGCTGCATGCAGTCCTCCGGCGCGACCAAGGGTCCGTTCGGAGCTAACCTAACAGTGGACTCTTGGGTTAGACAGAGACGATCGGCCATGTCTGTGGTCGTCGATCCGGCAACGGCGAGTGGAGGATCCGGACACTTTGGACGCCGAGGTTACGACCGGGAAGCTGCTTCTTGTCGAGTACGAGCGCCTGAAGGACGAGCAGAAGGGCCGCATCGGGTTCCGGGACAACCTCCTCTATGCGACCCTCGGCGCCATGACGGCCGTCGTCGCTGCCACTTTGCAGGCTCCTAAGAACCACGGGCTCCTGCTGCTGTTGCCTCCGGTGTCCGTCCTGTTGGGCTGGACGTACTTGGTGAACGACGAGAAGGTATCGGCCATCGGGCGTTACATACGTGAAGAGATCACACCGCGGCTCGCGGCGCTAACTGCAGGTGAAGGGGTCGTCTTCGGGTGGGAGGTAGCTCATCGGACCGACCCGCGTCGAAGGATCCGCAAAGCCTTGCAGCTTGCGATCGACCTCGCGACCTTCTGTCTCGCGCCACTGGTCGCGGTCGTGGTGTTCTTGATCGACGGCCAACACGAGACGATCTTGGTGGTGGTCTCGAGCGCGGAGGCCTTGGCGGTAGCCCTGCTTGCGATGCAGATCATCGCCTACGCCGAGATTCGTCGCGACGGGCAGGGGCGTACCCCGATAGAAGAGGGCAAGCAGGAGAGCTTTGACCCCGTCGTACCCACGTCCTGAATCTGATCGGATCCGACTGCAGGCCGGCGACCTTCCCGTTGAGACCGACCATCTGCAACCAATCTGTCTCGCCAAATGGCCTGGGGTGGACGGCAGGGGTGACAGCCTCGGCCGTGCTCTGCACCGACCTGGTCCGCACGGCTGCGGCAGAGCGGACGTTAACAGCGGTGGTGGCCGGACGGATGACATCGGCAGGCCCTCCGGCAGAGTGAACGCCGACGTCATCGATCGATAGGCAGTTTGAAGGTCAACGGGCGCCAGCTTCGGCGCAAGAGATGCCGGGTCGAACGTGAGGTGTGCTGGACGGTCTCGTTTGTGGTCTCGTTCAGCTGGGCGCAAGACCGTCCGTCCGGGGGCCAGAGCAGGTGTGCGGCGGTGCTCCTCTATCTAGCCGGTTGTAGCTGGATACTGGATCGCAGACCTCGAGAGCATGTAATTGCTGCAGGCACCCTCGTCCTCGAAGGAGCGGCCGTTCGTTGCTGCTGAGGACGGACCGTTACAGCGGTCCGCCCCCGTGGCGAAACATGATCCACTCTAGCCGCTCAGCGGTGCAGCTAACACCCCTGACCTGCAGCTCTGCGCTCCAATTGTGCATGCAGTGGACATAGGCGGCGTATCGGTGGGACCACCTACGCTCTCCAGCGACGTCCTTCAGGGTTACTCCGAAAGTGTGGTTGAGCGTTGCGAGAACTCGATCATCAAGGATCAGGGGTTGCCAGCTTCTTCCTGGTTCAACGCCAGCGAAGGCAAACCACTTGGTAAAGAACGAGCGGCGGACTCCAGGCAGCGCGAACCGGGTGTATGCACGAACAAGATCGCTACTGCGGCAGAGCTCGGCTGCTTGTCGCAGTTGATCGGCGCAGCGGACGGCTGCGAGCGCCGCCGGCGTATTGCGTAAGCTCCGCGTGTTAGAGGTTCCGGAACCCCACACCATTACCATTACGAACGCTTGCCGGAGCTGAAGCGGCTCGTCTGGGTTTGTGCTGGTCAGCAGGCTTGCCAAGTGGTCCCGCGTTACGCGGCGCCGGCCAAGGCGCTCGCTCGGCTCGCTCCATCGGTCATCGACCAATACTGAACGTTCCTCAGGCCAGTCGGCTAACGCGTCTTCCCAAGATGACGTGATGTACCCGACGGGCCCTTGGCGTCGTCCCTCGAAGCGGGCGACGAGGTCGGGAAGAGCGGAGGGGAAGATGCAGTCAAAGGCCACGGTGTTGATTGTGCATGTCTCCATCCACGAGGCCTAGGGTGTGGCCAGCAGCGCAAGCAGCCATCTGAGCAGGCAAGCCGGCAAGCAAGGGCGAACGATCGCTGGCTGGGACGGGGCTTTCACCTAGCGGTCGAGGACTCGGCGACAGACTCGTAATGAGCAGGCCATCGGCCGATATGGACCGGGCCGGTGGCGTGCAGCTCTTGTGAGCCGGGGCGCCTGCCGTGGACCAAGTCGACGCACACAGGCTGCGGTGTTCCGATCCGCATCGCCGGTGATTTTGGGGGTCGCATGACACGGGCGGCGGTGAGCGGAACGACGGCGGGCGCTCTGATCAAGGGTTGTGGTATCGGGCCGCGCATTCGCTGCCGTAGGCGTCCATGGGAATGCCTTGTTGGGGGTACGAGGCTGCCCAGCCCGCGATGACTTCTTGACCGCCATGAGTGATGACGAGATTCGCGAACCGATACATCGTTGCCGTTGGCCTGCCATCGTTCTTGACTAGGTGGAAGCGATGCTCACGCCGGACCCAGTCGGGCTGCAGCACGCCGTTGAACACGCTTCCGCAGAAGATGACGTAGTCGCGCGGAACAGCGGTGATGGTGTCCAGCAGTCGATCGAAATGCTCGCTGAGGACGGCCGGCGTCATGCCGCGGGTACTGAAATGGACGGATTGGTACGGGATCAGCTCAAGCTGCAACTTCTGGTCGACCGCCCGTTCCAGGTTGACCCATCTCGCATCGGAGACGTCGTCGCCGACGAAGTCGATCACATTGAATGGACGCAGGAACCGGATTTGCCGATGGTCGAAGGGCGACCTGTGGGTGCGACCCGAGTCGGGTCCGTACTTGTCGCGGCCAAAGTGAATGCACTGGTCCAGGTAGTCCTCGGTGCAGGGTACTGGCCCGACGTAGGCGGCGGGCACAACGTGTGCGGGATCCTGTTTCGGGTTGAGGTGGACCAGCAGCAGGCGGGCGCCTAGGTCGCCGGTGAAGTAGTGCGGTACAGCGGTAGCGTGAAACGGCTGCCCGGTGGCGGCGGAGAGTTGGTCCGCTCGACGGACTCGGCCGCGCTCGGCCAGGTCGGCCAGGTCGGTCTTGATGTCTCCGCGCAACGCCTCAAACCCCATCGGACCAGGATAGATCGAGGATCTCGGATGGCCTACCGGTTAACGTGTGAGCATCCGAGGAATAATTACGTTGCGTAATCGTGGCTCTTGGAGCGTGAAGACCAGTTCGGAGGACTGTTGTGGTCAGAGCCGGCGGGTCCAAGAATCATGTATGTGAGGAAGTTGTACTCCCGTCCGAACAAGGCCATACAGCTAGCCTAGGTCCGGTGCGTCGCTGACCGCCTCGCCAGGTTCGGCCTCGACGGCCGCGCTGCGACCGCGCCCGCAGCGGTTGGTCGAAGGGGTAGTCACTCTCGCAGCAAGCCGCCTTCTGCCATCGGGTCGGCAACGCGTCCGCCAGCAACACCTCATCGCGGTCCCGCCGTCGGGTTCCAGACCCGCTCGTGGCGGAGCACCTGATTCCTTCGGCTCCCCGACCTTGCACTCCGGCTTAACGATTTTAATCCACAGCAACGTCTGCCAGCACTGAGACAATCATGTAGTGACCTGCGGGAATACCGCACCCTCAATCCACTATCAATCGGGGATGCTCGTGGGCTGCTCGCTTGTCATACGGGAACTTGTTTGCCACCTGTGACAGACGGGCGGTGCGACCCGACCTCAGCTGTGCTTGCGGGGACGCCCGCGCTTCGATTTCAGGGGACGCCAACCGCGTAGATCCTCCTCGGTGACAACCCACCGGACCATCAAGTCGTCCAGCAGCGTGCGGTGGCTCTCGTACTGCTGGTTGCTACACCATTGCTTCACCCACGGCAGCAACTCGAGCATTCCGGCGAGCAGCGGAACGGCGTCATCGCGAGTCGGCGCGGCTGACGCGAGGTCGGACAACACCATTGCCCGGTCCTCGACGGGCCAGCCGGCCCACCCCACCATGGCGTCCCTGATGGCGCCTCCCGAGCGCGCATAGGACACGAACCTTTCGCCAGGCACGTCGTACTTGCCACGGTGTCGCCAGTAGCTCACCTTTAGGAAGTCGGCGCTGCTGTATTTCGGTGGTAGCGGGACCGGCACGGTAAGACCCAGGTCCTGTTCCCGTTGCAGCCGCCACGTCTCCTCCCACTCAGCGCGCTTCGCGATGCCCGAATCTCGATAACGTAGGGCGGCGAGGTAGGGGACGACCTCGTCTGCGAACAGGCCCCTCACGACGTCGACCAGCGGTTGGCCTGGTGCGTACAGCTCAGCGGCCTGGATGATCGCCAGGTCCTCGCCCAGCAGCTCGGCGAGCTTCATGATCGTTTGCGGTCGTGCACGCCTTGCGCCGTCTGCGTCGTCGTACCAGAGCTCGGCCGTCTCGCACCTGTCGAGCAACCAGGTCCGCAGCGCACCGGCCGCCATGACGTCCCAGCCCGGGGAGGCCCATCGTCGTTTGAACTCCGGCCGTTCCAGAGTCTGCAACCGACTGTCCCGCTGTATCGCGTCGATGCGCCGCTTGACCACCTCACGGTAGGACGCCAGCCAGTGCGCGGGCAGATCGGTGGTCGGAAGGCCGCCGTGCCGCACAAACCAAGCAGTGTCCAGCTCGCCGACGACCAACTGTCGGGCCATGGCGATCTCGAAGGCTCGCTCGCCGAAGCTCAGTGGCGGAACGGCGGAGGCAGCGGCCAGCAGGCCCTCGTCCTCGGTTACGCCATACCGGAGATAGACCTCCCAGTCCAGCTCCTCCTGCAGTGCCACCATGCGGACGCGGATAGCTTCCCAACGGGAGCGAGCCGTGGAGAAGCCTTCGCGGCTCGGGGACTGGCGGCTGAGGACCGCCGCGGGAGCGGCCTCAGACAGCTCCCGGGCGAGCCGGTCCAACTCATCGGCGTACGTGGTGTGCAGCTTCTCGGGCAATGGGAGCTCACGCAGCCGGGTGGCGGCGATCTCGTAGAAGGCGTCCCAGTGTTCGCCGGTGCCGGTCTGGTCGAGGCCCGGCTTGCCCTTGCTATTGCTGCCCTGCTTTAGCCAAAAGCAGACCGAAGAACTGTTGAGCCATGCGGTCAGGTCGGTGCGGCGCTGTTCCGGCGCGTCGGGGGGTAGCTCGATGATCGGCGCGGATTGCAGTGGCACCTCATCCCTGTGCAGGGCGGCAAAGTGATTGTGGGTGGCAATCCAGGAGTACGTGATCAGCCGGTCGTGGGTGCTCCTCCGACCGACGAACTGATGCCAGTCGTACCAAGGTCTTCCGCTCTTGTCGGGAGATCCCTCGAAACCGGATGGGCGGTTCTGCAGCACCAGACTGTACGGCCACAGCCGTCGTAGATGCGCGGGATGCTGCTCGATCGAGACGATGTCGCCCGATGAATCGTACGGGCAGAAAGCGTAGCGCTCGGCCCGGGCGTTCCAGTCCCGGACCTCGGAGCCGGAGATCACGCCCACGAGGGCGTCGTCAGCAGGAACGCCCAGCGTCGCGAAGGTGTGACGTGGCGCGGTGAAAATGTCATCCGATCCCGTGTTGGCGAAGTATCCAATTCGCACCACATAGTCGTTCAGCCGACGTGGCGCACCGGCGATCTCCGCAAGGACCTCGTCCGCCTCGCTTGTCGCAATCCTCAGCGGAAACGAGCGGAGTTGTTCTCGGCTGACGTAGCGAGACGCCGACCACGTGTCGGAGCGACCAGGATGCGCCGTCTGTCGCAGCAACGATCGCCAGACCGGCGCCCGAGCGGGATCGGACGGGACGGCCGGTTCGCCACGCAGACCGGCCACGGTGAGCACCGGCGCCGCGTCACGAGGCGGCTCATTGCGGCCGATCAATATCACGGTGGGCGTGCCGTGGCCTGGAATGAACGCGCCCGAAGTGTCGATGATGTGCGTGAGCGCGACCCGGTGCCCGAAGAACTCCTCGATGAGCCTTCGACCGAACTCGCGCTTCATGAACGAGTTGGACGTCAGCTGACCGACATGGCCACCGGGCCGCGCCAACTGGAAAAGCCTCTGCGAGAAGGGGATCGTGAGGGCGTACCTGCCGACGCAGGCGTCGTACCGGGCGCGGTAGACCTCGTCGAGGATCTTGTCCCGCACGGTGGTGTAGGGCGGATTGCCCACCACCACGTCGTAGTCGCCGCCGAAGGCGTCCTCGACCAGCGAATCGGCGACGGCTACCGAGAACCGCCAGTCGAACCCGGCAACCTCGCTGAGACTCGTGGCGCCACACGCGCGCACCGCAGCCATGAGTAGGCGGAACCGGGTGATAGCCACGGCGAAAGGGTTGAGATCCACCCCGTGCACGGAGCGGAGCGCACGACCGACCAGATCCTCGACAGCAACCGTGGGAGCGGCCCGCTGCCAGACGGAAAACAGCCGCGTGAATGCCTCCAGGACAAAATGCCCCGACCCGCAGACCGGGTCCATCAGGCGGAGGGCCTCATGCCCACGCTCCTGGATGGCAGGTTCAAGCGTGAGATCCAAGATGAACTCGGTGATGAAGGCAGGTGTCTGCAGTAGGGCGTACTGCTTGCTGGCGCTCTCATCGATGACCTGGTAGAGGTCGCCTAGGAAGCCGGTGTTCAGGTCCGCGGCGGCGAGGTCGTGCGCCTTTCTTCCGTCCGCGTCGGGGCGGTTCCAGAAGGCGACCAGGTGGCCGGCCATCTGTTCCGAGACCGGCAGGTCGAAGAGCGCGTTCGACTGCTGACAGGGATGAGCTCGCGAGATCCGGTCGCCGGGATCTTCACCGGGGCCGCCGGCTTCACCGGCACCGTGCTCCTCCTGCTGGCGATAGCAGCGTTCCTCACCCCTTCGCCCGGCCGGCCCTGAGACTTCGGATGCGCAGCCGATGAGCCGCACGCGAGCGCCGCTGGACCGGGCCGGCCCAGCGGCGCTCGCGCGGTGGGCCCCATGCGGGTGCCGAAATCCTCGTCCGTCCTGCTCATCCCCTTCTTGATCACCGTGATGAGTACGACGGTGCCTCGGACCCACTCGGCCGGCCGCGATGGCGATCTTCATCGAGCGCTGGGCGAGGATGACCAGTTGTGCCGTTCCGCCTGGCCTACCTCGGCGTGACCAACACCCTCGCGCTACTAACGGGAACATGCTGTGCACCGCCGCCTACACCAGCGCTCAGGCCGAAGACCCGGGAGCGCAGAAACGTGCGGTCCGCGAAGCCGCTGCGGCTGCGGCCCGGCTCGCTGGCGACCAGACTCCGACGGGCGTCGTCCCGTTCAACCCCACCACCGTCGGGATCTACCGCATCGGTATCCACACTTTCCTCGGCGACACCGGCACCGCCTTACAGCACGCCGTGAGCGTGAACACGGCCCTGCCGCCCACCCCGAGACGCCCCGGCCGGCGCCTCATTGACACGGCCCGAGCCCAGGCCCGCCACGGCCGCGTGGACGAAGCGGCCCACGCCGTCCTCGCCGCCCGCAAACACGCGCCCGAAGAAGTCGACCGGGCCGGCGTCGGTGACCTGGTCACCCTGCTGTACTCGCCGACACCAACCCCAACAGCGCTATGCCGTCTCGCCGGCCGTGTCGGCGTGCGCCGACCGGAGCATTTAACCGCGCTCTTACGCCTCCTGTGACGCAGGGGAGGGCGACGCCGGTGACTAGCAGTCGCCAGCACCGCACACATAGCCCGACGCAGCCCGACTTCACACGCTTTGTAATCGAATGTCTTACCTCGCCAGGGCTGCCGGTGAGACGCCCGGCACTGGAATCAGACTCGCCCGCTCTGCAACCGATGGCCTCAAATCGCCCATACGCACAAACACCACTCGAATTCGAGCACCCAGCTCCGCTGCCGGAACAGGCTCTTACCTTTTCGAGAGAGCGGCTTGAGCCGGCCAGCACGGGCGTCAACACCGTTGCTCAGCCATCCGTTTGAACCCCTCTGACCAATCAGCTAACACGATTCGCGCGGATGTACATCTCCCTCGTAGCGCGGCAACTTGTTGAGCGGAGACGATGGTCATCCGCTACTGACCCGATATGCTCCTGCGGCCCGGGGCGGTAGGTTCAGGGACCAACCAGGCGCGGTGCGGAGGGTGAACGGTGGCAGAGGCTGGGCAGGACCGGTGGATCGAGGTCTCGCCCTCGCAGTTTCCGCATGAAGCCGAGGGGCTGGCCCTGGTCCGCGCGATGATGCCCAGCGAGACGCCGTTCCGCGCTTGGTCGAACTTCGAGTTCCGCGATTCGCGGGGGCGATGGCACGAGGTAGACCTACTTTTGCTCGGTCGCAAACAGCTCCACCTCATCGAGCTCAAGTACTACTCCGGCACCCTCCGCGGCGATGATCAGCGTTGGGCCCGCGACGGTCGGCGCCCCGAAGACTCTCCGCTCAAGCTGGCCCGGCGCAAAGCGCAGTTTTTCGCGAGCAAGCTGAAGGACGAGCTGCGTCTGTGGGCGCAGGAGCAGAACGTTCAGATTTCCGACGAGCGAGACGTCATCCCGTTCGTGCAGGAGGCGGTGTTCCTGCACCATCCCGGCTTGCGCTGCGTCCTCAGCGAGTCCAGCGCGATCAACCTCTACGGCCTGGATGACCAAAGCTCCCAAAGCAACCTGACCGGCATCTCTGAACTGGTGCTCGAACCCGCGGGGCGGCGGGCGATCGGCCCGAACCAGGAACACATCCTGGTTAAGCTGCTCGAACGCATCGGGCTCGTACAACGCAGGGAGCGTGAGGCAGGGTCCTGGGTCATTGAGGACCAGGCCATCGACTCTGACGAGGGCTGGCAGGACTGGCTCGCCTACCACCGGGTGGTCCAGCAGGACCGTGCCCGGATCCGGTTCCGAGTCTTACCACCAGCCGCCGGCCAGCAGGAGCGGGCGTCGGCCCGGCAGATCGCGGAGCATGAATTCCGCATCATGTCGAGGTTGCAGCACGACGGGCTGCTGCGCCCGCGTGACTTGGTCGAATCCGAACTCGGCATCGGGCTTGTATACCCCTATGACCAGCAGTGGCAGCGCCTCGACCTATGGCTGGCCGGCCAGGATCAGGGTGTGCCGCTGGCAACGCAGCTGTCGATGATTCGCCAGATCGGCGAGGCGCTGCAGTACGCCCACAACAACCGGGTCGTACACCGCGGGCTGATTCCGCCCGCGGTCTGGGTGCGTCCGGTTCCCGGCACCCAGAGCGACGTCAAGGTGCGGGTCGGTGACTGGCAGGGCGCCGGCAGCGTCCAGAGCGCCTCGGCCGGCAATTCTTCGCTCCACGGGGTGACCTCGCTGGTCGATGCCGCCCTCGCGAATCACGGACCGGGAGCGGCCGAGGTGTTCAGCGCCCCTGAAGGGGCGTGGAGCGCGGACGCCGACCGTATCCGGCTCGATGTTTTCGGCCTGGGCACACTCGCCTTCTACCTGATCACCGGGAGAGCACCGGCACCCAGCCGGAGCGCTCTCAAGCAACGACTGCGTGACCAGCACGGTCTGGACCTGGCGATCGAGCTGCCTCAGGTCCCGTCGACGTTGCGATCGCTCGTCCTCAAAGCAACTGATCCGGCGCCCAGCCGGCGGACGGCCGACGTCGCGACTTTCCTGTCGCAGCTCGCTGCGGCCGAGCGCGACTCCGCGACCTCAAGTGAGGAGACCGATCCGCTCGAGGCGACGCCCGGTACGGTCCTCGATGGACGGTTCCGGCTGATCCGGCGCCTCGGGCAGGGCTCGACTGCTGTGGGTCTGCTCGTGCAGGATCTGCACTTCGACGGAAACGGCGAGTGTGTCCTGAAAGTGGCACTCGACGACACCGCCGCGACCCGGCTCGACGATGAGGCGGAGGTGCTGCGTCGCCTCGACGCCCCCCGCATTGTGAAAGTCCTCGAAGGACCGATCGTCGTCGGCGGCCGGCGTGCCCTTCTACTCGAAAGTGCCGGTCCGGAGACTCTCACGACCGCTCTGCGGGCGCGTACCCGCCTGTCAATCGACCTGCTTGAACGGTACGGAACGGACCTGCTCGACAGCCTCGTCACGCTGGACAAGGCCGGGATCGACCACCGAGATATCAAACCTTCCAACCTGGGTGTACGGGAAAGCCGCAGCGACCGCACCAAGCACCTGATCCTCTTCGACTTCTCGCTGACCCGGGCCGCGGCCTCCGCTCTCCAGGCCGGCACCCCGCCGTACCTCGACCCGTTCCTCACCGGCACACGGGACCGGTACGACTCGGCCGCGGAACGATATGCCGCGGCCGTGGTTCTCTTCGAGATGGCGACCGGCAGCACGCCCGTGTACGGGGACGGTGAGGGCGACCCGGGGAGCATCCAGGACGAGGCGACCATCCGGCCGGAGATGTTCGACACCACGCTGGCTGGCGACCTGGTCGACTTCTTCCGCAAGGCGCTGGCCAGCGATGCCAGCGCCCGGCACCACACCGCGGAAGGAATGCGGGCCGCATGGCTGACGATCTTTGCGCAGGACGCCACGACCGAGCCGGACGAGTCCTACGACGAGCTGGCAGCTCAAGCGACACTGACCACGCCGCTGCGTGATTCCGGGCTGACTGCTCGCGCCTTGTCGGCGCTGGAACCCTATGCCGTTCAGACGGTCGGCGAGTTGCTGACCGTCGACCCGGTGCAGCTGTCTCGCCTACAGGGCGTCGCGAACGCAACTCGTTTGCAGATCACCTCGCGTATCAAGGAGTGGCGCGCCCGGCTCGGGGCTGAGATCCGCACGACCGAACGTAGCGGTCCGGAGCTGACGCCCACCGACGCCGCAGATCTCTTGCTCGGCGTTGTCGCCACACCTCGCTCACCGTCACGCGGCGGAGTCGTCCGCCTGATTTTGGGATTCGACACGGCACTCGATGCCTTTGCGACGCATGCTCAGCTCGGAGCGAACCTCGACGAGCCGGTGCAACAGTCGCGCATCACGACGCTGCTCGGAACCCTGCAAGAGCGGTGGGCCGGGGACCGTGATGCGCGGGCGCTCCTCGACCGCTTGGCTGAGGCCGTCTCGGTCCGCCTCACCGAACTCGGCTCGGTCGCAACGGTCGCCGAGCTGACTCGTACGGTGGTCGAAAAGCTCAGGCCCGGAGCGCATCCGGACGAGCGGCTGGCTCGTGGCCTGCTCCGCTTCGCGTTGGAACGTCGTAAGGCGATGAACAAGGCCGACGGCTCGCAGCCGCCCATCTGGGTACGTCGGCGCGGGGGAGTGGTCACGCTGCTGGCCGAGGATCAGGCGCTGTGCGATGTCGCCGAGTCACTCGCGACGGAAGCGGATCGCCTGGTCAACGGAACCGGCGATGCCGCTAACGCGGTCATTCCGGCCCAGCGCGCTCAAGCCCGCCTTGAAGCGGCTGTCCCGACCGAAAGTGGATGGCCGACGGCCCTCGCCGACCCGTTACGTCGAGTGACTCTGGCCGCGGCCGCATCGACCCACGCGGCTGCCTCAGGCGCTGGGGACCTGCACCACCGCGACTTTACCGCCGTCGCGGCCCTGGCCCAGACATTTGCGGACTTCGGCGGACAGCAGCTCTCCCCGGACGAGATCCGCGAACGAGTACGGGTCCGGTTCCCCGCAGCGCCGGAACTGCCGCGAAGGCCAGCGCTCGACGGCCTGATCGCAGACGCCGGGCTCGGCTTGACGTTCGACGATCGGCTCCGGGTCTACCGGGCCCTTCACACCGGCGCCGCGACAACCGGGCTGGATTCTCGGTCGGCGACCAGTCTCGCGACGACCACATCCCCGGTAGGCACCACGGGCGCGCTGGGTGTCAGGCTGGAAACCTCGATCGGCAGCCGATCGTTCCTCACGCTCGGCGCCCGCGCCGATCGTCTTGGTCGACTGATCGATGCTGCCCAGACCCGGTACGGGGCGACGACGGTCGACCTGACCGGCGTATTGCTGGACGCGCTGCGCTCGGTGTCCGCGGCCGCCAACATGCCTTGGGATCTGGTGCGTGCCGCCGACGCCGAACGGGAGTCGAGTCGTCCCCGCCGCGGTTTGGAAGAGCTGGTTCGCAGATCCTGGCCCGACGTCGAGGCCGCCGTCGAGCGGGCGCTCACCGCGGGACGTGAGGACTCGCCCGTGCTGCTCACGGATGCCTCGCCGCTCGCCCGCTACGACAACATGGCGCTGCTCACCCGCTGGACCGACCTGGCCGCCCCGCGCCGCCGTGCAGTCTGGCTGCTCGTGCCGCAACTGAACGGCAACCACGGCCCTGTGATTGACGGCCGGCCGGTCCCGCTCGCCGCACCCAACCAGTTCGTCAACCTCGACAACGAGTGGATCGACAGCACGGCTGCCCTGAGCGCAGCCACCCAGAAGGAGCAGTAGCAATGGCGGTCTCAACGGGGTTGACGGCAGCGCTCAAGAAGGTAGTCCTCGATCTGGAGGACGACCTCCGCGACCGCGTCGCCTCGCAGCCGGAAGTATTGGCGAGGTGGAAGCAGGAACATCAGGGTGCGGAAGATCGCGAGCGAACCGCCATGTCGTGGCCGGAGTGGCGCGATGACCGAGTGACACAGGCAGCGGTCGCCTGGGTGCTGACCACGGTCTTTGTGCGGTTCTGCGAAGACAACCGTCTGCTCAAGCCGGTCTGGATCGCCGGTCCCGCCGACCGCAGGCAGGAGGCGCTGGACGCGGAACTCGCCTACTTCCGCGCCCACCCTGAAGACACCGACCGGGAGTGGGTACTCCAGGCGGTCGAATACCTGCGTAGTACGAAGGCGACCCAGGATCTAGTTGAGTCACATTCACCGCTGTGGACAGTCCTTCCATCGGGTCAGGCAGCTAAGCGCCTTCTCGCTTTCTGGCGCGAACGCACGGCTGATGGAGACCTCATCTGGGACCTGACTGATGGCGAGTTGTCGACACGATTCCTCGGCGACCTTTACCAAGATCTCTCTGACTACGCAAAGAGCGCCTACGCCCTGCTTCAGACACCCGACTTCGTCGAGGAGTTTCTTCTCGATCAGACGATGGAGCCTTCGCTTGCCGAACGGCCACTCGAAGGGTTTAAATTTCTCGATCCAACTTGCGGATCGGGGCACTTCCTTCTCGGCGCCTTTGCGCGGCTCAACGATCGCTGGGCGGCGCACGCACCAGGCTTGGAGGCTCAGGCGCGCGTGCAAAAGGCGCTCGACGCCATTCATGGCGTGGACCTCAACCCCTTCGCCGTCGCCATCGCGCGGTTTCGGCTTATGGTCGCAGCACTCCAAGCGGCCAATCTTTCATCCTTGGAAAACGCTCCGGCGTTCAAATTCCAGGTAGCGTCCGGCGACTCTCTGCTGCATGGGCGGTCAGAACTCACGCTGGACTTGCCCGGCATGGGTGACTACGACTCCGGGCTCAGCGGGTTTGCCTATGCCACGGAAGACCTTACGATCCTGCGCTCGATTCTCGAACCGGGCACATACGACGTCGTAGTCGGGAATCCACCGTACATTACCGTCAAGGACAAAAGGCTAAGCGCGGCGTATCGCGACCGGTACCCGACATGCAAGGGAACGTACGCGCTCACAGTCCCGTTCATGGAGCGCTTCTTCCAGCTGGCAAAGACTTCCGTAGGCGATCGCCCTGCGGGCTGGGTCGGTCAGATAACATCGAACTCCTTCATGAAACGCGAATTCGGATCCCGACTTATTGAGCAATTTTTGACCAAACAAGATTTGCGCCTCGTTGTCGACTTATCCGGCGCCTACATTCCAGGACATGGCACCCCTACGGTCGTTCTAGTCGGGCGACACCAGTCGGCCGTCGGTGACTCGGTGAAAGCGGTTCTAGGAATTCGTGGAGAGCCCGGCCAGCCGGCTAATCCCTCCAAAGGGATGGTCTGGACTGCGATCCTAAATAACATACATAAGTCAGAATTCCATGACAGTCTCTATGTCACCGTCACTAGACTTCCACGGAAGACCCTTTCCACTCACCCATGGAGCCTCGGCGGCGGCGGCGCCACGGCAATCTTGACTGCGGTTAACAAGCCCCCAGTAAAGGTCGGGGATAGGGTGCGGCTCATCGGCCGAACGTGCCATACAGGATCGGATGATGCATACTTCGCTCCCGTTGGCACCTGGTCCAGGCATTCCGTTTCCAAAAGCCATATAAAGCCTCTGGAGACAGGTGACGTAGTAAGAGATTGGTCACTACTTCAGCAGACCGAGACATTATTTCCCTACGACGAAGACCTTAAGGCTAATCTCTCGGACAGGGCCCTTCTCAAGCTTCTCTGGAATCACCGTAGTAGACTCTCGGAACGTCGCGAGCCAGGCGGGACGCATGCGGAAATTGGCTTAACATGGTATGAATTCAGCCGCTGGCATCCGGAACGCTTCGAGATTCCGCTCGGAATTGCTATGGCTTCGGTCGCGACGCACACTCACTTCGTGCTAGACCGTGGCGGAAAAATCTTCAAGCAGTCGGCGCCGGTAATCAAGTTGCCGGATGGAGCGACGTTAGACGATCATCTCGCATTGGTCGGCGTGTTGAATTCCTCTACTGCCTGCTTCTGGATGAAGCAGATCAGTCAAGGCAAGGGAGGCGCGGACAACAACAGTGGAGGTGGCAATCGATGGTTCGCCGAGACTTGGGAACGGTTCTACGATTTCACCCCGACTGGAATACAGAACTTCCCCCTGCCTTCGGTTTTGCCCACGCAACTAGCGAGTTCTCTCGACAAGGCCGCCCACGATGCTGCGAACTTATTCGCGTCATTGACGAATTCCAGCCACTCTGTTCCCTCGGCCGAAGTCGTGAACTCGGTTCACGAGAATCTAGACAAGATCCGCGCCCGAATGATCGCAGAGCAGGAGGAGCTCGACTGGTTTGTGTATAGGTCATTCGGGCTGATCGATGAGGATCTCACGTACGAGGTCGATGAGTTGCCGGCCCTGCAACTAGGGGAACGTGCTTTTGAAATTGCACTCGCTCGCAAGGTTCTGGCGGGCGAAGATTCGACGGCTTGGTTTACTCGACACGGTTCGATGGCGATCACTGAAATGCCTGCGGAATGGCCGCAAGCGTACCGCGACCTCGTGCAGCGTCGACTCGACTTAATCGAATCGCATAAGTCAATTAATTTTCTCGAGCGTCCGGAATTCAAGCGGCGTTGGTCCATCGAGCCATGGAAGAAGCGGCTTGATAGGGCACTGCGGGCGTGGCTACTCCACCGTCTGGAGGCGAGGTCGTACTGGTTCGATGCGCAGGGTAGGCCCGTTGCGCGGTCGGTCGCTCAGCTCGCCGACGTTGTCAGTCGAGACTTCGACCTCGTCTCAGTCCTGCAGTTGTGGGATGGTCGCAAGGACCGGTCGGTCACGCAGCAGCTCGCCACATTGCTGGAGAGCGAGAGCGTGCCGTTCCTGGCCGCGTACCGACTTAAAGACTCTGGGTTACGCAAGCGTGAAGCATGGGAGCACACCTGGCAACTGCAGCGCCGCGAGGACGGAGGTGAGAAATTTGAGACTATTCCGGTGCCGCCGAAGTATTCGACCACAGACTTCCGGAAGCAGTCGTGGTGGCAGCATCGGGGCAAGCTCGATGTACCCAAGGAGCGGTTCGTTCTCTACCCGGACGCTGGCCGCGAGACTGACCCGACTCAGTTGCTCGGATGGGCCGGTTGGGATCACGCTCAGCAGGCCTTGGCGCTGAACACAGTCATCGCCGAGCGTGAGGCCGAAGGTTGGGCCGACTATCGTCTTGTTCCCCTAGTCGCCGGGCTCGCGGAACTCCAGCCCTGGGTGCGGCAGTGGCACGACGAGACCGACCCCACCTACCAGCTCAATCTGGCGGACTACCTGGAAGAGCAGCTGCGCGGTCGCGCTCACCAGGTGGGCATGACGGTCGCGCAGCTTGGTGCTTGGAAGCCGCCGGCCGCTGGTCGCGGACGTCGACCGAAATCATGACAGCCATGACGATGCAGATTGAGGAGAAGGCGTGAACACCCCGCTCCGGGACGTCATCACCATTCCTGAGCGCGCCGGCGCGGAGGACTACGTCCTGCGCCTGACCGACTCGGTGGGGCACAGCGCGGTCCAGCGCACGCTCGACGAATACGTCGTAACCGACGCGCTGGTCGAGGCCTTCGACGCGGCGATGGGTCTGGTGGCCGAGGGCATCACCTCCGGTACGAGCCGTGGTTCGTTTCTTACCGGCTCGTTCGGTTCGGGTAAGTCGCACTTCATGGCCGTGCTGCATGCCCTGCTACAGCATGAGCCTGCCGCTCGCTCCAAGCCTGAGCTTCAGCCCGTGGTGGCGCGCCACGATCCTGTCCTGGCCGACCGGAAGGTCCTGCCGCTCGCCTTCCACCTGCTCGGCGCGCGGACGATGGAGGAAGCCCTCTTCCAGGGGTACATCCGCCAGATCGCCGAGCGGCATCCGGGTGCGCCGCTGCCCGCCGTACACAAGTCTGATGCTCTTCTCGAAGACGCCGAGCGTTACCGAGCCCAGCTCGGTGACCAGCAGTTCTTCGCCGGTCTCAACGGCGAGGCAAATGGCGAGGGCGGCGGCGCTGCCGACCCCTGGGCCGCCGTGCTGGGTAAGGGGCAGTGGGATGCGGTTCGTTACGCCGAGGCGCGCGCCGCTTCGGCGGCGAGTCCCAGCCGACAGAAGCTGGTGTCGGCCCTGGTCGATACGTACTTCCGCTCGTATACCCAGCAAGCGGAATACGTCGACCTGGACACCGGGTTGGCGGCAATCTCGGTGCACGCCAAGAGCCTCAACTACGACGCTGTGGTCCTGTTCCTCGACGAACTGGTCCTGTGGTTGGCGTTCTCGGTGCAGGACCGCGAGTTCTTCCGCCGGGAGTCACAGAAGCTGACCAAGCTGGTCGAGTCGTCTATCGGCGGGCGGCCTATCCCGCTCATCTCGTTCGTTGCCCGGCAGATGGACCTGCGGCGCTGGTTCGCCGACTCCGGCGCCAGCGGTGCGGAGCAGGACGCGTTGGATCGCGCCTTCCGCCACCAGGAGGGCCGGTTCGGCGTCATCCCGCTGGGCGACGACAACCTCCCGTACGTCGCGAATCGGCGCCTCCTGCAGCCCAGGAACGCTGAGGCTGCCGCGGTCCTCGAGGGCGCTTTCGGGACAATCGACCGCCGCCCTGCCGTCTGGGATGTGCTTCTCGATGGTGTGAACACCGACGAGCGGCATCGTGGCTCCGACGAGAAGGCGTTTCGCCTCACCTATCCGTTCTCGCCGGCCCTGGTGTCGACACTGCGTAGCTTGGCCAGCGTCATGCAGCGCGAGCGGACCGCGCTCAAGGTGATGCAGCAGATGCTCGTCGACCGGCGCGAGACCCTGACCATCGACCAGATCATTCCGGTCGGAGACTCCTTCGACCTCGTCGTTCAGGGGCAGACCGGGCAGGCGTTGGACGCTGAGGCGGCCGCGCTGTTCCGGTCAGCCAACAAGCTGTACACGGACAAGCTGCGACCGCTGCTGCTCGGTATCCACGGCATCGACGAGCGGACGCTGCGGGAGGAGCCGGAGAAGGTTCCGCCCGGCTTCCGTACCGATGACCGCCTGGCCAAGACTCTCCTGCTGTCGGCTGTCGCCCCGAGGGTGCCGGCCCTGATGGCGCTGACCGCGGCCCGCCTCGCGTCGCTCAACCATGGGTCGATCGTGTCGCCGCTGCCGGGCGGTGAGGCGGCCGTGGTGCTGTCTAAGGTGCGCACCTGGGCCCGGGACGTCCCGGAGATTCACCTCGACGGCGACGACCGCAACCCGACGATTCGGGTGCAGTTGTCCGACGTCGACTACGAGTCGATTGTGGAGCGGGCCAAGGCTGAGGACAACGAGGGCCGACGCCGTGAGTTGTTGAAGGACCTTGTCAGCGACAGTCTCGGCGTCACTCTGGCGTCCCAGGACCTGCAGGGCGCATACCCGTACGACTTCGTCTGGCGTGGTTCGAAGCGCAAGGTGGATGTGCTCTTCGGTAACGTCCGCGACCGTAGCTGGCTGTCCGACGACCACTTCCGCGCTGCGCCGGACACCTGGCGGATCGTCATCGACCATCCGTTCGACGACCCGGGCCACTCCACGGTCGAGGATTTGCAGCGGCTGGACGAGATGGTGGCGCGGGGCGTGCAGGAGCGCACCGTTGTGTGGCTGCCACGGTTCCTGTCTGATGACAAAATTCGCGAGCTGCGGCGCCTGGTCATCCTCAACTGGCTGCTCGACGGCAGCACCGAACGCTGGCAAGGCCACGCCGACCACCTCAACGAAGCTGATCGTGCCTTGGCGCGGTCGATCCTGGAGTCACAGCGCAACACGCTGCGGCGCAGCCTTGAGGACGCGGTGCAGCAGGCATACGGCGCCGCGTCACCGCGCCCGGGCGTCCTTCTCGAGGACGCGTCGCACGAGCGGACGCTGTTCTCCTTCGAGCGGCGCTTCGCCCCGGCCAATCCGGTCGGCGCCACGCTCGGTCAGGCCTTCAACAACCTGCTCGACCAGGCGTTCAAGGCCCTCTACCCCGCGCATCCGCTGTTCGAGCCAGGTGATGTGGAGGTCAAAGTCCGCGACCTCAAAGCCGTTGCTCGGTACGTCGCACAGACCGCCGCGGACAGCGAGAAACGCGTCGAGCTTCAGGCCGACGCCGCCGTGGTACGACGGATCGCCGAACCGCTCGGCGTCGGCAAGGCCACTGAGATGCACTACCTCTTCGGCGACGATCGGTTCACCCCGTGGGGCCAGGAGATCGAGCGAGCACTCGGCCGACGAGCGCAGGAACAGGGCAAGCCCGCCGACGGTCCGGTGACCGTCGCGGAGCTGCGACGCTGGATCCGGGACGTCTCGCCCGCCCATGGCCTGCGGGACGAGGTCGCCGACCTGGTTGTCATCGCGTGGGCGGCGCTGCGGCAGCGGGCCTGGTTCCAACAGGAGAGGGCGCTACCGGTCGTCCCGGAGCCTGGCTCGCTCACCCCGGTGATGGAGTTGCGCACCCAGGAGCTGCCGTCCGCCGGTGATTGGGAGACGGCGCGAACCGTGGCCGGCGCGATGCTCGGCATCACGGCCGGGGCGTATCTCACCGCGCCTGCTGTGGCTGATTTCGTCGGGCAGGTCGCCACTAAGGCAGCGGAACTGTCGAAGATAGCGCCCGGGTTGGTGGGGGCGGTCGAGGCGGCGTACCGCCGTCTGGCGATTGCCGAAGGTAGCCGGCTGAGGACCGCCAAAGCTTGTTCCGCGCTGATGCAGCAACTGCGTCATCTGGACGGTGTCAAGCTCGTCCAGGTGTTGGCGAAGGCGGATCTCGGCGGTGCGACTCCCGTCGCCGCGGGTAAGTCGCTGGCTTCGGCGGATGCTGTTGACAAGGCACTCATTGCGTTTCCGTGGCACCGGCTCGACCCGCTTCGCGAAGCGATGGACGGCGAGGGAAGCCGCGCCGCGGATGCTGCTGCCGTCGTCAACGGCCTGCGTGCCGCGCTGGAGCAGGACGAGTTGCCGGTCCCGATCGTACGGGCGCTCGCCTCCTGCGAGGACGGGATCTTTAGGTGGTTGGCGGGAAGCACCGCGCCCCCGCCAGGTCCGGAGCCCAGGCCGAAGCCGCCGGTGGTGCCGGGCCTCAAGGCCGGGAGTTCCAGCCGGGCAGGCGGTGCGGGGAACACAGACATCATGGACCGGCTGCAAACCTTCTTGAACGACAACCCTGACGTCACCGTCGAGGTGACGTGGCGAGTGCTGCCGTGACCGTCGCCGTGGCGGCACCGCGGGTGAGCGCGTCGATGGTGCTTGCCATTGTTGACGAAGCCCGCGCCAAGAATTACGCCAGCGGCGTCATCGGCATCCGTGGCGTCCCCGACCGCGCCATCACCGCCGACCTCCAACACCAGGGCCAGACCGTACGGGTCCGAGCGGCCGAGTCGGCGCTGGCCGCCCGCGAGCTGCTCGGCGACCACCGCGACGGCGACTGGCTCGTCGTCGTCACCGACCGTGACGACGGCGACCTCGGCGCCGGTATTCTCGCCCACTTCATCTGGCAGCGGTTGCGCAGCCCTGACCCGTGGGAGGCAGTGCGGACTCGATTCGCTGCGACCGGGATCGACCCTGCCCTGACCAGCCGACCGGACAATCGGGAGCTGGCCACCGCGTTGGTCGCTGCAACTCCACAGGCGGGCTGGCCTGCAGCCCCGGCCGGCGTGCTCACCCGCACCCATGCGCTTGGTGCCGTCGCCGCAACGCACCTCGGCTTCGATACGGACACCGCCGACGTCCTTGGCGTCCTCCGCTGGTCGATCGCTGCGCAGAGCGTCGCCTCCCTGGGTGCTTTGCGACGAAGCGTCGGAGACCTGCTTGCCGACACCACGCTTGACTGGATCGCTCAGCGGGCGGGCTCGGCGGCAGGCCCGATCCGTGCGCTGCTGTCTCGTGGCGAACTCGCCGACGTCGTCCCGCTTGGTCTGGTTCTTCGGTTGCTGACCGCTGACCGATATGACCCGCCGACAGCGCATCAGGCCCAACTTGCTCTGGTCCGGCTCGAACCGCGGTGGGGCGATCCCAGCCCTTCACCGGTCGCGTTGGCGGCACTCGGACAGGCAGCGGACACACTGTTGTCCGACCTGATTCACGATCGGCGTGCCGACGACGATGTCGCGCGCTCCCTCGACCGGGCCGACGTGATTCTCACGCAGCTCCAAGCGGAGCCGCTGGCCCGCTACTCGGAACTTCTCGGCGGTGGATTACGAGCGCGATTTGTCGCGCTCGCCGACGCCCTGCGCCGGGCAATCGCTTCACCTGGCCATGTCGACAACACGAACACCGTCGAGATCGCCTGGGCAGCAGTTCAGACGCACCGGCTCGGAGCGACAACGCCGCTTCGCGTTCCCTTCGAGGCCGCGGTACGACTTGTCCGGTGGCTCGCGGAGGTTGATCCGCCGGCCAGCGCTGCCTCGGATGCCGCTGCGCTCGGCGCTCTCGTGCGCCAGTACCTCGACAGCGCGGCGTGGGCTGACGCGGCGATCAACGACGCGTTCGGCGGCGTTGACGATCCGAGCTTGTCAAGTGCACTCCACGCCGTCGTCACAGCCGCGCAGAAGCGACGTCGCGCACAGGAACGTCGCTTCGCACGGGCGCTCGCCGCAGCGCCAATTCCTACCGGCGGCGGCGTGCCCGCTGACTCGGGAACCATTTTGTACCTGGAGCAGTTGCTGCCAGGCTGCGTCATCCCGCTCGCCCGCAAGGCACCCACGCTGCTGCTCGTCCTCGACGGCATGAGCGCCGCCGTCGCGACGGAAGTCCTGTCCGACGCGACTACACGTCTCGGCTGGCTCGAGGCTGCCCTGCCAGGAGCCGGCAACCGCCGAAGGTCCGCAGCGCTCGCGGCGTTGCCGTCGATCACTGAGGTGAGTCGCGCCTCTTTGCTCACCGGCCGCCTAACCCGTGGGCAGCAGGCCGAAGAACAGCACGGGTACGCCGAAATCACCGCCAAAGCCGGAAAGATCACTGCACGGCTCTTCCACAAAAAGGCAGTGGATACGACGGCAGCGGGCTGGTCGGTCAGCCCGGACGTCGGCGGCGCCATCGATGACATCGAGCTGTCGCTGGTGACCGTTGTCTTGAACACGATCGACGACGCACTCGACCGCAGCGACCCTGCAGGAACGGTTTGGACCGCTGACGCTGTCAAACACCTTGAGCCGCTGCTAGCGCGGGCCGCCGCCGCAGGGCGGACGGTCGTCGTGACCTCCGACCACGGTCACATCGTCGAACGCCGCCAAGGCACCCAACGATCGCACCCGAATATGTCCAGTGCTCGTTCTCGCCCGGCCACCGCTCCCGTACAGGATGACGAAATTGAGGTCAGCGGCCCTCGCGTCCTCACCGACGGCCACCGAGCCGTCCTGGCCGTCGACGAGACTCTCAGGTACGGACCCCTGAAAGCCGGCTACCACGGGGGAGCGAGCGCAGCGGAGGTCGTCGTCCCGGTCGCCGTCCTCGTACCTGATGAGACCCGCAACCGGGCCGGCCTGGACTTGCTGCCGCCGCAGGAACCCACCTGGTGGCTTACCTCCGCAGCCGCTCCGCAGCTGCCTGCCGAGCCGCCAGCCCAGAAGGCCGCGACCACCAAGAGCCGCGGAGATCGACAGAACAGCCCGACCCTGTTCGATGTGGGCCCACAGGCCACCGAGCAACCGGCGGTGACACTCGGCCACGCCATCGTGACCAGCTCCGTCTATAAAGCGCAGCGGAGGATCACCGGCCGGCTCATCGTCACCGACGATCAGATCGCGAGCATCATCGACGCCCTGGTGGGGGCAGCTGCCAACCGGCTGGCACCCACCCTCGCCGCCCAAGCCCTAGGAGTGGCACAGACCCGGCTACGGGGTGCGCTGACGCAGGTTCAGCAACTGCTCAACATCGAGGGGTACGCCGTTCTGGCTGCCGAACCAGCGACCGGCACGGTCACGCTTGACGTCACACTCCTGACCGAGCAGTTCGAGGTGCCTTCGTGACGCCGGACGTGTCCCAGCGGCGCCGACGCGAGGTGATCGATGCGCTTCGCCGTGGGACCGTCCCGGAGAGCGGACTCGACCTGCTCGCGGTCGGCCTCGACCGATTTTCCGCCGCTCTCGACGGTGAATTGGATACGGTCAGTTCCGGTGGCGCCGTGTTCAAGGCGGTGCGGGGCGAATACGGCGCCGGCAAGACCTTCTTTACTCGACACTTGGCCGAGCGGGCTCTTCGCCGCGGTTTCGCCGCGGCCGAGGTGCAGATCTCTGAGACTCAGACGCCGTTGCACCGGTTGGAGACCGTGTACCGGCGCATCACCGAGTCCATGCGGACGGCGTCGATACCACCCAGCGCGTTCCGCGCTGTTCTTGACTCCTGGCTGTTCACACTGGAAGCCGATGCGCTCGAAGCTGATCCCGCCGCGGAGGCAGACGTGGGCGCGGCGGTGGATCGGCTCCTCGAACAGCGGCTCGCCCAGGTCAGCAAGCACTCCCCGCTCTTCGCGCTGGCGTTGCGCGGCTATCGGGCGGCGTTGAGCTTGGGCGACACCGTCGTCGCCGACGGCCTGGCCGCATGGATGGCCGGACAGCCACAGGTCTCGGCGTCGGCGAAACGAGCCGCCGGAATCCGCGGCGAGCTCGACCATTTCGGCGCCATGGCGTTCCTTCAGGGGCTACTCACCGTCCTGCGGGACGCCGGTCATCCGGGATTGGTCCTTGTTCTCGACGAGGTCGAGACGCTGCAACGTGTCCGTGGCGACGTCCGGGACAAGGCACTCAACGCACTGCGGCAGCTGATCGACGAGGTCCACTCCGGCCGCTTCCCCGGGCTGCATCTCGTCATCACCGGCACGCCTGCGTTCTACGACGGGCAGCAGGGTGTGCAGCGGCTCGCCCCGCTGGCGCAACGGCTTGCCGTCGACTTCGGCACGGATCCGAGATTCGACAACCCCAGGGCCGTGCAGATTCGCCTGCCGGGCTTCACAATCGGGTCGCTGGTCGAGCTGGGCGCCCGCGTTCGGGACCTCTACGCCGACGGATCAACTGCTCCCGACCGGATACGGACTCTGGTCGACGACGCCTATCTTGACCAGCTGGCTCGTGCCGTTGCCGGCGGCCTGGGTGGAAAGGTCGGCATCGTGCCGCGCCTTTATCTCAAGAAGCTGGTGGGCGATGTCCTCGACCGGGTCGACCAGTTCCCGGACTTCGACCCTAGGCAGCATTACGCGCCGACCATGTCGGCGGCGGAGATGACCGACGTGGAACGCAACGCCGCAAGCGCCGACGACATCACACTAGACGTGTGACTGCCGCCGACCTGCTAAATCCCGTGCTGCTGCACCACATCGTCAACTCTCTGCAATGGCCGGGTCTGCGACCCATGCAGGAAGCTGCTGTGGAGCCGCTTCTGGCTGGCGAGGACACGCTCCTCCTCGCCCCGACCGCTGGGGGCAAAACCGAAGCGGCGGCGTTTCCGCTGTTGTCCCGGATGGCGGCCGATGGCTGGTCCGGAACCTCAGTGCTTTACCTTTGCCCGCTCAAGGCGCTACTCAACAATCTGCTGCCGCGCTGGGAACGCTACGCCGATTGGCTGGGACGGCGAGCCGCGCTCTGGCATGGCGACGTCACCGCGTCGCGACGGCGGGCCATCCTGGCTGCCCGCCCGGACGTGCTTCTGACCACGCCGGAATCCCTGGAATCGATGCTGGTCAGCCGTAACGTCGACCATCGGGCGTTCTTCGCTGGCCTGCGGACCGTGGTCGTCGACGAGGTGCACGCCTTTGCCGGCGACGACCGTGGCTGGCATCTGCTCGCTGTCCTGGAACGTCTGACCCACCTGATCGGCCGTCCCGTTCAGCGGATCGGGCTCTCGGCAACCGTGGGCAATCCGGATCGCCTGCTGACCTGGCTGCAGGGCTCCGGCGCGGGTGTTCGGGCCGGACGCGTCATCGCTCCTGACCTGCCGGTCGCCGCGACAGCGACTGCGGCGACACCTCCGCCGGGCGAGATCGAACTCGACTTCGTCGGATCCCTGCAGAATGCTGCCACCGTGCTCGCCGGGCTGCACTCCGGTGAGAAACGGCTGGTCTTCTGCGAATCCCGCCAGGCCGTAGAACAGCTCGGGAGTCTCCTGCGGGAGCGCGGCATCACCACCTTCCTGTCACACGCCTCGCTGTCCGCTGACGAAAGAAGACGCTCGGAAGAGGCGTTCGCCGAGGCGCGTGACTGCGTCATCGTTTCGACCAGCACACTCGAACTGGGAATCGACGTCGGTGACCTCGACCGCGTCATTCAAATCGACGCCCCATCGACCGTGGCGTCATTCCTGCAACGACTCGGACGTACAGGTCGGCGTCCCGGCAGCATCCGCAACTGCCTCTTTCTCACCCGCAGCGGCGACGCCCTGCTGGAGGCAGCGGCTCTGCTGCTGCTCTGGGGCCGCGGATGGGTCGAGCCAGTCGTCGCCCCGCCCGAGCCACGGCACATCGTCGCCCAGCAGATGCTCGCGCTCTGCCTGCAAGAACACCGAGTGGGAGATCAGAACTGGCCGCAGTGGTGGAACGGTCTCGACCCCTTCGGCCGCGGCGCCACCCCGATCATTCGCCATCTGATTGATCAGGGCTACCTCGACAGCGACAGCGACATGCTTTACATCGGTCCCGAAGCTGAGCGGCGCTTCGGGCACCGACACTTCATGGGCATGACAGCAGTATTCGTCGGAGCACCCGAGTTCACCGTCCTGGTAGGCCGCGACGAGCTGGGCCGCGTCGACCCCGCGCTGCTCACGGAGGAGGTGCAGGGCGACCGCCGACTGCTACTCAACGGGCGAAGTTGGCGGGTCACCTACATCGACTGGCGGCGCCGGCGCTGCTTCGTCGAACCCGCCGAGAACGGCGGAAAGGCTCGCTGGACGACCGGGGGCTGGGCAGGCCTCGGATTCGAGCTGAGCCGCGCCATGCGGGAGGTGCTTCTCGGTGCTGATCCCCCTGTGAAGCTCACTCAGCGAGCAGCGAAGCGGCTCGCTCACGAACGGGATGAACGATCCTCGCTGGTGCATCCGGGAGGCAGCGTCATCCTCCGCGATCGGAATGGTGGTGACCTGCGGTGGTGGACCTGGGCCGGTTTCCGCGCGAACGCCACCTTGGCGGCCACGTTGACCGAGGTGGTCGACCCGGTCCAACGCTTCGATGACTGCCAGGTCCGCCTGCGGGCGAATCTCTCTCGGGACGAATGGCGGACACTCATCGCCGACGCAGATCAGCGTCTGTGCTTGCCCGAGGTCAACAAGAACGCTCTTGACGGACTCAAGTTCAGCGAAGCGCTGCCGGAGCGGCTCGCGCTGGCGACGTTAGCGTCTCGCCTCGCCGACCTCGGTGGCGCAACTGCTGTCCTGCAGGAGCCGACGCGGTTCGTTCAGACATAGCCGGGCAGTGTGTCAATCTGGCTGTGTGACGTGTTCGAGTTCGGCTACGAAGTTCGCGAATGTGGCCTCTCCAGTCTCGGGCTCGAGGGGGACCTCCGACACGACGCTCTGGCCCTCTAGAGTGCTGACCCTGGCACACCTCACCCTCACCGACCGGGCCCGCCGGCTGGGCGACAGCGACGGGGGCCTGCACGTGCAAGGGCTCGTGGAGGTGTATCAATAATTGTCGTTCCGGGCGCGCCCAGGTCCGGTGCTGCTCCTGCCGAGTTCTCGGCGACGCTGTGCCTGTTCGCGCCTCGGTCCGGCGGTGCCGGTGCCCAGCAGGCGATGGACCGTGCGCAGGGGGCCGGCTCCGACTCGAACTCCCACCGCAGCACCGTGCCCGTCTCGGTGTCGTCGGCGCGGCCGACGCCAGGGCGGGGTGGCGCTTTACTGCGGGCATACGGACGGGCAGATCACTCGCAGCGGTCCTCGGCGCCTCGGCCGTACGGCTCACAGCAGTCAGGGCGGTGCCGGTACACGCGCAGGTCGCGTCCGTGCCGGCGGCCGTACTCGCGCGTGATCTCGTACGGGCAGGCCTGCCAGACGACGGCCTCCCCGCCGCCGGGCACCACCTGGCCGTCACCGGGTCCGCCGCGCAGCAGCACGTCCACGTCCACGACCGTACGCAACCCACCAGCGCCGGGACGTGGCGTATGAGTCTTCGACCCAAGCGGTACCCACCCGAACCGATCTCAACGGCCGGTGTCACAGGCGGGTGAGTCGGTGGTCGGGGGCGGTGTGGCGGGCGGCCGGCGCCGACGGTAGGCATGGAGAGGACCAGCGGCGACCTGACATCAGTCGTTGACATCAACGGTGGCGGCCAAGGCCGAACGAGTGCGGACGGGCGCCGCCGCCGCCTCGGAGCCGGGCCCCATGAACGTCGGCGGACGCTGCGACCTTGGCCAAACCGCCTTGTGAGGGAGGCATCACGGCAGCCGTCGGCGGGTGCCCGTTGCATGCCCGATCCGGCGGTCGCCGAGGGGCAACAGCGGTCAACGACAGCCGGCAATTGACGTGCTCGACCTGCGCGAACTACAGGTACTTGTGGGTGCGCTGGTTGCGCCCGATGACGTCTTGCTCGTCGCCGCTGATGAGCTTCTGCTTCACCTACCAGGCTCTTCCGCGGATCGGGGGGACGTCGAGGTCGCGCTCGCCGCCGCGGTGCTCGGCGAGGAGTTGCCGACGGATCGCGCACCAGGCGACGCGCTCTTGCCGGCGGGCGAGCTTGCGGTGCGACTGGAAGCTGCAGAACTGGCAGCCGCACAGGTTCGGCGCCTGGGCCGACGGCTGCCGGTAGCAGCGGGTGCGGATCCAGTTGGGCGAGGCGAGGAACTCGTCAATGTCGCAGGGGCCGGAGCCGTGCTCGTGGGTGTCGGTGAACCAGTGACGCAGCAGTAAGTCCCGCCGCTGCACTCGCTTGGGTCGGTGAATGTCGGTACGGGCCATGTGACGACCTGCCCTTCGGCAGCCCGCGCACCGTGCGCGGGGCTAACGCCTTGATGACATGCCGATCACCTCCGAGATTGAGAGTGGATGCGGGTACGCGAGAGGGCGGGGGCCCGCCCACCTCCCGAGTTAGCAGGGAACGCGCTTCGGAGCATCCCTCGTCACGGCGTACATGGTAGGCCGCACGTCCGACGGGATCCGATCACCGTGACGAGCGGCCGCTCTCAAACACGGCCTGGCCGAGCAGCGAAGCGAGCAGCAAACCGGCGAGCATGAGCGGACGATGGCGGACCGTGACGCCTCGTCGTACACGTGACCGAACGGTCGGCCCCCACTTGGTCAGCACTGCGGAACCGACTCGCCGTCCTTGACACCCGCAATGCGTATGTCAGCAGGTGGTGCGGACGCAACCGCGTAGGAAGCCTTCGCCAGGAGTTCGGGACGAACATGTCGCGCTCGGCCGGCGGTAGCTAGGGATCGGCCGGCCGGTGGAGGTGCAGTGGTTGCGCGGACACGATGATGCTGGCATGGGCCCATCCGAGCCATGCAGAGACGATGATGTCGAGGCACTCTTGCGCTTCATCGCGTCGAGGGCTGACCTTGAGATCGACTGCCGCGAAAGACGGACGTACGGTCACATGGGCGGGATCCTCGCCGATGCTGTGCTCCAACCGAGAATGCATTACCGCCGTGTTGTCTGGCCGAGGGTCCGTCAGTTCATGGCTGACTGGCCGCATGCCGACACGACGTCGCGAGTCCTGGCGATCGGAGATGGGGACGCGCTAGCCAGGACACTGCGGTGGCGCGGCACCAAACCGAGACGGCTATACGGGCTAGCCGTCGCCCTTCAGCGCCTCGGTGTGGAGACGGAGGAGGACCTCCGCAGGTTCCTGCGGACTGGTGAGAACATGCCCTACCTCCGAGCAGTTCCCGGCATCGGGCCGAAGACGTGCGACTACCTGGCTCAGCTGGTAGGTCTTCCGGCGGTGGCGATCGACCGGCACCTTGACACGTTTGCCAATGCTGCTGGCGTCTCATGTCGCGGCTATGTCTCGCTTCGGACGATCTACGAGAGAGCGGCGGATCGCCTTGGGTGTCCCAGGCGAGCGCTGGACCGCGCTGTGTGGCGCTACGTCTCTGAAGGGCGTCTTACGGAGTAATCGCGGGGCTCTCCCGGCCACCGGCCCCACCCCGGACGTGGTGAGACGTCGTCCCCGCACGCGCGGGGGTCTTCCGAGGCTCGGCTCCGACGCCTCCCATTCCGCCACGTCGTCCCCGCACGCGCGGGGGTCTTCCGCAGACCGGCCCGCCGGCCGGGCTCGGCACGCTGTCGTCCACGCACACGCGGGTGTACCTGTCGTACCGGCTCAACTCCGCGGCGTCCCCGCACACGCGGGGGTCTTCCCTGTCGACGGTCAGTTGGGTGACCCAAGGGCTGTCCCCATGCTCAGGCCGCGTCACCAACAGCCGCTACTTTAAGATCAAGCTAGGCCGGCACCCGTGACCTGACGCGCCTCTGTTGCCCCGGTCTCCCGATGGTGGGTGCCGGGGCGACGCGCAGCCCGGCCTTCATCACGTACACCTCTCGCTTGTTGACCGCCTCGCCCCGCTTGTTCAGGACATACCCGGTGAGCCAGATCCACCCCTGGTAGGTCGGGGTCGAGTCGACGGACACCACCCGCATCCGGAGCGCCCGTTGTTTCGCGAACTGCACCGAGCACTCCCGGCCGATGAAGACCACGTCACCGGGGTGAGGTGTGGTCACCTCAGCCATCCGAGGAACCTGCGGTGGAGGGTGCCCGCCGGTGCCCAGCTCATGTCCTGAGTTGCGGCCACCAGGTGCGAGCCCATGTAGATGCTCAAGGACACGGGAGCGCCGGCGTACTCGGCGAGCAACTCTTGTCGACGAGTACGGCAGGGCCAAGGGGCACCGCACCCGCCGCAGGTCCAGATCGGCAGCACCGGTCCGTGCGTGGTCATCTGTCCTCACCCGGCCAGTGCCCCCGGTTGATCGGCAGGCGGTGCCTCGCCCGGCAGGGCAGGTCGGTCCCGCATCGGCAGATCCGCCTCCACCTTCGCCACGACCACACCGGCCGGTGCCGGCGGGCCAGGGTGAGGGCAGCGGCTACCACGTACTCCTCGTACCGGACCATCGGAGTCCCCTTCTGCAACCTACGTTACCTAGTACTCTGGGTATACCGACGATACCCCGTGTCGCCATATAAATCCCCCTGCGTGTTGTCTTGTGGCAGGGAGGACGACCGATGGCTCAGCCGCTGTATCAACAGATTGCCGACGACATCACGCGGCAGATTGAGTCGGGTGTGTTGAAGCCTGGGGACCGCCTGCCCAGCACCCGTCAGCTCTGTGAGCAGTACGAGGTCAGCGAGACGGTCATCCGGTTCGTCATGATCCAGCTCAAGGCGCGGGGCCTGGTCTACGGCCAGCCGGGCCGAGGTGTGTACGTCAGCACGAAGGACTGACCCGGCCGGGCCCGTTCATCACCTGCTCATCGTGGGCGCCCGCTGCTCACATAATCGGCACGACGGTGTAGGCGCCAGTGTCACGCAGCCAATCGCACGTGGGACGGGCCTCCGGTCACTTCTCCTCCCCGAGCAGGTGCTCGAGTAGGAGACGGGTGATGGTTTCTGGCTGCTCGACGTTGGCGAGGTGCGCGGCCGGCGACAGCAGCTCGAGACGTGCGTCCCTGATGCCCTCGGCGATTGCCTGACCGTGCTCGGGTGAAGTGGACGGATCCTCGTGGCCCGCGATGACGAGCGTTTTGGCGTGGACACGAGGCAACACGTCGGTCAGGTCCATGTCGCGGATGGCGCTGCAGCAGGAGGCGTAGCCTTCCGCCGGCGTAGCTGCCACCATCGCTCGCATGTCCCTGACGGCCTCGGGGTGCGCCTGTACCCAGCCGGGCGTGAACCATCTCGTCACGACACCATCGGCCACCGCTGCGGTTCCCTCTCGGCGGACCAGGTCCGCTCGTTCGTCCCAGAACTGTGGTGGTCCGAGGCGGGCGGACGTGCAGCATAGGACGAGCCGGCGGACCCGTTCGGGAGCGTGCGCCGCGAGCCACATGCCGGTCATACCGCCCAGGGAAAGCCCGCAGAAGTGAGCCGCCGGTACCTCCAGCCGGTCCAGCAACCGCAGTACGTCGGCGCCCAGATCGGCCAGCTCATAAGGTCCGGGCGGTGCGGGTGACGCGCCGTGGCCGCGGTGGTCGTAGCGCACCACGCGGAACCGGTCGCGGAGTGCTGCGGCCTGCGGCTCCCACATTGCGTGGGTGCTGCCGAGGCTTGGGGACAGAACGAGAACGGGGGCGTCTTCGGGGCCTTCCACAACGGCGTGGACATCGACGGCGCTGCGGCCAGCGACGTGGTGCGTGGGGTACGAGACGTGCTGCAAGCCTTCCTCCTGTTCGTGGTCACGCGGCAATGGCGCTGCTTGGTTCGCGTTCACAGGTGTACTCATCCTCACGCCTCGAGTACGACGGCGAGCCCTTGGCCGGCACCGATGCAGAGTGCGGCGAGGCCCCAGCCACCGCCGCGCCGGCGAAGCTCGTGGGCGAGGCTACCGAGAATGCGGGCGCCTGAGGCGCCGAGTGGATGACCGATGGCGATCGCGCCGCCGTTGGGGTTCACGATCTCCGGATCGAGTTCCTTCCATTCGGCGAGGCAGGCCACGGCCTGCGCCGCGAACGCCTCGTTGAGCTCGACTACGGACAGGTCGTCCCAACCGATACCGGCGCGTTTCAATGCGATGCGTGCAGCTTGCACGGGTCCGATGCCGAACATATGGGGGTCGACTGCGGCGGCTGCCCGACCGGCGATACGGGCCAGCGGCGCGCGGCCGATGCCGCGTGCGCCGGTCTCGTCGCCCAGCAGCAGGCCCGCCGCTCCGTCGTTGAGCGGAGAGGAGTTGCCGGCGGTTACGGTGCCGTCTGGACGGAAGACCGGTTTGAGGCCGGCGAGTGCCTCCGCCGTGGCATCACCGCGGACGCCCTCGTCGCTGGTCAACCCGGTTCCCTCGACGGGCACGACCTCGCCGTCGTAGACGCCGTTCCTCCACGCCGCCGCAGCGCGCGTGTGGCTGCGCAGCGCGAAGGCGTCCTGGGCCTCCCGCGAGATGCCGTAGATGTCGGCCATCAATTCCGCACCCTCGCCGAGGGCGACCGTCCACTCCTGCGGCATGCGCGGGTTGACCATGCGCCAGCCGAGGGTCGTCGAGTGCAGCGTTTCGTGCCCCCTCGGGAACGCCCGGGAGGGTTTGGGCAGTACCCACGGCGCGCGGCTCATGGACTCGACTCCCCCGGCCAGCGCAAGCGAGGCGTCACCGGTCTCGATCGCGCGTGTGCCCTGAACGACGGCCTCCAAGCCGGATCCGCACAGCCGGTTGACCGTCACGCCCGGCACCGACGTGGGTAGTCCGGCGAGCAGAACCGCCATCCGGGCGACATTGCGGTTGTCCTCACCGGCTCCGTTGGCGTTTCCGAAGACAACCTCGTCGATCATGGTCGGGTCGAGGGCCGGGGACCGGTCTACCAGCGCTCGTACGACATGGGCGGAGAGGTCGTCGGGCCGCACGTCCGCCAGCGCGCCGCCGTAGCGGCCGACGGGCGTACGCGCGGCGTCGAGGACGAAGACTTCAGCCACTTGAGGCCCTTTCCGTTCAGTGCGTCCGGGACTGCCTCGTGGCGTACCGTCGCGTCTTGTCGTAGGTGGCGGATCTCGGGGTCTTCTATATCGCGGCCCTGGCAAGCAGGGCTGTGGCGGCGCAGGCGGCGACGACGAGCACGGCAGGCCGGATGCGTCCCGCGTCGAGGTGCCGGCGCAGCGGGGCCGCCAGTGCGAATCCGATCGCGACGAAGGGGAGGATGAGCAAGCCGCCAATGACCGAGCGTCGTTCGAGATGGCCGGCCAGTTGCAGCATGCCAAGCGAGCCGACCGCGCCGACGACGAAGAACGCCCCGAGGGTGGCGCGCAGTCGGGCGGCCCCCGCACGCTGGTAGATGAGCGCCATGGGCGGTCCTCCGATGGCGGCTGTGGTGCCGGTGACTGCTGCGACGCCGCCCGCGACGGACAGGGTCAGACGCGTCCGGGGCACGTCCACGGGTAGCAGGCTGATGCCTACGGCCACCAGTACCGTCATGGCGACCACGGCCTCCATGCCGCGTCCGGGGAACGCGGCGACCAGCCAGACGCCGCAGATCGTGCCGGGGATGCGGCCGAGCAGCGCCCAGCCGAGGCCGCGGAAGTCGATGTGCTTCCACTCCGAGGCCAGTGTCAACAGCGGCAATAGGCCGTTGATCACGAGTAGCGACGCGGGCATCAGCGACGGGTCGGCGACGGTGATGACCGGTGCCGCGACGACACCGAGGCCGAAGCCCACGCAGCTCTGGACGAGGGCGCCGACGCATGCGGCGATCCCGACGACGAGGAGGAGCTGGTAGCTGAACATCGGTAGTCAGAAGGATGTGCTCGACATCCACGGTCCGTGGACCTCACGGAGCCGGTCGACGATCTCCCCCACCGTCGCATACGCACGGACCGCGTCGATGCACGCCGGCATGATGTTCTCGCCGGCCTTGGCTGCGGCGGTGAAGTCCTCGAGCGCCGCGGAGACGGCCGCGCCGTCGCGGCGGTCCCGCAACGCGGCGAGCGACCGCGCCTGGGCTTCCTCAAGCGCGGGGTCGACCTTGAAGACCTCGAGCGGCTCGGTGGGCGCAGGATAGCGGTTGACGCCCACAATGACCCGCTCGCCACTTTCGACCTCACGGGCGTGGGCGTAGGCCGCGTCAGAGAGCTCCCGGGCGAACCAGCCCGATTCGATGCACGCCAGCGCGCCACCGCGCCGCTCGATACGGTCCAGCTCGTCGGAAATGCGCCGCTCCAGGTCGTCGGTGAGCGACTCGACGGCAAAGGAGCCCGCCAGCGGGTCGAGAGTGTCCACGACGCCGCTCTCGGACGCCACCACCTGCTGGGTACGCAGGGCCAGCGTCGCGGCGGCCTCGGTCGGGACCCCGAGCGCCTCGTCGTAGGCGGACACGTGCAGGGTCTGCACTCCGGCCAGCGCAGCGGCGAGGGTCTCGACCGTCGTACGTGCCACGTTGTTGAGCGGCTGCTGCGCGGTGAGCGTCGAGCCGGCCGTGAACGCGAAGATGCGCAACTGCTGCGAGCGGGGGTCCCTGGCGCCGTAGGTGTCGCGCATGAGCCGGGCCCAGACCCGGCGCGCCGCGCGGAGCTTCGCAACCTCCGGCAGGAAGTCCATCGTGACGGCGAGGAACGTGAAGAGCGTCGGGGCCACCTCGTCGACCGACACCCCGCGCCGGACCGCCTCGTCGAGATAGGCCCGGGCGTTGGCGAACGTGAACGCGATCTCCTGGACGGCGTCGGCGCCGGATTCCCGGATGTGGTAGCCGGACATTGCCAGCGGCACCCAGCGCGGGACCTTGCGGGCGACGTACTCGATGGTGTCCACGGCCAGGCGCAGCGACGGTTCGGGCGGGAAGATCTGAGTCCCGCGGGCGATGAACTCCTTGAGCACGTCGTTCTGGATGAACATGCCGAACTCGCCCGGGTCTACCCCGCGCTGCTCGGCCAGCACGATGAACATCGCCGCCCACACGTAGCCCACCGAGTTGGCGGTTGTGCGTACCTGGGATATGGACTCGAGCGGGATGCCGTCCATAAGGGTCTCGATGTCGGCGAGCGAGTCGATGGCGACGCCGACCCGGCCGACCTCCCCGAGTGCCCGGGGGTCGTCGGAGTCCAGACCCATCTGGGTCGGCAGGTCCAACGCCACGGAGAACCCGGTCACTCCGGCGTCCAGCAGCGTCTTGAACCGGCGGTTGGAGTCGGCCGCGGTGCCGAAGCCCGCGTACTGGCCCATGATCCAGGGCTTGGGTTCGGGCGAGACACCACGTGTGTACGGGTACTCGCCGGGTCGCTCGGCCCCGACCGGTGCGTAGTCCGCCTGCAGCCGACGCATCAGCGTTCCGCCGTCTCGGCGGCGATCCGCTCGCGGAGTACCTTCTTGGCGATCTTTCCGGTGGAGCTGAGCGGAAACCCGTCCATCCGGCGCACCTCCTTGGGTTTCTTGTAGGAGGACAGCCGGCGGCGGCAGTGCTCGAGCACCTGTTCATCGGTGACGGTGGCGGCGCTGTGCACCGTGTAGAGCGCGGTCACTCGCTGGCCCCAGTCCGGGTCGTCGACGCCGAGCACCGCGACCTCGGCGACGCCCGGCACCTCGGCGATGACGTCCTCCACCTCGCGGGGGTAGATGTTGTAACCGCCGGAAATGATCATGTCGCCCTTGCGGTCGACGAGGTAGAGCCGACCGGCCGGGTCCAGCCGGCCCAGGTCGCCGGTGTGCAGCCAGCCGTCGCGGACGGCCTTGGACAGGTCGTCGCGGCCCTCGGCGTTCCAGTAGCCGCGCATCACGTGGTCGCCCCGGGTGATGACCTCGCCGACCTCGCCAGCGGGCAGCCGCCGACTATTGGCATCCACGATGGACAGCTCCACGCCCAGCGCGGGCCGGCCGGCCGAGGTGAGTAGTTGCGGGTCGTCGGCGAGGCCCCGCGCGTGGTCGGCCGCGTCGAGGACCGTGACCGGGGGGATCGCCTCGACCAGGCCGTAGTACTGCACGAGGTGTGGGGTGATGCGCTCGTACGCCTGGCGCATTTGCTCCGGCGGCATCGGGGCGCCGGCGTAGCCGAGCATCTTTAGCCCCGACAGCCGCTGGCGATCGATGTCGGGGCGGGCGAGCAGCCGGGCGGCCATCGTCGGGACCAGTGCGGTGTGCGTGGCGCCCCGGCGCTCCACCGCCTCGACGAACGCGTCCGGGTCCCAGGACGGCATGACCAGCTGGGTCGCGCCGGCCACCAGGAACGGCAGGACGAACAGTCCGCTGGTGTGGGTGATCGGCCCGGCGTGGACATAGACGTCGTCGGGGCCGGGGCGTCCGCCGAGCACGTCGTAGCTCATGTTCACAAGGCTGGCGAACCAGTTGCGATGGGTACGCAGAGCGCCCTTCGGGTGGCCGGTGGTGCCGCTCGAATAGTGCAGTCCGCACAACGCGTCGACATCGAGCGGCGCCGGCGCGGCGCTGCTGGCATCCGCCAGCAGCCGCTCGTACGGCGTACCGGGGCCGTCGCCGACGACGACGAGCCGGCCGGTGAAGCCCGAGCACAGCGACTCCGCCTGCTCGGCGAAGCGGGCGTCGTAGATCAGCGCCGTCGCCCCGCAGTCGTCGGCGATCCGCGCCCAGTCTTCGGGGTGCAGCCGGTAGTTGAGTGCGACGCGTACCAGGCCGGCGCTGCGGATGGCCAGGTCGGTCTCGACGTAGCTGTTCTGGTTGGATTGCAGGTCGAGCACCCGGTCGCCCGGCTGCAGCCCCATGGCGCGCAGCCCGTTGGCCAGCCGGGTGACCCGGTCACCGAGCTCGGCGAAGGTCACGCTGCCCGCGGGTCCGTCCACCGCCACCCGGGTGCCGTACCGCTGGGCGGCCCGGGCCACGAGCTGGCCGATGTCCCTCATGGTTTTGTCTTCCTCTCCCGGTTCAGACGAGGGTCGGCGCCTCGGCCGCCGCCGTCCGGTCGATCGGAGCGTCGGCTGCCGAGACCACGTCGTAGCCCCACAGCCAGCCGCGCAGCCACAGGCCGTAAGGGTCGGTCTTGGCGCGCTCGCGCATCTGCTCGTTGCGCCTGGCGATGGCGGCGGGGTCACTGAGGTGGTACGTGGTCGCCATCTCCCGCGAGACCCGGGCGACCTCTGCTACCCGGCCCCACCGGCGCTGCTGGAACTCGCGCAGGGACTCGGCGACGGTGTCGACCGAGCCGCGGGCGAGACACCGCGACAGCACGTACGCGTCCTCGAGCGCTTGGGTGGCGCCGTTGGCCAGGAACGGCCAGATCGGGTGCGCCGCGTCACCCAGCAGCCCGATCCGCCCCACCGTCCACTGCTCGAGCAGCGGCCGGGTGAAGATGCCGGTGATGAAGGGCGTGTCGATGGCGTTGACGATGGTGGCCAGCGGCTCGATCGCGCCGGCGTACGAGCGCCGCAGGTCCTCGATGTCGCCGCGGGACTCCCACGCCTCGGACCGGACCTCGCCGGAGGGCACGGTACCGACGAAGTTCATGTGGGTGCCGCCGTTGACCCAGAAGACGACGCCGCTGCGGTCGGGCCCCCACCACGCCGTGCAGCTCGGCGGAACGTCCACGCCCTCAAGGCGCTCCCGCGGGATGAGCGCCCGCCAGCACACGTAACCGGACGCGTCGGGCTGCCCGGCGTCGAACAGCTCGGCCCGCAGGGTCGATCGGATGCCGTCGGCCCCGATGACGACGTCCGCCTCGACGACGTCACCCGCCGTGGTGGTGAGCCGCACGACGCGGTCGTCCTGCTCCACCCCGGTAACGGCGGTGCCCAGCCGCAGCCGGGTCCGCGAGACGGCCCTGTGCAGGATGTCGAGGAGGTGGTGGCGGTGGATGTGGAAGAACGGCGCGCCGTAGGTCTTCTCACCCCACTCGCCGGCGCGCGTCTCCAGGATCAGCTCGCCGTCCTCGATGTCGTAGTAGTAGTTGCCCCGGCTGACGACGCCCCGCGCCCGCAGCTCGTCCTCCAAGCCGAGGTGCCGCAGCAGGCGGGCGCCGTTGTTGGAGACCTGGATGCCGGCGCCGATCTCCTTGAACTCGGGCGCCTGCTCCAGCAGGACGATGTCGTCGAAGCCCTGCCGCTCCAGGCACACGGCAGTGGCAAGGCCCCCGATTCCGCCGCCTACGATCGCAATCCGCATCTTGTACGCCCTCTCGCTCGCACCGAGTGCCCTCGGCTGTGGGTTGTCCGCCTAACCTTTGTTGGTCACGTGCCGGTCTCGGCTCAGCCCGACGGGACGGGTGTCTCCTCGGCCAGCCGGGCCCGGATCTCGGTGCTGACCGCCTCCAGCTCCGCCTGGCCGGCCGCGCGTACCGGCGCCGCGTCGTACTCGCACAGCACCCGGGCCGGCCGGCCGAGCACGATGACCCGGTTGGCCACGGCGAACGCCTCTTCGATGCTGTGCGTGACGATGACCGCCGAGGTTCCCGTCGCCTCGCACAGCTCGACGAAATCGGCCCGCAGGCTGCGGGCCGTGACCTCGTCGAGCGCCGAGAAGCTCTCGTCGAGGAAGATCAGCTCCGGCTTCACGGCGAACGCGCGCGCCAGCGACACGCGCTGGCGCATGCCGCCGCTCAACTGGCTCGGGTACTTGTGCAGGGCGTCCTGCAGGTGCACCCGGCCGAGCCACTCCTCGGCAATCCGCCTGCGTTCGGCCTTCGGCCGGCGCAGGATTTCCAGGCCGACGGCCACGTTGCCGAGCGCGGTCCGCCACGGCAGCAGCCGCGGTGTCTGGAAGGCCATGGCAACCCGGCCCTGGAGCTGGGCGTGCTGCGCGTACGGGTCCAGCCCGAGGATGCGCACGCTGCCCGAGGTCGGCCGCATCGAACCGACCAGCAGCGACAGGATCGTCGACTTGCCCGCGCCGGTCCGTCCCATTAGCGCGACCCGCTCGCCGGGCCGCAGTCGCAGGCTGAACCGGTCGACCGCGCACACCGAGTCGAAGCTCACCGAAGCGTGGTCGATGTTGACCAACGTTTCCTCAGTCATCGGACGACCGCCTCCCTGCGCCACTTGAGCAGATGCCGTTCGGCCAGATCTACGACCGCCGTGAGGAGGAAGTTGAATACGACCAACACCACGGTCCAGGCGAAGATCAGGTCGATCCGGAAGTTTGCCTGTGCGAGTCCCATCGAGTACCCGACGCCGGCTGTCGCGCCGATCAGCTCGGCGAACACGAGGATCCGCAGGCAGAACGCGCCGGCGCTGCGGAGGGTCATCAGCATGTAGGTCAGCGACTGCGGAACGAACAGCACCCGCAGGATCTGCAGGCGGGACGGCCGGAACTGGCCGATACCCTCCATCAGCTCGTGGTCGATGTTGCGGATGCCCTCGAAGACGGCGACCACGAAGAACGGGACGCCGATGACGAAGACGATGAAGAAGATCCGCGCCTCGACGCTGTGCAGCCAGATTACCGAGACCAGGATCCACGACAGTGCCGGGACAGCCTGCATGATGCCGAACACTGGTCGCAGCAGTTCGCCTACGGTGTTGCGGAACGCGCCCATCAGCAGGCCGATGGCCCAGCCGGCGACCATCGCGCCGAGCAGGGCGCCGGTGAACCGCAGGACGGTGGCGGTGATGTCGCCGCGCTCGTCGCGCAGGATCTCCATCAGCGCCTGCCCGATCGCGGGGAGGTCCGGGAACACGTACTCGGGCATGAACAGGCTGGTTATCTGGATCCCGGCGAGCACGACCAGCAGCACGAGCGCGGTCCACAGCTGGGATTGCCGCGAGGACAGGCGCCGCCGCCAGCCGCCGGTCGCGGCGGCTGGGGGCACCGCCGGCTCAGGGATCGCGGCGCTGGGGTCGTGGTCTAGTGGGGTCGGACGGGTGGTGACTCCGGTGTCGGGCAAGGTCTGCCCCTCTCACTGGCTGGCTGATGGAGTGGTGGTCGGGAACGTCAGTTCGACACGCCGTAGAACCGTGCCGGCGGTTCCTTCTCATCGGTTCCGGTCCGGTGGATCAGCGCGAGCTGCTCCTTGAGCTGCGTGACGATCTCGCCTTCGACCGGCTTGATTACGAAGGCGTGCACCGACTGCTGCATCACGTTGGCCGCCGTGCCCGGCTTGAACCCCTGCTTGGCGGCGTACTTGTCGGCCTCGTCCGGGTGCTCGTTCAGCCACTGGGCCGCCTCCTGCAGCCGCGTGACGGCGCGCTGCTCGGCGTCCTTGCTGACGCTGTCGCGGACCGCGAGGACGAGCTGCCAGCCGGTGCCGAAGGTCTCACCGGGCTTGGCGCCGGACGAGCTGAATGCCACCTTCATCCCGGGGTTGGCCCGCACGGCCGACGTGACGGCCGGCTCCCAGCCGACCGCGAAGTCCGCGGTGCCGGCGGCCACCTGGGTCACGCCGCTCTCGGCGTTGGGCACGTTGACGAGTTCGAAGTCCTTGCCCTCCTTGACCCCGAACTTGTCGGCGAGCAGGGCCTTGGTGATGCGCCACCCACCGCTGGTGGTGATGGCGGCGATGCGCTTGCCCTTGATGTCCGCGGCCGACGTGATCTCCGACTTGCCGACCAGGGCGGTGGAGTTCGGCGAGACCGTCGCGGCGATGTGGATCGGCGCACCCTTCGCGGCCTGGCTGGCAAACACGTCCGGGCCACCGATGGTCATGTCGGCCTTGCCCGAGAGCACGTCGGTGTACAGCTGCTGGAGGTCGGAGTAGTTAGTGACCTTCAACTGCTTGTCGCCAGCGGCCGTCTCGGCGACGCGGTCGGTCAGGACGACGCTGAAGCCGCGCGTCCACGAGCCGATCACGTATTGCTTGTCGCCCTGGTCATCACCGCCCGAGGCGGATCCGCATCCGCTCATCGCGAGCGCAAGCCCGGCGACGAGCAGCGCATAGGCATGTCTTGTTGTCCATCGACTCCGGCCACGCCGCATGGTCTGCCTCCCGCGAGGTTCCACAATGTGGAGGTTGCTTCTACAAGGTGGAGCCACTGTAAGATGCACCACAGCGGCAGTCAATAGAGGTCCGATCACGGAGCCACGTGGGGGTACAGGGGTGAACGCCGAGGGCGCACGTCCAGGGGCACAGGCCGTCTACCGGGCGCTTGCCGTACTGGACGCATTCAGCTCGTCACGACCCGCAATGACGATTGCGGAGATCGCGGAAGCGACCTCACTGACCGTGCCGACCGCGCACAGGATCGCCCTCGCATTGGCCGACCAGGGGTTCCTCAATCGCGACGAGGTGTCCCGCCGGTTCAGCGTCGGCCCCGCGGTGTTGCGGCTGGCGCAGCTGACCGACATCGGCCACTCGGCGTTCGCTCATGTCGGCCCGCTTCTCGAGACCCTGAGGGCGGAAACCGAGGAGACCGTGGGCCTACACGTACGAGTAGGGAGCCGGCGCGTCTGCCTCCGGGAACTCGAGAGCCCGCACCGCGTCCGGGTGGTATCAGGAATTGGGCACACCTATCCGCTGACAGCGGCGGCGGCGAGCAAGGCGATCCTCGCCTGGCTGCGACCCGACCAGATCGGATCAGTGCTCGGTGAGGCTCCGCCCGGGCTCGATCAGGTGAAGCTCCGCGCCGACCTCCGGCAGGCACGCCACGACGGATACGCGATCAGTTTCGGCGAAACCATTCCCGGCGCACATGCCGTCGCCGCACCCGTTCTCGACTCGTCCGGCGAGGCGACCGCCAGCGTCAACGTCACCGGGCCAGCCCACCGGCTGCCGGAGAGCCGACTGCGAGAGATCGGTGGGGAGCTGTCGCAGAAGCTGCACCTCATCCACCAGTCGCGCCACGTCCCCCCACAGATGAACAACCTGGAGGACTTCGCACCATGCACGCGATAACAGTCACCAGCGATGGCGCCCTCGAATGGGCAGAGGTTGACACGCCCAAGCCCGGGACGAACGATGTCCTCATCCGTGTCGCGGCCTCCGCGCTTAACAGGGCGGACGTCCTGCAACGCAGGGGTCTGTACCCCCCGCCCGCCGGCGCATCGCAAGTTCTCGGCCTCGAGTGCGCGGGCGAGATCGTAGAGGTCGGCGAATCGGTCTCGGCACATCGAATCGGCGAACAGGTGTGCGCCCTGCTCGACGGTGGCGGGTACGCCGAGTACGTGTCCGTGGACGAAACGTTGACTCTTCCGGTGCCGGAGGGCATGTCTGTAGCGGTCGCCGCCGCACTGCCAGAGGTCGCGGCCACGGTCTGGTCCAACCTGGTGATGGTCGGCCAAGCCCAGCCGGGCACCACCATCCTCGTACACGGCGGCGCGAGCGGCATTGGGACCACCGCCATTCAGGCGGCTGCCGCACTCGGGTGTCGCGTCTTCGCCACCGCCGGGACTGGCGCCAAGACGAAGGCCTGTATCGAACTGGGCGCCGAGGATGCCTGGGACTACCGACAGGAAGATCTGCCCTCCCTGGTCCTCCAGTCGACCGGAGGTCGGGGAGTGGATCTCGTCCTCGACAACGTAGGCCCGAACAACCTGGACCGGAACATCGGCCTTCTCGCCCGGGAAGGGCGGATCGTCATCATCGGATCCCAGGGTGGCAGGCAGGGCAGCTTCAACGTCGGGCCGTTCATGGCCAAGCAGGCAACCGTCCATGCCACGTCCCTGCGCCAGCGCGGACGACCAGAGAAGGGCGAGATAGTACGGGCCGCACAAAAAGCCTTCTGGCCATTGATCGAATCCGGGCAACTCCTGCCCGTCGTCGATTCACAGTTCCCCATGTCAGACGCTCTCCAAGCGCACAAACATCTGGAAAGCGGAGTGCACATCGGGAAGGTCCTGTTGACGCAAAAGCCGAACAGGGGAGCCGACGGCCTCGACGGCTCTCACCCACTCTCGCCGGCACGACACACCGCAATCGGATGAGCTAGCGACCGTTAGATCGGACGTCGTGGATCTCGGTCAGACTGCCTTGCAGCCCCAAAAAATGCATCAACCCAGCTGACCGCCAGCATCGGCGATCATTCACACCTGGATACGCCCACGCTCGCGCGCCTTGGGTCAACACGATCCGGTGGCCGTCCGGGTCATCACAGATCAACTCGTTGACCTTCCACGGCGCGGCCGTCGCGCTCACTGTTCCTGCGCGGCTGCTCTCACCCGAATGGCGATCGCGACAAGGTCGTCCTCGTGCGCTGCGAACCACAGCGCCAGTGCAGCACCCGCCCGGGCGGCGTCCGGGGCTGGTTACCACCAGGATGTTCGATCCCAGCTGGCCTGCGAATGCTCCGCACGAAAGAACCCAAGGCATGCAGCTGGTCTTGCCCCTGCAGCGGCGGCGACCGTCCAAGTGGCTGGGTGTAGACGCTGACAACAGCAACAACGCGGCGACCGCTCGCTCAGGCGATACGGCCCCGCTTGTTCTTGATCATGTCGGCGACGGCGGTTGCGGCTTCATGGTGCAGCCGCTTGACGACGCTTGGTACGTGTCGCGGGTGAGTGTGGTGGTGGAATGGCCGAGTTGGTCGGAGACGACTTTGATGTCGACGCCGGCGTCGAGGGCGAAAGTGGCAGCGCCGTGGCGAAGGTCGTGCAGGCGGATGGGTGGCAGCCCGGCCCGTTTGACAAGCCGGCGGAAGCGTTGGGTGACCGCACTGGGGTGCCATGGCCTGCCGTCGGGGCGGACGAAGAACAGCCCGGTGTCTGGCCATTCTCTCCTAGCGGCAAGGCGCCAGGCGGCGCGGCGGGCTTTGTAGGCGGTAAGGACGGCGACGGTGTCGGGGTCGAGGATGACCTCGCGGTTGCCGGCGTCGCTCTTGGGTCGCTTCTGGTGGGTGGCGATCTGATTGACGATGCTGACCTCGCTTTTGGCGCGGCGGACTTCGGCGTCGAGGAGTCCGCAGGCTTCGCTGCGGCGGGGTCCGCGGTAGGCCATGAAGTTGCAGCAGGGGGTGCGGGTCGGGGGCGTGGTCGGCGGTGTAGTCGAGGGCCTCTACGACGAGCCTGGCCGCACCTTCCGGGTGCCGCTCCGCTGGTACGCCGAAGTCTCCGCCAACATGTCCATCACGAACATGGACTTCGCCGACTTCGCCGATACCGCCGACGAGTCCGGCACGTTCCGCGGCTTCGAGGGTGAATGACAAAGCCCTAGAGGAGAGGCCAATGGCCCGCCGAATCGGGCACACCGCGGACTGGAGAGCGAGGCACAAGGTCTACCAGTACCGGACGCCCGTGCTGGAGACGACAGACCGCCAGCTTGTCGCAGCACGTCGACGGCCCCCGCCGTCAAGATTTATCCCGCGCCTTGAAGCGACACCCCTGTTGGCCCATTCCCGGTACCAGGTTTCCCTACTCGGAAAATGGCCCGGCTTGCCGGCGACGCAGCGTGCGGATCCACCCCTGGGCGGTGTGCCGGGGCACGTTGTAGTGGTCGGCGACTGCAGTCACACTCCCGGCTTGCTGGTAGACCGCTTCGAGATCGGCCGGTGAGCGCCGGTACACCCGCCCCTCGCCTACGGAGGACCCGCCTTTGGCGGTCCGCTTCGTGGCCTTCCCCGCCGTAGTTGTGGCCTTGGCACCCGCTGCGGTCTTCGGCTTGCCCGCTCGGCTCCGGGTCGCGCCAGCGCCTGACGCCCGGCTGGCCTTCTTCGCCTCGCTTGCCTTGGTCGCCGGTGACGCCTGCTTGGGCACCACGACGTCAACAGCACCAGCACCCTCAGGGTTACTCGTAGCAGGCTCATCCGCAGCCGCCGTAGGGGCGGTGGCCTGGACCGCCGTCGATTCGGCGGCGGGCTCACCGTCGTCGACGGACACACCGCCGGCTGCGGGCACCGCGTTGGATACGGCGATGGGAAGTGTAGCTACCACCTGCCGCCCGCTGGCGGCGGGCGCGATCGCCCTCAAGAGCAGGTCCAGGTCGACCGCGGGGATCTGACCGACGGTCAGCCCGTCCCCCTGCCCGGCGCGTACCAGCAGTTCTGTGATGCGCGGGATGGTGTCGCTTACCTCGACCTTGAGAGTTGTGGTCGCTCGACTGGGATCGTCTGCGGTGATTGTGATGGTGTAGGAACTCATCGGAACATGGCCTCCAATGTGGATACGGTTGTCGCCTTAACTTCACCTGTTCACCGATTGGTGTTGGTCAAGAAAGTACCGCAGGCCCCCTGAGCTGATATTTCAACCCATCGCCCCTCACCCATCGCCCAGGTCGGTCGCTCAAGCGGTACGGCGCCGCCTGTTCTTAATCCTGTCGGCGACGGCGGTTGCGGCCTCATGGTGCAGCCGCTTGACGACGCTCTGGTACGTGTCGCGGGTGAGTGTCGTGGTGGAGTGGCCGAGTTGATCGGAGACGACTTTGATGTCGACGCCAGCGTCGAGGGCGAGGGTGGCGGCCCCGTGGCGCAGGTCGTGCAGGCGGATGGGTGGCAGCCTGGCTTGTTTGACGAGGCGGCGGAAGCGTTGGGTGACCGAGTTGGGGTGCCACGGTTTGCCGTCGGGGCGGACAAAGAACAAGCCGGTGTCGGGCCAGCCTGTGCCGGCGGCGAGCCGGCACGCGGCGCGGCGGGCTTTGTAGGCGGTGAGCACGGCGACGGTGTCGGGGTCGAGGATGATCTCGCGATTGCCGGCCTGGCTCTTGGGCCGTTTCTGTCGGGTTTGGTAGCCGTGGGTGGCGATCTGGTTGACGATGCTGACCTCGCTTTTGGCGAGGCGGACTTCGGCGTCGAGGAGGCCGCATGCTTCGCCGCGGCGGGGTCCGCGGTAGGCCATGAGGTGCAGCAGGGGGTGTAGGTCGGGGGCGTGTTCGGCGGTGTAGTCGAGGAACTGGGCGAGGAGGTCGTCGGTCCAGACCATGACCGGGCCGGGGACGGTGCCGGTGGTCTTCCACCTGTCGACGCGTTCTGGTTCCCAGACGATGGGTTTGGCGCGGGTGTGGGGGGTTTTGACGAGGGTGGTGGGGTTCGGGATGCCGCTGACCACCTCGCGGGCGAGGGCGTCGTTGAAGGCCTTTCGAAGGGTCGCGCGGATGCGGGCGATGGTGGCGGGGCCGGTAGGTCGGATCCCTCGGACGCCGGCGCGGGTGTCGGGGTCGGTGCTGGCTTTCGCCGCCTGGATGTCGGCGTTGCGTTTCTCGATCTTGTCGATGAGGTCCTCGATGTGGTGGGGGCGCAGCTTGTCCAGGACGACGTCGCCGATGTGGGGGATGAGGTGCACGCGGACGTGGGATTCGTAGCCGCGTCGGGTGTTGTCGTCGACCTTGATCCGTTGCAGCCAGGTGGTGAGCCAGTCGGCGAGGGTGGGCACTCCGACCAGTGGGGTGTCGGTGCGGAGCCGGTTGCGGACGGTGTCGACGTCGGGCAGGGTCCCGCCGGCGCGGAGGGTGGCTTGCAGCAGGTCGCCGATCTCGGTGCGGTGGCCGCGGTTGCGTCCGGCGAGGTCGAGTAACTGGCGGGCGCGGTCGAGTTCGCCGGCGGCGGCGATGCGGGTGTCGAAGCCGGTGGGGCGTAGCTGTCGGCGGCGGCCGTCGGCGGTGGGTGGGAGTTCGAGTTGGTAGGCCCAGTGGCCGTGGTCGGGGTTCCAGGACCGGTTGGCTCGTCGGAGTTTCGGGCAGAGGTTGCCCAGGGGTTTGCGGGTGCGCGGGTCCCGGCAGCCGCAGCGTTTGAAGATCGATCCGTGAGACATGTGCGGGACTCTCCAGGTGCGGTGGGAGTTGGGTGGGTCGCGTGGGCGGCAGCGGTTTTGTCGATCGACATGCACGCTCGACTGCCCGCGACGATCAAGTCGTCGCGGGCAGTCGCCGCTGGGCGGGGTTCTACGGTGCGGGTGGGTGCGGGTCGCCGCCGTCGGCTGCCGGCGGGGTGGGGTCGAGGTGCAGGGCGGTGAGGAGGCCCGCGACGGGTATGCGGTACTGGTGGCCTGCCTGGATGATCGGGACGGGGAAGGTGCCGGCGCGGGCGAGGCGGTAGGCGGTGTTGCGGGACAGTCCGAGGATCTGTGCGGCGGTGACGACGTCGGTGGTCACGCCCAGCGCGCGCACGTCGACCTCGGTCCACCGCCGCGTGGTCGCGGGTTCGGCTGGTGGGGCGTTGAGGGATGGTGTGCGGGTGCGTCGCCGGTCGCTCACGGCCCGGTGTCCTTCATGGTGGGCTGAACAACCGTGCTGACCGGTGGGGTCGTGGGTTGGTTGGCCTGGCGCGGCGGGCGGGTTGGCGCGGGGCTGGTCATGTCGGCTGCCCAGCGGTGCGGGCACAGCAGCAGCCGCAGCGCTGCGGCTGCTTGTTGGGGGACGACGCCGTTGCCGAGCACGCGCAGTGCGGCGGTGCGGGGCAGGTCGAGGTCGGTGACCCAGCCTGGATCGAGGCCCATGAGCCATTGCACGAACGGTGGTGCGAGGACGGGTTTGCTATGGCGGCCGGTCTGAGTCGGTTCGGGGACGGGCTGAGCGAGTAGTAGTTCCCATCGGGCGATCGCGGCGGCGTAGGGCCCCCAGCGGGCGTCGTCGCGCTGTCCGAGTTCCGTGGGTAGGCCGGCGATGGTGGTGCGCAGGTCCGCGCCGCCGTCGCCGTGGGTGCCGGGGCCGCGCCCGTCGGACGCGCGTGGTGTGGGCAGTGACCGGGTGGGGACCTGTACCGCTGCGGAGGGCAGGGTCAGGTCGCCGTGGGAGCCGCGTTGTCCGGGGCAGCCCTTGGCGCCGTCGGTTGCTCTGGGGGTGGGGAGCAGGACCTGCGAGAGGGGCGGCCGGAATCCGTGTCCGGCGCGTCTTCCGGCGGTGCCGGTGTCGCTGGCCCTGGGGGTGGGCAGCAGCCGGTCGGCGTCGGCGAGGACTAGCGCCACCTTGCCGGCGTTGGCGGTGTCGGGTCGGGCAGTGGAGTTGGCCGGCGGGCGGTGGTTGGTCAGCGTCGAGGTGGGCAGGAGACCGTGGCGGGTGCCGCCGGGCTCGATGAGGTCGGGCAGCCCGTGTTGGTGGCCGGGGCCCTTGCCGTCACGGGCGCAGGGCGTGGGCAACGTCCGCACGGCCGGTGAGTCGTTGGGTGGGGGTGGCCAGCAGGAACAGCCGGTCGCGTCGGTGGGCGGCGCCGATGTCGGATGCGCGTAGGCATAGCCAGCTCGTGTCGTACCCGAGCGTGGCCAGGTCGGCTTCGACGACGTCGAGGCCTCGGCGGCGGAGGGCGGCGACGTTTTCCACGAAGAGGAGCGGCGGTCGAAGATGGCGAACGGCGTCGGCGACGTGTGTCCAGAGGCTGGAATGTTGGCCGGTGATGCCGGCGCGTTTGCCCGCGTTGGAGATGTCCTGGCAGGGGAATCCGGCGGTGAGGACGTCGACGGGTTCGACGGTTGTCCAGTCGACGGTGCGGATGTCGCCGAGGTTGGGCACGTGCGGCCAGTGATGTTCGAGGACGGTGCGGGCGTGTCGGTCGGTTTCGGCGTACCAGGCGAGCCGGCCGCCGAGCACCAGCTCGACGGCCAGGTCGAGGCCGCCGTACCCGGTGCACACCGATCCGAGGCGTGGCCCGGTCGGACAGTCATTCAACCTCCCTCCCCCAGATCCCCGGCAACGTCCCGGCTGGACGAGCCCTGGTGGCCGCCGGATTCGCCGTGGGAACACGTGGGTTCGGCGGAACTCGCGGAACTTTGTGGCTTGGTGAAGATCAGCACGTCTTCGTGGGTGATCAGGTGCAGTGGGGTGCCGGTGGTGCGGGCCTTGCGTACGGCCTGGAGTTGGAAGAACGACGGTCGGGCGACGAGGTGCCCGTCGCGGACGGCCGCGAGGAGGGCGACGCACCGCTCGGTCGGGATCAGGCCGGCGCGGGTGCCGGCGGCGATGACGGCTGAGGGTAGGTCGACGAGTTGGCCGTTCTTGCGCCACGGCCGGGCGGTGACCACGACGGTGCCGCCGGGGCGCAGCAGGGCCGCGCAGCCGGCCAGGATTTGTTCGAAGCCGTCGGCGAGGCCGGTGAGGTCGCGGTAGGCGAGGTTCCCGCGGTCGGTGCCGTCGTTGTAGGCGTTGTCGAACTTCGCCACCCCGCCCGCGCCCGGACGGACCAGACCGTGGACGGTCGGCCCGTACGGGGGTGAGGTAACGACCAGGGCGACCTGCCCGGTGAGCGCGGCGGGGAGCAGGGACCGCAGGCGGGTGGCGTCGCCGCGGACCACGGAGGCCCGTCCGGTGGCGCCCTGGTGTTGGGCGTGGGTGATGTTGGCGTCGGCAATGTTCGACCAGCGCGGCTCGTACTCCACGCCGATGGCGTCGCGGCCGGCGTGGGCAGCCTCGACGAGGGTGGTGCCGATCCCGCACATCGGGTCGAGGACCAGGTCACCGGGGCGGGTGTAGGCGCGCACCGCGTGAGCGGCAATCGCCGGGAGCATCCGGGCGGGGTGCTTGACCGACTCGGGCACGTACCGGCCTCGGCGCTGCACCGGCCCGGTCTGCTGCGCGGTCGCCCACACCGACAGGTCCGTCGGCCCGTCGGGCGCGCGGTGGCGCCCGCCGGTGTCGCGGTGGCGGCCAGGGTAGTCACGGTGCTGGCTGCGGTAGGTGTCCTCCGCCCGGCTGGCCGGCTGGTGCGGGTCGGTGGGGAAGGGGGTGTGCTCAGCCACGACGGTCACCGCCCTGCCGGCGACTCGGCTTCTGCGGCGCCGAGGACGGTGGTTGGCCGAACACGAGCAGGTCGGCGTGCACGCGCAGGTGCGCCACCGCCCACGGGTGGCTGGCCTGCTGGGCGAGGGTGAGCAGTTCCTCGTCGGTGACGTGGTAGACGAACGCGTCGCCGCCGGTGTCGGCGGCGACGGCGACGATGTGCTGCAGGTAGCCCAGGCCGACGGCCGCGGCGGCGGTGGCCACCGGGGTGAAGTCCTCCGGCCCGATGCTGCCGTTGGGGGCGGTGACGACGAGGACGAGGCAGCCGCCGGGGCGCAGCAGCCGCGCGCACGCGGTCAGCAGCCACGCCAGCCGGATCCGGTTGGTGGCGTCGGCCGGGTCGAGGGGCCAGCAGGCCACGACCAAGCTGGTCGCCTCCACCAGCGAGGCGCGAACAGGGTAGGTGGCGGCCTCGTCGGCGGGCAGGTCGGGGTCGGTGAGGTCGTCGCCGAACCACGTGCGCATGTCCGGCAGGTCGCCGCTGCTGTCGTCGGGCAGGGCGGCCGGCTCGGGGCGGGCCGGCGGGGTGGCCGGGCCGATGATCAGGCTGGACGCGTCGGTGAACCAGCCCGGGTGGTGCCGGCGTGCGCCGGCCGCGCAGACGGCGGTCAGGGCGTGGTCGCCGGTGAGGTCGACGACGGCCTCGCCGGGGCGGCTGTAGGCGGCGACGAGCCGGTAGGCCAGTCGCGCGCCGATGCTCCGGCCGGCGTCGGCCGGGCCGCGGGCGGTGCGCCACACGGTGACCGGCACCGGCGGGTCGCCGGCAACCAGGTCGATCAGGGTCAGGTCGACGTCGTGCGGGTCGACGTGCTGGACAGGGTCGGGGTGGTGCTGCGGCGGGTGCTCGCTCATCTGGATGTGGGCTCCGCGCCGCGCCGTGATGCGCTGACACCCCTCAAACCGGCATTTGTCAGCTCTGGCGGACACCCCCTGGTCTCACAGCGCTCTGACAGCACCACCGTGCCGGCCCCTCAAGCAGGCGGTCCAACGCGGTCAGACCGGCACCCCGGGGCCGTCGTCGCCGCTCATCGTGACGCAAGGTCACGGGCATCCCCTGCCCGGCGCAACGACGGATGCCGATGACATCGGTGCGTGGACCGTACTGTCAGACCGGCGCGTCGTCGCGCCAGGGCCCGCATGTCAGGTCTGGTGCGGTCACGCAGTGTCGTCGATGACATCGCCGCGACGTCGCGTCATCCGGCGGTGCCGCTGTCAGATCACGGTTCGCCGCCGCCGGGGTGCCGCCGTGACAGACACCGTGCCGCCGTCAGGTTGGCGGCGTCCGACAGCGGCAGGGCTGTCAGACACCGCTACGGCGTCACGGCGCGGTTGCCAGACCGCTGTCAGAGCCCTCTGACGGGCGCGGCCGGGCTGTCAGAGCCGCCGGCGCGGCTGGTGTCACCACCCGGGCTGGTGGTGTCAACGCGCAGGTCAAGGCCAGTTTGTCAGACCGCTGTCAGAGTCGGCGCCGGTGGCCGCCGTCGTCTGTCAGGTCGGCGCGCCGGCGTGCGGACGCGGTGTCATCGTGGCGTTGGCCTGGGCTGTCAGAGGTCTGTGAGGTCGCCGTGGCGCAATCGATGTCTTCCGCGCCGGGGGCGACACCCACCTCGGCACGTCATCGACGATTTTCTCTGACATGGAGTGTGTGGACATGAGCGTGTCCGACCCGGACTGGCCCGACTCGCCGTTGGACGCCGTCGACGCCGCTTTCGCGGCGCTGACATGCGGCCCCGCCCCGATGACACTCGACCTGGACACCCTCGGACCTGACACCGGCCTGCCGGGCGGTGTCATGACACTCCCGGCGCTGCGCGACTGGCTGCTGCGCCACCCCCGCGCCTACACCGCGCGTGACGCGGTGTGGCGGGATCTGGTCCGCCGCGCCCGCCTTGACGGACCGTCCTGGGTCATCGCGGCGGTGGCGATGGCGATGCCCGCGCTACGCCGGCACGCCGGCCGGCTGCACGCCGGTTGGTCCGGTGACGCCGCCGACCTCGACGCAGAGATTTTGACTGGTTTCCTCACCGCCTTGCGCGACCGCGTCGACCTGGCCAAGCCCGCCCCGCACGCGGCGCTGTGCATGGCCGCCTGGCGTGCCGGACACGAACTGCTGCGCGCCACCGGCACCGCGGTGCCGGTGGACGACATCGAGCACGTCACCGGCCCCCGCACCCCGCACGTCCCCTACGGCCACCCCGACCTACTCGTTCGCCGCGCCGCCCGCCTCGGCCTACTCGAAAACACCGACCTTGACCCCTACATCGACCTGCGGCTCGGGCGCCGGTCGATCGAACCCATCGCCGCGCGTCTGGGCATCACCGTCGACGCCCTGCGCAAGCGGATGAACGGCATCGACGAACGCCTCGCCGACGCCCTGGCCAAGGGACTACTCACCGGCGTCGTGTCCCCCAAGGCCCGCGCGTACCTGCAGAACCAGTCCATGCACCGCACGCGGACCCGCACCGGCCGCGTCACCACCCGACCCGGGCGGACGGCGCCACCGGCAGCCGCCGCTGCCTGACCTGCACCGCATTCCTGAAGCGGGGTCCGACCATGGGGTTGGACCCCGCCGCTGCTGTCGCGCCCCCACTGCCGCGATGCTGGCGAGCGCTGCGGCACCGTGTTGGGGCAGCACCGGGGTGGCCCGCGCGCCTGAGTTCAGCTGGGGCCGGGGCATGTCGGCGCACGGCACGGCCCAGCCGCTCGCGAGTGCGGCGCTGGGTCCGGTGCGACCCGGCCATGCCCGCCGAGCCGTCGGCCGCGGGGTTCCGTGCCCTGGATGTCAAGGGCTGTCAGAGCCTGAAGACCTTGCCGAGGTCCGGCTCGGGACACCACCACCGGCATGTCCGAACTGACAGCGGGCGGTCCGCGCTGTCAGCAGCGCCACGCCAGCGCCCCGGCGGTGCCGTCTGAGCTGGGCTGCCAGACGTGCGGCTGCGCTGCCAGACCCGTGTCAGGTCCAGGGGTGCCCGCCAGAGCTGACAAACGCCGGTTTGAGGGTGCGGAACATCTCCCGCGGCGCCGCACGAGGCGCTGCGGGGGTTCCGCCCGCCGCCGGGCCCCGAGGTTGGGGCCGACCGTGAGCCGGGCGCCTCGGGTGCCGCGCCGTCTTGGTGCGCTGACACCTCACCGATACCGCCACACCCGACAGGGAGGACGTGCTCCTCCCGAGGACCTGTCGCGGCTCGACGACGCCCCCTGCCTCCCGCGCCCGGCGGCGGCCCCCTTGACCGCCGTGTTTTGACGCCCCACGCCTGGCATGGGTGGGGCCGGAGGTGACAACACCATGTCCCGCATCCCGGCACGTCTTCGTGCCCTCACCCGCTCCCGCACCGCCCGCCCGGTCGTCCGCGTCGCCGCCGTCACCGGCGAGGTGCTGCTGTTCCTGTCCGTGCCCGCTGCCGCGCACGCCGACACCGGCATGCCCATGCTGGCGGCGAACTCCCTGCCGGTCGTCATCTTCAACCTGCAGACCTGGCTGATCGGCATCCTCGCCGCCGTGGCCACCCTCTTCCTCGTCCTGGCCGGCGTCTACTGGGCCACGGCCGGGGGCGACCCGGCGCAGGTCGACAAGGCCAAGAGCGCGCTGAAGAACGCCCTGGTCGGCTACGGCCTGGCCATCCTCGCGCCGATCCTGCTGCAGATCGTCAAGGGCATCGTCGGTGCACCGTGATGGGCTTCGTGCTCAACCAAATCCTCGACTGGCTCGCCGGGGCGATCCTGGCGACCCTGGACGCGCTGTTCGGGGTGATCAGCAGCGCGCTGCTGATCACCCCGAACGTCACCGCCCTGCCGCAGGTGCAGGCCCTGACCGGCCGTTCCGTGCTCGTCGTGGACACCGTCTTCGTCCTCGCCTTCGTCACCGCCGGGGTGCTCACCATGACCGCCGGCGGCGACGAACGCTCCCGCTACACGATCAAAGACCTGCTCCCCCGCCTGATCGTGGGGTTCGTCGCCGCGCACTTCTCCCAGCTGTGGTGCGGCATGCTCATCGACCTCGCCAACGCCCTCACCGCCGCCCTCACCACCAGCGACGGGGACAGCGACGGCGCGCTGCGGGCGATCAAGACGCACATCACCGCCGGGCAGGACAAGACCGCGGTGCTGCTGTTCGTGATCTGCGTGGCGATCATCGCCGTGCTGCTCGCCTCCACCGCGTTCAGCGTGATCGTCCGCTTCGCCATCGTGCTGATCCTGACCGCCTTCGCGCCCCTCGCCCTGGCCTGCCACGCCCTGCCACACACCGACCCGATCGCCCGGCTGTGGTGGAAGGCCTACGCCGGCACCCTCGCCGTGCCCATCGTGCAGGGCTTCACCCTGTACGCGGGGCAGTGGATGCTCACCGACCCCGACAACCTGTTGCCCGTACTCGGGCTGCCGGTGGACCCGGGCGGGGTGATCAACCTGTTCGTGGTGATGGTCATGCTGTGGACCACCCTGCGGGTGCCCGCGATGATGAGCCGCTTCGTCTCCACCGGCAACGGCCGAGGCGCGAGCATGATCGGCGCGTCGGTGCGGGTGATCCTGGTGCAGCAGGTCACCCGCTCGGTTCCCGGCCTCGGCCGGGGCCTTCGGGCGGTGGGCCGATGAACGACCACACGGACACCGGTCGGGCGCGGATGCCCGCCGACGTCGACGCCCCCGACAAGGTCGCCTACGGGCTGACATTCCGGCAGTTGGCGATCCTCGCCGTCGCCGCCCTCGCCTTCTACGGCGCCTGGCAGGGCCTGCACACCCTCGTGCCGGTGCCGGTGCTCGTCGGCGCCGCCGTTGTCGTCGGCGGGCTGGTCTTCGGTGTCGCGGTCGGCCGCCGTGACGGGCTGTCCCTGGACGTGTGGCTCCTCGCCGCCGTGCGCCACTGGCGGGCGCCTCGGGCGCTGTCGACCACCGACACGACGTCGAAGACCCCCGACTGGGTGCAGGCGCCGAAGACGACGGTGATGCTGCCGGCGCCGCTGAAGCTGCCCGCCGACGCCATCGACGACGGCGGCGAGATCCGCCTCGGCGGGGTACGGGCGGCGATGGTCGCCGCCACCAACGTCAACCTCGCCCTCCGTACTCCCGACGAGCAGGCCGCTCTGGTTGACACGTTCGGCCGCTGGCTCAACAGCCTGTCCACGGCGACGCAGATCGTCGTGTCGGCGCAGCCGGTGGACCTGCGCTCAGCCGCCCGCACCCTCGCCACCGCGGCGGACACCTTGGCGCACCCGGCTCTGGCCGACGCGGCAACGGATCACGCCCGCTTCCTCGACGACCTCGCCACCCGCAGGGATCCGCTGCGCCGGCAGGTCCTCATCGTCACCCGCAGCGCGGGCGAGCGGGGCGAGCACGCCGCACGGCGCCGCGCTGACGACACCGTCCGCGCCCTGTCCGGCCTCGGCGTGAGCACCCGCGCCCTCGACGGGGCGGCGGTCACGGCGGCGATCGCCGCCGCCGCCGACCCCTACCGCCCGCCCCGACCCGGCGGCCTCGCCGCTCCCGACAGCGTCATCACCGGGCCGGACATCCACACCGACAGAAGGAAGCATCCCCGATGAAAGCCCGCACCCGTTTCCGCACGCCCACCGACGGTGGCCGCCAGCCCTGCACGCTGGCGGCCACCGTCGCTCCCGCCTCGGTCGAGGTGACCCCGCGGATGCTGCGCGTCGGCGACGGCTACGCCGCGACCCTCGTCGTCACCGGCTACCCGGCCGAGGTTGGCCCGGCCTGGCTGGAGCCGCTGCTGTCCTGGCCGGGCCGCCTCGACCTGGCCCTGCACATCGACCCGCTGCCCGCCCCGGTCGCCGCGTCCCGGTTGCGTAACCAACGCGCCCGCTTCGAGTCGTCGCGGCGCGCCGACGCCAAGGCCGGCAAGCTGTCCGACCCCTCCGTCGAAGCGGCGGCGGACGACGCCGCCGACCTTGCCCAGCGCCTCGCCCGCGGCGTGGCGAAGCTGTTCCGCGTCGGCCTGTACCTGACCGTGCACGCCCGCACCGAAGACGAACTCCTGCACGCGTGCGCGCAGGTGAAAGCCGCCGCCGCGTCGACGCTGATCGAGGTGCAGCCCGCCACGTGGCGGCACCTCGCCGGGTGGACCACCACCCTGCCCCTGGCCACAGACTCACTGCAGATGCGCCGCACCATGGACACCCAGGCCTTGGCCGCCGCGTTTCCCCTCGCGTCGGCGGACCTGCCCGCGCCGCTGCCCGGCGACCCGCCCGCCGAAGGCGGCATCCTCTACGGCGTCAACCCGGACTCCGGCGGCATCGTCTGGTGGGACCGGTGGGCGCAGGAGAACCACAACTCCGTGGTCCTGGCCCGCTCCGGCGCCGGGAAGTCGTACTTCGTGAAGCTGGAGATCCTGCGCAACCTTTACCAGCGGGTGCAGGTCGCCGTCATCGACCCCGAAGACGAGTACCTCAGGTTGGCCGACGCCGTCGGCGGCACCGTGGTCCGCCTCGGTGTGGCCGGGGTGAAGGTCAACCCGTTCGACCTGCCCGCCGGGGACACCCGCCCCGACGTGCTGACCCGCCGCGGCCTGTTCCTGCACACCCTCATCGCGGTGCTCCTCGGCCACCAGCCCCCGCCAGCGGAGCGGGCGGCCCTGGACCGGGCCATCCTCGCCGTCTACCGGACCGCGGGCATCACCGCCGACCCCGCCACCCACCACCGACCCGCCCCGCTCCTGCGCGACCTCGCCGACCGCCTACACGCCGACGACGACCCCGCCGCCGGCCAGCTCGCCGCCCGCCTCGCCCCGTGGGTGCACGGGTCGTTCTCGGACCTGTTCGACGGGCCGAGCACCACTCGCCCGGACGGGCACCTGGTGGTGTGGTCGCTGCGGCACCTGCCCGACGAGCTGCGCACCGTCGGCACCCTCCTCGCCCTCGACGCGATCTGGCGGCAAGTCGACGCCCCCAGCCGGCCGGCGGCCCGCCGGCTGGTGGTGGTGGACGAGGCGTGGCTGCTCATGCGCGACGGCGAGGGCGCCCGGTTCCTGTTCCGCATGTCCAAGGCCGCCCGCAAACGCCACGCCGGCCTGACCGTCATCACCCAGGACGTCGCCGACGTCCTGGGCACCGACCTCGGCCACGCCGTCGTCGCCAACGCCGCCACCCAGGTGCTACTCAAGCAGGCACCGCAGGCCATCGACGCCATCGGCGACGCGTTCGGCCTCACCGCCGGCGAACGCCGGCTCCTGCTCGCCGCCCGCGTCGGAACCGGCCTGCTGATCTCCGGCACCAACCGCAGCAGCTTCGAAGCCATCGCCTCCGACACCGAGCATCAGCTGTGCACCACCCGCCCGAGCGAACTCGCCGACCTGGACGAGGGAGACGACCTGTGACGCCGTCCGCCACCGCCATCGCGGGGGTCCTCCCGCCCACCCCCACGCCGGTGCCTGGCCCTTCGAGGCCGGGCGCCGGCTTTGTCGTGCCCCCGACCGGGCCGACCCGCTGGCTCCTCGACGCCGCCGCGTGGGCCGGGCAGCGGCCGTGGCTGCTGGCCGTGGCCGCCGCCGCCCTCGTGGTCTTCGTCGCCGGGCGCAACCTGCTCGCCCTGTGGAGGCACCGCCGCCACGCCGACGGCGCCCGCCTCGTCACGATCGCCCCACCACCAGAGGTAGACCCGCACAGCGCGCAGGCCCTGTGGGCCAACCTCACCGGCACCCTCACCCCATCCCGACGCAGACGCCTGCTCCACGGCAGCCCGCACCTGGTGTGGCAGTACACCTGGACCGGGCGGCGGCTACTCATCTCCGTCTGGGTGCCCGGCACCGTCCCACCCGGCGCCGTCGAAGCCGCCGTCCGCGCCGCCTGGCCGGGGGCCGCCTGCACCACCGACGACACACCCCCACCACCGATGCCCGTCGAGGTGCCGGCGGCGGTGGGCGGGCACCTGCTGCCCACCGCCGCCGAATGGCTGCCCTTTCACACCGACCACGACAACGACCCGCTGCGCGCGCTGATGTCCGCCGGCTCGGGGCTGCGCGCCGACGAGTACGCCTGCGTGCAGGTCCTGGCCCGTCCCGCCGCACCCCGCCGCGCGTCGCGCGCCCGACGAGCCGCCGCCCGGCTGCGCGACGGCAAGACCGCCATCCCCACCATCAACCCCGCCGCACCGCTGCTCTGGCTCATCGAGGTCTTCCAGACCGGATCCTCCGCCCGCACCCGATCCAGCCCTGCCGCAGGCCGCCGGGACCCAGCAGTGGAACGCGACGTGCGGGCCATCCTCGACAAGACCGCCCACCCGCTGTGGGAAACCGCCGTGCGCTACGCCATCGGCAAGGACAACCACCGCGCCAACAGCGACCAGCGGCCCCGGCTGCGCGGCATCGCCGACACGGTCGCGTCGTCCTTCGCGGTCTACTCCGGCCGCAACCGCCTCACCCACCGCACCCGCATGCTCCACCCCGCCGCGGTCCTCGCGGTTCGGCGCCTCGGTGCCGGGTTCCTCACCTGCACCCCCGAGCTGGCCGCCCTCGCCGCCCTGCCCCGCGATTTGGCCGTGCCTGGCCTGGATCGGGCGCGGGCGAAGTCCATGCCCACCCCCGTCGCCGTGCCCACGGGCGGGCGCGGCACGAAGATGATCGGCGATGCGCAGGTCGGCGGCCACGGCGTCGCCCTGGCCGTCCCCGACGCCCGCTACCACCTGCACGTCGTCGGCTCCACCGGCAGCGGAAAGACCACCCTGCTGGTGAACATGGCCGTCGACGACATCAAAGCCGGCCGGGGCACCGTCGTCATCGATCCCCACGGCGACATGGTCCTCGACATCCTGGACCGGCTTCCCGCCTCCGTCGCCGAGCGGGTGGTGCTGTTCGACCCCGACCAACCCAACCCGCCCACGATCAACCCGCTCTCCGGCGACGACCCCGACCTCGTCGTCGACAACCTCGTGTCGATCTTCGGGAACATCTTCGCCAAGGCGTGGGGGCCCCGCATGGACGACGTCATGCGGGTGGCCTGCCTGACCCTGCTCCGGCACGCCAACGTCACCCTGCAGCACATCCCACCCCTGCTCAACTCGGCGCAGTTCCGCTCGGCGATGACCGTCGACCTCGACGACCCGGCCGGCCTGTCCGGGTTCTGGCAGTGGTACGACGAGCTGAATCCCGCCCTGCGCTCCCAGGTCATCGGCCCCGTCCTCGCCCGACTGCGCGCGTTCCTGCTGCGCGACTTCGTCAAACGCACCATGCGCTACCCGACATCCAGCTTCGACATGGGCAAGGTCCTCGACGGCGGCGCGCTGCTCGTGCGGATCCCAAAAGGCCAGCTCGGAGAGGACACCAGCAAACTCCTCGGCTCCCTGATCCTCGCGCAGGTATGGCAAGCTGCCACCGCCCGCGCGAAGGTAGCCCCCGACAAGCGGCGGGACGCCACGCTGATCATCGACGAGGCGCAGAACTTCCTCACCCTAGCCAACAGCCTGGACACGATGCTCGCCGAAGCCCGCAAGTACCGGCTGTCCCTCGTCCTGTCACACCAGGACCTCGCCCAGTTCCCCAAAGACCTCCTCGCCGCCGCGTCAGCGAACGCCCGCAACAAGATCTACTTCTCGTGCGCTCCCGAGGACGCCCGCGTCCTCGCCCGCCACACCCTTCCCGAGCTCGACGAGCACGACCTCACGCACCTCGACGCCTACACCGCCGCGACCCGACTGGTCGTCGACGGCCGGCAGACACCGGCGTTCACGCTGCGCACCCGCCCACCCCAGCCGGTCGTGGGTGAAGCCACCGCGATCCGGGAGAGCGTCGCCCGGACCGTGCAGGCGCAGAACACCAGCGCCATCGACGCCCTCGTCGACCGGCTGTCCCAGCCCCGCGACGACAAAGGCGCAAGGACCAGAGGCGGCAGAGGCCTCTCCTGACCGGGCGCAACAGCCCTGCAGGACCAGCGCTTCGGTGTCTGTCACCGCAGCCAGATCGAGGCCGCGATGCCCCTTCGGCCAGCGCATCACCACCCCTTCACCACCGTCAGCTCCGTGCCGCTGACAGAACGGCTCAGGTAGGCCTGTCAACGCTGCACACGCCCCGTGATCAGCCACAGCCGCAGGGTCCACCAATTCCAGACACCCCTCCCACAGAGGGGATCCTCCTTCCTGCGTGAAGGGAACCCCGCATGTCCGCCGAACACTCCGACCCGCAGCGTCCTGCCCCCCCTCACCCCCACTCCCCCGAGCCTTCCTCGCCCGGCCGCTCCGCGTCCTCGCGCCGCCCGACCCGCCAGGACCGCCTGCAACTCCTGCGTCGGCTGACCCTGCGCGACCGTCAACTGCTCGACTGGCTCGCCGAGCACTACCTTCTATCCACCGACCAGATCGCCCAAGCGCTGTTCCCATCCCGGCGGGCGGCCCTGCTACGCCTCGCGGCGCTGCACACCATCGACGCGGTCACCCGATTCGTGGACGTCACCACCGGCACCAGCCAGTACCTCTACGCCCTCGGCCCGCTCGGCGCCGTGGTGCACCCCACCGCATACACCGACCCCGACCGGCCGTCGGCGCGACCGCCGCGCAGCAGCATCGAGCGCACCGAACGCATCGTCGGCAGCCACAAGCTGCGCCACCTCCTCGGCGTTAACCAGCTCTTCGTCGACCTGCACGCCTACACCCACACCGACCCCAACGCGCAGCTGGCGCGGTGGTGGTCCGAGCAGCACGCCACCGCCGCCTACGCCGCCGCCGACATCCGCCCCGACGCCCACGGCGTCTGGACCGTCGGCGAGCGCAGCGTCGGCTTCTTCCTCGAACACGACAACAACACCGAGAACCTAGGCAGGGTGCTGCGCAAGCTGCGCGCCTACGAACGCCTCGCCGAGTTCGGACCCCGCTACCCCGTCCTGCTGCGCGTGCGCAGCCGCCGCCGAGAGGCCAACCTCCTGCGCGCCCTGGCCGGCGTGCCCACCGCCATGCCGGTGGCCACCGGCATCCACGACGAACACCCCGCCGGCCCGGCCTGGACCCTCACCACCGACCCGAGCCTGCGCCGGTGGCTGCACGAGCTGCCCAGCGACCACGGCCCCGACAACCCCGCCACCAACCCGCACCGCTTCACCCACCCCGACACGAGCGACTAGCCCCAACGGCGGTGCCACCGACACCGGCGAGGGTGCCTCGCCCGAGACTCGCCGCCATGTTCGGGGTACGGAAGGCCATGAGACCCGCTTCCCGCCCGTTCGGCGCACAAACATGGTGCCGCGACCGGCCAATGATTGCCCGCCGATCCCGGCGAGGCCCGCACGGGGGTCCCGACCACGATAAGCCGACTTTGCGAAAGCCGGCCGGGGTCGCGGGCGGCGAGGTCCGCGTCCCGCTGCAGGCGAGAGCGGGTGTACGCAGAGCATGCTGGCTAACCTCATCCAGAAGGAAGGCAGCGCGGGCAAGCTCGAGCGGATCGGCCACGAAATAGGCGAACGAGTTCTCGCTACCGCATAGCGGCCTCGGAGGTCGGAGCAGCGAACGGGTAGCAGTCACCGTCGTCCCTTGGTTCGGTCTGGGGCGCCTCGCATGCGGCCGGTGGAGTCGACTTCCACGCACGTTCACGTGAACTTTGGTGAGCGTCGGTACGGGACGGGCCGCGGTCGGAATGATCAGCGGCAGGAATCGTCTTCGCGAGCCGTCCGAGGTGCTGCCATGTCCGACACAGTGACTCCTCCACGGCCTCCCGTCCGGGCCTGGTACCGGCCCATGGTCGCCCGCCCCACCGACGAGCCGTACCGGACCGTGACTCCGCTGGAACTGCTCTTCGACCTATGCTTCGTGGCCGCGGTGAGGCAGGTCGCCGACCGGCTGCACCACAACCTGGGCGAGGCCGACATCGGTCACGGGATTGGCCTCTATCCGGCGGTGTTCTTCGCGATCTGGTGGGCGTGGATGAACTTCACCACATTCGCCTCCGCGTACGACCCCGAGGACGACGTCTACCGCCTCACCACCCTGGTCCAGATCGCCGGGGCGCTGGTGATCGCCGGTGGCGTGCCTCGCGCTTTCGACCGCGGCGACTTCTCCGTCATCACCTACGGGTACGTGATCATGCGGCTGGCGATGGTCGCGCAATGGTTGCGCGTCGCCCGCAGCGATCCGGAGCGGCGGGCCACCGCACAGCGCTACGCCGTGGGCGTCATCGTGCTGCAGGCGGCCTGGATCGCCCGGCTGGCACTGCCCGGAGGGTGGCACTGGCTGTTGCCCGGCTTCCTGGCGATCGTCCTCGCCGAGCTGCTCTTACCCTTCTGGGCGAGACGCCCCGCTCCGATCATCTGGCACCCACGCCACATAACCGAGCGGTACGGCCTATTCACCATCATCGTCCTCGGCGAGTCGGTACTCGCGGCCAGCCTCGCCGTCCAGACCGCCTTTGACCGAGGGACCAAGGCAAGCACTCTTCTGTCGATCGCCGGTGCCGGCATCGTGATCGTCTTCGCGATGTGGTGGCTGTACTTCGATCGCCCAGTTCAGCACCTGGCGGCCTCGCCGCGCGTGGCGCTGCTGTGGGGATACGGTCAGTACCTGATCTTCGCATCGGCGGCTGCGCTCGGCGCGGGCCTCGCCGTCGACGTCGACTACCAAACCGGCACCGCGCACCTCGGGCCCGTCGCCGCAGGGTACGCGGTAGCCGCGCCGGTCGCCGTCTACCTGCTCGCAGTCTGGACGCTGCACATCCGCCCGTATGAGCAGCTGAAGATGACCGTGCCGTACTTGGCCACGACGGCGCTCGTACTGCTGACACCGTTCACGCCGGCACCGGCGCGCCTGACCGCTCTGCTCCTCGCCACCCTCGTCGCCACCACCGTGATCGCTACCCGGCGCAGGCAGGGCGCTGGCGGGACCGCGACGGATCACTAGCCTCGGCCTGTCGCTAAGTGTGACCAAGGGTGGCCGACCGCTGGTTGATCTTTCCTTGTGGTTCGTCCGGCATATGGGCATGGCGGTTACCCGGCGAGTGGCGGGTTCCTCGGGGAACGGGTCGTCGGGCGGAATGGGTGAGGCGGGCGGGGACGTGTAGCAACCGGTGACGCGGTGTTGTGGAGGTGGGCGATGGCGGGACGAGGTATCGGTCAATCTGCGGGACGGCGCCGTCGTCGTCGCGCAGGATCTCCCAGCACAGTGTCCGGCCGCTACCGTCCAACGGTGATCTCGACCGAATGGTGTGTTGTTCACTGAAGCTCGCGGGCGCCCGGTATCGGCTTCAACCGATCTAGGTCGTGTGCGGCGGTGCCCGCGAGGGCCTCGACCCGCGTGCCGCGGAAGCGCACTCCGTGCAGTGCCAGGCGGCGGAGATCCTCAGGTAGGTGTGGGCGCACGGCCAGAGTGTCGGGCTCCGGATCGATGCCGAGCATCGTGCGGAGCAGCATCATCGGCGCACCGGCGGCCCACGCCTGTGGGGAGCAGGCGGTGGGGTAGAGCACGGGCACCAAAGTGTTCTTTCGTGGGTAGCCTGCGAGTGCCTCGGGCAGTCGATGGCGCAGATGATGGCCGGCCTGCAACAGCCCCATCGCGAGTTGGTTGGCCTCGTCGCGGTGTCCGTACCGGGCAAGCCCGGCTGCGGCGATCGCGGTGTCGTGCGGCCAAACGGTGCCGTTGTGGTACTCAAGCGGGTTGTAGGCTGGCTGCTCGTCAGCGAGGGTGCGCACGCCCCATCCCGTAAACATCCGGGGTCCGCAGAGCAGCGCGGCGAGCGCGTCAACGCGTTCGGGCGGCACGATCCCGCTCCACAGCAGGTGTCCGATGTTGGAGGTCAATGTGGTCACCGGCTTCTTGTCCCCGTCCAACGCGAGTGCGTAATAGCCGTGGTCGGGTAGCCAAAAGTCGGTGTTGAACCGGCGATAGAGTTCCTCGGCGTCGCGTTCCAGACGCTCGGCGAGGTCGGGGTCGTTCCAAATCTCCCGTGCGAGCCGCGCCGTTCGGCGGCGCGCGTCGTAGGCATAGCCCTGAATTTCGCAGGTGGCCCGGGGAAGCTTGGCGAGGCTGCCGTCGGGGTGGACCACCGAGTTCCAGGAGTCCTTCCAGCATTGGTTGACCAGACCGCTGCGCGGGTTGCGAGTTTGGTATTCGATGTAGCCGTCGTGGTCGAGGTCGCCGTACGTCTCCAGCCACCGCAACGCGGCGCGGGCCGCGGGCTGGAGGTCCTTTACGGTCTGCGTGTCACCGGTCCACCGTTCGTACTCGTCTAGGACGATCAGGAACAGCGGCGTGGTGTCAGCGGCCCCGAAGTACGGGGACTGCGGACGCTCGCCGAAATGGGCAAGCTCCCCGTGGCGCAGTTCGTGCAGGATCTTCCCCGGTTCGGCATCGCGGTGGTCGTCCTCATGGATCGCCTGCCGCTCGGCGAGGGCCCGCAAAGTCGTATAGGCAAGTTCGGGGTGGAACGGCAGCATCTGATAGCTGACTAGGAGGCTATCGCGGCCGAACACCGCCATGAACCAGGGCAGCCCGGCTGCGGGCAGAGAGGCTCTATCTCCGACGAAGGGGTAGAACCTCAACGCGGCGAGGTCGAGCAGACTGCGGTGGTAGATGTGCAGCAAGTCGTCCCAATCCGTGTCCAAGATGGGTGACGCGTCCAGCCATTCTCGGATGCTGTAAGGCATGTCCGGGTGGTGGTGGCGGCGCTGTAGCGCCGCGTCCGCTTCGACCCCAACCCGGATCTGGATGTCGATGCCCCACTCTTGTCCAGGTGGTAGCTCGTGTCGGAAGGTGAGCGACTCCTCGGTAACGAAGGCACCGGGGGCGTCGATGTGGGTTTCGCGGCAGAAGTCGGCGCGGCTGTAGCCCAACGTGATCCCGCCGTCGCGCCGACGGCGGTACAGATGGCCGGTTTTCGACATCTGATCCTTGACGTCGAAGATGTCGGCGAAGTCGGCGTCGAATATCATCGTGAGTTCGAACGCGACCGGCGTCTTGCCGAAGTTGTGGACCGTGATGCGCTCCTGCATGCCAGTCGCCACTTCGCGGCGGCGGGTGACCGACAGCGACGGGTTCCGGTAGATCGTTCCGGTCGGCTCGATCAGAAAGAAAGCAACTTCGTCGTACTCGAGGTTGTCCGCGCTTAGCGCCTCCATTTGGTGGCCGTTGAGGCGCAGCTGCCACCGCGATAAGTGCCGCATGTCGCGATAGAACAGCCCGTCGGGAACGTTGGCGGCCGGGTTGATGTCACCCTGCCGGTCGCTTACAACGAAGGCGTCTCCCTGCAGGATATTGATCTGGTCGACCCGCACGCTGCCCCTCCGCTCTGGCCACACGAGCCGCCGCCGCTGGCCAATCCGGTGCCTAGTGGAGTGGTGGTTACCCTTCTAGGTGTGGTTACACCACGGCTTCCGAATCGGAGTGTTAGCCGGATACGGGACAATCTGCCCCCCGCCAGCCTCGGCCCTTCCGAAGGGGCGGCAAGTGAGGGTGGCGAGGTCGTCGGCCACCACGGTCGCTTCGACCTGCGCGCACAGCACACCGAGCTTGACCTGTGCATACGCGGGGCTTGACGCGGCGGTCGGCGCCGGGGCGCTATCGCTGGAGCATCACCGCCACATCGGTCGCGACCCGGCCCGGATCGTGGCCGGCCTGCCCGCGGCGCAGCGGAGCCAGCGCCTCCGCGTAGCCGGCGGGCAGCGCAGTCACTTCGACCCTGGCGTGCTCCAGCGCGGTGTCTCCCGGTCACCGGCCACCCGGTCAACGACCGGGCGGCCAAGGAGACTCTCCGGGCCCGGTTCGACCACGCCGTGCACCCGGATCTCCGTCGTCCCCACTCCGTACCACCAATCTTCTCGTCGCTGGACGGGCGCGGATACCGCCGACCGGGCCGGTACGCCCACACCGCGGCCCCTACCGCTGCAGAGGAAGCTGGGCACGACGCGGACCAGCGCTGGTCCGCTTGGCGGACTAGCCCGCCGAGTAGGCCTCCTCAACAGGCCTGCCAGCCGCCATCGCTGTCTGACAGCGCAGGTCACGGCCCTACCTCCCGCGCGACCGGCCCGGTGAGCGGCCCCGCCTCTCTGACAGCCGACAAGGTCGTCTGTCAGATCTACCGGTTCTGACCGACGGCCCGCCTCACCAGCCCGCGCTGGCAACGAAAGCGCCTGACAGCGCTGCTCAGCGGCGGTCTTGCGCCGACGAAGCGCGCGACAGGCGCTGACAGACCGCGCCGCTACCGTTTTCGGCAACACCACACCCCACATATCGCTTCACCCCGGTTCGGTCCCACCTCAGGGACACCCCGCCGCACCCAGCGGTACGCGACGCCCACCCGCTCAGGCCGGTCGGCACGCGCCCCGCGCGACGGCCCTCGAGGTCGCACCAACCACCCGCACACCTTCTCCCCATTGCCCTGACCCGACCCATGCACCCGGTGGGCCGGTCAATCCCGCGTGCCTACACGCACCGACGAAGGAGGACCTGCGCATGTCCGCTCTCAACGGCATCCCGCTGACCCGTCACGGCAGCCGCGTGCCCGCCATGCCCACCCGACCGGCCACCGTGCAGGCCACCTCGGCGCCCGCACGCCGACCGGCTCCCACCCAGGCCACCACCGCCGCACCGACCGTCACGCCGGCGCCGACCATCGCCACGATGGTCGTCTGCCTGCCCGACGAGCTGCCCGCCGAGGCGCTCACCGCGCACCAACTGCACACGCAGTTCGGGGTCGCCGGCACCCTCACGCCCCTGTTCTGGGCGGTTCCGCAGCTGCGGCTGTGGCAGCGCCACCAGATGATCGGCCTGCGCAAGGGCCGCCCCGCGTCGTGCGCGGGCGGACCGGTCAGGCTGCTGGACCTGCAAGGGATGCGCCACGCCGCTGGCGTCGGCGCTGGGATCCGCTACCAGGTCTGGCAGCAGGCCGTGCACGGCACCCGCCCGGCCACCCCGTGGCCGGTGTTCGAGAGCCGCCACCTCACCGACCCGCAGAAGTACCCGTTCGAGGCCGCCACGGGCGACTTCCACGCGCAGCCGCGGGTCAACGCGATGCGGATGCACGCCGCGGCGACGCCCGGCACCGGTCAGCCCAACCCGGGCGAGCTGGAGATGTACCAGGCAGGCCAGATGGCCTACCAGCACTACCACGCTGCCAGCGCCATCGCCGGTGACGCTCTGCTCACCGCCGACGGCCGCAAGCTGGCCCCGGCCAGTGACGCCCTCGCCCACCGGGTGACCTACCTGGAGCAGGCCCTGCGCCACCTCGACACCCTCGAGCCGGACCAGCGGCTGCTCGCGATCGCCCTCTAACCGCACGACAAGCCGCCCGGACGGCGCGCCCCTCATCCCTGCATCTGAGGGGACCCCCAGGCGCGCCGCCCGGCCGGTGCGCGTCCACGGCCAGACAAGCGCAGGCACCGCCCTGCGCACCCCTCACGCAGTAGGAGGCATCCACCTGATGAGGTCACGACACCGCGTCGCCGCCATCCGCGCGGCGCTCACCGCCGTCGAACACGACGCCGACACCCGAGGCTGGGACGCCCAGCCGGCCCTGCTCGGCCTCTTCGACGCCACCACCCACCGCCACCAGCCCCGCATCGACATCGACGCACTCACCGTCGATCCGGCGTTCTGGTGGCTGCACGCGCAGACCGTCCCCGGCATGCGACTGCCCTACTGGGTCGGCCTGAAGACCCTCACCACCCACCTCACCGCCCCCGAAGCGGCGCCGCTGCTCACCCGGTGGGCGCACACCGGGCAGCGGCGGCTGCTCGCGATGGCGTTCCTCGGCGAGGGCCTGGACACCAGCGACGCCGGCCGCCGCACCGCCGCCGCTCACGGGCTGCCCGCCGACGACGAGGAAATCCCGGTGCGGGCACTCACCGCCTGCGACATCGACGGCCGCCACTACCGGATCCTGCGGTACCGGGGCCTCGACACCACCACGACGCTCGTGCTGGACGACCCGCCGGCACAGGTGCGGGCCACCGTCATCCCGGCCTGCCTGCGCCGCCTGCTCACCACAGCGCGCGCCTGATCGACACAGCCGACGACCGATTGCCGCAATGCGGCACTCCACCCAAAGCGCGCCGACCAATCCGGTACGAGGCGGGTGCCCCCGCGCGCCAATATCGCCTCCGGCCGCTCACCGGCTGCCGCTACCGCGAGCGGGTGCCGGCGGTGGCCGGTCTGACCCGCCCCGCGGCATCTCCACACACCTGTGGAGGGCCGGTGGGCCGCCGGGCGCCCCGGGCTGGGGCGTGTGCCCCGAGCCCGGCCAGCAACAGGCCGCCCCTTCCCTCTTCCCCCAGCGGCTGGGCCTGACCGCCCTCGCCGCGCGCGCCCGCGAGATCGGCGCTTCCCGCCAGCCGCCCCGGCAGACGCCTCCTGCCGACGCCGAGCCCCCGTTCTAGCCGCACAACAGCCGGCGACGGCAAGACGGCAACCGGGCACAGCAGAAACAGGGGGCCCGACCCCAGGGTGCGGACCTGCCAACACGCAGGCCGCCTCTGACCCACCCGGGATTTCCCGACGCAGTAGGGACGACGTCCCTTGCCCGTCCCGAGATGCGGTCCGTGCACTTGATCACCGCCGCTATCGAAGCGTGGATCAGTGCCTGGGCTTCGATCCGCACCAATCCCTATGACGGAAGGACACCAGCATGACCGACACGCACGAGGAACCCGTGCCCGCGCACGGCGCGTTCAAGGTCCTCGGGGCGCTGGCGGAACTCGGCGAGGCCACCGCCGCCGCGGTCGCCGAGCACGCCGGACTCGGCTACTCCACCACCACCCCGAAGCTGCGCGCCTGGGAAGGATCCGGGCAGGCCGAGCGATTCCGCACCGGCGACGGCCGCAGCCTGTGGCGGCTCACCGACGCCGGCCGCACCGCCACCGCCACCGCCGCCACTACCGGCACCCCGCATCCCACGGCGGCCGAGATGCCCGAGCCGACCGCCGACGTTGCGGCCACCGAGGACCAGAGCACGACCGACGACACGTTCTCGCCCGCCGCCGCAGCCGAGACCCCACAACCGGCCGGCGGCAGCCCATCCCCGCAGCCGCATCCCGACCCGCACGCACCGGCCGCCCCCGAGCCAGCCGAGCCCACCGAGCCGAACAGCGAAGTAGACACGCCAGCGGTTGCCACCTCCATCCCCGCCGCCGACGCAGACCAGGACCAGGACCAGGACGCGCCAGGGAAGCCGACGCCTGCGGATGGGCGACCCGACGCCGCGACGGCGGACGCACCGCCGGACGGCAGCCCCCCGGCCACGGCGCGCCGGGTCGGCGGGTCGCTGCGCGGGGCGGTCCTGGACCTCCTGGAAGCCCACCCCGACCGGGCCTACAAGACCGGTGAGCTGAGCAAGCTCATCGACGCCGCGAACGCCGGCACCGGCGCGGCCAAGGCCAGCCCCGGGGCGGTCGCCAACGCCGCGATCAAGCTCGTCGCGACCGGCAAGGCCGTGCAAACCGTGGACCGCCCGGCCACCTTCCAACTCGCCCCCGCCACCGGCGGCCAGTAGCCCATCCGTCAGGTAGCCCGGGGATGGGCGTCGAAGTTGACGCCTCACGCCCACCCCCGGTGCTCCTTCAACCCAAGGAGCGTTCCCGAGTGTCTCCCATCCTGCACACGATCGCTATCGCCGTCGGCGGGATCCTCGCCGGCCTCGCCCTCGCCGGAGCGCTGCTCTGGCGGCAGCAGCAAGCCCTGCACGTGGCCCGCTACGAGGCCACCCACGACGAGATCACCGGCCTGCCCAACCGGCGGCTGTACCTCACCCGCCTGCGCGCCGCCCTCGCCGACAACGCGCCGGTCGGGGTGGTGCTGCTCGACCTCGACCGGTTCAAGACCGTCAACGACACCCTCGGCCACGATTCCGGCAACGTCCTGCTCGACCAGATCGGTCGGCTCCTGACCAACCTGCCCACCCCCGTCCAGATCGCGGCCCGGCTCTCCGGCGACGAGTTCGTCCTGCTCGTGTCCGGCGACCGGGACGACAGCGCAGCCGCGGCCCACGCCGCGTGGCAGGCCGTCGCTGCCGCCCCGATCCGCGTGATCAACGGCGACGTCCGCGTGACCGCCTCGGTCGGCTACACCCACGCCCACGACCCACACGCCAGCCCCCGGCAGCTGCTCACCGAAGCCGACACCGCCATGTACCACGCCAAACGCTCCGGCAGCGGCGTGTGCGACTACCGCCCCCACAGCACGCCCGCCCCGCGCCGCAGCCGCGACCGCCACCACTGCTGACCCCGTCCCACCAGCCCTCGCACGACCAGAAGGACCCCACAGCCGCCGGCTGCGGGGTCCTTCCCCCTTTTCCGAGAAGGAGACCCCTGTGTTGTCCTCCAACGCCGTCCACACCCTCGCCGGGTGCCTCATGGCCGCCGACGCCGACGCCGAGAGGCTGGGCTGGGGCCAGGCCGCGACGCTGCTAATCATCCACGACCGGCCCCTGAACGCCGCCGGGCCGAAGCGGAGGCGCGAGATGCGCAGCCTCGAGTTCCCGCTGCACCGCGACGACCTGCTCACCGACCCGGCCGGGCTGCCCGCGCTGCTGCACCGCCTCGCCGCCGGCCTCGACAACCCAGACGCGCCGACGCCGTATCAGGCCACCCTTGCCACCATCGTCGGGTTGATCCGCGCGACCGCGCCGGACGCGCGGCTGCTGGCCTGGGCCGCCTGCTACGACGACATCCGCACCGTCGCCAGCCAGCCACGCCAGGCCCACCGCGTCGACGCCGTCGACATCGACAGGCGCGTCTACCAGCTCACCCGCCTGCGCGGCGAGGACCACCCGCTGCTGCTCGTCGACGATTCCCCCGACCCGGGCGGCATCCCCGCCACCGGTCCCGGCCTGGCCGCGCTGCTGGCCGCCACCGCCCGTCACACCCTTACGAGCACCCACGCAGACGCGGCATGCGGACCGCAGGTGCCGCCACACGCCGATCCCGACGAGCCGATCTTCGGCGTGTGCGGGCCCGACAGCACGTCGATCCGCTGCCGGATCTGCGGCGCGGTCGACAGGATCACCTCCGCCGAGGTGCCGTCCATGGCCGGGTACGGCGAGGACACCCACATCCGTTGCATTCGCTGCGGATCTGTGGAGACCACCGACCCGATCTTCGGCTGGCGCGCCAAGCCCGCCCCCTGGCCGCCCCACCCCACGCACGACCAGCCGTGAGGAATGGCCGCGGCAGCCGACACCACGAGCTTCACCCCCGCACAGGCGCAGCAAGCGCCGAAGCCACGGCACTGCCACCACGGCGCGTCGTCATCCGCGGCCCACGGCCACGCGCGGATCGCCCGTGATCACCCCCCGCGCGGGCGTTCCGCCGCCAGCCCGCACCCGCGCACACGCACCCGCGCCGCTGATCGCCTCTCGCTAAGGAGCCCTGTCCCGTGAGCACCCACTGCTACGTCGGCGCCACCGACCCCGACAATCCGCACCTCGTGCACGCCCGATTCGTGCTCTTCGACGGCTACCCGGGCGTCGTGCTGCCCACCCTGGCCGCGATCTGGGCCAGCCACGCCCACCGTGACACGGGGGCGCTGGTCACCGCGATCCTCGCCCACGACTGGGAGTACCTCGACCCGGGCACCACTGCCACCACCGGCTCCGGGTTCACCGGGCAGCGCCCGATGCCGGGCGTCGGCATGACCCTTGCGTCCGAGGTGGACCCGCCGGAGCCGGTCACCGTGTTCCCGCTGTGCCACGCCGGGCACCTCGACGCCGACTGGATCTACCTCGTCGAGGCCGACACCGCCGCGATCGGTGTGCACACCGGCGACGGGAACAGCGTGGCCACCTACCCGCTCACCGGCTGCCTGCTCCCGGCCACCGCTCACCGCCGGCCATCGCAGCCCTGCGGCGTGCGGCCGGCGGCGAGAGCGCCACGGTGAGCGCCCGCGCCCTCGCGGCGATCGCCGTCGGGGCGATCGCCGTGCTGGTGCTGTGCGCGGGCGGTATCGGCGCCCTGTTCACCGGCGGCGGCACCGCCTCCGCCGCCTGCTACCAGGCGGTCAGCCCCGGCGGGCAGCCGCTGCTGCCCACCCTCACCCTGTCCCCACCCCCGGGTGGCGGCGCCAGGGTGGGACAGCGGACAGACGGCCAACGCCGCCGTGATCGTCGCCGTCGGCGCCGAACTCAAGGTTCCGCCGCGCGGCTGGGTCATCGCCCTGGCCACCGCCATGCAGGAATCCACCCTGCGCAACCTGCCCGGCGGGGACCGCGACTCGATCGGGCTGTTCCAGCAACGCCCCTCCCAAGGCTGGGGGACACCCGCCCAACTGCCAGATCCCCGCTACGCCGCCGGGAAGTTCTACACCGCGCTGCTGGCCGTCGACGGCTGGCAGGCCATGGCCCTGACCGACGCCGCCCAAGCCGTGCAGCGCTCCGCCTACCCCGGCGCCTACGCGAGATGGGAGGACGACGCAATCGCCCTGGTCCGCGTCCTGGCCGGCGGCACCCCCGCCGGACCCGTCGCCGCCGATCTGGAACAGGCGATGAGCAACCCGCTGTGCCTGCTCGACGGCGGCGACGGCCAACCCGGCGCAGACCAGGTGCCCCTACCGGCCGGGTTCACCCTCCCACCGGGCACCCCGCTGCCGGTCGTCACCGCCATCGGCTGGGCCCTGGCCCAGCACGGCTCCCCCTACACCTTCGGCGGGGACTGCACCGCACCCCACTCCGGCATCCCCGCGCATCAGTGCGACTGCTCGTCGCTGATGCAGCAGGCCTACCAGGCCGCCGGCATCACCATCCCCCGCACCACCAGCGAACAGGTCCACGCCGGGACCGCCATAACCGACTACCGGAACCTCCGGCCGGGGGACCTGCTGTTCATACCCGGCAGCCGCGGCAGCACCGCCCGACCCGGCCACGTCGGCATGTACCTCGGCCAAGGACTGATCGTGCAGGCCCCGCACAGCGGCGACGTCGTCAAGATCAGCCGCCTGTCCGCGTGGGCCAACCAGCTCGCCGTCGTGCGCCGCATCGTCAACTAGCCATTACTCGATCCGATGATCACTGGCTCACGAACACGGCACTCGTTCACGACGAGAGTCTGTGCCAGACGTCGCTGGCCAACGCTTCCGCGTCGTCAACCGGCCGTCAAGGCGCCAGCTGCGACCCGCGCGCGGACACGGGAGGTCGTCTACGCCCACCCCGCGGGCCGCCGCGCAGCCGTGCCGGCATCCGCAGCCGTGGCGACGTCGCCGCCCATCAGCCCGCGCCGCAAGACGGTCGCGCCGGCCGATCCGGCTTCGCGGCGTCCACCCGCTGACCCGTCCCGCGGCGTCCGCGCCGCCCGATTCCTGCGCACCGAACACCGACGAAAGGACAACAGTGATGACCGACTCACCAGATGCCAGCAGCGCGAAGGCGCGGCCGGGGGAACATCCCGGGGACCGCACGGACTGGCTGGCGTTGGGCCGCCGGCTGCAGGACATCCAGAACCAGATGATCCACGGCGGCCAGACGCACCGGTACGGCGACGACTACTACGGCGAGGCGCTGCGGCAGCTGCTCAGCGACTCCCGCTCCGGCTGGATCAGCACCGCCGAGCACCAGTGGCTGATCGACCTGCACACCGGTGTGGACCGGCGCAACCTGCAGGCGGCGAACCGGCAGGCCCGCGAGGCCCGCTCCCGCTACGCCACCGCAGGCCGGAAACTACGCGCCGAGCTGGCCGGGTGGCTGCGCGAGGTCACCAACGAGCGGACCGTCCCGGCCCGCTACCGCCGAGAGGGTGTCCTGCTCGCCGCCGACTGGATCGACCCCGCCACACCCGCACACCCCTACACCAGCCTCGGCCTGACGACCGGCGGGGCGGGCAACGGGGGCCGGGCGCCAGCTGAGCCGGTGGACCCGCAGGTGCTGCTGTCGCTGCGGGCCGCCGGTGAGCGCGACGGCAGCCTGGCCGCCGGCTGGTGGCAGCAGCACGCCATCGAGGGACGCACCCCGGCCGAACAAGCCCAGACCGCCAGCACGGCGCTGGCCGGCATCGACGACAGCGACGAGAAAGCCCTTGAGGCCCTGCCGCGCTTCGACACCGCCGGCTACGACGCCGCCCGCTACCACGCCCACGCGCCGTCAGACGCTCCCGCCTGGGCGGACCTGCCCGACTTCGCCCGTGCGCTGGTCATCGACGCCGTGCGGGACGGGTTCACCCACGCGGTCCGCGACAGTGTCGCCGCCCGATGCCACGCAGTCCTGGACACCGCCGGCACCAGCGCCGGGCCGCAGCAGTGACGCGGCGGCCCAGTGGCGGGATGCACTCACCGCCCGTCACAAACAGCCCTCAGGGCCGCGCCACGGCAAACGATGGCGGCTGGCAGCGGATGCTCGACGCGCTGCAAGCGGCCGGCGCCGCCGCCGGACGCGACGCGGCCCAGTGGTGGGCGCAGCACGTCCTCGGCGGCCGAGCCGTCGGCGAGGTCTCCGCGACCGCCCGGCAGGTCCTCACCGGCCTCGACGACGGGGACCCGGCGGTCATCGACGGGCTCGTGCTGGCCGACCGGTACGTCCTGGCCGAGGACCGAGACCGGTACGCCGAGCACGCCCCGCACGACGCCCCCGGATGGGAACAGCTCACCGCGCACCAGTGCGACCAGACGCGGTGGTCGTGGTGCGACGGGTTCGACGACGCCGCTGAGGCCGAAGCGGCCCGGCAGTGCCGCATCGTCCTGCACCCGGCCGGGGACGACCGGGACGTCAGCCACCTGCACCCCGACCGGGTGCGCCTGGGCGGGCCGGGCGTGTTCGCCGGCGACCGGGCGTGGACACCCAACGCCGGCGGGGTCATGCGCATCCCGGTCGGCTTCGCCGGCACCCTCGTCGACACGTGGAACGGGTGGGCGGTGTTCACCTGCACCCGCCAGGTGGCGGAGGCGATCGTCGCCGACCAGCAGGCCGCCCGCGACCGCTACCGCCAACACCTCGCCGCCGACGACATCACCGGGGAACGCCAGCAGCGGATGGTCGACGAGTCCCTGGCCCGCCTGCGCATCGACGACGACGTCATCGTCGCCGACGAAACCCGCGTCCACGGCGACCCCGACGCCGTCGAGCGGATCACCCCCGACTCGGACGGCCGGTACACGGTGATGGGCCAGGCCTGGACCTGGACCGCCGTGCACCCCTACGACTGCGACCGCATCGCCGGCGACCTTCCCAACCCTCCCGGACAGCCGCAGCCCGAGGCCTGACCTCAGTCCCGCAACCACAACCCCCCGCGGAAGGACCACGACCATGATCGATGACGGCAGCGACGACGAGTTCGGCCAGTACGCCCACGAGGAGATCCTCCAAGCGGTGGTGCGGCACCTACTCACCACCGCTGATCTGGACCAGCTCTGCGACGACGCCGACCTGCCGCAGCTCACCCACGACGACGGCACCCCGGTCACCATCGACTCGGCCCGCGTCTACCGCGACGCGCAAGTGATGACCCTCGACCGGGGTGTGTGGCTGGAACTGTCCGACGGCAGCGTGTTCGGCCTGACCGTGCACATCAGCCGCCGCCCTCGCGGCGAGGTCACCCTCCACCGGCGCTAAGCACCCCCGCGACCCGACCCGGCTCGACTTGATCGACCAGCGGTCGGGTGCGTTCCTTGTCGTCGCCCACCGCAGCGGTGACGGCGACAGCCCACCGGCAGCCCCTGCTTCACGAACCTCACGGAGGTCGCTGGCCGCCCCTGCCACAGGGCCGCGTCCGCCACCGCCGTCTCCGCCGCGCGGACACCGCACCACGTCTGCCCGCGCACCCGGAGACGGGTGCGCGGGCCCACCCCCTGATGACAGGAGACCATGCATGGACGCTGCAACCCCGCCCACCAGCGCCGAGCCCGCCGATCCGGGTGGCGGGCGACGACCTGGCTACCTCTACCGGCAGGTCGCCGCGTACCTCGCCAGCCAACCCGACCAGTGGCTCAAGGTCGGGCAGGTCACCAACGCGATCGCCGCCCGCTCGAGCGGGGCGGTATTCGAGGCGTTGAAGAAGATGGCCGCCGCCGGCTATGCCATCCACTACACCGGCCCGCATCGCTTCCAGATCACCCAGGCGGGCATCGACGCCGCCGGAACAATGCCCCCTCCTACGGGGCGGACCCCTGGCGTCGGCGGCGGACGGTCGACCCGGCGGCAGCCCGTGGCCCGTCCGAACGGTGACCTGTACTTCCCGCGCAAGCTCGCCGGCGGCACGGACGTGGACGTGCTGCGGCGGCTGCGCGACAAGCGGATCCCGGTGCTGCTCTACGGCCCGCCCGGTACCGGCAAGACCGCCCTCGTCGAGGCCGCCTTCGGTGATCTGCTCACCGTCGCCGGCACCGGCGACACCGTCGTGGAGGACTTCCTCGGCAACTTCATCCCCCTCCCGGACGGCGGGTTCGAGTTCGTGTACGGGCCTCTCGTCACCGCCATGCGGCAGGGGCGGGCGCTGCTGGTCGACGACGCCACCCTCATCGCGCCGAAGGTCCTCGCCGTGCTCTACCCGGCGATGGACGGCCGCCGGGTGATCACCATCCCCGGCTACCGCAACGAACGTGTCGAAGCCGTCGACGGGTTCTACGTCATCGCCGGGCACAACCCCGGCGTGCACGGCGCCATCCTCACCGAAGCCCTCGCGTCGCGGTTCGACGTGCACATCGAGGTCACCACCGACTGGGACCTCGCCCGCCACCTCGGCGTCCCCGCACCCGCCGTGCAGGCCGCCATCACCCTCAACGACGACCTCGCCGCCGGGCGGGTGTCGTGGGCGCCTCAACTGCGCGAGCTGCTCGGCTTCGCCCGCGTCCGCAAGACCCTCGGCCTGCCCGCCGCGGTGGCGAACCTCGCCGGCCGTGCCCCGCACGAGGACCGCGAGCAGGTCCTCACCGCACTGCGACAGCAGTACGGCACCGACATCACCGCCCTGACCCTCGGCAAGCAACGCTGAAAGGACGACCCGCCATGGCCCTACCCCGCACCCACCTGCGCACCGGCCACCCCACCGCAACTTCCGCCGACCCGCACTGGCAGCCGTGGAGCGACGCCTGGACCCGGCACATCCCCACCTTGACCGACCGGCACGACCTGCGCGTCACCGTCGCCCCCGGCGCAGGCGGCGGCGCACCGGCCTGCTTCTACCCCGACGCCCGCCGCATCGAGGTCGACGCCACCCACATCGGCGCCCCCGACATCACCAACCCGGCCCGCGCCGGCCACAAACGCCTCGTGCCCACCGCCTACGGGCTGCTCGTCCACGAGGCCGCGCACGCCACCCACAGCCTGTGGACGACACCGCCCGGCACCCCGCCGGTCGTCGCCACGGTCGCCGACCTCCTCGAGGAATCCCGCGCCGAGCACCGCCAGCGTTCCCGGCGGCGCGCCGACCGCAGGTGGCTGCGCCACACCGTCACCCACCTGCTGAATCCCGACGGCGCGCCTATCGACGACCCGTGGCACGCCGGACAACTGGCCGCCCTACTCCTGGCCAGGGTCGACGCCCGCATCGTCACCGCCAAAGACCTCAAGGGCGTGCGCGCCGCCGTCACCGCCGTCCTCGGCCGCAACCGCCTCCTGGCGTTGCGCGACATCTGGCGCCACGCCCACACCGTCGACGACACCGACGCCGCACAGATGCTCGACCTCGCATGGCGGTGGTGCCGCGTCCTCGGCATCGACCCCCACCAGCAGCCCACACCGCCGACGGCCGACCTCGGGGTCTTCGCCGGCCAACTCGCCCAGGCGCTCACCGACTACCTCGCCCACGCCGCCGGGCTCACGCCCGCCGAATACACCGCCGCGCACCTCGAAACCCGCCACCGCGCCCCCGCCGCGTGGACGCACCGCGATCCACGCGACGCCGAACGCGACGCCGCCCGCCACCTGGCCGCCCGGCTGCGCCACGCCCGCATCCGGCACCCGGAACCGGCGACCCGCCCCACCGCGGTGCCACCAGGCCGGCTACGCACCCGCCACGCGATCACCGCCCAAGCGCAGATCGCCGCCGGGGCGCTGCCCACCGCCACCCCCTGGCAGCGGCGGAGCACACTACCGCCGCACAAGCCGACCCTTCACCTGGCCGTCCTCGTCGACACCTCCGGGTCCATGCGCTCCTACGCCGCGCCGATGTCCTCCGCCGGGTGGATCCTCGCCCACGCCGCCCACACCACCCAGGCGGTCACCACCACCATCTCGTTCGGCAGCACCGCCACCCTGCTCGTCGCACCCCGCCGACACCCCACGCAGGTGCTCGAGATGACAGCGGCCGGCGGCACCACCGCGTTCCTCGACGCGGTGAAACTCGCCGACACCCTGCTGCACCTGCGCCACCGCGCCACACTGCGGATGCTCGCCGTCGTCTCCGACGGCGACCTGCCCAACGCCGACGCAGCGCAACGGCTCATCAGCACCCTGCACCACACCGGCTGCACCGTGCTGTGGCTGCGCCCCGCCAACCTGCCCGGACACACCTTCACCCACACCACCACGCTGCTCGTCGACGACCCGGTGCACGCCGTCGGCACCATCGCCGACGCCGCCGTCACCGCCCTCGACAACGCCTAAACCCGGCGGCGCAGACACCCGCCCCGCAGCACACACAGGCTGACCGCGCCCTGCCACGCCAGCACCGCTGATCCCCGGCGGAACGACGCCTGAGCAGGCCAGCCCGCGTCCATCCCACCTTCGCACCGCCGCACCAGGCCGATGCCCGGCCACCCGCGCGCTTCCCGCGCACCCCCGGGCACGGCCGCACGGCCGTGCCCGGGTTCCCCCCACCTGAAAGGGAACCCGATGACACCTCAGCGTCACACCCGCCCGACCAGCGCTCGGCGTACCGCCACACCCGCCCACCGGCACACCACGGCCGGGGGCCGGCGGCCGAGAATCGCCGTGATCGGCGGCTCCCTCACCGGCCCCACCCTGGCACTGCTGCTCCTGCAGGCAGGCTTCGACAGAGTCGCCGTCTACGAAGCCGCCCCCACGGCCGCGCCGCGCGGCGGCGGGCTGATCGGCCTGGAACACCTGGCCCTGGACACCCTACACAGGCTCGACATCGACCAGAGCGAGTTCGTCGCGCACAACTCGGAAACCGTCCGGCAGATCACCCTGCGCCACCGGCAGCACACCGGGGAGACCCAGCGGGTCTATCCCGGACGCAACACCACCTGGACGCTGCTGCACGACGCGCTCACCGCGCGGATCCCCGACGGGCTGCTGCGCCCCTCGCACCGGGTCACCGGACTCGACACCGCGCGCCAGCAGCCGGCGCTGCGCTTCGCCGACGGCCACACCGAACCCGCCGACCTGGTGGTGTTCGCCGACGGCCGTACCTCCACCGGCCGGAGCCTTCTCGACCCCGGCCGGCAGCTGCGCTACGCCGGCTACGTCGCCCACCGCGGCCACGCCCCCGCACCGCACGCGCCACTGCGGGACTTCCTGCGCCTGGAGCCAGGCCCCGGCTGCCAGTACAACGTCGCTCCGATACCGGGAGCCCTGGACTGGACGCTATACCTCAACGCCAGCGCCACCGAGTACGCGCAACGCTTCGGGGCGATGCCCGAGCGGCGGGTGTTCGCCCTGCCGAAGCACGTCAGCCCCGCCGCCCGCGCGCACGTCAACCAGCACGCCGCGCGGCTCCTGACGGCCGAGCACGCCGCCACCGTGCACGCCACCACCGAGCGGATGGCCCTGCCGGTGATGGACATCAACCCGCCCACCCGCATGGTCTGGCCCCTCGGGCAGGGCTACGCGCTGCTGCTCGGCGACGCCCTCGCCCCCGTACGCCCCCACACCGCCCGCGGCGCGAACAACGGCATCGAGCAGGCCGCCGGCCTGGTCGCCGCCCTCACCCAACACCGCTCCTACGGCGCCGACCTCGACGCGGCCCTGCACAGCTGGCAACAACGCCACCTGCCTGACGCCGTCGCCGCCGTCCACCAGGGCCCCGCCCTCGGCGCCCGCCTCGGCCTCGGCATCACCGGCGTCCCGGCCGCCGTCTCCGGCTGACCACCACCGCACCGCCGGTGCCCCGCACCGCCCGCGCGACGGGAGCCGCAACGGACACCCGCCGCCCCTCGCCACGCCCGCCCGGGTCCGCGGCTCGCCCGCGCGGCCCCGGCCGAACCTTGTCGCCCTCACCGAAGGAGCTGTACCGCCGTGCACCATCACGACCGGCCATCCCAGCTGTCCCTGGCCTCACCGGCCGACCTGCTCGCCGCCGTGCCCTACCTCCTCGGGTTCCATCCCACCAACAGCATCGTCACCGTGGGCCTGACCAGCAAGAGGATCACCGTGGCCAGCCGCACCGACCTGCCCGACCCCGCGCAGGTAACCGGATGGCTCGCCACCTTCGCACCGCAACAAATCGCCATGCTGCGCAACGTTTCCGCCACCGCCGCGATCCTCGTCGGCTACGGACCCGCCCCCACCGTCACCCCCGCGCTCGACGCGCTGCGCCCCCGGTTGCTGGCCGCCGGAATCGACCTGCTCGACACGCTGCGCGTCACCGACCGCCGCTACCACTCCTACCAGTGCCACGACCCCCACTGCTGCCCCGTCGACGGGCTGCCGTTCGACCCCACGAACTCCGCCACCGCCGTGCACGCCATCGTCGCTGGGCAGGTCGCCCTACCCGACCGGACCGCCCTCGTCGCCAGCGTCGCCCCCATCACCGGCCCCGCCCGTGACGCCATCACCACCGCCACCCGCCGCGCACGCCAACGCCTCACCGCCGTGCACGCCGCGGGCGGCCGGGCGGCGATCATCCGCGCCGGACGCGCCGCGGTCGAGGCGACGTTCCCCCGCTACCGCCACGACGACGTCGCCGCCGACGACGAGGTGGCCTGGCTGACGGTCCTGCTCACTGACACCGCCGTGCGCGACATCGCCTGGCAAGCCACCGACACCCAACCCTGGCACCTCGCGCTGTGGACCGACCTCACGCGCCGGGCCGACCCGTCCGTGGCCGCCGCCCCGGCGAGCCTGCTCGCGTTCACCGCCTGGCGAGACGGCCTCGGCGCGCTCGCCGCAGTCGCCCTCGACCGGGCCCTGACCGCCGACCCGCACTACCGCCTCGCCCACCTCATCGACCGCGCCCTACGCCACGGCATCCCACCTGCCGCCCTCGATCAGGGGTCCGCCACCGGCGACCCCACCACGTAAATCCATCCCCACAGCCAGCACGCCTCGGACGCCCTGCGCCGTCCGCCGCCCCACCGGCGGTCAGCCAAGCCGAGGCGTTTCGCGCCAGCGGCCCGCAGCTAACGCGCATAAGCAGCCCGGCCTACGCATCAGCGAACTCACCGCACCAGCGACAGCGCCGCCGCACGGCGTCCGGCTACCCGCCCATCACAAGGGCCACCGGCCCAGGACCAGAAACGAGCACACCGATGGCACTGCACCTGCACTTCGACCTCTCCGACACGCTGCGACTAGCCGAACACGCCGACTCGAGCACCGCCCACGCCCCGTCCTTGACCGAGCACGAGGACGACCTCACCTGTCCCGGCGCGCTCGTCTGGGTCCACGACCACGGCGTCTACCTCATGTCCAGCGGCCTGCCCCGCCTCGAGGACCCGAACCGGCCCGACTCCAGCCTCGTCGTGTACGCCCACGGCTGGAACCCCGACCTCGACGGTCACCGACGGGATGCGGACCTCGGCGGGGATGACTTCGCCGAACACCTGCACCTCACCGAACAGCCCACCCCGCTGATCGGCGTCCTGCGCGCCGCCCAAGCCGGCGGCTACCGATGGCTGCAGCTGACCGTCACCGGCGACACCTACGAGGTGCGCCTCAGCCGCACCCGACAGCCCTGACCAGCCCGCACACGCCTTGCCCCGCCTGCCTGGACAGCAGGCGGGGCAAGGGCGCCGCGCCCACGAAGGGAACCCTGATGAGCACACCTGAGGCGACCACGCCGCACCCGCCGACCCTCGAAGCCGTCCTCCGCGACGCCTGGAACACCTTCCAACCGCACCAGCCCGCCCCGCTGGGATGGCTCACCCACACCACCACCCAGATCCACGCCTACCTACGCGACCACACCAGCCCGCCCCCGGCGCCGCAACCGTCGGCCAGCGGCGAGGCCGACCCGCTGGCCCACTTCCGCCGCCAGGTGTGGCAGGCGCTGCGCGACGCGACCAGCGAACACGACGTCGACGTCGACGCCGCCGACCGCGTCCTGCACGCCCTGGACCTGCCAGGACTGCCCCGCCGCTGGCAGGTCCGCCTCACCCTGCCGATCACCGTCGAAGTCACCGCCCCCAGCCGCGAAGACGCCTTCGACACCGCCGAGAACCTCGTCGAGACCACTCTGACCGGCAGCGGCCACGACACCCACATCGACTGGGACCGCCACGCCCGCGACGACGCCACCCCCGGCGAGCACGACAGCACCGCCACCGAACCGGCCGACCTGCGGTGACCGCGACACCGCCACCCACCCCGCACCATGCCGAACCGGCCGCCCGAAAGGACACCCCAGTGACACTGCGTCTCATCCGCAAGTACACCGGCCACGACATCACCGACGACGCCGTCGCCGCCGCCGCCCGACACGCAAGCGGCACCCTGCCGGTGCTCGCCGCCGCGATCGTCGACACCTGCCACGCCCTCACCACCACCGAAGCCAACCTCACCCGCTGCGCCGACGCCATCGCCGCACACCTCGCCGACGTCCGCCGCGCGCTGAACGCCGGACCCGGCGAGCCCGCGCCCACCCTCGATCCACTCGGTGTGCTGCAGGCCCACGGCCCGCGCTTGAACGCCCTGACCGTCCAACGCGCCACCCAGATCAGCCACCTGCAGGCCCTGGCCCGGATCTGGCTGGCCCACCACCAACCCCACCAGCCGCCCACCGCCGAACAGGCCGAGCAGGCACAACACGCCGCCGAGCGCATCCTCGCCGCGATCGACGACGACATCAACGAAGGCACCGTCCCCGCCGGCATCGGCTCCTTCACCGACCTGCACCGCTACGTCGACGCAGGGGACTACATGATCGCCGCCGGTGTCCCCTACGACGGCACCACAGACAGCATCAACCTCGCCGTCGCCGCGCAGGGCCTCGTCGTCGCCAGCCTGCGCACACCCGGGCGCCCGTTCTGCACCCACAGCACCTGCCGCTTCCCCGCACACGACCACACCACCAGCCAAGGGCCCGACGGCGCCGACCTCAACGCGGCCGTGCCCCTGCGCTGCCGGCACTGCGACCAGCCCGCCCACTACGACCACCGCCTCGACGACTACCGCCACGACGACCCCGCCACACCCGACTGCTTCCTCATCCACCGCGACGACTGACCCGCACCCGGTGCTCCGGCGCGGACGGGCGGCGACTTGATCTGTCCGGAAAGTCGAGCGTCACTGCACCCGGTCGCCGCCCCGGCGGACCCGACAGCGGCATCCCCACACCGCTGGCCGGGACGGCGACCACCCCGCACCGACACCGCCTACGAAGGGCAACGCGAATGGCCCAGCCGCACCGCCGCGTCGTACCCCGCACCGTCACCGACGTCCTGCTGTGGCTGCTCGCCGCCGACGTCACCGCCGCTCACCCACCCCACCCCGCACGGCCGGACCGCTGCGCGAACCTGCGCTGCACCGGCGAGGCCTACCCGTGCCCGCCCACACGCGACGCCCAGCGGGCCCGCCGGGCCGCCAGCCGGCCCACGCTGCTGGCCCGCGGCCGAGCACGGGTGGCAGCGCCGGTCGCCGCCGCGGCCACCCGGTTCGTCGGCTGGTTCCACCCCACCACGCCGGCGCAGCAGACGAGGTCCTCGCCGCGCGCCGCGTGACGCCGGGCCCGCCCGGCCTGCCGCCGTACCCCCACACCGGCGGCCGATCGAACCGCCGGATCTCCATGCTGGAGGAACCATGAGTGTCCGGGCCGAAGACCCTCACCGGCTATGCCCGCGCCGCGGTCGACCTGCGCCTGCAAGCGCGCGGGCGGGGCGCCCTGCTGCTCGGCGAAACCGTATCCGTCCTCGCCCGATGAACCCCTCGACTCCCACGAACCCGCTCCCGCGTCCCCGAGTGCGACGTGCGCATGGCGTTCACCGCCGACAGCAGGCACGACGTCGCCCTCACCACCAAACCCCGTGTGGACGGACGCCATGCCCAGCGGCGTGACCGATGCCGTCGACGCGCTGGCCTGCGGGCTCGACTACACCGTCGACTGGCGCTGCACCACCACCTCGACCAGCCGGCCGTGGCCGTACTCATCGCCCTCGCCACCGCCACCTGGTTCACCGCCAGCCAGCAGCACCGCCACGAGCGCACCGTCACCGCGCTACTCGGCGACGTCACCCCCGCCGCCGCAACCGACCCGCGCGAGGAGGACACCGCCGCGATGGCGGCCCATCTCGTGCTGAGCCTTCACGACGCCCACCACACGGCGCTTGACGAGGCGCGCGAGGTCATCGGGCCGCTCGTGGCGCTCGGAATTCTCACCTCCACGTCCTGACCCCCGCGACGGGCGGCCACGGGCACCCGCGACCCCACACCCAGGAGAATCGCCATGCCGGACACCGGATACCCCTTCGACACCCGCAACCGCGCCTACCAGCGGTTCCTCACCCTCGCCGGCGACCACTTCGAGGTCGTCGGCTGGGACAACGCCACCACCGGCCGCCCCACCATGATCACTCTGATCGACATCGGCAGCCGCGACGCGTTCAGCCTCGCCCTGCTCGACAGCGCCGAGGACCGCCAGCCCCATGCCCTGCTCGCCGTCACCACCACCGCCGCAATGTCCCTTCACGGCCCCATCCCCGGCCGCGCCGCCGCCGCCGACTACGCCCCCCACCTGGCCATGCACAACGCCGACGTCGCCGCCACCACGCCGGTGGGCCTGCACGACCCCGACGCACCGCACGTCGCCGACGACGACGAGTAGACGGCCGTTCCGCCGGACATTGCGGCAGCCGCCCGCACCGCCACCCTCGACGCGGCACGCGTCTCGCTGGTCCTGCTGGACCGCGAACGCGCCCAGCTCACCGTCGTCGGACCCTTCCTCAGCATCAACGCCGCCGAAGCCTGGCAGCCCGACGCCGACGGTTGGCCACCGGTCGACCGGCTCCTGCTCCCCGTCCACACCCCCGTCACCCGGGACTGACCGGTCTCCACCCCCAGCAACGCCGCACCGCGCAACCCTTCGTCCCCAACAGGCCCGGAGCGCCGAGGAGAGCGCGACGAGCACCGCGGCGCACCACGCCCCACCCCAGTTGTCCGTCTGCCAGCGCGCCACCGGCCACCCGCGGCGGGCTGGCACCCGTGCACAGGAGTCTCACCAGGTGACCGGCACCAGCGGCCAGGTCAAGCGGGCCCTGCCCTTACCGAGCTCGACGGCGTCCGCGCCGTCGGCGCCGCAGCGACCACCACCGCCAGTCTGCCGCGCCGCACGGCTGGGCGGTTTCACCCCGCCGCTGGCCGACCTCGACCTCGCCGACCCGCCCGCGCGACGCACGCCACCCGGCACCTGGGCCATCTCACTCCCGGCAGCACCGCGAACCGCGACGCGGCCCGCCCGGCACGTCCCACCCCTCGTGCCGCCGCGCCGTGGCGGCACAGCGCAGAAAAAGAAAAGGAGTTTCAATGACCGAGTCAAGCCGTAGACGCAGTCAGCGGTGGTGAGGGATGAAACTCCCGGCCGTCGCGCAGCAGTGCCCAGACGACGTCGATCAGGCGGCGGGCCAGGGCGATCAGGGCTTGGGTGTGAAGCTTGCCCTCCGCGCGTTTACGCCGGTAGAAGACTTGCGACGGGCCTTCGGGTTTGATCGCCGACAAGGCGGCGAGGTAGAACACGCGGCGCAGGCCGCGGTGGTAGCGCTTGGGTCGGTGCAGGTTGCCGCGCACGCGTCCGGAGTCACGGGGTACCGGGGCAAGGCCGGCGTAGGCGGCCAGCCGCGACGAGCTGCCGAACGTGGCTTGCGGGTCGCCGCCGGTGTCGGCGAGCAGTTGGGCCCCGAGGATCGGCCCGAACCCGTTCACGCTGGTGATCCTGGCCGCGTGTGGGTGCTGTTCGAACGTGGCGGTGATGTGCTTGTCCAGGTCCTTGATCTCGCGGTCCAGGTCGAGCAGCTGCGTGGCGAGACGAGCGATCAGCGGCGCCACCGCCTGCTCGGTGGGCAACGCGATCGTCTGCGCGGCCGCTGCGGCCAGAGCCTTGTCGACCATGGCCGGGATGCCTTTGGCCCAGGCGCCGCCCGCCCGCAGATGCTCGGCCACCGCGTCGGCGCCGGCCTCGCGGATACCGGCGGGGGTCTGGAAACCGGTCAGCAAGACCAACGGCGAGCGGGTCGAATAGTCAAACGCTGCTTCCAACGCGGGGGAAGATCGACGCGAGCAGGTCCCGCAGACGGTTGACCCCACGGACCCAGTCACCCATCAGGTCTTCCCGCCGGGCGGTCAGGACCTGCAGTTCGGCGATGGTCCGGTCCGGGCTGGTGACCACGGTCAGGTCGTGGCGCAGCCGGGCTGTCTCGGCGATGGTGAACGCGTCCTTGGCGTCGCTCTTGCCTTCCCCGGCGAACGCGCCGGCCATCCGGTTGACCAGCCGGCCGGGCACATACACCACCGTCGCGCCGGCCTGGCGCAGCACCGCGAGCAGCAGACCCGCGGTCCCCGAGGTCATATCCAAGGCCCACCGCACCTGCCCGGCAGCCTTGCACGCCCGGGCGATCAACGCCTCAATCTCGGCCTGGCCGTTGGCCAGCCGCTTACTGAACACCACCTTCCCGGTCCCGTCGACCGCACACGCATGGTGATGCGCCTTGCCGACGTCGATACCGACGCTGCTCGCCAACGCACCGGCACAGGTCACGCTGTCACCGCAGACCACCGACGTCGCCCAAGCCCGCGAGTGGCTGCACACCTGGACCGCCGCCGGCATCGAAGGAATCATGATCAAGCGGCTCGACAGCCGCTACGAGGCCGACAAGCGCGGCTGGCAGAAGTACCGCGCCTACCACACCACCGAGGCCATCATCGGCGGCGTCAACCCCGACCTCAGTGATCCGCAGATCCTTCTGCTCGGCCGGCTCGACGAGCACGGACGACTCCGATACACCGGCCGCACCCACACCCTGCGACCCGCCCAGCGCGCCGAGCTGGTCAACCTGCTCAACCCTTACCCCGCTGCGCCAGGCGGGCCCGCCCACCCCTGGCCACAACCGCTGCCCGCGTCCTGGACCGGACAGCTCGACCGGCCGCAGCCCCTCCCCTACACCCCGGTCGCCCCTGCCGTCGTCGCCGAGATCGACGTCGACACCGCCTACGAGCACCACCGATGGCGCCACCTCGTCCGTTACCGGCGCCCGCGCCTAGACCTGGCCATCAGCGACGTACCACCGCTTGACAGCCAGTTTTGACGCCCGCCAGCCGGTCGTCCAGCCAGAGGCGGCCGGTTCCGAACTTCATAAACTCCTCACGCCGAGTCAGGCGCTAGCATGTCCGAACATGATCAGGGCGTTATCCACAAGCACGCGAGTTGTCCACAGCCTGCGGACCGACCGTGGTGCGCCAAGGTCTCGACGGCGAAGCTGAACCAGTCGGCGAGGCCGCCGCCCGGCTGCTGGCCACGGCCACACGCAGGTGGAGCAGCCCCAGCCGCAGGCCACCGACCACCGGTCCCCGCGTCAGACAGCGGCGCGGGGACCGGCTGCACACGTACGCAGACGAGTCGACCCCGACCTGCGTCCGCAGCCCTTCCCGTTCCGGCAGGCAGAGCCCTCGCATCGCACGCTCCCTGCCCGGAGACCACGTACCGTCGGATGGGTGGACGTGCTGCTGCGCGGCGGGCCAGGTGACGGGCACATCGTCCCCGGCGGCGGGGAAAGCGTCCTGTGGCAGGCCTGCCTGTACGAGATCACGCCCGCGGTTGAACACCGGCGTGGACGCGACCTGCGGGTGTACCAACACCGCCCGGACTGCTGCGAGCCATACGGGCGAGGCTCCGAAGACCGCTGCGAATAGACCTCCAGGGCGGGGAACCAGCGGCCCGAGCGGATGGGCTCGTCGTCTGTTCGCGTCGCATGGCAATGAGAATACGGTTGGGAGCGCCTTGTGGGCCTCAGGTCCGCGAGAGGTCCAGTGACGGCGTCGCACTCCGCGATGGGATGGCCATGCCGATGGCGGCGAGTGCTCAGCCGGTGGCGGCGGCGGTGAGTAACGGCTGGTAGCCACTGGCGGAGCCGCGGCGGCGAGCGGTGCCATGGCCTTGGTGATGGGCGACGGGGCGGCGAGTCGTCCGGCGATGGTGGTGTAGGCGGTGGTGCCGTATCGCTCGGCGAGGAGGGCGCGGGTGGCGAGGCTGGCGATGCCGAGCCCGAAGCCGACGACAGTGATGACGGCGCCGGTGCGGGTGCCGGCCAGCAAGGGCATCGCGAGGACGGCGGTGGCGTTAGTGGCGAAGACGGCGGCCACGATGGTGGTGACACGGAGACGTCGGCGGTCACCGGCAGAGACCAATTTGCCGGTGACCGACAGGACGCCGAGCAGGCCGGCCGCGTTGGCGGCGAAATGGCGGGGTGGCCGCGGCTGACCAGGTAGCCGACGAGGTGGACGGTCTGGTGCTGGTGGCCGCGCCGTCGGCGATGAAGGTTCCGGCCAGGATCCAGAACCGGGCGTCCCGCATCGCGCCCCTGACGACCCTGCGCCGCTGGGCGTGGTCCGGCGGCCGCTGTCGTCGCTGCCGACGGGGCCGGCGGATGGTGAGCGCGTGCAGGGGCACGGTGACCAGGCCATGGATGACGGCGAGGACGTGTAGCGCGCCGCGCCAGCCGAGGTGTTCGGCCAGGAGGCCGGTCAGCGGCATGAAGATGGTACTGGAGAACCCGGCCACGATCGTGACCACCAGCAGGGCCGTGGCGTGTGGGTCCGGGGTGAACCAGGAGACGATGACGGCGAAGGCGGGCTCGTAGAGCACCATCGCACCGGTGATCCCGATGCCGATCATGACGGCGTAGAGCTGGCCGATGGTGTGAACCTGGGACCAGGCCACGAGCAGGGCGGTGGCGGTGGCGGTGGCGGCGGAAAGTGGTGCACGGAACGGTCAGCCGGCAGAGATCCGTACTGCGCGCATTTCGGCCTTGACCTGGTCCCAGCTGATGTCTCCCGCAGGTAGCCGCCGGGCGTTCGCCCGGGCCGCCGCGGCCGCGATCCGGAGTGCCTCGGCCGGTTCCGACAGACCGCCGAGAGCCGGCCCGGAAGGGCCGCCGAGCCAAGCCGCCGCGAGGCCAGCCAGGAAGGCGTCGCCGCTGCCGACCGGAAGGGCGTCGGGGATGGCGTCGTGCGAAACCGTAAGACGTGAGCCGTCCGCGCCGAGGTAGCGAGCCCCAGTCGCCCCGGTCGTGACCACCACGGACTTCGCGCCCAGTCTCTGCAGCTCAGTCAGGTCGCCGGGCGCGGCGGCGGCCGCCTCGGCCGCGTTCACCTTGACCAGCGTCGGCCCGCGTCGGATGGCTGCGGCCAGCGCCGGCCCGTCGGAGTCCACGAGGACCGGCACCCCGCGGGTGACCGCCAGGTCCACGATTTCGGCGAGCGCGTCCACGGGCAGGCCGGGCGGCACCCGTCCTGACAGGGCTACGAGGTCACACTTATCAATCTCGTCGGCCACCGCGGAAAGCACCGACGGCCAGATTGTCGATGAAACGGGCAGAACGGGCTCGTAGACCTCGGTCAGAACGGCGTCGTCTCCGAGCAAGCAGAGGCATTGCCGGGTCTCGGCGCCGCTGTCGACAAACCGCACATCCAGCGGCGGCGCGAGCGCCCGCACGGTCTGCCCGGTCTCACCGCCGGCCAGCGACACCGACCGCACGCGGACACCGAGCCCCACGGCCGCCCTCGCGGCGTTCAGGCCCTTGCCACCGGCCCGGACCAGCACCTCGCGCGGCCGGTTGATCGCGCCGAGCCGCACCGGCGGCAACCAGGCGTACCGGTCCAGGGAGGTCGCCAGGCCGACGATCAGCAGGCGCCCTCTCACCTGGCCAGCAATCCGGCGTCGGGCACCACGGTCATCGGTCCCTCGGTCTGGATCGCCGCGGCCGCTACCCGAGCCCCGGCCCGCGCCGCGTCCACCGGGCCCGCGCCGGCCAGGGCCGCCGCGATGAACCCGGCCGCGAACGAGTCCCCCGCCCCGTCCGTGTCCACCGGCGTCACCGACAGTGCGTCGATGTGGGTGCTCCCGGACTCGTCGGTGACGGTCGCGCCGCCTGAGCCGAGCGTCGTGCACACCGTCGCGCCGCCGGCCACCAGGGAGAACGCGTCGACGCCGAGCGCCGCGAGCTCGCCTTCGCTGGGCAGCAGCACGTGCGCCAGCTCGAGCACCTCGATCAGCGCGGTGCGGGCCGAGCTGTCCAGGGCTTCGGGCCGCACGTTCGGGTCGACCGAGATCCGGGCGCCGGCCGCCCGGGCCCGGCGCAGCGCGGACAGGGTCGTCTCGGCGAGCGGTTCGCCGAAGATCAAGGCCGATCCGGACATGTGCACCCAGTCGGCCCGCTCCGGCAGGTCACCGAGACTCCGTTCGGTGACCAGCGTCGCGGCGGTTCCGGCCACCCGGAAGTCGAACTCGCGCGCTTCGCCACGGTAGGTGATGTAGGCCGTCGCGGTCGGGGCGTCGTCGGCGACCGCGAGGTGGTCGATCACCACACTCCCGGCCGCGAGGCCGTCCGCCATCACCTTGCCGTGGCCGTCCCGGCCGATTCCACCCACGAAGACGGTGGGTACGCCGAGCCGGCCGGCCACGTACGCGGCGATTGGGGGTGAGCCGCTCGGCCACGGCCCGGTGTACGGCGCGTCGGCGTGTGAGCCGTCCGCGCCGATGTCCCGCTGGTAGGCGACGATCGCCTCACCCACGATCAGCAACATTGGCGTCCATCCCTCACAGTTGAGCGAGCGCGTCATCCACAGACACACCCTCGTGGACGACGCTGCGCAGCCCGGCAAGCACGGCCTCGGGGCGGGAAGCCCGGAAGACCCGGCGGCCGAACATGACCCCGGCCGCGCCGGCCTCGATCGAGTCGGCGGCGAGCTGCAGCGTGTCCTTCTCGTCCTCGCCGCCCGGGCCGCCCGCAACCAGGATCGGCGCGTAGCAGCTCTGCGCCACGGGTGCGAACGCGTCCACGGACCCATTCCACAGAACTTTCACCAGGTCCGCGCCGATGTCGGCGGAGATCCGGCAGTACAGGCTGAGCACCTCGGTGCTGAGGGCGTCATCTCCCTCGGCCTCGAGCGACGACCGGGGTTCGATGATCACGGCGACGCCGACCTTGGCCGCGTCAGCGACGATCCGGGCGTTGCGCTCGATCTCGGCCCGCTCGAGCGTGCTGTCGCGCTGACCGATGTACAGGTACGTCATGACCGCGTCGACGCCGGCGGCCGCCACCTCCTCGAGCGAGGCGAGCTGGGCCAGTACGCCCTCGCTGCGCCCGTCCTTGCCGGGGGTGTAGATCCTGCGGCCGTGGTTCTTCCAGTCCAGGTGCAGGACCGCGGCGGGGCGGCCCCGGCCGACGTAGAAGTCCTCGAGCAGCGGAAGCATGCCGGGCGACACCATCACTCCGTCGGCCGCCCCCATCTTGGCGAAGGCCGCGTCGATCTCGGCCCGGGTCCGCAGTCCGGCGGGCGGGCCGCTCATCACACCGTGCGAGGCCGCGACGACGACGGACCTTCCCGTTGTCGGGCTCAGCAGGCGGCCGAGCCTGATCTTCTTACCGGTACGCGAGTCCATGACTGCCTTTCGTCAAGATGGGGGGGGGGGGGGTGGAGATCAAGCCGCCGGGCAGTCGAAGCTGTAGAGGTACTTCTTGACCTCGGGGCTGTCCAGGTTGTCCTTGGTGGCCACCACGGCACCGGTCGAGACGACCTTGGTGACCGGCTTGCCGGTGAGCGCGTTGATGGCCTGTTCGCCGGCCGCCACGCCCTCGTCGTACGGCTTGAGCACGACCTGCGCCGCGACCTCGCCGTCCTGGATCTGCTTGATGCCGGGCGGGTTGGCGTCGAAGCCGACGATGGTCACCTTGCTGTCCTTGGCGGCTCTCAGCGCGGCGACGGCGCCCTCGGTGTTGAACGCGGCCGTAGAGAAGACGCCGACCAGGTCGGGGTGCGCGGCGATGGTCGACGAGACGATCGACGACGCGGTCTGCACGCTGTTGTTGGAGTACTGCTGGCCCAGGTCCTTGAGTGCCGGGGTGGCCTTGAGGCCCTCGGCGAAGCCCTTGAACCGGTCGTCCGTGGTGGTGACGCCGGCCGACAGGTTGACGGTGAGCACCGAGCCCGACTTGCCGCCGAGCAATTCGACCAGCTTGGCCGCGGCGGTCTTGCCGGCCGCGATGTTGTCGGAGCTGACCTGCGCCTCGGCCAACAACGGGTCCTCGAGCGTGGTGTCGACCAGGACCACCTTGATGCCCTGGGCGGTGGCCTGCTTGAGCGGCGCGTACAGCGACTTGCTGTCGGTCGGCGCGATGATGATCACGTCCGGCTTCTTGGCGATGACCGCCTGCAGGATCGGGATCTGGTCGGTCGGGCTGAACGACTTCGGCGCCTGTACGTCGACGGTGGAGTTGCTCGCCTTGGCGGCGGCCTGCACGCCGCATGCCACCGAGCCGTAGTACGCGTCGTTCGCGACGCCCGGGATCAGCGCGATCTTGAAGCCGCTGGTCTTGTCGCCGGAGCCGCCGGAGTCGTTGCCGCCGCAAGCGGCGAGAGAAGTCAGGAGCACGGTCGCGGTTGCGGCAGTGATCCACCGGTGAGGACGCATGGGGGATTCCTTCCTGGGGGTTGCTGAAGGAGCGGGGTGAGGGGGTTGGTTCAACGCTTGGTGCGGGAGCGCCGGCGTAGCTGGTCGAGGTAGACGGCCGCGACGAGGACGACGCCGACGGCGAAGTCGCGCCAGAACGAGTTGAGGCCGACGATGACCAGGCCGTTGGCGAGCACGGCGGGGATCATGGTGCCGACGAGGGTGCCGAACATGGTGCCGACGCCGCCGAAGAGGCTGGTGCCGCCGATGACGACCGCGGCGATCACCGCAAGGTTGTCGGTGCCGTGGCCGCTGAGTGTGGTGGAGCCGAACTCGGAGTAGCTCATGATCCCGGCGAGGCCGGCGAGCAGCCCGGCGACCGTGTAGACGCTGATCAGGTGCCGGTCGACGTTGATGCCGGCCCGGCGGGCAGCCTCGGCGTTCGAGCCGATCGCGTAGGTGCGCCGCCCGTAGCGGGTGAGGGCGAGGATCAGGCCGCCGATGAGCGCGACCAGCAGCGCCACCCAGACCAGCCACGGCAGGCCGAGGAAGCGCCCGACGCCCAGGGTGTCGATCAGCTCGTTGGGTACGTCCTTGAGGTCGTTGCCGTTCGTGATGATCTGGGCCAGGCCCATCGCGGCCCCGAACGAGCCGAGCGTGGTGATCAGCGGCGGCACGTGCATCTTGGTGATGACCATGCCGTTGATCGCGCCCCAGACCGCGCCGGCCAGCAGCGCGACGACGATGCCGACGATGCTGGCGCCCCAGCCTTGCGGACCCATCGCGATCATCACCTTGCCGGCGATGACGCCCGAGAAGACGAGCACCGAGCCGACCGAGAGGTCGACGCCCCCGGTGATCAGCACGAACGTCGCGCCGACCGCCATCACGATCAGCAGGGACGCGTTGATCAGGACGTTGGTCAGGTTCGCACTGGTGAAGAACGCGCTGGAGTCGAGGATGGCGAACAGCGCCACGATCACCAGCAGGATCGCGGTGATGTCGGTGGCCGAGCCGAGCAGCACGCGGCGGCCGCGGGCCGCTGTGCCGTTGCCGGCCGGCGTCTCGGTGGGCGTCTCGGTCGTTGATGTCATTCCGGGTCCTCACTGGTGAACGCGCCGGTCATGGCGCCGACGATCTGTTCCTCGGTGGTGTCCTCGGTCGTCAGCCGGGCGACCCGATGGCCCAGGCGGAGCACCTCGATGCGGTCCGCGACGGCCATGACGTCGGGCAGGCTGTGGCTGATCAGCACGACCGAGCGGCCCGAGTCGCGGACCCGGCGGATCAGCTCGAGCACGGCGCGGGTCTGGGGTACGCCCAGCGCGGCTGTCGGCTCGTCCATGATCACGAGTTCGTTCGCCCAGGTGACGGCCCGCGCGACGGCGACGCTCTGCTGCTGGCCGCCGGAGAGCATGGCGACCGGGGCAGAGGCGTCCTTGATGTTGACGTTCAGATCGGTGAGCACCTGCTGGGCGTACGTGGCCATCTGCTTCTTGTCCAGCACCCCGAGCCGGCCGAGCAGGCCCTTCGCGAGCAACTCGCGACCCAGGTAGAGGTTCGCCGCGGTGTCCAGGTCGGGAGCGAGGGCGAGGTCCTGGTAGACGGTCTCGATGCCCATCGCGTGGATCTCGCTGGGCGTCCGGCCGGCGATTGACTTGCCGTGGAAGAGGATCTCGCCCTCGTCGGGGCCGTGCACCCCGCAGATCGTCTTGATCAGGGTGCTCTTGCCCGCGCCGTTGTCGCCCATCAGCGCCACGACCTCGCCGGGATACACGGAGAAGCTCGCCCCGCGCAGGGCCTCGACGGCTCCGAACCGTTTCCTCACCCCGCGCGCCTCGAGCAGTGCGTTCGCTTTCACCGCTTCTCACCTTCCCGTAGCGGGTGGCGGCCCGTGGGCCTGGCCGAAAATTCAGAAGTCTGTGTGTTGACCGAGGCTAGGATCGTTGTTTCGAGCATGTCAAGGGTTTGCTTCGACGAGTTCCTGGCTTCGGCATATCCCGAGGCGACGCTCACCCTAGGAGTCTCGCAACCGCACAACCCGGTCTTGACAGTTCAGTTTTTTGAGGATTGAGTAGGCGCAACCGGAGCGTGACAGGCGGTCCGACTAGCGCTCAGGGAGTACGCCATGTCCGCTGCCTCGGTGATCGACCGGCTCCGCCACTGCTTCGGCCCGGACGCGCTGCTCACCGACGACGCCGACCGCGACGCCCGCAGCCACGACACCTGGCCCGTCGCCACCGTCTGGGCGAAACTCGGCCGGCACCCCCACCGTCCGGACGCGATCGTGCGCGCCCGCACTGTCACCGACGTCATCGAGACGCTGCGGATCGGCGCCGAGACCGGCACCCCCGTCACCGCCTGGGGCCTAGGTTCCTCGGTGACCGGCCAGCCGCTGCCCGTCGCGGGCGGCATCGTGCTCGACCTGGCCGAGCTGGTCTCCGAACCCGAGCTGGACGGGGTCGACCACACGGTCACCGTCGCGGCCGGCGTGCGCGGCAGCGACCTCGAGGCCTGGCTGAACCAGCGCGACCTCACCCTCAACCACTCACCGCAGTCGCTCGGCCGGTCCACAGTCGGCGGCTGGATCGCCACCCGGGCCACCGGCCAGTTCTCCTCCCGCTACGGCGGAATTGAGGATCTCGTCGTCGGCTACCAGGTGGTGCTGGCCGACGGCACGGTCGCCGACCTCGGCCAGCGCCCGCGCGCGGCGATGGGCCCCGACCTCAAGCAGCTGTTCATCGGCTCCGAGGGCACGCTGGGGGTGGTTACCCAGGTGACGCTGAAGGTCTTCGCGCGCCCTGAGCACCGGATCGTCGAGGCGTTTGCACTGCCAACCGTGGACGCCGGTCTGGCCGCCATGCGGCGCATCAGCCAGGCCGGGCTGCGGCCTTTCCTGGTCCGCTTCTACGACCTCGACGAGGCCGCCCACGCGGTCCCCGGCACGGCCGCCACCGCACCGGTATTGTTCCTGGGACACGAGGGCCTGGCCGACGTCGCGACCGCCGAGCACGTCGCGGCCATCGCGATCGTCGCGTCGCTGGGGGGGACGAGCTTGGGGGCGGCACCAGTCAACGCCTGGCTCAACCGCCGCTACGACTTCTCGACGGTGGAAAGCCTCCTCGCCCAGCCGGGTGGGTACGCCGAGACCGTTGAGGTCGCCAACCTGTGGAGCCGGATCGGTCCGATGTACGCCGAACTCAAGGAGGAGCTCGCCCCGCTGGCCGGCGAGGTGCTGGGCCACTTCTCGCATGTGTACGACCAGGGCTCGTCGCTGTACATGATCCTGCTCGGCCAAGCCGACGACGACGAGACCGCCCTGAGCCGGCTCGAGGAGATCTGGGCCCGGGCCATGAAAGTGGTGGTCGCCCACGACGGCGAGATCTCGCACCACCACGGCGGCGGCCTGGCCCGCCAGCCCTGGGTGGAAGAGTCCCTGGGCAGCGGCTATCCGGTGCTCCGCAGGCTCAAGGACGCCCTGGACCCGACCCACCTGCTCAACCCCGGCAAGCTCGGCTTCGGTCCCCGGCCGTGACTGCGACCGCCGAACCCGACGTCCGCGCCCACGTGGCGCGGGTGCTGCTCGCCCGGGAAGTGGGTCAGCGGATCCCGACCGTGCAGGAGCTGCAGGCCAGCACGGGCGCGGGCACGGGCACGGTGGTCAAGGCGCTACGCAACCTGCAGGACTCCGGGGCGGTGACGCTGACCGCGCGCGGCCATCAGGGCACGGTGGTGGTGAGCCGGGACGTCGGCCAGCTCTGGAACGCGGCCGCGCTCGGCAACTTCCGGATGATCCTGCCGCCACAGGGCCCGGTCGAGCAGCAGGGCATCCTCGAGGTGGTCCAGAACGCGCTCGCCGACCTCGGCATCGCGGTGGTCGCTGACTTTCGGCCGGGCGCGATGACCCGGCTCGAGGACATCTACCACGAGCGGGTGCACGCGACCGTCACGTCGGCCGGGGCACTGGAGCGGCACCGGGCAACCCTGCCCGGCTTGGCTGGTCTCGACCTGGGCCCGGCGACCTTCTACGCGAGCGGCTCGCTCGTGGTGGTGGAGCACGCGACCCGCAGACCGGGCACTCCCCTGCGGGTGGGCATCGACCGCAACTCATATGACCACCAGCGGCTGAGCGAGGCCGAGTTCGGCGACCGCAACCCGGAGTACGTGCAGTGCCCGTTCGTCTTCGCCCCGGCGGCCGTGCTGGCCGGGGACGTCGACGTGGCGGTGTGGCACTCGATGCCCACGGTCATACCGCCCGAGCTGGCCGGTCTGCGGCTGAGCCCGCTCGCCACGGCTGCGGCAAAGACCGTGTGCAGCCAGATCTCTCCCGCTGTCATCGTCACGCGCAGCCTCGACCCGGCCGTGAACGCGCTGCTGCGGCATGTGAGACCGGCCGACGTCGCCCGTACGCAGAGCAGGCTCTTGAGGGCCGCCGCGACCGAGAGTTACGCGGGAACCCTGCGCCTGCACTGAGCCAGGCATGAGAGTCCGGCAAATGGAAATCTACCCGCCACGCTCGGCTGCGTGGCATTGGCCGTGGGCAGGACCGCCGTCGTGCCGGACCACGCCCCGGTCGTCGCTCGCTTCACCACCCCGTAGCGCGGGCCGTGGACGCCCCATGCCACCCTTCCAATCCAAGCGATGCCAGCCCTTGGCTCCTTAACCGCCCGCGTTCAGCCAGGCCGTGGTGACGTCTTGGACGACGCGGACAGCCAGAATCGGTCCGAGCCCGCCACCAGCTTGTAGCAGGGCTCTGACGGCGCGCGGCGTCGACGACCTCGGCACCGTCCTGGTTCGGCACCTGCTCCGAATCCTAATCCCACCCGTGACGCCAACACGCGACTTCCAGTCGGTCGGGTTGATCCCGCAGACGTACACCTTCACCCTGACCTGACCGGACCCCCCTGTACCGTGCCAAAACTCGTCGCACAGGGGCGTGAGCCTGCTGTTTCGTGACAGTGAGGCAGGATGGCAGGCGTGATGGTTCGGCTGCTGTACCTCACCGCGGTGCGGGTGTTCGGTTGGTTGCCACAGGCCACGCGCGGCGAGTCCGCGATGGTCGCCGAGCTGCTGGTGCTGCGCTCACTTCAGGGACGCCGAAGAGGTCTCCAGCCAGAAGGGCCTGGTCAGGGCGTTGCCCGTGGGATCATCGTCCCAAATAACGGCACGCCGGCGCGCTCCATGAAGCCAACCTGAACGACGCTCGCCTATTCCTACCCGGGGCGCCGAGCCGAAGTTCGACGGCCGGAGGTGTCGGGCGGCGCTAGCCGTGTTGGGAGCAGCGACAGGTGACCACTTCGGACGTCACTGGGAGGTCAAGCGCTTCGAAGCGCGCGTCGTTGCTGCCCAGCGGCTTGACTGCGGTACGGCCGGGTGACCTCTTCGCTGCGGTGACCACTTAGCCGGCCTGCACCCAATCTGCTCCCAACGCAACGCCCGGCCGCCCCGCACGGTCGTTACCGCCCTGGCCTGCTCACACTCCCCCACCAGGCCAGATAGACAGCAGTTGCCGTCTGGTCAAAGTCGTTGAGCACTCCGTGTGAAGCGGGACGCTGCGATGCGTCTGACAAGGGAAGACGTAAAACCGCAGGTCGGGGCCCGTGCTGTTCAGCGCAGTTCAGTGCTGTTCGACGCAGTTGAAGGCCGTTCAGCGCACCCCGCTGCTCCCAATTCGCTCCCCGGTCTCAGGGCTAGCCGCGACGGCAGATCGGCGGTGGTCTGCCGCGGGTTCTCCAAAATCGCGTTGGTGAATTCTGATGTCACCCGGCCGTCAGAGAGCGTGACGCGGCGCGGCGCGGCTACTGTATCCCCCGGAGTTTCGGCGCAAGATCCTGGATCTGATCGGGGCAGGTCGGCCAGTGACCGATGTCGCCCGTCATTTTGCCACCGGCGCCGGGCTGTGGAGGATCTCAGTCGTTTCGCGGAAAGCCTAGGTTGAGCCCACCGTGGCTCGGGTCGAGCCAGCGCGAGGTGACGACCTTGCCGCGGGTGTAGAAGTGGACGCCATCCATGCCGTGGGCGTGGGTGTCGCCGAAGAGGCTGTCCTTCCACCCACCGAACGAGTAGTAGGACACCGGCACCGGGATCGACACGTTGATGCCGACCATGCCGACCTCCGCTTGATTCTGGAAGCGCCGCGCCGCGCCGCCGTCGTTGGTGAAGATGGCGGTGCCGTTGCCGTACGGGTTGGCGTTGATAAGGTTCAGCCCCTCCTCGTAGGACTTCACGCGAACGACGGACAGCACCGGGCCGAAGATCTCGTCGCGGTAGATGGACATCTGCGGGGTGACGTGGTCGAAGAGGGTCGGCCCGAGCCAGAAGCCCTGGTCGCCGCCGTCGAACTCGTCCTTGCGCCCGTCGACGACCAGGGTCGCGCCCGCATCGACGCCTGCCTCCACATAGCCGGCCACCTTGTCGCGGTGCACGCTGGTGACCAGTGGCCCCATGTCGCATCCGCGGGTGCCGTCGCCGGTGCGCAGCTTGCGCATCCGGTCCGTGATCTTTTCGATGAGCTCGTCGGCGATGGTGTCGACCGCGACGAGCGCCGAGATCGCCATGCAGCGCTCGCCGGCGGAACCGAAGCCCGCGTTGATCGCGGCGTCCGCGGCCAGGTCGAGGTCCGCGTCGGGCAGGACCAGCATGTGGTTCTTGGCGCCGCCGAGGGCCTGGACCCGCTTGCCGTGCGCCGTCGCGGTCTCGTAGACGTACCGGGCGATCGGGGTGGAGCCGACGAACGAGACGGCCTTGACGTCAGGGTGGGTCAGCAGCGCGTCGACGGCTTCCTTGTCGCCGTGCACCACGTTCATCACGCCGTCGGGAAGACCGGCCTCGCGCCAGAGCCGGGCCACGGCCACGGCCGCCGACGGATCCTTCTCGCTGGGTTTCAGGACCACCGCGTTGCCGCAGGCGATGGCGATGGGGATGAACCACAGCGGTACCATGGCGGGGAAGTTGAACGGGGAGATCACGGCGACGACGCCGAGCGGCTGCCGGAGCGAGTACACGTCCACCTTGGTGGAGGCGTTCTCGGTAAACCCACCCTTCAGCAGCTGCGGGATCCCGCAGGCGAACTCGGCGACCTCCAGGCCCCGCGTCACCTCGCCGAGCGCGTCGTCGAGCACCTTGCCGTGCTCGGCGGTGATCAGCGCGGCGATCTCCTGCTTTCGGGCGTTGAGAAGCTCCCGGAAGGCGAAAAGTACCTGCGTTCGCTTGGCCAGCGACGTGTCGGCCCAACCCTCCCACGCGGTCCGGGCCGTGGCCACGACGTCGCCTACGAGGTCCGCGGATGCCAGGTCGACACGGCCGGTCACCTCCCCGGACGCCGGGTTGAAGACCTCGCTGGTCCGTCCGGAGGTGCCATCCCAGCGGCCGCCGATGAGATGTGTGATGCGGGCGGGTTCGGTACCCAGGGTGCTCATGCTGATAGTCCTTCCGCGTACGGGCGGTGTGCCGAGTGGTCGTGGGATCTCGGAGCCGGGTGAGGGCGATTGAGCTACGTAGCGGCTCAAGGGCGCGCAGCGTCCACGAGATGATCAGCTCTGAGACGCATTCACAAACCCGAGATTCTTTTCACCACGTTCGCCAGCGGCGCGCCAATGACGTAGCTCTGAAGGTCTTGGACGGACATACACTGCAAGCACGCCTTCGCGGTATCCCGCTTTGGGTGCACCACCGACAGGGACGGAGCGACGCGGGAGGCTCCATCCATGCCCTGGTCGAGGTGCGGAGCGGGTGCCGTTGCGGGCCGTCGGCTGTTGTTCGATGCAGTTCGGCGCCGTTCAGTGCACCCCCTGCTCCCAACCCGCACCCCCAACGGTCGTTGCACAGCCGCCGGAATCCAGATAGGCGTAGCGACACGATCCGGCCGCCCTTAATGTCCAAAATCTCATGATCTCGTGAATTTAGTGCGGATGGGGCGCTGTCTGTCGAGGGTGTAGGCCGGCGTCGCGAGGACGCCGCCTTGGACGCTGTCCGTGGCCGGCTCCCAGGTCGACCCAGGCGGGTGGCACTCGGCGTTCTCGCTCGGGTGGTAGCCGAGAGCGCGACCGGGCTCATGGTCCCACCATCCCAGTTCGTTTGCGGAGACGGCATAAAAGGTCGTGTATCGGAGATCGGGGGCTGCCATCGCCGCGACGAAGGCGGCCGTTGCGTCTCTGGGGCTGAGCCAGGTATGGCGGTGTCGAGGCTCGGTCGGACGAGGCAAACAACTTCCAATGCGCAGGCACGCCACCTCAATGCCAAACTTGTCGGCGTAGAGCCTGGCCACTGCTTCGCCCGCAGCCTTGCTGACGCCATAGAACCCGTCCGGGCGTACCGCCATGTCCGGACCGACCGGTACTCCCGTCGGGTAGGAGCCGGTGACATGGTTGCTGCTGGCGAAGATGACGCGCCCGACGTTTGCCCGCCGGGCCGCCTCGAACACGTGGTAGGTACCGACGATGTTGACCTCGATGAGGTCCCGGAAGTCGGCCTCGTCGGCTATGCCGGCGAGGTGGATGACGCCCTGGACGCCGGCCATCGCTTCGGTGAGGCCGGTCAGGTCCTGCAGGTCCAGGCGGTAAACGCGTTCGCTGGGCGAGTCGGCGGTCAACGGCTTGATGTCAAGTAGCCGCAAACCCTGCACGACGGAGCGTAGCCCGGTACGCAGAATTCCACCGATCTGCCCAGCGGCTCCGGTGAGCAGCCACTCGCCGTCCAGCCTTGTCATCTTGCCTCCCATGGATGGGGCGTCGCCGGCACGGCGGTCGCCGGAGCGGGTCGGCGCGGATACGGCTCGGGCATCGGGGGTCAGTCGACCGGTTGCAGCCAGGTCAGCAGCGCAGGGTCAGCGGCCAGCCTGGCCTCGAGCGTCGCGCGTTGCTCGGGTGACAGGGCCGGCAGCGGGGACCGGGGTGCTCCGCCGGGTAGCCCGCGCTGGTCAAGCAGGTGTTTCGCGGACGCGATGTAGGGCAGCCCGGCCGTCGCGGCCTGAAACCGCGCGACGGTGAGCTGCAGGTCCCGGGCTTCGGCGAGGCGTTCCTGGCGGTGCGCGGAAACGATGGCCGCGAACAGTTCGGGAACCACGTTGGCCAATGTCGACACCGCGCCCGCGGCGCCCATCGTCAGGGCTCCCAGCAGCAGAACGTTGTTCCCTGTGTACACGATCGGCGGATCGGGCTGGGACAGGTAGGTGGTGATCCGGGCGAGCGAGTCCCCGGTGTCCTTGAGCCCGCGCAGGTTGGGGATCTCGCGAATCATTTTGATCACGAGATCCGGGCCCAGGGCGTAGCCGGTCCGCTCCGGATTGTCGTACACGTAGTGGGCACAGTCGGGCGCAGCCTCCGCGATGCGGGTGAAGTGCGTCAGCTGGGATTCCGGCGTGTACGGGAAGAACAGTGGTGGTAGCGACGCGAGTGCGGTAGCTCCGCACCCGGCCGCGTGGCGGGCAAGCTCCACCGCCGTTGCGGTGTCCGCGGCACCGCAGTGCACGACTACGGGCACCCGGGACGAGACAAGTTTGAGCGCCGTCTCGGTGAAGGCCTTGCGCTCATCCGGCGAGAGCAGGAGCCCCTCCCCCGAGGTACCGAGGATGAACAGGCCGTCGACGCCGTGGCTGATCTGGAAGTCGATCAGAGCGGCCAGCGCGGTCTCATCCGGATTTCCGTCGGATTGGTACGGCGTCACGAGGGCGGAGAGAACGCCCTGTGCGTGCGGTGCCTGTGTCGCTGTGCTGCTCATGCCTGCCCCACCTGGCTCTGCTGAAGGGCGCGCATCACGGTGCGGGCCTCGTCGCCCATCCGGGAGAACTGCGAGTCAGGGGTCTCCTCTTGAAGGTTGACGCCCGACCACTGCGTCCGGTCCGCGGCGTCCTTGTCGATGTCCAACCGGATCAGGCACGGTCCGGCGGCGGCTAGAACAGTGTCAAGGTCGGAGGCGAGTGCGGCGGCGTCGGAGAAGCTGTACGTCGCCGCGTAGCCAGCGGCGGTCGCTAGTCCCGTCCAGCTGATCCGGTCCGCAGCGGGTAACGCGAAGTTGGCGCCGCCCTCAAACCAGACACCGTTGTCGAAGACGAAGTGGTAGAGGTTCTTCGGCTGGACCCCGGCCACCGTCACCAGCGACCCGAGTTGCATGAGCAGGCTCCCGTCCCCGTCGAGCAGGAGCACGCTTCGGTTTGGTTGCGCAATGGCGATTCCCAGGCCAAGCGCCGACGCACCTCCCATCAGCGGCACGCAACTCAGGTTGAGCGGGCTCGGGGACAGCCGCGGGAAATGCCGCAGCGAAGACATTGTCGAGATGACGACGGCGTCCGGCGGCCGGTGGGCCGCGATCACAGACGCCGCTTGGGCGGTGCTCATTGCCATTGTCCTGACCCCCTGTCAGCGCTTCGCGTCGTGGACTTGTGCCGCGTCGGGCGCACCGCCCGCACCATCGCCATCGCTCGTCGGAGCGCCGGGCCAGGCGGTGTACGTGCCGATGAGTGTCGCGCAGGGCCACTGCCGCTCCTGTGACAGTCGATACGCCTTGCCCACGTTGCCGACGTCCTCCGGTCGCTCGCATGCGAAGTACGGAATGTCGAGAGCGTCGAGAATGCGCTCGCAATTGCGGACCAGCGGCCGTGTGGACTCCTGCCGCGATCTGCCGAGGTTGGCGTACTCCCGCCCGAACTGCCCGATCATCATGAACAGCGGCAGGCGCGCGTCGATACCCACGGCGCGAACCGCGTTGAGCGAGGCGTAGAGCCCCTGGTTCTGCATCATGACCATTGGACGTGCTCCGCCGATGTGCAAGCCGGCCGCCATGGTCACGGCCTCGTCCTCCGTGCACGTGTAGATCAGCTGCGGGTGCGTTGCCGGCTTCGCCTCCAAGGCGCGGTAGACCGACAGCATGACGTAGTCGGGGACGGTGATCACGTGGGTGATGCCGCAGTCGAGGAGTTCGCGCACCACCGCCTCCGGGTCAAGCTGATGCGTTGGCGGACGGGTGTCCTGCTGGTCTGGATTCATCGCACACCTTTCTCAGTGAGCGTTGTTCGGTGTCGGGCGCCGTCGGTCATGCCGCGTGTCCGCGTCATGAGCGGGAGGTTCTCGTCACCCGCGTCAGGCGGTCGGTGGCGAAGGCCAGCCCATGCCCGGGTGGCGTCGCGGCGCGCAATCCGTCGCTGGTCAGGGTGACCCCGCTGGGCCGGGACAGCGCGCCGAGCGCGTCAAGTGATGCAGAGTCGATGTCCTCGACCAGCGCCGGCAGGGGCAGGCAGAGCGCGAGCTGTCCCGAGATGTCCGGCAGCAGGTGCGGCATGACGGGGATGTCGAAGGTCCGGGCGAGCCGGGCGACGCGAAGGAACGGGGTGATCCCGCCGACGCGGCAGACGTTGGGTTGGACGAAGTCGCATCCGCCGGCAGCGAGCAGATCCCGGAACTGGCGTTCGGTGTAGAGGCTCTCCCCCGTGGCGATGGGGATGTCGATCGCCTGACGCAGGTGTGCGTACCCCTGGGTGTCATCGGCGGGTAGTGGCTCCTCCAGCCAGTGGATGTCGAAGGCGGACAGGGCCTTCGCCGCGCGGCGGGCGGCGGGGACGTCCCACAGTTGGTTCGCGTCGATCATGAGCACTCGGTCGGGCCCGATGATGCGGCGTACCGCGGCGACCCGTTCGATGTCCTCGTCCAGCTCGGGCCGGCCGACCTTGATCTTGAATCGGGTGTGTCCCGCCGCGACCCAGCGGCGCGCCTGTTCCTCGAGCTCCGCCAGGGACAGGTGCCGGTTGACGCCGCTGGCGTAGACCGGCACCTGGTCGCGTTGCCGTCCAATGAGGTCGACGAGGCTCGACCCCGCCCGCTTCGCCGCCAGGTCCCAGAGCGCGATGTCCACGGCGGCGATCGCCAGGGTGGTGATGCCACCCGCGCCGGCCTCGCGCAGCCGCCACCACAACCGGTCCCACACGGCTTCGGGCGCCACTGGTCCGCCCTCGACGAACGGGCGGCAGTCCTCCTCGATCATCGTCTCGATGGCGAGGGCACCGATCTGAGGGGTCCAGCTGAAGCCCTGCCCGACCAGGCCGTCGCTGCTCTCCAGCTCTGTCACGATCAGGTATTGGCAGGTCACGTCGATGTCCCACGGTTGCGACATTGGCAGCCGGTAGGTGCTGGTGGTCAGGCGGTGCACACGCATGAGGTCGTCCTTCCGCGTCGAAGACTGGTCGGCTGGTACGTGGCGGGATCTGCTGCCGGCGTACCTGTCACACCGGCGTTCCGGCGGCTCTGATCTTCGACGAGAGGTGACAGCTCGCGAGGTGCCGGGAATCGACCTCGGCGAGTGGCGGCACCTCGCGGCAGACGGCTTCGGCAAAGCGGCAGCGGGGGTGGAAGCTGCACCCCGATGGCGGGTTCTTCGGGCTCGGGATCTCCCCGGGCAGCAGCAACCGCCGCCGTCCCTGCCGGCGATGCGGGTCGGGCTCGGACACCGAGTCGAGCAGGGCCCGGGTGTACGGGTGGGCCGGGGCGTCCAGCACCTGCTCCGCAGGTCCGATCTCCGCGACCCGGCCGAGGTACATCACGGCCAGGCGGTCGGCCAGGTAGTCGACAATTCTCAGGTTGTGCGTGATGACCAGGTACGTCAGGCCGTGGCTGGCCCTCAGCGAGCGCATCAGGCTCAGGATCTTCGCCGCGGCGGAGACGTCGAGGCCGGCCGTGGGCTCGTCCGCGACCAGGAAGTCGGGGTGCAGCGACAGGGCGCGCGCTATGCCGATTCGGCGGGCCTGCCCGCCGGACAGCTCGTGCGGGTACTTCTCGGCGAGCGTCGCCGACAGTTCGACCATCTCCAACAGCTCAGCGACCGAGTAGCGCTGGTCTGCCGGCACGTCGTGAATGCGGTACGGCTCGGTGAGAAGGTCCGACACGCGAAGCCGCGGCGAGAGGCTGCCGTGCGGGTCCTGGAAGATCATTTGCATCTTCGGTCGCAGTCGGCGGAACTCCGCGCCCCGGAGCCCCGTGATGTCCCGTCCCTCGAAGAAGATCTGGCCGTGCGTCGCGGGGGCCAGTCGTAGGATGGCGCGGCCCAGCGTCGTCTTGCCCGAACCGGACTCGCCCACGAGGCAGACCACCTCGCCGCGGCGGATGTCCAGGTCGACGCCGTCGACGGCGCGCACGGCACCGGGCTGGCGGCCGCGGAGGCGCTGGAACCACCACTGCCGGTCGACGTAGTGCGTTCGCAGCCCTCGCACGCTGACGATCGCGTCCGGGCGGTCATGGTCGTTGGTCACGGCTGTTCCTTCCGCCCGGTGGTCGCCGCGCTCGGCTGGCGCAGATTCGCGTGCCCCGACTCGGGGTCGTAGAGGTGGCAGCGCACCCGCTGCCCCGTCACCTCGACGTACCGGGGCCGCTGTTCCCCGCAGCAGGGTTCGGCGTGCGCGCACCGGTTCGCGAACGCGCAGCCCTCGGGAAGCTCCGCGAGGGACGGCACCCTTCCGGGGATTGTCGGGAGTTCGGACCCTCGCCACCGTCGTGACGGGACGGACGCCAGCAGCGCCTCGGTGTAGGGGTGCAGCGGGCGGTCGAACAGGTCCGTCACCTCGGCCGCCTCGACGGCCCGGCCGGCGTACATCACCACGACCCGGTCGCAGATCTGGGCGACGACTCCCAGGTCGTGGGTGATGAACAGGATCGTGGTCCCGCGTTCGTCGCGCAGGTCGCACAGCAACTGGAGGATCTGCGCTTCGAGGGTCACGTCCAGGGCCGATGTGACCTCGTCGGCGATCAGCAGTGCCGGTTCCAGCAGGAGCGCCATCGCGATCATGATGCGCTGGCGTTGGCCACCGGAGAACTCGTGCGGGTACGACCTGAGGCGGGCCGCCGGGTCGGGGATGCCGACCCGCTCCAGCATCTCGACGATGCGGCGCCGAGCCGCCGCACGGTCCCGCGTCGGGGAGTGGGCGCGCAGCACGTCGAGCATTTGGCTGCCGATCGTGAGCGTGGGGTTGAGGCTTGTCAGCGGATCCTGGAAGACCATGGAGATTTCGGTGCCCCGCAGCTGCCTACGCTCTTCCGGCCCGAGCGTGAACAGGTCGCGCCCCTGGTAGAGCGCCCGCCCGCCGGTCACCTCGCCGTTCGGGGGCAGTAGTCCGAGGAGGGCGGCCGACAGGGTCGACTTGCCGCAGCCGGACTCCCCGACGATGCCGATGATTTCGCCCGGCCGGGCTGTGATGGTCACGTCCTGCAGGGCGGCGAGGGCGCGCCCCTGCGAGTGGTACGTGACGTCCAGACCGTCGACCTCAAGCAGGTACGGGTCGTTCTTGATGCGACCGTCATCGGTCATAGCGCAACCCCTTTGCTCCGGAAAGGCGTGGATCGGAGACGTCGCGCAGGGTTTCGCCGAGTGTCGTGAACCCGATGGTGGTCAGCACGAGCGCTAGTGCCGTCCAGAGCACGGCCCACGGCGCCTCGTACACGTCCGCGAAGCCTTCGCTCAGGATGACGCCCCACGAAGGTGTCGGAGGCTGCACGCCCATGCCGAGGAACGACAGGCCGGCCTCGACCGTGATGGCGCTCGGGATGTTCATCGCCAGCAGGATGAACATCGGCGCGATGACGTTGGGCAGCACGTGTACGCCGATGATCCGCAGGGTGCCGGCGCCAAGTGCCCGTTCGGCCTCGATGAAGGGGCTCTGCCGCAGGGCGAGCACGGACGCCCGGGTTACCCGCGCCGACTGCGGTGCGAAGGTGATGGCGACGACGATCACGAGGTTGGTCAACGAGGGGCCGAGCACCGCGACGAGCACCAGCGCGAGCACGACCGACGGGAACGCCTGGATCGTGTCCATGAACACGACCACGACGTTGTCCACCCACCCACCCCGGTACCCGGCGACGAGCCCGAGCAGGAGTCCGAGCACGAGTGAGGTGCATACGGCGGGGAGCGCGACGGCGAGTTCGATGCGGACGCCGAGCAGGATCCTCGACAGTAGGTCACGGCCGAGACCGTCAGTGCCGAGCAGGTGGCTGCCGGAGGGGCCCTGGAGCCGGTTGGGGATGTCCTGCGTCGCTCCGTCGTAGGGCACGACGTGCGGGGCGAACACGGCGACGAGCAAGAGCGCGGCGACAACCGCCACGCCGAAGGCGCCGGCGGGGCGCCGGACCAGGCGTCCGAGCAGCGGACGGAGGCCCGCCGAGGTGCGCGGTACCCGGTCGGGAGCGGGGGCGATGGTCACGTCAGGCTCCTACCGCAGATTCCTCGACGCGGATCCGTGGGTCCACCAGCCGGTAAGACAGGTCCGCGAGGAGGTTCGTGAGGACGTAGAACAGCGCGATTACCAGAACGGCCCCTTGCACGATCGGGAAGTTCCGCTCGGAGATCGCTTCCACGGTGAGGCGCCCGAGTCCCGGTCGGGAGAAGATGATCTCGACGAGGACAGCGCCGCCGAGCAGATCGGCGAGGCCCGAGCTGAGCACGGCGACCGTGGGGATGATGGCGTTCTTCAACGCCCACTTGTAGAAGATGATCCGGTCGCGCACGCCGAACGCCCGGGAGGTGCGCACGTAGTTCGAGCCCAGCACCGACAGCATGCTGGTGCGCACGAGCCGCGCCACGTATCCGATCCACGCGATCGCCAGCGCGGACGCCGGCAGGACCAGGTGCGTGGCGTAGTCCAGGGGGTTCGCGAAGCTGCCCGTGCCGACCGCCGGTAGCACGTCCAGTTGGACGGCGAAGACGATCAGCAGCAGCAGTGCGGCGACGTAGGACGGCATCGTGATGAACCCGATCGACAGCAGCGCCATGGCCCGGTCGGCCAGCGAGTTCTGCCGCCGGGCGGCGTAGACCCCGAGCGGGATACCGACGAGCGCCGCGAGGCCCAGCGCCGTGATCGCGAGCACCACGGTGTGCGGGATAGCCTGCGCGATGAGCTGGGTGACCGGCGTGCGGGACAGGAAGTCCAGGCCGAGGTCGCCGTGCAGGGCGCCGACGACGAAGTCCCACACCTGGACGGGGATGGGATCGTCGAGCCCCATTTCCGCGCGGACGACCTCGACCTGGGCCGGCGTGGCCTGTGGCCCGAGGACGATCTCGACCGGATCCCCGGGCACCAGGTGCACGAGGAGGGAGAGAAAGGTCATCACGGCGAGCACGACGACGACCGTCATGCCGAGCCGCTTGAGCAGGTACGTGGCCACTAATTGTCTCCGGTAACTGTCGGCGCGATCTTAGGCGTCTCGGCCGAAGGTCCAGGGGATGAAGTCTCCGTCGGGACGGACCGGCGTCTTCAGGCCCTTGCGCTTGGCCAGGAACGCCGTCGGCCACGCCACCCACAGCGCCACCGCGTCCTCATCCATGAGCTGCTGCATCCGGATGTACATCTCGTTGCGCTTGGCGGGGTCGATCTCGACGAGCGCCTCGTTGTGCAGGCGGGTGAACTCCTTGTTGTCCCAGTTCATCCAGTTCCACTCGCCGATCTGGTCGCTGGTGAACCACTTGGTCGACCAGGACGGGTCGGGCTTGGTGGCGTAGCTCATGTAGAAGAGCTGCTTCTGGGCGTTCGCCTCCGGCGTGGCCTGGTTGAAGACACCGCCCTCCTGGACGAGCACCTTCACGTCGAAGCCCACCTCGTTGAGGTTGGCCTGCACGATCTCGGCGACCTTGGCCGCGCCGGGCGTTCCGGTCGACACCGACATCTCGATCTTCATGCCCTGCGCGCCGGCCTTGGCCAGGAACTCCTTGGCCTTGGCCAGATCGCGCTTGTAGACGGGCGCGTCCTTCCAGTAGCCGATCGGCATCCCGGGCGCGACGATTCCGGTCGCCGGCGTCCACTGGCCGTTGAAGGCGCCCGCGATGATGGAGGGAACGTCGACGCCGTGGATGACCGCCAGCCGCACGTCCTTGTTCTTGAAGTTCGGGTGGCCGGCGTTGATGCCGATCCAGTTGTAGCGCAGCGATGTCTTCTCAATGACCTCGAAGCTGTTGTTCTTCTTGATCCGGGCGACTGTCGTCGGTCCCAGCACAGCAAAATCGAGTTCGTCGGTCTCCAGCGCGATGGTCGTCGGGTTGTCCTCGGCGATGACGACGAACCGCAGTTCCTCCCACAGCGGCTTGTCGGCGTAGTTGGCCGCGCCGCCATAGTTTGCGAACTTCTTGAGCACGACCTGCTGGTTGCGCTTCCACTCGACGAACTCGTACGGGCCCGTGCCGATCGGGCTGGTGCCGAACGCCTCGCCCCGCTCCTCGACCGCCCGCTTCGACACGATCTCACCCGAACCAACTGGCAGGGTCGTGGCGAGCAGAGGAGCAAACGGCTCCTTCAGCACGATCGCCCCGCTGTACTTGTCGTGGACCTCGACGCCCTTCAAGGCAATCCAGTCCGACCGGTACGCGGACTTGATCTTCGGCTCGGTCAGGCCGGCGATGCGCTCGTACGAGAACTTGACGTCGTCGGCCGTCAGCTCTCCGTAGCCGCCGTGGAACTGGATTCCCTTCTTCAGGGTGAAGTCGTAGCGCAGCCCGTCGCTGGACGGTTCGAACTTCTCCGCCAACTCGTTGACCTGCTCGAACTTGTCAGGGCGGTAGGTCACCAGGTGCTCGAAGATGTTGGCACGGACGGTCGTGTTGGTGTGGCCGGCGTTGAACGCCGGGTCCAGGTTCGAGATGTCCTCGTCGAGGTGGATCCGCAGCAGCTTGCTCGAGATGTTCGCCCCGGCCCCCTCCTCGCCACCGCACGCGGCCAGCAGCGAACTCACACCGGCGAGGGAAACGCCGAGCGCGGAGTACTTGAGCAGGTTGCGGCGGCTCAGAGCGCCGGGGGTCCGGTTACCGATGTTGTTGCTCGCGTCCATGAGTTCCACCTTCGAACTGTGCAGATGGCGGGGGCCAGGGGCCGTCTCGTGTCACGCGGTACCGCCGCGCCGGTGATCGGCCTCACATGTGTTCCGCTGAGATGAAAGCAGTTCTATCCAGCGAAAGTCAACAGTCACCTCGGTGGCGGTCAGGGCGGTTAGCAGTGGTCACGGGGGGCCTCGAACGTGCGGGTGTTCGCGAAGACACGGACCTCGCCCTCGAAGGCCTCGACTGTGTTCGTCACGCGGAAGCTCTCGCCGTCGGCCGTCATGGCGCTACGGGCCTCGATGCGAATGCACCAGTCGTTGCGGGCCAGATGGTAGATCGTCTCGCTGCTCACCCTGGCCGAGAGCGGGTCGCCCTCAGTGATCGCGTACGTCTCGAGCCTGGATCGCCGTTTCGCGAGCCCGGTGGTGGTCACCGTTGTGTCGTCCTCCGACCTGCGCAGGATCTCCACCTTCCCGGTCGCCAGGTCGCGGACGACCAGCCGCTTTCCGGCCGGGTCGCCGGGCGGCGACACCACCGGCGTCGGTGCCGCTACCTCAGGCTCGCCAAAGGTCGCCAGCTGCCCGTCCTCCGCCCGGGGCGTGCGCACCGGCAGCTCCAGGCGGGTGGACCCGCTGGTGAACAACGACAGCGCGAACGGCTTCGGGGGCGGCCATACCCATGGCCAGTAGGACGACGAGACGGCCAGGCGGAGCCGGTGCCCCGCCGGGATCGCCTGCGCGATGGCGTTCATCGGCACTGTGACCTCGTAGCGCCGCCCAGGCTCGAGGGCCCGAGGATCCTCGTGGCCGCCGGCGTGGCTGAGGTTGAGCACGCCGCGCGTCACGAGTAGCGACGAGCCGTCCGGCGCGACGTCACACAGCCGGACGACCACGGTGGCGAGCTGCTGCGACGCGGCCAGCGAGAGCGTGACCTCGGGGAAACCGAAGATCTCGATCCGGTCCGCCAGCGGCTCCGTGTCGAAGCACAGCGACCGGGTATCCTCGCCCCGCTGGTCCAACGGGAGGTCGGCCGCGCCGCCGCCCGGGCACCAGTCGCCGGCGTCCAGACCAACGAGTTGAGTCCCGTCGATCTCCAGGCGCCGTTCCGCGACCGGGTGGTCGACGAGTGCTCCCGCATCCAGCGTGTACGTCAGGCGTTGGTCGTCCGTCCGTGGCCACGACGGCTCGGCCACCCACCGGCCGGGACGAACGTCGTACGCGGGCCGGGGCGGTACCGGCTCCTGCATCCAGGCGCGGAGCACGGGCTCGTCCATGATCCCGGTGTCGATTCCCTTGAGCCAGTGGTCCCACCAGCGCAGGCACTCCTGGAGGAACCCGATCGCGGGGCCGGGGACCCCGGACTCCGGATACTGGTGGCCCCACGGGCCGATCAGTGCCTTGCGTGGACCGGGGAGGCCGGCGAGCAGACGCGGGATCGCGTTCGAGTATCCGTCCGCCCAGCCACCGACGGCGTACACGGGGCATTCGATCGCCGAGTAGTCCTCACAGACCGAGCCGTGCTTCCAGTAGTCGTCGCGTCGTTGGTGGGTGAGCCAGGCCTCGACGAACGGCGGGCTGCCCTCCAGGCGCTCCAGCCACATCTCCCGCCAGCGCTCACCGACCACGGCCGGGTCCGGCGGCAGCGCGTTGAAGCCGAGCATGGTCGACGCCCAGGGCAGCATCTTCGAGGCGAGAACAGTCCCGCCCAGGTAATGGACGTCGTCGGCGTACCGGTCGTCCGTGGAACAGACAGTGATGATCGCGCCGAGCTGCGCGGGGCGGCGAGCGGCGATCTGAAGCCCATTGAAGCCGCCCCACGACTTGCCGATGATCCCGACCTTTCCGGCGCACCAGGGCTGCTCCGCCAGCCAGGCGAGCACCTCCAGCGCGTCGTCCTGCTCCTGAGCGCGATACTCGTCCAGGAGCACGCCCTCGGACTCGCCGCTACCACGCATGTCCACCCGGACCGCGGCGTAGCCATGGCCGGCGAAGTACGGATGCATCTGCGAGTCGCGCACGACCGTGCCGTCGCCCTTGCGATACGGGATGTATTCCAGGATCGCGGGAACCGGGTCGGAGGACGCATCCACGGGCAGCCACACCCGGGCGGAGAGCCGTACACCGTCACGCATGGGAATCCAGACGTGATCGATCACGTCGACCGGGCGATCGAAATGAGTCTTGATCCTACGGGCTCGTGCCATGCTGCCCCTCTGTCTTTCGCCCGCCCGCATCTGTCGCTCACCGCGCCAGGAGGTCGTCGAAGCGGGCCCCCGGCAGACGGCTTCTGCTGGCGACCGCGGTCGGCTACGTTGACGTTCCGCGTTTGTTGACAACGGGCGGGCACTGGTAGACCATTCCGGCGAGATGAAATCAGTTCAGGCCAGCGAAAGTCAACACGTCGAGTCACTCGGCCGAGTGCTCGACGTCCTAGAGTTGTTCACGGCGGCGGTGCCGGAGTTGTCGCTCACCGACATAGCCGAGCGGCTCAAGTGGCCGACGCCGACCGCCCATCGAGTCGTCTCGACGTTGCTCGCGCGCGGATTCCTGACACGAGACCCGGGCACCAAGCGCCTGCGCATCGGCATGAGCGTCATGCGGCTAGTCGGACCGCTCATGTCCGGCCTGGCGCTGCCCGACCTCGCCCAGCCGTTCCTGCGCGACCTTGCGCAGGAAACCGGCGAGACGGTCAACCTCGCCGTTCTCGACGGCGCTGAGGTTCTGTATCTCGCCTCCGCGCCGGGCAGCTTCCTGCTACGGGTCGACACGACACCGGGGCTGCGCACCCCGGCGCACTGCACCGCACTCGGCAAGTGCATGCTCGCCCAACTCGATCCCGCTGATGCGAGACGGCAGCTCGGCCAAGCGCCGTACGTTGCGCGCACGGGTCACAGCGTCCGCTCATGGAAGCAGCTCGCCCCGCAACTCGACACCATCCGCAGCGACGGCTACGCGCTCTCGCTGGAAGAGTACGAGGCCGGGCTGAACTCCTGCGCCGTGCCGGTGCCGACCCACAACGGAGCGATCGCGGCGATCAACATCGCCGCGTCCGCGGTCCGAGTCCCTGCCCAGGACCTGGTGGCAGCGTTCGTTCCCCGGCTGAAGGCGACCGCCGAGGCCGTCGCGCGCGCCCAAGGGCTCGAGCCGGAACATCCATGAGCACCAGTTCCGTCGCCCGCGACGACCCGTACAACCAGTTCCTCCTGGACCCGAGCCTCGTCCACCTGAACCACGGGGGGTTCGGCGCCTGCCCGAAGCCCGTGTTCGACGCGTTTCAGCGCTGGCAGCGTGACCTCGAACGCCACCCGTCCGCCCTGCTCTCCCACGGCTACAGCACCCTCATGGAGGGCGTGCGCGAGCGTTTGGCCGAGTTTCTCGGCTGTTCCGCGCGCGACGTGGTCCTCGTCCAGAACACGACGGCCGGTCTGAACGCCGTCGCTCGCTCGCTGCGGCTGCGACCCGGCGACGAGGTGCTGGCGACCGACCACGAGTACGAGGCGATGGATCTGCTGTGGCAACAGGTCTGCGCCGAGGCCGGGGCCCGATACGTCCGCCACCGTCTGCCGCTGCCCGTCGAGGACCCGGGCGACCTGGTCGAGGCGCTGTGGTCGGCGGTCGGCCCGGCCACGCGCGTCATCTTCCTCAGCCACATCACGTCCAAGACCGCCATCGTCCTGCCCGTGGCCGAGATCTGCCGCCGCGCCCGGGCCGCCGGCATCATGACCGTGATCGACGGGGCACACGCACCCGGACAGATACCCCTGCGGCTCGACGCGCTCGGCGCCGACGTGTACGCGGCGAGCTGTCACAAGTGGCTGTGTGGGCCACGGGGCACTGGGTTTCTATACGTCCGCCCGGAGTACCAGTCCGGGATCCTCGCGCCACTGATCAGCCACGGCTCCCAGCCCGGGTCTACCTTCCTGGAACGCCACCGGTGGCAGGGCACGCGCGATCCGAGCGCGTTCCTGGCGCTGCCGACCGCGATCGACTGCCAGCAGACCCAGGCGTGGGCTGCCGCCCGGCGCCGCAGCCACGAGCTGGCGCGTGCCGCGCGCGCTGCGGTCAGCGGACTGTTTCACCTCGAACCGTTCACACCGGACTCCGATGACTGGTTCGTCCAGATGGTCTCGGTGCCGCTGCCACCGTGCGACAGCGAGGCCATGCGGCGCCGGCTGTTGACCGAACATCGGATCGACGCGCCGGTGCGTGAATGGGCCGGCGGATCACTGATCCGCGTCTCAGTTCACGCCTACAACACCAGCGACGACCTCGACCGTCTGGTGGACGCGCTCGGCGCACTCTTCACCCCTCGCGCCGCCTGACGGTGACGCGCGTATCCACCCGTCCCTGACTGCGAGAGGACCGGGCCCATGACCGACATCCAGGTAGCCGGCGAACCTTCTGCACTCCCCGCGACCCACCATGCCGCCCCCGACATCGATGTCCTCGACGAAATTCAACGACGCGTGCTGTGGCTGGCAACCCGCATCGTGGACGCGGCCAACCACGACCGGGACACCGGTGACGGCGTCAAGGTCGGCGGGCACCAGGCGTCGAGCGCCTCGCTCGTATCGGTGATGACGGCGTTGTGGTTCGCGCACCTGAGCGCCGCGGACCGGGTGAGCGTGAAACCGCACGCGTCGCCGGTCTTCCACGCTATCCAGTATTTGCTCGGCAACCTCGACCGGTCCTACCTCACCACGCTGCGGGCCCGCGGTGGACTGCAGTCGTACCCGTCGCGGACAAAGGACCCCGACGACGTCGACTTCTCCACCGGCTCGGTCGGCCTGGGCGCCGCCGCACCGCTGTTCGCCGCGGTGACCCGTCGTTACGTTGACGCGCATTTCGGCGCCCGGCCGCGGTCACGGTTCGTCGCCCTCATAGGCGACGCCGAACTCGACGAGGGAAACGTGCGGGAGGCAATCGCCGACCCCTCAACCCAAGGGCTCGGCAACGTCACCTGGGTGGTGGACTTCAACCGCCAGTCGCTGGACCGCGTGGTCCCCGGCGTGCGCGTCGGGCAATGGAAGCAGCAGTTCGCCGCCGCCGGCTGGCACGTCGTCGAGGTGAAGTACGGCCGCCGAGCACGCGCGGCGTTCCAACGTCCCGGCGGGGATCGGCTGATGGCCTGGATCGACGCCATGCCGAACGAGCAGTACCAGTCGCTGTTCGGGCTGCGCGCCCCGCAGTTGCGCAAGCAGTTCCTCGACGGTGCCCCCAGCGACGTGGAGCCCTTCATCTCGGACGTGGACGACACGGAACTGGCCCAGCTGGTCACGGATCTCGGCGGTCACGATCTCCCGTCGCTCCTCGAGGCCTTCGCGGCCTGCGATGCCGTGACCGACCGGCCGAGCGTCGTCTTCGCCTATACGGTCAAGGGATGGGGCCTGCCGATCGCCGGTAACCCGCGCAATCACTCCGCCCTGCTGGCCGGCGACCAGGTGGACGAGCTGCGCGCATCGCTCGGACTCGACCGCGACACCGAATGGGACCGGTTCGACCCGTCGACCCCCGCCGGTCGGTGGATCGCCGCCCGACGCACCCACCTCGCGCGGCCCTCCTCCAAGACGTCGCGACCCGTCCAGGTGCCAACCAGCAGCGGGCTGCGCGCCGGGAGACAGACGTCGACGCAGGAAGCCTTCGGCCGGATCCTGAGCGAGCTGTCCCGAAACCGCGATGTCGCCCCGTACCTCGTGACCACGGCCCCCGACGTGGCCACCTCGACCAATCTCGCCGGCTTCATCAACCGCGCAGGCGTCTTCTCGCCGACCGAGCAGCGGTCGTGGAACACCGACCCGGTGCTGCGCTGGACAGAAGGCCCAACCGGGCAGCACATCGAGCTCGGCATCAGCGAGATGAACCTCTTCCTGCTCCTCGGCCAGCTCGGACTGGCTCGGGAACTGTCGGAACAGCCGCTGCTCCCCGTTGGCACCGTCTATGACCCGTTCGTGCTGCGCGGGTTGGACGCCTTCATCTACTCGGTCTACTCCGGCGCCCGGTTCGTCGTGGCGGGAACACCGTCCGGCGTCACCCTGGCTCCCGAGGGTGGCGCCCACCAGTCAACGATCACACCCAGCGTCGGGCTCGAACTGCCGAACACGACGTTCTTCGAGCCCGCCTACGCGACCGCGGTCGACTGGCTGCTCTGCGACTCGCTGCGACGCATCGCCGGCGGCGCCAAGACCGGAGCCGAAGCAACGCCGGAGGAGTCGGGTGCCCACTACTTCCGGCTCACCACCCGGCCGCTGGACCAGGCACCGTTCGAGACGGCGCGGGCCCGGATGAGTGACACGGTGCTGCGACGCCAGGTTCTGGCCGGCGCCTACCGACTGATCGACGCCAGCGACCTCGCCGCACGTGGCGCACCTCAGGTGCACCTGGTCGGTTCCGGGGCCGTCCTGCCCGAGGTGCTCGCTGCCGCCGCTGAACTCGCCGACGAGGGCATCGCCGCGCACGTCGTGGACGTGACGTCACTGGATCGGCTCTACGGCGCGTGGCAGAGCTGCCTGCGGCGAGGCATCCGCTCCGCGCGGGTGCCCTCTATCCCCGGAGTACTGGCCGCCGCCTTCCCGGATCGCGCGCCGGTGGTCACCGTCCACGATGCAGCCTCGCACGCGATGGCATGGCTCGGGTCCGCGCTCGGCGTCGCCTGCGTTCCGCTGGGCGTTGACGCTTTCGGCCAGTCTGGCACGGTGCACGACCTGTACGAGCTGCACGACCTGCAGCCCGGCAGCATCGTCAACGCGACGCTTGCCGCGCTCGCGTTGCGCTGAACCAACGACACCACGGTCGACAGCACCGCGTTCCTGGCGCCGGGCACCGCGAGCCGGCTGGCCTTGACCGGCCGCACCGGCAATCCTATGCTTCCAGTGTGCGAAAGATGTTTCCGTTGAATGGAACATCCCAGCCAGCCCCTCCGCGACCCGACCGACGGTGCAATTCCGCCCGTGGGGCTCGGCGTCGCGGCCGACTCACCGTTTCGACTTTGGCGGTGGGGGCCTGCAGCCGGTGTCGCCGGAGGGCTTCCGGCAGGCACGACCGGCACCGGATCAAAGCGACTGATTGGCGAGGACGTTGTGGTGATGGGTGACCTGACAGACCGGGTGGAACAGTTCGCCACCGCGCTGTCCGCAGTGCTCGCCGAGCGCGGCGAGAACAGGTTCCAAGGCATGCCCTCCGACGCCGATTCGCGCTACGCGTACAAGGAATTAGGTAGGGCCGGAATGATCGGCCTGCACTGGCCGGAGCGCCTCGGCGGCCAAGGCCTGGACCCCCTCGACACACTGTCCGCCGAGGAGCGTTTTGGCTACCACTGGCTCCCGCTGTCCAGCTACCTACTGTCCGTCAAGACCATCGGCAACGTCATGCTCCAGTTCGCCACGCCGGACCTGCTCGAACGGCTGCTTCCGCCAGTGGCGGCCGGCGATCTCGTGTTCTGCCAGGGCTTCTCCGAGCCCGAGGCGGGTTCGGACCTCGCCTCGCTGCGCACGCGCGCGGTACTCGACGGCGACCGGTTCATTGTCAACGGCCGCAAGATCTGGACGTCGAGCGCCGAGTACGCGGACTGGATCTACCTCGCCGTCCGGACCGACACCCAGCGGCCCCGACACCGAGGGCTGTCCGTGCTCGTCGCCGACATCAACACCCCGGGAATCGAGGTACGCGTCCACGAGACACTCGGCGGTGGAACCCTCGGTGAGGTTCTCCTCGAGGATGTGGAGATCCCGGCCCACCAGATCGTCGGTGAACTACACGGCGGGTGGAAGGTGCTCATGGGCACCCTGGACTTCGAGCGTGTCACCAGCGAGAAGGTCGGCGTCGTCCACTGGCTGCTTGACCAGTTGGAGCCGCACTGCACGACCCCGGCGCACCGGCAGACCCTGCGCCGGCTCCGTGGCGAGACACAGGCCGCCCGGCTGCACGGGCGGCGGGCCACCGAGCTACTCGCCCGGCGACAGCCGGCGAGTAAGGCGTCGTCCATGGCGAAACTGTCGGTCGCCAAGCTGATGCAGCGGCTGGCCGGCGCGGCCGTCGAGATCCTCGGGCCGCAGGCACTTATAGAGTCCGGTGGCGACGGGCCGGCGGACGGTCGCATCGCCGCCTTTCACCGGGCCGCAGTGGCGACCACCATCGCCGGCGGCGCCTCGGACATCCAGCGACGGGTCATCGCCCGCCAGGGCCTGGGCTGCTCCTGATGGATTCCGCGACCACCAACCACGCGACCGCACCAGCCCTGCGGCTACCGCTTGCCGGCGTCCGCGTGCTCGACTACGCACAGTACGTGGCTGGCCCCTTGGCGACGATGCTCCTAGCCGACCTCGGGGCAGACGTCGTCAAGGTTGAAGGACCCGGCGGTGACGCTTGGCGCCACTACGAGCCGCACGCGCCCGGCCAGAGCAACTACTTCTACTCGCTCAACCGCAACAAGCGCTCGGTCATGCTGGACCTCAAGACGGCTGAGGGACGCGCGGCGAGCGATCGCCTGATCGCCACCGCCGACGCAGTCGTGCACAACCTGCCACCGGCGAGGGCGGCGGCGTTCGGGCTCGACCGGGACAATGTCCGCCGCCTGAACCCCCGCGCCGTCTACGTGTCAATCTCCGCCTTCGGCAGCCAAGGCCCCGACTCTGGCCGCCTCGGCTACGACCTGATCGCCCAGGCGCTTTCCGGCCTGCTCATGGCCGACGTCCGCGTCGGTGACGAGGTACCACGCCGCTCCGGCGGAATCCCGATGGCCGACCTCACCACAGGACTGCTGGCCGCCATCAGCGTCCTGGCCGGACTGCACCAGCGTGCCTCGGACGAGGCCCCAGGAATCGAGGTCTCGCTACTAGGAGCGGCGCTCACCACCCAGGTGCAGCGGTTCGTGCGACTCGAGCAGTCCGTGGCGACCAAGGAGCCGGCACGACCGCTGACCCGCGCCGGCATCGAGGCCACAGCCAAGGCTACCGCCGCCGCCGAGGAGCTAGAACCCTACTACCGCTGTTACGAAACGGCGGACGGGTACATCGCCCTGGCATGCCTGAACGTGAGCCAGCGACGCCACGTGCTGGAGGTGCTGGGCCTCGACGATCCCTGGGTCGAGAACCCGCAGGCAGCCCCCGCCAACCAAGCCGAGCGCTCCCGCCGACTCGCGACGCATCAGCGGTTCGTAGCCACGTTCCAGGCAAGGACAACCGCAGCGTGGATCACGCTGCTCGGATCCCGGAACATCCCCGTCGGCGAGGTGCGCCAACTCAGCCAGTTGTTCGACGACCAGCAGGTGCAGACCAACGGGCTCGTGCAGTGCGTGCAACAGCCCGGCGTGGGACCGGTACGGCTGCTGGGCAACCTGTTCATGATCGACGGCGTAGCCACGCCTGCGGAGCGGCATGCGCCGGGGCTGGGTGAACACACCCGCGAGGTGCTCGATTCGTTACCCGCGATCCACACCATCGAAGGAGGTCGAGCGTCGTGCCGATGACCGAGGTCGCCGCATTCACGTCGTCCATCCGATCCATCGTCGCCGACCACTGCTCCCCCGGCCCGTGGCGGCCCGGCAGCACTGAAGACGACCAGCTACCGGCGCTGCGAAAGCATCTAGCCAGCGCCGGTTGGTTCGACCTGGCCGACGATCCGCAGGCCCTGCCATTCCTCGGTCCGGCTGCGGTGGAGCTAGGCCGCGGCCCGGCGGCGCTGCACGAACTCGACGCCCTGCTCGGCGGAAGCCCTTTCGTGTCAGGGATGACCCGCTACGCCGAGCCCGGCGACCGCGCGATCGTGCCCGGCGGAGACGGCCTCCGGGTGGCGACGGTCGCCGCAGTTGAGCGTGTCCCGTACGGGGACAGCATCGCCGCAGCCCGCGCCCAAATCAACGACGGTGAGTTGATGGACGCCGCCGAGGCGGGCAGGCGAGAAGCCGCTTGGGTGACCGCGACCGTCGGGTACCTCGCCGGTCTCACCGCCGAGGCCCTGCGGCTCGCGCTGGAGCACACGACGACCCGGCAGGCGTTCGGCGGGACGCTGGCCGGGCTGGCCAGCGTCCAGCAACGGCTCGCCGACGCCGCCCTCTGCGCCGACGGCCTGCTGCTGCTGGCCGAGGGATCACCCGACCTGGACGCCCTGGCATACGCGGGGCCGGCCGCCTGCGCTGCGGTGGCCGAGTGCCACCAGGTGGTCGGGGCGATCGGCTACACCCTGGAGTTCCCGCTCCAGCGGTACTCACGGCGGGCGCGTGCGATCCACCTGTGGGCGGACGCGTGGATCGAGGCACGCTCGTGAGCACCTTCGTCATCACCGGTGGCAGCACGGGCATCGGTTTCGGCATCGCCCGCCGCCTCGGCCGCGACGGACACGAGCTGGTCCTGGTCGCGCGCGGCGAGGAGCGGCTGGCCGAGGCGGAGCGGCGCCTGCGTGAGGAGGGCGTGAACTGCCGAAGCGCGGCTCTCGACGTGCGCGACGCCGACGCCGTCGCGGCGCTGATCGACCAGCTGCCCGCAGTCGACGGCGTGGTCAACAACGCGGCCGGCAACTTCGCCTGCCCCACCGTCGACCTGTCGCCGAACGGCTTCCGAGCGGTCGTGGAGATCTCCCTGTACGGGACGTTCTTCCTGTCTCAGGCGCTGGCCCGGCGGCTGATTGCCGAAGGGCGGCCCGGCGCGATCTTGAACATCATCGCCACCTATGCGTGGACGGGTGCCCCTGCCGTGGCACACTCCGCAGCGGCGAAGGCGGCGATGCTCGCGTTCACCAAATCCGTGGCCCGTGAGTGGGGACCACACGGGATCCGCGTGAACGCACTGGCGCCCGGCTTCGTCCCGACGTCGGAGGCCACCGCCAACATCCTGTCCGACGAGTTCGCGCAGGCCGCGATGCTGGACCTCATCCCGCTCGGCAGGTTCGCCGACGTCGACGACATCGCCGAATCTGCCGCGTTCCTACTCAGCGAGCGGGCCGCTTACGTGACCGGCGCGGTGCTCACGGTCGACGGCGGCAGGTCACTGGGCGTCGCGATGCACCGCGCAAAGCACGGGTAGCCCGAGGAGGAACCTGAATGGCAACAAGACTAGCGTTCATTGGACTCGGCATCATGGGCGCGCCGATGGCTGGGCATCTCGTCCGGGTCGGATTCGATGTCATCGGTCACAACCGGAGTCCGGCAAAGACCCGTCGTCTCGTGGAAGCTGGCGGCCGGGCCGCGAACAGCATCGAGGAAGCCGTCGCGGACGCCGACGTCGTGTGTGTCATGGTGCCCGACTCGCCGGACGTACGGGAGGTGCTGGCCGGCACGGGCGGCGTCTTCGACACCGCCCGGCCGGGAACGCTCGTCATCGACTTCAGCAGCATCCGCCCTGACGTCAGCAAGGAACTGTGGCACCAGGCGAAGCCCAGGGGCCTGAGGCTGCTCGACGCGCCGGTGTCCGGAGGCCAGGCCGGAGCGGTCAACGCAACGCTGTCCATCATGGTCGGCGGCGAACCTGCAGATGTCGAGGCGGCTCAGCCGGTATTCCAGGCGGTGGGCAAGACCATCGTCCACGTCGGCCCGCCCGGCTCCGGTCAAACCGTGAAGGCGGCCAACCAACTCATCGTCGCCGGGCACCTCGAGTTGCTGGCCGAGGCCATCATCTTCCTGGAGGCCTACGGCGTTGACACCAAGAAGGCGATGACCGTCCTGGGTGGGGGCCTGGCCGGCAGTGCCGTGCTGGACCAGAAGGGCGAGGCGATGCTGACGCGATCGTTCCAGCCCGGTTTCCGAGTGCAGTTGCACCACAAGGATCTGGGCATCGTCACCTCGGCTGCCCGCGAGGCAGGCGTGGTGATCCCGATCGGGGCCGTGGTCGCACAGCTCATGGCGTCGCTCAAGGCCCAAGGTCACGCAGACGACGACCACTCCGCGCTGCTCATGCAGCTGGAGCGGCTGAACGGTCGACACGTCTGACGATCTTGGTCGTGCTGGCGACCAGATCACGCTCCAAGGGCCCACCCGTCCCCTTGCGGGTCACCCCTTCGGACCCGCCGAAGTGGTTACTGAGCAGGAACTCCTGGTCAACACGGTGCCCATGGGATCGGAGTCTCAGATCTCGGGACGCCTACCGACACCTGCGCGGCTGGCCGCAGAGCCAGACATCGATTCAGCAGTGATGATTCCGGCCGGACCGGGTGCTCGACCGGCAACGGGCGCGGCCCGTTCGGCGAGAAGCGATAACTTGACCACTTCGACCTTCACCGGGAGGTGAAAGGCATCAGATCGCCGCATCGTTGCCATTCCACTCGGCGCCTGGGTAGTGACGTCCCTGCCCGGCCCATTGCTGCTCATCGGCGTTGGCTCGATCACCGCGGCCTCCGTCGCCTGGGTCGCCCACGGCAACCCGCTGTCGTTCCTGCACCGCCGTGGCGGGCCGCTGTTGTCTGGCTTCACCTCCGGCTTTTTCCACACAACAGCGGGCACGGGCAGCCCACCACTCGCGGTCTACGCGTTGAACACCAACTGCAAACAGCGCACCTTCGTGCCGACTGTGCGGCTCGTCGGCCTGGCCACCAACGTGCTCTCGCTGGCTGCCAAAGCCACGCCACAGCTTTCCGGACCACTGCTGCTGTCCTGCGTCTCGGCGATGGCGATCGGCATCGCCGGCGGCCAGGTCCTGTCCCGCTGGCTGCCAGAGGAGCAGGCTCGCCGGTGGGTCATCACTCTGGCGATGATCGGCAGCGTGACTCTGGCGATGATCGGCAGCGTGATCGTCGCCGGAGAGGGAGTGACAGCCCTGTGGTAATCGAAACGAACAACGGCAGCCCCAAGCCAGCGAACCGACCACGCCGCTGGCCCGGCTGGGTCTTCAACCAGGGCGTCGACCCCGATCCCCGGTTCAGTCTCGCGAACGAGCGGACCTTCCTGGCCTGGATCCGTACCTCGCTGGCGCTCTTCGCGGCCGGTATCGCGCTGGAGGCGCTGACCCTACCCATCGCCCCCGGGCTACGCCGGGCAGCCGCCATCGTCCTGATCGTGCTCGGTGCGGCGGCGCCGGTCCAGGCGTGGATCGGCTGGCTACGCACGGAGGCGGCCATGCGGCTCGGTCGGAGCCTGCCGCCACCCGCGCTGGCGGTGCCGCTCGGGCTGGGCCTGGTCGCGGCGGGTGGGCTGATCCTGATCGGTCTCGTGCGGTGATCTGCCCTGCGGCACGCCGCTGGGCAGCCCCGGGCCCAGGCTGTACCCGTTCACGATTGTGCATTCGGGATGTGGACAGGCCGGATGGTCCGCAGGCCCACCGCTTCGCCGAAGACCCACCATCAGGATCCGTGGACGGGACGTGACAGGTTCATCGGCGACCAGGCGGCCAGCAGGTCGACACGACACGTCGAGTTCCGCGGACGGCGACGGTGGCCTACAGCTCGAGCGGACCATGCTCGCCTGGCGGCGCACAGCGGCGGCGTTCCTGGTAGCCGCCGCCGTCGGCGCGCGCCTGCTCACCCCCCTGCTCGGAGGCTGGGCCTATCCAACCGTGACCGCGCCGTCGCTGTGCGCGTTTGTGATCGCCATCTCAGGGAGCATCCCGCCACTGTTTTGCACCCCGGTGGCTTCGAGGCCGAGGGCCGTCACGCCGCGGCCCGGCTGGATGGGCGTCATCGCCGCGTTCACGTGCCTCATCGGTCTCGCCGCAGCGACGGCCGTGCTGGCTCGCGCATCCTAAGCCCACGCGTGAGTGACCCCCACCAGCCGGATACCCCGGCCCTGTCACCTGCCCAGCAGCGCGCCTGACTCCTTCGGATCCGCCGAAAAGGTCACCACGCAGGAGCTGGTCATGACGTTGCGAGGTGGGATCCGAGTCTCAGAGGGCGGGACCGGAAACGACTTCGGCATGGCGGGACAGCGCGATCAATATCGATGTGTGGCGCGTCTCTCGCTGCGACGTTAGGCGGCCCGTGACCCCGGCGGACACCAGCCATCCTGGGAGCAGCGACACCTGACCACTTCGACCTCCACTGGGAGGTCAAGCGCTCCGGAACGAAGCATCGTTGCAGCTCAGTGACCTGGCCGGGACACGGTCGGGTGAGCACTTCGCTGCGGTGACCACTTCGCCGGCCTGCACCCAATCTGCTCCCAACGCAAGGCCCAGCCACCAGACCCGGTCGTTACCACCCTGACCTCCTTGCACTCCCCCACCAGGCGACATAGACAGCAGTTGAAGTCCGTTCAACGCCGTTGAGCACTGCTGTGTGAAACAGGACGCTGCAACGACTCTGACCTGCTGAAACATGAATCCGCAGGTAGGCGCGGATGCAGTTGAGCACCGTTCGGTGCCGTTGGGCGCGGTTCACCTCCGTTCAGGACACCCTGTTGCCCCCATCCTGCTCCCCGATCCGGGTCCCGGAACCGGCTGCCGCTCGGCGTCGTCACCGATGCCCGGGCCGCAGGCTGTCCGCCATGTGCTGCCGTGGTTACCGCAATCGCCGTGACCAGTCCTAGTTCAAGCTGGCTGATCCCGGACGCTCCCGAGCTGCTCCCCCGGGGTCGGATCATCGCCGCTCGGGCCCGACGATCCTCAGCCGGCGAAGCCGGGTGGCGAGTCTTGCGGGTCTCGCCGATATCGAGGAACTCGACGTCGGCTTACAACTGATACAGCCGGGCCAGATCGGTCAAGTGATGCAACTCTGCGACGCCCTCACCCACCTGCGTCAACTCCTCGCCGACTGCGGCTGTCCCGCCGGACCGCCCCCGATCATCGCCGGCCAGCTCAAGCCGAGAGGCCCCGTCGAGTTCGACTGGCTCGTCAACGCCATCGGACTGGTCAGCCTCGCCGGCCGGCAACATCCCATCGGCTATCACCTCGCCAGCCGACGCGTCACCATCCACCTCGACCACGCGTCCTGCCCCTCCTCGAGGCCGACCGGTCCCTGCTGCGCAGCCTGCCCAACCCGCTCACCCCCCAAGAGCAGGCCCGCATCCGCGACGCCACCCCGCCCGACCCCCACCCACCCCGGCACCCCGAACCACAACGCTTCGAACGACGCGTCAGCAGCCGCGGCGCCCTCGTCATCGCCGGCCAGAATCCTTCGCATCAGCCACGACCGGTCGAACCCTCACCGTCGAAGACGCCGACACCACCTTCCCCGTCCACGACGGCAACCAACTCCTAGCGGAAGTGCCGCGCACGACCACCAAGCCCATCACCCGGTTCAAGGTCCGCGAACCATAACCACCACGACAGCGTCGGATAGCCTGCACCGATCGCGACGACCAAGGAGCCCGACCATGAAGCTGCCGCCCGGAGCCACCGGCTTCAACCCAAGCCTTGGCCGGCAGGCGGACCTGGGCGAATTCACCCCTGTCTGTCACCACGCCGCCCGCGCTATTGACGCCACCGTCACCGGCGTCACTCCCGCCGGCGTCACGCCGAACTTCCACACGGTCGATATCGCCGACGCCCAGCACCACATCGCGGTGCTACGACACACCACCCTGCCGTTCATCGCCTTCGCCCGACCCCACGCCAACGGCGACGTCACCACCACGTTCGTCGACCACCCTGACCTCGCCGCCGCCATCACCAACCTGACCGACGTCCAGGTCCTCACCGTCGACCAGCTACAGGCCCCACTGGCACAGCTCGACCTGAGCGCTCTCGGCCCCGACGAGCACCACCAAATCCTCTACTGGAAGCCAACCACCCTCGGCGAACTGCTGTTCAACTTCTGGGACTGCGGCACCGCCACCCCGATCCCACGGCCGCGCGCTCGACCTAACCCAGCGCCTATCGCGCATCGCGAGGCCCGGTCGGCGCCAGATCGGAATACCCCGTCATGATCGGGTATGGTGTTGTGCGCAGCGCGATGGTGGAAATCCATCCTGCATGACTGATGGTTCCTAACAATCACTCCAGGTGGGCGGGTTGCGGAACCATTGCGAGCTGTCAGTGACGCATGTTGACCCGGACGCCGCCGAACAACGCTTGGCTAAACGAACTGACCCGATTGCGGCGCTTTAGTTCATTGAGCAGCTCTTCGGTCCCGTCCCGTTCCTTCAGCTTCGAACGGTGGTGACCAACCCTGGTGAGCGGTTCGTACTCGTCGCCCAGCGCCAGAAGAATCCGGTCCAACACGGGTAGCTCAATATCAGGGAGGTGGGGTTCCAGCAGACTCAGGATGTGCTCGGCGGGCGCTCCGGCTTCGCTGAGCTTGACCAGCAGCTCCACCGAGACGGTATTGCCCTTAGCCGCCCACTCGCAGATCGCGATGGCGCCCTGCCTGGACAACCGGCCGTGTACGTACTCCGCGTCATCGGCGATCGCCCGCTTGACGGCCGGTGCCACACGTCGACTCCGCATCACCTTGGGCAGGTCGTCGCTCGATAGCGGTAGCTCGCACACGTAAGACGCCAGGTTTCTCGACACCGCAAAGTACTCCTCGCGGACCGCGAACGGGCTACCGCTTACGCGCGCATATGTCTCGGCAGCATCGGGCACCAGTTCGGCGGCCAGCAGCGCCGGGAGCAGCTTGAGCCCCGCGTCGGTCAGGCGGTCGGGATTCAACCCGTCGGGGAGCTCGAGCTGCTTCACCAGCCGGACCCTCGCTGCCGGGTCCAGGTCCTCGGCATGAGCCAGCGCATACCCGAGGTCGTACCTGGGCTCCTCCTCTACCTCCTCAACCTCCGTGAGGTCGAGGCTGTTCAGGGTCTTCACCAGTTCCTCGTTGACGCTGAACTTTGCTACGAACTGGCTCACATTCCGAACGGTCGGCGCGAACCGTTTCGCCGACACCACGGCGGTCCATGCCGTATCGTCGAGTTCGTCCAGGTCGGCCAGTTTGCACGACTCCGAAGCGCCTTTCGCAACCGGCAGCACCGCGGATTCGGCAGCACCCGCAACGTCATTCAGCACCGCGACGAACTCCTCCGAGGCATCGACGGTCACCTCGTCCTCCTCCCGGGCATGGAGGTAGCTGTCCAGGTGGTCGAGGATGTGCTCGTAGACAGTCGCGTTGGTTGCCTTCACCACGTCAAGGGCCAGCGGGGTGTTTTCACCGAGCGCCGTGGAAAGGTTCGCCCTCGTGACCGGGTACAGGCGAGCCCCGATGACCGCCTTGCGCTGTGCGTCCCCCAGCACCGCGAGGTCGCTGACCTGGGCGCCGAGACGCCGAACCACGACCGCCACGTCAGCGGCCTTCGACGTCTCCACGGCCCCGACAAACGCTTGCATCTGGGCGTAGTGCTCCGAGAGGAACCCTGCGACCCGGTGCGAGGACTCGTAGTCGACGTCTCGACCAGCGCTCCGGACAGCGGCATCGACGAGCGCGACGGCCGCCGCGAGGTCGATCGGGGCTCTCTCGGCCAGATGGACGAACGCACCCTTCCAGCGAGGAGCCAGTTGGCCTACGAAGAGTTCCCTGGACGCGCCGTCCAGAAGGTACGCATCGATGAAAGATGAGTCGGCCGCGCCGCGAATGACGAGCTTGTCGAGTGCCTTGTCGAGCCGCTCTGGGCGCGTGGGCAGGTAGTGGTCGAAGACCTCGACGTTGAAGACGCTCTCGCCGTCGAGGAAGCGGGCGCCCATCTCCTTCTCAACTGCGTCGATGGAGACAGCCTCGTCGAACCGGAACCGGTGGTCTGCGCGGTCGGCCTGGACGCAGTGGAGGATGAAGTTCATCGCGCTGACGCTGATGGCGATGCCATGGTAGTCCGAGCAGTACAGCGTGAAGTTTTCGTCGATGTAACCCTTGGCGAGGAGGTCGTGGGCCAAGGGCGACACGAGGTCGGCAACGATGGCATCCAGGCTGCGTTCGACGCCGCTGTCGGTGGGCATGACCAGGTCCGTCCTGGCCATGAGCTGCGCCATCGCGGCTTTCGCGACGAAGTCCTTGGTCTCTAGCGCGGCCCGGGAGGCGCGCTGGAGACGTGCGACATCGGCTTCGATGGAGTCATCCAACGCAGCCACCTCATCCCCGACCAGCGCAATCACGTCATCGAACGACAGAGTAACGCCACCGTATCCAGGTTGGATCAGGTGCACCTCTTTGCGAGTCTCGTGCAACGAGCTCCAGAAGTCGCCGGACGTAAGGTCCGAGAGCGCGTAGTTTTCCGACTGGTACTGAAGGACCGGCTGGCCACCACGCCGCGTCGCCCGGTGGACAATGGGCAGCACTTTCTGGAGCCGCTCGCCGGCGGCCTTCGCGTGCTTGTCCCACAGAGCGCTCGACGCGACCCGGTCTAGCGCCCCCTTGCTGACCGCTGCCTGGTGGCCCGTCTGATACTTGACCATGTCGCGGAAGGCCCGGTGGGCCTCGTCGATCTTGCTTGTTCCAAGCCGGATGGCCTCGAAGTCCTCCAGATGGAGGTTCTTATAAACCATCATCGCGAACAGTCGGTCCGCGGTGAGGCCCTTAAGGCCCTTCTCTCCCAGGACCGAGGCACGGTAGATCTCGAACTCATTCCGAATGTTGCGAATCAGACGCATGTCGGTCAGATACGCGCCGACGAGGTTCACGAGCGCAGTCGAAGGTTGCTCATCAGATTCGGCGAACTCCGCCGCCAACAGGTCCCGCGCCGAACGGTGCGTGATGAACGGAACCATCGGGACGACCAAGTCGAAGAACTTCGTCCTGTTCGCCGACGGGGCGGTTTCCAGAGCTGACGCACGAAGCGCTGCAGTATCGGTATCGGCGTCCGCGTCGCCGTCCGGGGCGGCATCGACGTTAAGTTGCTCGAAGATGCTGTCGCGGACCGCATACACGAACCGAACCGGCCGCGACTTGATCTGCTCGGAGTTGTTCAAGACGGTGTTCAGCTCGCGTAGCGTCTCGAAGATGTGAGGGTCCCTGAACCGGTCCAGGTCCTCAAAGATCGCGACCTGGGTCTTCGTCTTCTGGAAGAAGTAGACGATTTCGTCGAGGTACTCATCGAAGTATGAGTTCTCCTTCGCGCTGAGCGTGACGGCCGCTCCGCCCGCGGAGACGCTCTCCACCCGCACCCGGCTCTGCAGAGCACGCGAACCCAGGAACCAGATCACGCCCAGGAACACGCCGAACCCAGCGACGATGATCCACGGCACCCAGTCATGACTGGTGACCAGGTCCTGGGGCCCCATCTTCTCCACGCGACTCACCAGCCCGAGCAGGACCGCGATCACGAAGAACCCAACCGCGACTGCGGCGCCCCATATCGCAGCCGGGCCGGGCCTGAATGAGTCGATGCGGAAGTACCTCGAGCCCGGCATGTCCGCGGGCGCCTTCCGGTAGAGCAGCTGCTTGACGATCTCCTTCTGGATAAGGTTCGTCAGTGGCGGGAGCGTCCCGTCCTGCTGGATGCGCGCCCGCTTCGTGTCGTCGATGCCCAGGCTTGACAGCGACAGATTGACCCAGTTGATCTTCTGCTTGTCCAAACCCGCCTGGACGCCGCGGATGACACTGCTCTTTCCGCTGCCGTAGTGCCCTGCGAGCGCGATGTTCGTCGCGGCGCTCACGGACCCGTCGGTCAGGACTTTGAGGAGGACCGCTGCGTGCCGCCGCCCATGCAGGTTCTCTTCGTACGTGGGTCCGAGACCCCGAAGGACCGGCACGTCGAGCTGTGATGTGGACCGCCGGGCCGGGCTTACTCGCGACATAGGCGAGATCTTACGAACGTGGTCCGACTTTGTTCGCGGCAGATGAGCGCATGCGGGGACCGCTCGCGCACGCCTTTTCGGATGGCCGAGCCGGCCGGGCCACGGCAACGCTCGGGGCCGATCACCAGAATGTTGGACGCGTGGCTCGCCACGACCACCCGCAACCACGATTGTCGAGGAGCAAACCGTCGACAACTCCGACACAATCACCCTGTGGCGGCCCACCGGGCAGGCCGAACTTGACCTCGTGGCGGCATTGGGCTGGCGGGCTTGGCCACCACGCCTGGCGGACCAGCCGATCTTCTACGCCGTCCTCGACCACTGGTACGCCACGAAGATCGCCCGCGAGTGGAACGTCCCCGCCGAGGGTGTCGGCTACGTAACCCGGTTCGACGTCGAGCGGTCGTACCTGGGCCGTTACGAGGTTCACCAGGCCGGTGGCCGCGACGTTCTGGAGTACTGGATCCCCGCCGAGGAGCTTGCCGACCTCAACGCCCACATCGTCGGCGCGATCATCGAGGAAGCCGAGTACCGCGGCCCAGTGAACGACCAGGAGTTCACCAACGCCGACAAGGCCCTGGGCCGGTCTCTGCCAGCCGCTTGGCGAACCTACCTCCAAGGTGAGTCGTGGTTCCGGCGGGAGCCTACGTTTGGCTCAACTCGCCACGCGAGATGCTCGAGCTGCATGACGCATGGGACGAAGCCACCGATGAGCATCTTGGCATCGCGATCATCGGCGGTGACGGCTCACGTGAAAGCTTGTGCTCGACCTGCGCAGCGACCTGCACCGGTGCTACTGGCCGACATCACAAGCAGTGGCTGGGAAAGCGTGATCCGGCAGGCCGACGATGTCAGCCAGCTCATCGACCGCATCGAGGCGGGCACCTTCGAGTTCAACTTCGAGGATTAGCGGACATCGGCGGGCATGATCGACCGCGCACCTCACGGCAGATCAGGGCATGTGATCTTGATCTTGCGCCGAATGAGTTGTGGGAGCGTCGGTTCGGTACGCTGGCCGCGCTGTGGAGATGGCTGGCGAATGGCGGTGTCTGGCTTGCCCGACGGCAACTGGTGGGTCGATGACCCGATCGACGAGCCGAACGAGGACCTGTTCGGGCGCGGCCCGTTCGTGGCACGCGCGGTCGCCCTGCTTGACCAGATCGGCTCCCGGCCGAGCAGCACCGTGGTCGGGCTGGTCGGCCCGTGGGGCAGCGGTAAGACCAGCACCATCCTGATGATCGAGGCGGGACTCAACCCTGACCGGTGGGGCGTCACGTGGATCAACCCGTGGGCGTTGTCCGGTCCCGACGCGGTCGTCACCGAGCTGCTCGGCGCGATCCGCGCCGCCGTGCCGGAGAAGACCACCGCCGGCGACCGGGTCCGGCGACACCTTTCCAGGTACGGTGCCCTGGCCACGCCAGCGCTGTCGATGGTGCCGGTGGTCGGCAGCGCCGCGACCGCGATGGCCGCCGAGGCTGTACAGCGGCTTAACGACCAGGGAACGACCCTCGCGGAACAGGCAAACCAGGTCAGCGACGCGCTACGCGCGCTGGCCCGTCCGACGCTGGTTGTCATCGACGACGTCGACCGGCTGCAGCCCGAGCAACTCCTGGCCGTTTTCCGGGCGGTGCGGGTGCTGGGCCGGCTGCCGCACGTGCACTATGTCCTCGCGTACGACCAAGAAACCATCCTCGACGTGCTGTCTACGACCCCGATCGCCGACAAGCACGGCGCCCGGGCCGTCGCGTTCCTGGAGAAGATCGTCACGATACGCCTCGAGCAGCCGCCGGTCCGCCTGGAGCACGCCGAGTCGCTGTTCAACGCCGGCTGCGCTGGTGCGCTCGGCCGGGCGTCCGCGTCGCTGAGCGAGGACGCCCAGCGCCGCATGGTCGAAGAGCGTGAGGCGCTGCTGCTGAGGGTCCTGACCGAGCCGCGCAGCGTGGCGCGGCTGCTCGCCCAGGTCGACATCTACCTGCCACTGGTCGGCGCTGCTGAGGTCGACGTCGTTGATTTCATCACCCTGACATTCCTGCGAATCACCTATCCGCGCCTGTACCAGGCCATCGCCATGCACCGCGGCGCCCTCGTCGACACCACCGACCTCGCCGACCTCCGCACCGAATTCGACGAGGCGGCGCTGGCCAGACTCGACGTCCCGGCGCCGCACACGGGGCGGGTCGCGGAGGCCCTGCGACGGCTCTTCCCGCGTCTGGCAACAGACCCGCTGAGATCGATGGTGGCCGAGCACCGGCGGCGCGGGCAGCGGCGGATCAGCGACCGCGACTACACCGAACGGTACTTCGCCCTGACACCCATCACTGGCGAGATCAGCGACGATAGCCTCGTCCGGGCCATCGGAGATTTGGCAGAGGGGCGACATGGCATGGCGGCCGAGGACCTCACCCTGGCGTTGCGGCCTGACCTCACCGACGTTCATGCGTGCGCCCGGGCGGGCCGGACGCTCCGCCGGGCCGCGTCGTTGTCCGCGGAGCTGTCCGGCAACGAGGCCGCCGCGGTGATCCCGTACGTGCTCGAACAGTTCGACCACCTTCGCAATCCCGCGGCGGGCGGGTTCGGTCCTGACGAGGAAGCGACCGTCTGGCTTGCGGCGCTGCTGCAACGGGCCGACGGCGGGCCGCTGCCCGCCACCGCATTGGGCGATCCTGGTCTGCTGCCGTACTTGTTAAAGGCGATCCGGATGGCGGTCCCGGAGCCGGCCGACGCCACTATCGCGCGTCTCGCCGCACAACCTCCCGGCTCGTCCTGGCTTGCGGACGTCGTTCGGGCCACGTACGAAGCGGCGTGGATACGGGTCCAGGAGCACACGCGTCTTGGCGACACCGCCCCCATCGAGCCGGTGAGCCTGTACGTCTCCCGGCTGGAGTCGGCCTTCGGCGACGCGGACGTCGACCGGCGGATCACCACCGCCGTCAACGGTGGTCTGCCGATCGCGGATCTCGCGGCCCGACTGGTCGACATCGAGGTCGCATTCACGTCCACCGGCACTCACACCCGCATCAGTGGGTTCGATGCCACGGCGTTCCTGGGACGTATAGGACGCCACCGTGTCTCTGCCGGACGGGCGCACCTGGACAGCGCCGCGGCGGGCACTCGGCCCGGCGCTCTCGACCGCGCCGACGTGTCATGGGCAAACCGGCGCCGGTTCGCCGCCGGCACCCTCATCGAGGCACTCGACGTTGGCACCACAGAACCGGGAAGACTGCTGCCGAACCCGCCCGAGGAGCAACGCCACCCCTTCACCAACCACCGTCCGTCGTTGATGAACGATCAAGGCGAACCGCTCGACCTCACGCTGCAAGTCGCCGTGCTGCTGCCCGCAGGCGACGGAATTCCTGCACGCCTTCACAGCGGATGGGGTCCCTCGGCCGGGACACGTGAAGAGATCCTGATCGCCGCGATGCGAAGCGCACCCATCAGCGGCTGGCTCCGGGCGCGCCACTCCGACTGGGGCATAGCCGCCGAACCCTGGGCCATCAGCGAGGCTGATGGTCGCCACTACACCACCGCTCAGTCCGGTGCCCGGGCCGCTACGCCCGGCACGCTGGGCATGCGTCAGGCATTCCCCGTCAGGGCCGGCGCCCAGCTCATCACGGGCCACGCCGCGCAGAGCCCGAACCAGCAGTCGCTGTTGCTGACCGTCGGCATCGGATTCCACCTCGCCGAACTCGACAAGCAGCACCGACCCGCGGAGGCGCGGGCCCGCGGCGTGCCCCTGCCTGCAGCGTTCACCCTGCACGGCCTGTTCGAGCTCACTGACACGCTCGTCCGGTGCGCGCAGACGGCGAAAGCGCTGTGGACGCAGCTCGACGACCAGTCGCCCCTACCCGAAACCGCGCTCCTGCACCTGTCGCTGACAACCGACGAAGGACTCCCCGCGGTCGTCGACCTCAGCACCTACCCGCGGCGAGGCACTGCCTCCCGTAGTCAGTACTCCAAGGTCTACCAGTACCGCTCCGGGCCCGGCGATCTTGCGGCGGCGGCGTTGCAAGACTGGCTGAGCGAGGCTGGGTACCGGCAACACGAGCAGGCGATCCTGGACATGTGGGACCCCGCGCCCTAATGGTCCCTCGGCTGACCGAAGGAGTCGAACGGCTAACCAGGCTGCGGTCGCCCTTCACCGTTCGAGGTTGTCAACACCGTCCGCTGAGCGTGTGACGCTCTCGGTCGATGTCATGCGATCATTTGGCGTGCTTCAAGTTGTCACGGGGATGTACTTCGGCGACGTCGCGCTGAACGAGACGGAGCATCAACGAACCCTCTACACCAACGCGGATTTCTCCAGGGTCGGGCCGGTCGGCATGCCGGTGGGCAGCCTGACCTTGGCCACCTGCATGGGACCAGTGAACACCGTCCTGCTCCGGTTCATCGAACGCCTGGAAGCCGTCCTCCCTGACGGCACCGATGACTTCATGATTTCCACCGGTGGGGATGAGATCGCCGACGACCTCGCCGTCGTGCTCTCATTCGCCGTGAACGCCACGTTCACCCCGATTCGGGAGAAGGCTGACCGCCTCATCAAGACACCGGGAGAATCAACCCGGCGGCTTGTACCTGCGGACATCCTGCCCCGCACGTTCACTCCTCGTCTGATGTTGCGCCCCGCAGACGTCGAGGACCTACTCGCCTTCATGACGAGCCTCCTCGCGCTCAACCGCGACGCGTACGAGCGGGCCATGAGAGCGATGCGTCGCATCGTCACGGCCAGCGAGCGGGTCGCGGAAGACCCCACGCTCGCCTACACCGACTACGTAGCGGCGTTGGAATCGCTTTCGGCGGGCACGTCCGCTCCCGACACGGGGTGGGACCGTTACCCGCACGAGAAAAAGCGGATCCTCGACCCGGTTCTCAAGGAGCTGAGCGAGGAACATGCCGAGCAGGTCCGGTCAGCGATCCTCGAGGCGGAGAAGGCCGGTATCACTGCCCGGTACAAAACCTTCATCCTTAGTCACGTGCGTCCCTCCTACTTCCGCGAGGAAGCTGTCGGAGTGACCTGGCCCGTGACCGGGCCCGCCCTACCACTGCTTGCGACCCAGGCCTACAACACCCGCTCCAAGAGCGTTCACGAACTCAGGGAACTCCGTAAGGAGGCCTGGCTACAGGTCGGTGGGGCGCACACCATCGATCTGCCCGGGATCGGGCTGATCCTCACGCACGAGGGTCTCAACCGGCTCGCTCGGCACGTAGTCCGGACCTTTGTACAACGCGGGTCGACCCACCTTTACCGCGAATATCAGTGGCGTGATCACCTACCCAACGTCATCCAGGTCAGACTGGTTCCGGAGCTCTACCTCGGCAATCCCGAGGCGATGACAAAGATGACTGCGGCCACCAGGGCCAGCGAGTTCTTCGGCTGCATCATGGAGGTCCTAGCCGGGCGTGAGGAGCAGCTCAGGGTCGATATGCGTCCGGCGCTCGAGCGCATCGAGCAACTCCTGGTCACGCACCGCGCTCCTGCGGCGCGCGAGCCCATGCTGGCCGTCTACCTGCTCTGGCACCGGGTGATGGCAGCTCACCTGCACCGTCCCGAGCCCGAGAAGGTGATCGCTGCGGCGCTCACGGAACTTGCACGTCCGGGCATGTACGCGTTCACCGTCGGGGTTCTGCTCGGCCGCACGCCGCCCTGGTCCCTCGACGACCTGTGCGAACTCGCCGAACAGCGATACGAAGACCTGCAGCGGCGTAATCCTGTCAAGCTGCCGCCGCGGTTGGACTCCGCGCTCTGGGCACTCGTCGCGCAGGAACTGTTGCACGACGGCGCGCACGTACTGGCCCGCGCGGCGATCGGCAGGGCGGTGGAGTGCTCGCCGGGCGACGAGCACGTCATGGATCTCGAACGGCGGGTCGCCGCCGGTCACTTGGACGATGTCAACCTGCATGCCTTGATTCTCGGCCGGTCGCCGCTTGAGCAATTTGGTACTACTGACTGCAGCCTGAGAGAAGCGCAACGTCCCTCCTAGTGAACTTCTCACGCGAAGCAACGATGAGCCTCCACCACGTTGAGCTGGCGTGTCAGCTGCGCGTCGCCCCTCGCTAGAGGCGGGCGGCGCCTTTCGACGCTCGGGCATCCGGACATACCAATGAGACCTTCATGATCACGCGCACTCTTCTCGTCAAATGCGGACGTCGCCTGCTTCTGAGGCGTAAGCCACTCGTGCTGACGCCTTCGGGACTGCCGAAGAGGTCTCCAGACAAAAGCGCCTGGTCAGGGCTTTGCCTATGGGACCAGCGTCCCAGATAATGGCAGGCCGGCGCGATCCGTGGAGCTCAGCCGGAACGGCGTTTGTCCATGCCCGTCTCGGGTGCCGCAGCGAAGTTTGACGGCCGGAGATGTCGGGCGGCGCTAGCCGTGTTGGGAGCAGCGACAGGTGACCACTTCGGGTATCCCTGGGAGGTCAAACGGTCCGAGGCGGGCATCGTTGCGTGCTGGTCAGCGGTTTGACTGCGGTACGGCCGGATGAGCTCTTCGAGCGGGTGACCACTTCGCTGGTCTGCACCCAATCTGCTCCCAATGTAAGGCCCAGCCGCCGCACCCAGTCGTTGCCGCCCTGGCCTGCTCACACTCCCCCACCAGGCCAGATAGACAGCAGGTGCCGCCTAGGGCGTGTCCTGCCGATCTTGTAGTGGTTGGTCGTTGACGATGTGCTGGTGGTGCGTCGTGGTGAACTGACCGATGAGGCGTGGGCGGTGATCGCGCCGCTGCTGCCAGAGCCGGGCGGTGCGCGGGGGCGGTGGCGAGATCACCGGCAGGTCATCAACGGGATCTTGTGGAAGCTGCGCACGGGTGCGCCGTGGCGTGACCTGCCGGAACGCTTCGGGCCGTGGAAGACCTGCCACGAACGACTGCGCCGTTGGACGGCCGACGGCACCTGGGATCGGATCCTCACCGCGGCGCAGGTCCATGACGACGGCACACCGGTGCAGTGGACGATCAGTATCGACTCGTCGATCGTGCGGGCGCACCAGCATTCCGCTGGCGCCCGCAAAAAGGGGGCTCTCCATCAAGTCCGGCGACGCCTGGTGCGCAAGATGGCGAGTCCATCGGCCGGTCTCGAGGTGGGTTGAGCACGAAGATCCACCTCGCCGTTGACGGACGCGGACGGCCGCTGTCGATCCTGCTCACCCCGGGCCAGGCCGGCGACAACCCCCAACTCCTCGCGCTGCTCGACGCGATCCGCGTCAACGAGCCCGGACCCGGCCGGCCCCGCAAGCGTCCTGAGGTGCTGATCGCCGACAAGGGCTATGCGCACGACTCGACCCGCCGCGCTCTGCGCCAACGCGGGATCAGGCACGTCATCCCAGAACGGTCCGACCAGGTCGCCCGCCGGGCCGCCAAGGGCAGCGCCGGCGGCAGACCACCGGCCTTCGACAAGGCGATCTACCGCAAGCGCAACGTCGTGGAGCGCTGCTTCAACCGGCTCAAGCAGTGGCGTGACCTGGCGACCCGCTACGCCAAACGGGCATCCCTCTACCAGGCCAGCCTCGTCCTCATCGCCGCCGTCATTTGGCTTGCATGATCTGATTGGCAGGAAGAGGTACCTTCAGCGACGCCAGAACTGGCGGGGCGCGAACCCTTCACGTCGCAGCCAGTGCTCGGTATAGACAATCCGCTCCGCCTCAACGACCACCAGGGTGTCCTCGGGCGGCTCGGACAGCGATCGCCCCCGCTCGGCGTGCTCGTTCTCCCATCGGAACGCTTCCCAATAGTGCGCACGGTCCGGATGCCCCGGATCAAGCGCCCTGGCAGCTCCGAACAGCTGAGCCCCGCGGCTGCTGGCCAACCCGAGCAGCGGTGCGAAGATCCCGACGGACACGCGCGGATCGGTAGCGATGTTGCGCATCTTCGGCGAACGCGGCGCGGCGGTGAAGAGCACCGCGAAGCCGAGCGGGTAGTACCGCACCGGGGTGGCCAACGGCCCGTCCGAACCCGTGGTCGCGAGCACGCACATGTTCTGCGACGACAGCAGGTTGAGAATGCGCTCTTCAAGCCGTTCACGATCGAGCCGCTTCGCCGGCGTGGGCTCGGTCAGCCACGGATTCGTCAACGGCATGCGGCGTCCTCGATCATGGCGAGCACCCTACCCATACGGTGTGCCCAGCGGCCACCAAGATCGGCAGGACACGCCCTAGTCAAAGTCGTTGAGCACTCCGTGTGAAACAGGACGCCGCACCCACTCTGACCTGCAGAAACGAGAAGCCGCAGGTGGGGGCAGGTGCAGTTGAGCGTCGTTGTGCGCTATTGGATGCAGTTCAAGGCCGTTCAGGGCACCCGGCTGCTCCCGACCTGCTCCCCCGAACCGGCCCGGCTCCGCGCCGCCGACCGCCGACCGCCGACCGCCGACCGCCGACCGCCGACCGCCGACGGATCGTGAGCTTCCAGCCCAGTGCCTTGGCTGGCACCAGCGCTGACTCCCGCAGCCGCATCGGCCGATTGGAAGCACGCTCGCGCACCCCGCGCCTTGTGACCGCACATCGGCTACTTGTTTCATTGACCTACGACCGCGGTCCGGCCAGGCTTTGGTCGAGGCGCCCGGGCCGTCGCTCTCACATCGGCTGCCCACGTTGGTCGTGTGGTTCTCATTTGGCCTGCGCAGTCCCGGGCGCCGCCAGAGCGGGGAGAGGCTCAAGAGCGCCTTTGTGTGTCAACCCGTGCTGGCGGCGCGTTTGAGTTGATCGTTGATGAGGTGCCGGTAGAGGACGTTGGTGAGGCGTCGTTTGAGCGCGCGGCGGGCTGCGGCGGGTGTCTTCCCTTCGCTGAGTTTGCGCTGGTAGTAGACGCGGCCAGGGCCAGGGTCGCGGGCTTGGACGAGCGCGATGGTGTGCAGGGCGGTGTTGAGTTGCCGGTTGCCGGTGGGGTTGAGCCGGTGGCGGCGGCGCTCGCCGCTGGAGGCCTCTAGTGGCGAGGTGCCGGCGTAGCTGGCGAAGTGGTCGGCGGTCGGGAAGCGGGTGACGGTCACCGACGTGTCCGAGGACTTTTCCGGCGATGATGTGTCCGACGCCGCGGATTTCGGTGATGATTTAGTACGACGCCGGCTGAACTCAGCAAGAGATGAACCGAGCACGGGTCCCGACTGAGCCGGCCCGAGGAGCGTGACGGCTCGATCCGGGGAGATCAATGTGGGCGCTACTCCCGCGGTCGGTGATCATGATCACGGTACGCATTTCATCCCTGGACGTGTCCGACATGCACCGGCGTCGATCCCCGCTCCAAGGAGGCGTCCGGAACGTGCCTTTTGGTCTGACCAACCCTCCCGTTCCCCTAGACTTCAGCCAGGTTATTGCGTTACGCGACATAACGGCGGGTATGCGCGACTGAGTTGTTGGAGTTGAAAGGGGGTCGTGGTGAGGACCAAGACGATGGCGATGCTGGACACGCACCCAGGTGGTGCTGTCTTGGACAGGCAATTGTTGACGCGGTGTATTGAGACTTGCCTGGAGTGCCTGCAGGCATGTACGGCAGACGCGGATGCGGATCTGAGCGAACAGATGGTCGCCGACCTGGTCAAGTGCGCGCGGTTGGACCTCGACTGCGCGGACATGTGCGACACGACGGCCCGGGTGCTCACCCGGCAGACCGGGTACGACCGGAACCTGACCAGAGCAGTCGTACAGGCGTGCGTGCAGGCGTGCAAGGCGTGCGCTGACGAGTGTGAGCGACACGCGCAGATGCATGAGCATTGCCGTGTGACCGCCGAGGTATGCCGCCGTTGCCAGCAGGTCTGCGAGGAAGTGCTGGCCGCCATCGGGTGAAGGTGAATCAGGCCTAAACTAACGACCTCGTGCACGGTTGCGGATCATCGGGTATCGATGATCTTGTTCCCGTCATGGATGGTGCTGCGATCATGATGAATCGTCGGATGACGGGGCTGTCCTGGCTGGTGATCGAGGGTCTGGTTGCTGAGCCGGCGCCGCGCTGGCAGGCCCGGCACCGTGACCGGCTTGCCGCGCGGGCACGTCGGCGTGGGATCGGCGCCGGCGCGAAGCACCGGTTTGCATTCAGGGATCGACCGTTGGCCACGCTAGTGCATCTGCGGCACGGGTTGACCCATGACGTGATGGCCGCCTGGTTCGGAGTGCACCGCTCGACGATCACCCGCAGTGTCGCCGAGGTGCGGCCGCTGCTGGCCGAGCGTGGTTGCCGAGTGCCCGACGGCGTGCGGCTTCGCACCCTCGTCGGATGTGGCGGCGTACCTGGGCCACCACCCGCCGGCGTTGATAGACGCCACCGAGGTGCGGGTCCGCCGACCGGTCGAGGGCCGGGCGGGCCGGGACCGTTTCGTGTCCGGCAAGGCCCGGCTGAACACGATGAAAGCCCTGGTGATCTGCGATCCGGCCGGTCGGCTGTTGTTCTGCGGCGAGACCCGGCCGGGTTCGATGCATGACCTCACCCAGGCGCGGACCGCGGGCCTCGTCGACCTGCTCCTCCACGCGCCAATCGGGGTCCAGGTCCTCGCCGACGCTGGCTACGAATGGCTCGGTACGGACACCGCCGGCGCGGTGATCACCCCGAAACCCAAACCGCGGAAAGGCCAGAATTCGCTGCCGCTGAGCGCCATCGCCGCACACGACGCGGCGCGCAAACGACACTCGTCGCAGCGCATCCGGGTCGAGCATGTCATCGGGCACCTCAAGAACTGGGGGATCCTGGCCCGCTACCACGGCCGACGCGAATCCTTCGACGCCACCATCCGCGCCATCGCCGGCCTTCTGTCCGACCACCAACACACCGACCGCAACGAACACACCACCATGTCCCGCACCGGGTTTGATGGAGACATCGAAACCTGGGAGGAACACCAGCGATGCCCGCACCGAAGAAGTACAACGATGAGTTGCGTGAGCGTGCGACCCGGTTGGCGGTCGAGGCCCGCCGGGATCCGGCGTCGGCGGTCGGAGCGATCCGGCGGATCGCCGGCCAGCTCGGGGTT